>NZ_JBEFTL010000002.1:0-751025 GCF_053484035.1 Mycolicibacterium sp. XJ662 | reverse complement strand
CTGTGAGCTAAACTAGGTCTGCTTCACGAGACACCGTCGCCAAGCTCCGACTAGGCGGTGCGCCAACCCCACGCTCGTGGGTGGCTCGGATGACGAAGCGACCGGCGGCAACCGTTGTCGGTAAGAGCGCCCCGTCTTTGGGGCCCGGATTTCCTGGGGTTGATGTGAGTACATTGTGGGCCAATCTCACCACTGCGCAGCGCGATCGGGCTGTCGGCGTGCTGCTAGGCACCGCGGCCGGTGACGCGCTGGGCGCGGGCTATGAATTCGACGATCCGATGCCGACGGACCGCCCGGTCGGAATGATCGGAGGTGGGCTCGGACCTTTCGCGCCCGGCGAGTGGACCGATGACACGTCGATGGCCATCGCAATCGCGGAGTATGCCGCCATGGGTGCGGATCTGCGCCGCGAAACGTCGTTGGACTATATCGTCAGGCGGTGGCACTGGTGGGCGCGCAACGCCAAAGACGTTGGCGTGCAGACACGGAGAGTGCTGTCGGCTGCCGGGCAGAAAGAGGCCAGCGCTCGTAGCTGGCGCGAGGAAGCGGCCAAACTGCACCGGCTCACCGGTCGCACAGCGGGTAACGGCTCGCTGATGCGCACGTCACCTGTGGCGCTGGCGCACCTGGACGACGAGGCCGCCCTGGTGACATCCGCCCGGGCGATCAGCGAGTTGACGCACTTCGATCCCGAGGCAGGCGACGCCTGCGTGCTGTGGTGCGCCGCGATCCGGCATGCGGTACTGACGAGCGAGCTTGACGTACGATTCGGGCTGGGCCACATCGACAGTGAGCGTCGCCAGTTGTGGGCCTCGCGCATCGAGGCCGCAGAAAACTCGGAGCCTTGGGACTTCGCGGCGAATAACGGGTGGGTAGCCGCGGCACTGCAGGCGGCATGGTCGGCTATCGTCACGACACCCGTTCCCGTCGATAACCCCGCCGAAGGGGTCTTCCGCGTCGATCATTTCAGGCTGGCGCTGGAGGCGGCGGTTCGCGGTGGCGGAGACACCGACACGGTGGCTGCCATTGCCGGCGGACTGCTCGGCGCCGCGTACGGCGCGTCGGCGGTCCCGGCGCAGTGGCGGCTCTTGCTCAGGGGGTGGCCGGGGCTGAACACCCGTGGCTTGGTCAACTTGTCCACGAGGATACTCACCGGCGGCAAACCGGAGCGGTTCGATTACACCTACGGAACGCATCCGGGGGGCGGACGTGCGGTGTGCCATCCCCATGATGACGCCGTCTGGATCGGTGCCGCATCGGTGTTGCGTCAGTTGCCCAAAGGTGTCGACGGAGTGGTGTCGTTGTGCCGGGTCGCCGACGGTGATATTCCCGCCGGCGCCGCGCATCTGGATGTCCGGCTGATCGACAGGGTCGGTGAGAACGCGAATCTCGACTTCGTTCTGCTCGACACGGTCCGCGCGATCGAGCAGATGCGTGCCGAGGGACGCACCGTACTCGTGCACTGCCTCGCCGCGCAGAGCCGGACCCCCGCGGTCGCAGCGCTCTACGGTGCTCGGCGAGACAGCATCGGCATCGATCAAGCCATCGATGAGGTATGCGCGGTGCTGCCGGAGGCGGATCCGAACCCGGAATTCCGTGCCGCGCTGCGTCGTCTGCATCCGGCGGGGGCGGGCCGATGAACCGCAGTCCCTATGGCGGGCCGTTGAGACCGTCGACGCGTTGGGCAACCAGATCGTCAGACACCTGGGGACCGTACTGGGATGCGATGTTCCCACCGAGGCTCGTCACCGGTTGGGTCGACTGGAAGAGGGGATCGACCGGCGTTAACGTCGCCCGGCGTTTCTGGGCGCAGCGTGAATATCTGCGACGCACTTATGAATCCGTGTTTGGCGAAGATCCGGAGCGTTGGCCGTCCCGGCATCCCGGCGTGGTGCTGGATGCCGTACCGCGTATCGACCATGCCGCATGCCTGGGATGCTCCTGGTTCGAACCGCACGGACGGGCACCACTGTGGTACGCCCGTCGCCACGAAACCTCCAACGGTGAGTTCCGTGGATAACATTCCGGCGCAGCGTTTCGACAGCCCGAGCGTTCCAAAGGAACGAACGGTTGCGACCGTCTCGCGCCTGAACCACAACCGAAGGGGGGATCATGACTGATGATCGTTTGGCGACAACTGCGGCGTCGTTCGGATGGGACTTTCCCGGCCTCACTCTGGTCTGGGACTACGCAAGCCGAGCGATCGTCGCTGGCGCCGACCAACTCGAGACGCTCTCCGACGACGACCGCACGCGGTCGCTTACGGCTTTGAGCGCACGGGTCCGCACCCTCGCTGACGGCCTTGATGACGGTTGGCTAGTGGCAACGGCGTTCATCATGGTCGAAGACTTGTATAAGTCCTACTTTCACCAGTTTCGGTGGACACCCGGCGTCAAGGACTACATCGCGGCCACCGCGGGAGTGTTCATGCAGGTTCTTGCGCAACGTGGATTCGTACTGCATTACGTCATCGACAACACACAGTCCGAGGCGCTGATAGGGCAGACCCTCGCCTATGTGCCAGCACTTTTTCAAGTGGCAGGATTCTTGGTGACCGGGCCGCAGCTGATGGCGTTGGAACTCATGCATAAAGCAGACCATCGGCCCAGAGATATCGCCGCTATTCCTCGTTACCGGACCGAAGGCCACCATGTAGCCGATCGGTTGATCGCGAGATGCCACAAGCAGCGGCTGTCTTCGGTGTATCTGAACCTGGACCTTGACGACGACGCCCCTGGCCTATCCCTGCAAGTGGCACTGTCGCAAGGTGGCGCGCCTGGAACCATTGTTGTCTTCCGTGATGCGTCCCCGCAGGTCGGCACCGTAGCGAGACTTGCTCCGCCACAGGGCATCAGACTGCCGGGTGCTCGAAGGGAATGAAACCGGCCAGCCTCGCGCCCGGATCATGTCAATCGACATCGGTGGTTCTTCCATCAGGTGGTGCGTCGGCGCCGTTTGAACTGCATGGGTTTGGCTTCGGCTGGTGGTGGTGCGATCCCGGTCTCCTTGTCGTAGCGGGCGCGCTCGACGCCTCTGGCGTTGACCCGACCGTCGGCGGCGTAGCCGGCCAGCTTCGGCGTGGTGGCCAGGCGCGGACCGATTGCGTTCTCGGTCAGCCCGTCGTTCTCCGCCGCCGCCCGAAGTGACAGCTCCGCGTCGACGACGGCATCGGCCAGCGTCTCGTCGATGAGCTGGCCGACATCGTCGAACACGGCGCGAAGGTGCGTGAGAGCAGATGCCGGATCGGCCTTTTCGGCGCGAGCGAGTTCAGACCGGATTCGCGCGTAAAGATTGGCCACGCCACACCGCACCGCGGGAAAAGCGGATACGCAACAACTGCGGATACGTAGCGTATGCGGCTTGGGTCGTCGGTGCATAGATGCCCGGCCGTGCTTGAACGCGGCGTGCAAGTCGCCGATCAGCGCACCTCGGAATGATCGGCCCATCCCCGCCGGCCAGCGACAGACATCGCTATCACCGTGCTCCTGCGGATCCGAGCGGATCAAGCGCGTTGTGCTGATGCGCCGGGGCTTGGGCCGAGTTCGGAACCTTGACGTTCAGCACCGGTTAGGTGTCGGGCATGATCTCGACCGGGTGTTCGCTCAAGGGTTCAATGACGATGCCCACTTCTTTCATCAGCTCGATTGAGCGGTTAGTGTCCATCACGTCCTGTACGTCTCCCTCCAGAATCATGTACGCCGCACGATTCACTCGCTCGTAGAACTCCTTCATCGACTCCACGCTACGAAACGCCGGCAAGTACCGAACGCCGCCGCGTTCAAGCAAAAACAGCCTCTGTTTGCCATCGCGCGTGTCACCGAAAGGGGTGGAGTAATACACCTTGGCGTCAGTGGAAACTGGCTCGTGTTGCTTCTTCTTCCTTCTGAATAGACCCAAGGAACCTCTTGTGTATCGGATGTCGCTGACCACTCAGACTGGCCCTGGCTAGGCGACGCCTTGCTTGACTATGCGCTCAACTTCATCGACTGACATCGACATGAGATGACTGAAGATTAACGCCGGCACTCCCATTACGACCGCCTCGCCCGTCGGAGAAGTCAGCCTGTACACGCCTTCTCGGAGCTGGTGCACTTGGACTTCAGGGCTGAAGCCTTGTGCGTAGAGGTCGCGACCGAGCGATGGGGCGCCGATTGTGCTGCGCGCCAGCGATGCCAAATGAGGTACTTCTCGACGAGATCGAAAGTCGAGAACCTGGCGGCATCATCGCGTCGTTGGCCGCGTTCGCTTACTTCATCGAGTATCCACCGACCGGCGGACTGTCTGAGATAGAAAGATGCGTCATCAGACTTGAAGCAGATCTCAGCGCCGTCACAGTCGGTCGATACTGATGCGTTCGCCAATTGGCTCATGTTCGACCACATCAACCAATTGCTCGACAAGCGAGAGAAATTAACCACTATCCACCAGCCTTCTTCAAGTACTGCGAGTCAAGGAGATGCTGTACCGGCGCGTCCCGTCCATCAGGCCGAGAATTCTGTACTGGATACCCCCGCCCGGTTGATTGAACCAGGGCGCAACCTTTGATCGCTCAATGTGGTACCCGGGTGGGAGCCTTAGAGGATCGTTGACGACGTACTGATGATATGGCTTTGTCGCGCTGTCTGGAGGTAGGGCGCGTTCGGCGAAGGGTGTTCCATCAGCGGATAGCCACGCGCCATTGCTTGAGCCGGAATCCTATGTGCCGCCCTTTCGAAGACAACAGTCAGCCTTTGGATAACAGTGCCGCGTGCGCAGCGTCAAAGTGTATGTCGGAGAGTGCCTTTAGCCACGACACCACGGTGCCTTGTTCCGCATCGAATCCAGGCGTTCTGTGATCATCGTGTGCGTCGTTCAGCTGCAACATGAAGTGCCACTTCTTCGATCGGTTGAGGAGGTCGAACTCGTTCGGTGCGTCGAGCGGCGCGAGCATGAAATCGATGCCACCCTCTCGGGCTGACCAACAGACCTGCAGTTTGCAGTCTATGCCGCGGTAGTACAACGCCCACGCAGGGCGATCTCCGTAGGTGACGGTGCCCTGAACATCCTTGAGCGGGGACCCTGCATTCGACAGTGTGGGCTCCAAAACCAGGCTAGCTCATGGGGTTTCATGGCACGCCCTTTCCCATACACACATGAGCTCGAAATACTTCGTGTCCGAATTCTCAGCGTTCCCCTTCAGGAAGTCGATCGTCGCGCGTGATCGCCGTGCGCTGTCTAAACGACACCTTCGTTGACCATGCGCTCAATTTCGTCGACGGCCTTCGACATAAGATGGCTGAAGATCGTGGCGATAGACCTGGGCACTATGGCTGAACCATCGAGTGTGCGCAGCTCAACGGCGCCTTCTCGTTCCGTGGGGATGGTGTCCACGTTCGGCGCAGTACCGAGAGACTGGAGTTGGGGCCCGAGAGGTTGGGCACCGATCGCGCTACGCGTTACGGAAGACCATCGCCAGATGAGATACTTCTCCGCGAGATCGAGCGTGGAGAATTTGGCCAGCCCATTGTGCCGCTGATTACGGTCATCGACCTTGTCTACCACCCACCAGTCAGTGTCCCGCCTGAGGTGGAAGGATTGGTCATCTGACGTGAAGAGCACTTGGCAGTCTTTGCATTCGGTCGATACTGCGACGCGGCTCATACGGGCGAGGCTCGTCCATTCGACCCAGTTTCTCTCCAGCCGAGAAAAATCATCCATTAGCTACCTAACCTCCCTTAAGAATCCTCGCTCGATCAGTGTGTCAACCGAAGCCTCGTCTCCGTCTGGTGCGATTATTCGGTATTGCGTTCCGCCGCCGGGTTGATTGAACCAAGGCGCTGCCTGTGATTGTTCAATCTGCCAGCCAGGCGGAAGCGCGGTGGGGTCGGCTACGACGTATCTGTAGTACGGCTTCGCGGCGCTGTCGGGTGGGAGTGACAGTTCGGCGAAGGGCGTTCCTTCTGGGGCCAGGTACGTGCCACCCGGGTATCCGAAGCGCCCGAGTTCAGTACCTGCGGAAAGCTGGGCGTCGGGGACGACGGTGCCGGGAATTGCATACGGCTTGCTCGGCAGGCTGTCGTCGGGGTAGATGAGGCTACCGTCAGGCCTGGTGAATTCCGACCCCGGAGGTACTGGATCGTAGCCGTCGAATAACGGCGACTCTAGCGGGAGCGGCGGCGGTGGTCCATCGGGTATCGAGGCATGAGTGCCGTGGTGGCTTGGAACATCAGCGAGCGGCGTAGGATGGTCGACTGTGCCTGTGCCACTTGGCATGTCGATGACATCGTCGGGGATGGCCGCTCCGGCGCCGCGGGCCGCGAGGGCAGCTTCACCGCCGAGCATGGCGCCGGGCGCGGTGATGGCGGTTGCGCCGGCCGCTTCGCCCAGATAGTGCTCGGGGTAGTTCGTCAGGTGCTCGACTTCTTCGGTCATCGAGTCGATCGGGTTGGTTACCCGTTCCCAGGTGCCCTTGGCCAAGTCGCTCCAGGACTCTTTCAAGTCCTCCCACCCGTTCGCGCCGATCAGGTCCTTGATGCCTTCTTCCGTGTCAAACCAGCCGTCGGCGAAACCGTCGGCGAAGCTTGGCTTTGGCACCGGTTCACCCTCGCGCGGCTTGGACGCCGGTAGCGGTTTCTGCGCTGCGGCGACGACGGCACCGAGTCGCTGCTCGATCTGCTCAGGCGGCACCCCGTTGCGCAGCATCGTCTCGCGCGCGAGCTGCTTGAACTGCTCGACCTTCGCCGGGTCGATCGGCACCGGCCCCGCCTGTGGCCCCCCGGCTTGGCCTTGATCCGATGCTGCGGACCGGTCAAGGGGTGCGCCGCTGAGCTGTTCCAGCGCGCTGTCGAGGCTGTCGGGTGTGGACGCCGGTTCGTGCGTCCCGGGCGCGTCACGACCCTCACCCGGCGGGAGCAGCAGATCCTCCAGCGACCGCGCTGCCTTCACCGCCGGCTCGCCCGTCCCGCTGGCGTTGGCTATCGCGCCGGCCAACTCGGCGTCGATGCGCTGTCCGTCGGCGAGCACGGCTGTGATGCGCGCCCGCAGATCGGCGACCTTGGCCGCCACCTGCGCGGCGTATTCCTCGGTCATGTGGCTGGTATCGGGCGGAGTCACCTGATTGGTGGTCTCGTCGATGACCACCGCCGGCTGGGCGGCGGCATCATCGAGGATGCTCTTGATCGTTTCGGCGAGCATCTCGGCGTCGTGCTGGACGCTTGTCATCTGCCTCGCCGCCGAACCGAGATTCTCCGCCACCGCCTCGTGGTCGGCCGCCGTCGCCGTCATCGCCGACTTGGCCGCCTGCGCACCCCGGCCCTCCCAGGTCGACACCGTGATCAACGAACGATAGAACTCAGCCGAACTGGTGTGATTGCTCGCGGCGTCGCGTGCGGACTGGGCCAGATCAGCGATCTCGGGAGGCCACTGCTTGAGCTCGGCGAGGTTCAGCCCCATACCGTCATCTCACAGCGCAGAACCGGCGTCCTCGATCCCCTCGGCGCTGCCGTCATCGGTACTGACATAGCTATTCGCCGCCTCCCGGTGCCCCCGCGCGTGCCTCGTGAACTCACCGGCGAAGCGCGCACCGTCGGCTTCCCACGCCGCCAGCATCTTCGGCAACGCGGCCGCAGCCGACCCCGATCCGAGTGCCGCGTTGCCCGCCCGCAACTGCGCCGCTTCATGCGCCGTGCGGAAACCGCTGGCCTGGCCGTCGAGCCGGTCAGCCGCCAGATGCAACTCGGTCGGATCTACCTTCAGCAGCTCGTTCGGCTGCGACATCTTGACCCCCTTTCCAGCCTTACCTGCACTTTAATGCCGCCGCGGCACCGGGTGATGCAGCAAAAAATTGGCGCAGGGTTGCTGGAACTTGGGGTTCGACTCCCGCTGCCCGGCTGGCAGGATGGCGCTGGAACCCAGCCTTCCTCAGTTTTGTGGCGAGCCTTACCCGAATCGACCGTCAGCCAAGCGCTTCAGCGCCTGCCCGTCGGTCAGTTCGTCGCGGCGATCCGGATTCTGGCAATAAAACCGGACCAGCTCCCGAAGGGCGCGGCCGTCTGGCGTGAACGAGGCCGCTGGCAGCGACAGGACGCTCTCATCGGACATCACCACGACTATCGCGCTCGGTGTCGGTGCCGATTCGTTCGGTGAGGCGTCAGTGACGTCTACGACCTGAGTCCAGTCGCCCTCCTGCGGTCGCCACCCTTGCACGAACTTGAATCCGTTGGGAGTCAAGCGCAAATACTGCAAGCTGCCGCGGCGGAAGGTTCGCCACACAATTGGTGCACCCATGATTGCGGTTACCGCGGTGACGAATGGAAAGTAGAGTCGGAACTGCTCGGGGACCGGGATTTCCACCATTCCGAGAGGCGCGAAGATCGCGTACAAGCCGCCGGCGACGACGAGGCCCAGCAGAGAAGCTTGGAGTGGAACGTCGATGCCGCGATCTGGGCGGATGGTCGTTCCTTCCGAGTCGAACTCTCCTCGCGGCGAGACCTTTCCGGGCACAGTCCTAGCAAACGGGATGATGAACCCAAGACAGAACACCGCGAATCCGGCCGACACTGTTGCGGTAAGGAAGTCCCCGCGCGCAATGTTGACGACCGCCCAGACCGCGCTGAGAATACCGACAGGCCCAAAAAGCAAAGCGCACAAGATGGCAAGGGGAAGCATCTTCACTTCGGGCACACTACGTTGCCGATGATGCCCCCGACATACCCGAATGTCCACGTGCCAGCCATGCTCCCTCCCACCGCGAAGGCTGGTGCCAATTGCGGAGCGCCGAGGGCCGAGACTCCGGCCGCCGCCAAGGTGCCACCCGCATAGCCCCCGCCAACCCCTGCGCCTCCGGAGATCGCAGCGACACAGCCGTCGTAAAACGTCTTCGCCGTCACGGTGTCGTAAAGTGCTGTCGCCACACCTAACGTCGGACCGCCATACTTGGCCGCCTTTCCAAGGTTTTCGACCGATTGCGGTGAGAGCATGGGGATTCCGCGCTTGGCCTGTTCCTCCAAGCCCGTGAGCGCACCTCCGACAGTCGTGAGCGACGGGTGAGTGAAGAACTCATCTGGCAGGACGCCATGGCGGCCATCGGGCGCGATCACACCTCCCGTGGTCTTCCCGTCTGGAGTTTCCGTCATGGTGATTTCGGTGCCGTCGGCGAAACTGATGGATGTGTACTTCGTGCCGTCGTAGTTGGTCTTGTCCTGCGAGAACGTGCTGGAAACTTCATTATTATGCTTGTCGTAGTAGGTGTCCTCGATGCACGGAGCGAAATCGTTCCACTCGTATATTTCATGCCTGCTTCCGTCCATCATCATCAACGTCTTTCGCACCTGACCGTCTTCTGTCACCCATTCCCTGCTCTCACGAACCGTCTGCGCCATGTCGTTATCTCGAACGACACCCTGTTGGATAAGCCCGTTCAGCGTCATCGGATTCGGGACCTCGTCGGCGGGCCTGGCCAACCCCGATGCGGGATTCAAAGCCGGAAGTTCATTCGGCCCGGGTAGAGCGAAGCCGAAGTCCTGAGCGGCAGCCTGCACCGCCTGTGCGGTTGCGTCATCCGCGTCTCCGACTGCGGTTAGTAGGCGGTTGATCTCCTTCTGCTCTGCTTCCGCCTGGGCCAGCAGGCTGGCTGCCTTTTCGGCCGAAACGCGGGCAGGCTTGATGAGCACTACCCACAGATCCGTTACTTGGAGCTCACCGGCGTCTACTGCGTCCGCGTGACCTAGCAACGCTGCTCGGGCACCTCCTATCGATCCGCTGCCCTTCTTCAGCGCTGTCGCGACCGTTTCGGTGTAGTGCGCGAAATCTGAGGTCGTATCGGTCGCGCGGCGAAACATAGCCGTCGCCGCGTCATGCGCCTGACCCGACCATGACTGCGCCGCGGACATACGGTCGATTCCATCGTCAAGATCTCGCACCGATCCGTAAACGGATTGACCCGCACTCTGTAGAGCCGACGCGGCGGACGCCAGCGAATCGGGATTCCACGATTGTAAGCGGGGACGTGAGGGCAGCACCGGATCAGAACAGCCCGTCGAATGTTCCCGCAAGAGCGCTGTCGGTCACCTCGTATCGGTCGCCCGCGCCACGAACGGCTCCCCCCATGTCGTTGACATTCTTGGCGATCGCATCCGCTTGCTGGGTCAAGTGCTCGCCGACGAGGCGCATTGCCCACTGTGTGGTGGACCCGGCAAGACCATCGGCAGAGGTCGTTGCCTTAGCGCCCACGTCGGCGCTCTTGATGCCCGCAGACGCTGCACTTACCTGCCCTGCGAATGCACGAAGTACTTCCGGATCGACAAGCATAGAGTCCCCATTGGCTATCGCCCGCTCGCGCGGCTACGTCTCTCTGGCAAATTAACCCTAACGCCCCTGCGACGCGCGAAGGCACGGAAATTTCCCCGGCTGTACCTCCTGCGCGAGCCGCCACGAGCGTCCGCTCCGTTTTCGCTGGCCACGGGGTAACCGGCCGGCGACGGTCATCGACTTCGGCGGGGTCAGCTGGCAGGATGACGACTGGTATCGCCCTCGACCGAAGGTTCACATTGTGGCCAATAGTCCTGTCTCCGTTGACTTTCACTTCGACATCATGTGCCCGTACGCGTACCAGACGTCGCGGTGGATCCGCGAGGTGCGCGACCTGACCGGTCTGACCGTGAATTGGCGTTTCTTCAGCCTCGAGGAGATCAACCGCCAAGAGGGCAAGAAGCACCCCTGGGAGCGAGAGTGGTCCTACGGCTGGTCGATGATGCGCATCGGCGCGTTGCTGCGCCGCCAGTCGATGGCCAACCTCGACGCTTGGTACGAACGTGCCGCGCGGGCGCTACACGTCGAAGGCTCCAAACCGCACGAAAAGAGCATCGCCCAAGCCCTTTTGACCGAACTCGGATTCGACCCCGGGCTCGTCGACCAAGCCATCGAAGACCCGAGCACCAACGACGAGGTGATGGCCGATCACCAACGCGTCGTCGACGCCGACGGCTACGGCGTCCCCACCCTGTTCTTCCCCGACGGTCAGTGCCTGTTCGGCCCGGTACTCATCGACCCACCCGCCGGCGAGGCGGCGGTGCGGCTGTGGGACGCCGTCGCCGCCTGGACGGAGTTCCCGCACCTCTACGAACTACAGCGGCCCAAGACCCCGGCCGACCAGCAGGCGATCGTCGAGTCGTTCCGCCCGTACCTGCAGGGCCGCGACTGGGTCTCGATCAACCGCGGTGAGGTCATCACCTTCGACCCGCCGCGTTGACGCTGCGTCTCAAGGGCAAGCCCATTCGTCCTTTAATCGCCAGCTGCGCAGCGTGCAGCAAATGTGATACCAGTTTCGGTACTGAACCTGGTACCGTGCGAAGTATGCCTGCCTTGAACGTCAACTTCAGTGACGAGGAGATGGAGCAGTTGCGTACCGCGGCGTCGGCTGCGGAACTGTCGCTGCGCGCGTTCGTACATCGCGCCGCCATCGAGGCCGCGAGTGATCACAAGCGCCGCGTGCGTGAGGCTGCGCGGATCGTCGCAGAACGCAGCGCAGAACTCAATCGTCGCCTGAAGTGACCGAATACCTGGACCGCGACGACGTTCTCGTCGCCGGTGCTGCCGCCGTCGGGGTCTCGCTGAGGGTCGCCGACTACGGTCTGCTCGATGCGGCGGTGGCTCGACACCAAGCCACAGCCTTTGGGGTTGACGCCTATCCCGACCTGTTCACCAAAGCAGCGGCATTGTTGCAGACCCTCGCGCGCAACCATGCGCTGGTCGACGGCAATAAGCGCACCGCGTGGGCCGCTACCTGGACGTTTCTGTATCTCAATGGCGTCGAGTTGGATCCCGGCTTCGACGTCGATGACGCCGAGAACTTCATGAATACCGTTGCCGCCAAGGGGGATCTGGAGTTGGCAGAACTCGCGCTGGCGCTGCACGCATTTGCGTCCGAATGACCGGACCTAGGCCCCTCGGTTCCGCCGACATACCCGTGCCTCATGCGATGATGGCCCGCGTATCCCGAAAGCAAAGGAGCTTGTGATGGGGTTTGAGCGTATCGACGACCTGCTCAACGGTGTGACCGCCGACGGCGCCCTGCATGGCGTGGCCGCCACCGTGGTCGGCCGCGACGGTGTGCTCTACCAGGGTGCTGTCGGAGATGCCAAGCCCGACAGCATGTTTCGCAACGCATCGATGACCAAGGCCGTCGCCACCACCGCCGCGCTGCAGCTCGTCGAACAAAACCGCGTGCAGCTCGACGCACCCGTCGCCTCGATCCTGCCTGAGTTCGGCGAGCTCCAAGTGCTCGACGGCTTCGAGGGCGGCGAACCGGTCCTGCGCGCACCCAAGACCCAGGCGACCGTGCGGCAGCTGATGACCCACACGGCCGGCTGCGGCTACCACTTCCTCAACGAGAAGCTCTTCACCTACTGCACCGAGCTAGGCTTCCCCAACCCGCTCGAGGGCATCAAGCGCAGCCTCAGCGCACCGCTGGTCCACGACCCCGGCACGGTCTGGGAGTACGGCATCAGCACCGACTGGCTCGGCATGGTCGTCGAGGCCGTCAGCGGCCAAACGCTGGGCGACTACCTCGCCGAACACGTCTACGGCCCGCTCGGAATGACCGACTCGACCTTCGCCCCCAGCGACGAGCAGCGAACGCGGTTGCTGCCCATCCGCTTCCGCGCACCCGACGGCGCCCTCGTGGCCACCGACCTCGACCTGCCGGCCGAATCCGAATGGGACGCCGCCGGCCACGGCTCCTACGGAACCATCGCCGACTACGGACGCTTCATCCGCGCCTGGCTCAACGGCGGCGAACTCGACGGCACCCGCATCCTCAAACAGGAGACGGTCGAACTCGCATTACGCGACCACCTCGACGGGGCGCCGCTGCCCAAGAAGCTGGAGCCGACCGTCCCCGAGCTGGCCAACCCGGTCGAGTCGCTCGACGTGCCGCAGGGCTGGGGGCTGGGCTTCCACCTGTACCTGGTCGACCTGCCCGGCATGCGAAGCGCCGGCTCGGCCGACTGGTCGGGGCTGTTCAACAGCTTCTTCTGGATCGACCACAAGACCGGCATCGGCGCCGTGATCGCCACCCAGCTGCTGCCCTTTTTCGACGACAAGATGGTCGAGACAATCCTCGGTTTCGAGGCGGCGGTCTACACGGAGCTCGGCGCGTCGGCGTCCTAGAAACGGCTCTTCAGACGCCGACGATTGAGAGGATTTCTTCTAGCCCGCGGAAGTCATCGACGCGGCGCGTATAGAGCGGGAGGTTGGCGGCAAGGGCAGTGGCAGCGATCAATAGATCGACGGCTCGAGGACCACGCGCCTTGCGGCCCGTCGCGGCGACCGCGGCATACACGCGTCCATAGGCCCTTGCCGAGTCGTCATCGAACGGCAGGGGGTCAAAGTTGGCCTCGGCGCGCTGTAAGCGGTCTTGGCGTCGTGCTCGCTCGTCGTTATCGACGGTTGCGTGCGGGCCGGCGGCGAGCTCTGCCATCGTCAGTGCGCTGATGGCGAGTTCGATGGGCAGTTGTTCGGCGTCGATGTGACCCAGATCGATGACGACCGACGTGTCGATGAGACCTCGCAGTGGCCGTTGAGCCTCAGCCACGAGGGACGATTTCCTGGCCGGCGACGCGGTCGAGGTCTGCTCGGAAATGGTCGAATTCCACGCGCGGGGCGCCCTTGAACGCGGAGACGGCCGCCTCGGCGCTGATAAACCGATGCCGACGCCGCGGGGAAAGCTCGCCTACTGGGATTCCGTTCCTGGTCACGACGAACGACTTGCCTTGGTCAAGCTGGCGCATGATCTCGCCGCTGTTATTGCGCAGCTCCCGCTGCGTGATCTCCTGGGTCATGCCACAGCGTAGCACCTGTGCTACTTAAATACGATCGCGACGGTGGACTGATGCACCAAAATATTCGCCGGGGTTCGACGGACGGTGACATGTCAGGCGACGTGGAGTGGATCGTCGGCCATCCGCATCTTGCGCTCGCGATGGCGCCGCAGATGCCGCGCGTTCACGGCTGCTTCGCCGCTTGCTGCCAGTTCGTGTAGACCTCGGCCAGGAACTGTTCGACGGCCACGGCCGCGTGCGCGGCGCGCGCCGAGCCGAACATGTCGAAAGCGTGCTGAGCCAACGGCAATTCGGCGTACACCACCGGCTGGGTGCTGACATCTTCCAGCTTGGCGACAAACGACCGGGCCTGCTCGACGGGCACCAACGAATCGTTGGTGCCGTGCAGAACAAAGAACGGCGGAGCGTCAGCGGCGACGTAGTTCACCGGCGAGGCTTGGGCATACGCCTGGACGTTCGTCGCATGGGGTTGTTTCATCACCATCTCCTCGAGCAGCTCCGGCATCGACGGATGCATCGCATCCTCGAAACGGGTGAAGTCATAGACCCCGTAGAACGGGACCGCGGCCTGCACCCGGGTGTCGGCGCCCTCGAAGCCCGGCTGAAACCGCGCGTCATTCGGCGTCAGCGCCGCGAGCGACGACAGATGCCCGCCGGCCGAGCCGCCGGTGATCGCGATGAAGTCGGGGTCGCCGCCATATTCGGCGATGTGCGTCTTCACCCATGCCAGCGCGCGCTTGACGTCGACGATGTGGTCGGGCCAGGTGTTGCGCGGGCTGTGCCGATAGTTGATCGCCACGCAGATCCAGCCGAGCTCGGCAAGGTGGCTCATCAACGGATGTGCTTGTCCGCGTTTGTTTCCCGTCACCCAGCCGCCGCCCGGGACCTGGAAGAGCACCGGCGCCTTGCCGTTTCGGTCCAGATCCGGTCGACGCCAGATGTCGAGGTGGTTGGCGCTGCCGTAGGGGCCGTAGCTGATGTTGCCGTCGTGGGTGTAGTCGCGGTAGATCCGCAGCATCCGCAGCGCGCCCGGGCTCTTGGCGGTGCCCGCTCCGGCGGGCCGACGCCACAGGCCGGTCGAGTCGGTGCGCCGATCGGCGCCCAGACCGCGGTCCAACGCGTCCTTCAGCGGGGTGCCCGCCTGGTGGCCCGAACGATTGAAGTTCAGCAGGCCCACCGCCGAGATCGCGGCGACCACCCAGGCGATGATCCGCACCGGACGGGTCAGCCGGCGGCCGGTCAACGCCAACCCGCCGAGCTGGCTGGCCAGCGTCTGCAGGGGCAACTCGCTGACCACCAGGCCGTACCCGAACGAGGCCATCGACGGGTAGCCGCGCCGCGCCAGCGGCCGGTATCCGTTCAAGGTCGACGCGGCCGTCATGGCCGCCACAGCTAACGCCGCCACCTGGCGGGCGAGGTGGAGAACTCGATCCTTGCGCATTCGGTCACCTTACGAGGCGACGCTGACCTCGTCGTCGCGGCCGTCGCTTCGCGACGCTCGAACCTGATTCGCGAGCGCGTGACAACCTCGGCGGCCGCTTGGCGCTGACCCGTTGCCGCACAACATGTTCAGACGAGCCGGCCAAGGTTCCTCAGCGCATCCGGTGTCGGCGTACGCGATTCGGGCCAACAAGCACGCCTTTTACCCTAAGGTGGCAGCCGTGCGGCGGATCGATGTTGCTGCGAGGACGGTCCCGGGTCTGTGCAATCGAACCCACAGGCCGTGACTGAGCGTGTCCGGCCTGGAGAGTGGGCCGGTGGCATCGCCGACGAGCCGGCCCAGGTCCCGTCGGTTCGGCTCGGCCGACGCTGGATCAGCACGCTGTGGCTGGTGCCGCTGACGGTTGCCGGGCTCGCCGTGGCGGTGGCCATTGCCCAGCACCTGCGCCAGTTCGAGTGGATGCAGGAGTTCATCCTGCGCTATCCGGGCACCGCGGCCACCCGTGGTGGGATCGAGCAGGGCTTTCCGGCGTGGCTGCGGTGGAGCCACCTGTTCAACATTGTCTTCATGATGTTCATCATTCGGGCCGGGCTGCAGATCTTGGCCGATCATCCGCGCCTGTACCTGAATCCCGGCAGCACGCCGGGTACCGCATGGTTGCGGCTGCGCGGTCCGATCCCGCCGGATCGGCTCGATCCCACCGACCCGACGAAAGTGTGGACCGCCAAGGATGACTCGGTGTCGTTGCCGACCTGGCTGGGCCTGCCCGGGGTCCGCCACACCATCGGCCTGGCCCGCTGGTGGCACTTCACCTTCGACGGGCTGTGGCTGCTGAACGGGCTGGTCTTCTACATCTTGTTGTTCAGCACCGGGCAGTGGCGGCGCATCGTCCCGCAGTCGTGGGATGTGCTGCCCAACGCGGCATCCACGGCCGTGCAGTATCTCTCGCTGGACTTCCCGGTCAACGAGGGCTTCGTCGCCTACAACGGCCTGCAGCTGATCGCCTACTTCCTGACGGTGTTCGTGTTCGCCCCGTTGGCATTCATCACCGGGCTGCTGCAGGCCCCGGCGATCGCCGCGCGGTTCGGCCTGGGCCGCGGACCGGCCAACCGGCAGGTCGCGCGCTCGATCCACTTTCTGGTCCTGGCGTGGATGGTCATGTTCATCGCGGTGCACACGGTGATGGTGTACAGCACCGGGCTCATCGGAAACCTCAACCACATCGTGTTCGGCACCGACACCGACTCGTACTGGGCCTTGGTGATCTACCTCGTCGCGATGGCCGTCATCGCCGCGTTGTGGCTGCTGGCATCCCCGTTCACGCTGCGCTACCCGCGCATTGTCCAGCGCGTCGGACGCCACGCGGTCGGCTGGATCAAGGGGCTGATGGAATGGTTCCATCCCCACGCCGACTACTCCGAGAAGGACATCTCACCCTACTTCTGGGCCAACGGCACACTGCCCACCTCAGAGGAGTATCGCCGGCTGCAGGCCGACGGCTGGCGCAACTACCGGCTACGGGTCGGTGGGCTGGTCGAAAACCCCACGGAATTCAGCTATTCGGATCTGCTGGCGATGGGCAAGCACGAGCAGATCACTCAGCACTACTGCATTCAGGGCTGGTCGGGGATCGCCAAGTGGGGCGGGGTGCGGGTCTCGGATTTACTCGAGATCGTACGGCCGTTGCCGACGGCTCGGTGGGCGGTCTTTTATTCGCTGGCCGACGGCTCTGAACCCGGCGCCGGCCGCTACTACGACTGCCACAAGATCGAGCACATGCGCGACCCGATGGCGTTGCTGGCGTATGAGATGAACGGCGAACCCCTCACCGAAACCCACGGCGCCCCACTGCGACTGCGCAACGAGGTCGAGTTGGGTTTCAAGCAGGTCAAATGGATCGCCGCGATCGAGTTCGTGGAGAGTTTCGAACACCTCGGTCTAGGCCAGGGCGGCTATAACGAGGATCACGAGTTCTTCGGCTACCGGATGCCGATTTAGCGCGATCCCGCCAGTGCGATCCCAGCGTTGATCTTTCGCCGGTTTTGTGCGACGGCGCTAACTTCTCGCGGCGGCCCGCAGCTGCTTGTGGATGCGCTTGACGAGCTTCTCATCGGCGACGATCTCGATCGTGATCGTTCCGAAATCGACTGCGTCAGCGGTGTATCGCTTCATCGTGGGCAGCTCTTCCACAACCTCGACCATTTCGTCGATGAACCTCTGAATGCCCTCGAGCGGCACGGCCATCAGCGCTGAGCAGTCTCGCATGAGCCCGGTGTACGCCGAGGGCACGCTGGCGTCACGGCACCGCTCAGCCAGGTCGAGATAGCGCTCGTAGAAGTCCATCAGCCGGTTGGCCACATGCAAGATACCGTCGGCGTCGGCGTCGCTGTCGTCCTCACCGAACACCCGCATGAACGCCGGGGCTTTGATGAAGGATTCCAGTCGGCTGGTGAGCTCGGCCACGTCAGCAATGCGGCCCTCGACGAACGCGGCGACCTCCTTGCCGGTCCGCAGATACCGGCCCGGCGTTGACGAATAGTGCAGTTCGCAATCGCGGATACGCGAACGCAGCTTTGCGGATCGCTGGACGAGTATCGACACGAAAACGGTCCAACGCCACTCCGCCGGCTTTTCGCGAAGCAGCGCATCGAGTTCCGCTGCGGTGTAGGCGATCGCAGCGACACGAGGCTTCTCGTCGGGTGTGTCAGCCGGCGGTACCTCGGGCTGAGATGTGATCGACCGCATCAGCTCGGCCCCTTCGACGCCGTAGACGCCCCTTTTGTCGCCGCGCGACGCCCATCGATGCTGTCGGTCGGCACGTAGAGCCAGGAGTTTGGCTACGTCTGCTGCCTCGAGCCGGCGTTCCTGCTCGCGGCGGACAAGTGCGCGTACTCCGAAGAACAGCCCAATGGCAGCCGCCACTCCGAGGATGATCCAGTAGTACGTGATGACCACCCAGATCAGGATCAGCACACCGAAAATCGCTGCACCCCAGCTGGACTCCGAACCGCGCCTTGCCATCGGCCGTCCTACAGCGGCTGGGTGGGACCGATGCTGCGGGCCCACTCCGCGACCGCCGGCTTGGCGTCCAGGCACATGGTGTCGACGGCCGACACCAACACGATCGCCGACTCCGCCGGTGCGAACCCCGCTCTGTCCAGCATGCCCAGCACGTACGGTGGCGGCACGCCGAAGCGCAGTTCGTGACAGATACCCTTGCCGATGTCGATCATGTCGGCGGCTGAGTCGTAGTACACGCCCATGTTGTCGAGCTGCATGAGAAAGTCGTACTGATCGGCTCGAGCCGGAACTGCCAGTGCCACTGCACCGCACACCGCGACTACCGCCGCGCAAATAACCCCACGTCCGCGCATCATCCCCCCTTGATTAGCGCTTCCGAGGTGACAGTAACTCCGCCCACCGACAAGTTCGTCGCCGCAGGGTCGCCGAAAGGGACATTTGGGCGGATTTGTACGAGTGCGAACCGCCATTACGTCGAATCGGCGCCGGCCGAGGCGTGGGCTTCAAACAAAGTCCCCGATGGGGAGTATGAACGTCACGACCACCAGGTCGGAAAGCTGATGTCCAGTCGCTCACGTTGTTGGTATCCCGACCATGTCGGCACGCCCGGCGGCTGTCCCCGGTAAATACCTCGGGCAGCGGCGATCACGCGTCGATGCTGTGTCGGCCACTGCAATTCGGCGGCGATCTCCTCGAGCACCGCCCGTTCGCGGCCGAGCACACGGTCGACGATCCCGACCGCCGGCAACGCCCCGCTCTTGTCGCCGTTGCACCGTGCACACGCCAGCACCAGGTTCGACAACCCGTCGATCCCCACCAACGACCACGGCAGCACGTGATCGATCGGGTTGTTGGCCGGTAGATGGGTCCCGCAGTAGAAGCAATGGGGACCGAATGCCTCCTTGAACGGCTCACGCACGACTGCCAAGCCAGTGCGCTCACGACCGAACAGATGACCCGCGACGTCGGGAACCTCAGCGTCGAGGAACTTGTTCATCCGGCGCACATCCTCGACCCACATGATCTCCAGCGTCGGCTTGAGCAGCCCCGCCAGCCGCGCTAGACCGTGGGCGACACCGGCCTTCAGCTCGATCGCGTCGCCGTGGGCGCGCAAGGTCGATCGCGAGACCCGGTCGTGCAGAAACGAGTCGTCATAGAGAAACGGATCGCTGCTTAACGCGCCCGGCAACCTCTGCAGCCGATGCAATGGCTGCTGTGCCAGACACAACGCGATGTCGTCGATCGCACGCCGGTACGCCTCCGGTGCGCGCAACTGTGCGACGTCAACCGAGCCGGTCGATCTTCCTGACGCCTCCCGTAACGTGTTGGTGGCGATCAGTATCCGCGCACGCGGCTGCGTCGACTGACGGAGCTCGTGTCCGTCGAACGGCCGCACCTGCTGCCAGTAGATCTCCAACACCCGGTGTGCCAGCTCCGGCAGCGGCACCAACAGAGTGTCCTCGGGCCGCTCCGGCAGGTTCTCGATGCAATGCTCGACGAGCGCCATCAACGTCGCCAGCTTGTACGTCGCCGTTCGCAGACCGGTTTCTAGAATCGCGACGACGCGCTGCCCCAGCAGAAGCGGATCGACGACTTCACCGGACACGGCGAGTCCTCGATGTCAGAGCTTCGCGGTAGAACTGCATCACCTGCATTATCGCTACAGGAAGTGACATCGTGGGCAAACTTGTCCGAGACAAGATTCCGGACATCATTCGGCAGTCCGGGCGTACGCCGCTGGTGACGACGCTTTCTGCAGACTCCTACCGTGCGGCGCTGATGGACAAACTGCGTGAAGAGGTCGCCGAGCTCGCCGCCGCAACGACCAACCGGGCGGTGCTGGAGGAGGGGGCAGACGTACTCGAAGTGCTGACGGCGATCGTCGTCGAACATGGCGCCGATCTCGATAGCCTGATCGAGGCTGCACGGCAGAAGCGTGCGGAGAGAGGTGGTTTCGACGATCGGTTGTGGCTAGAGGACTGCGGTTGAGTTACCTCACCATCTGTGACCGCACAGCGTGCAGGTCCAGCCCTCGGGCATCACAACGCACCCACGGGTGTCCTGCCACGGCGGGATGCGGTCGAAATTCGCGAGCATCCCATAGATCGCCCGCTGGGTCCGTCGTCCACCACAGTTCGGGCAGACGGGGTGGCGAGCGAAGTTGTACTCGAGAAACGTCGCGAAACCGCCGTCGCGCATGGCGCTTTGGCACCGACGGCACGGTGCCGCAGGCCAGTCGACAGGCTCGTCGGCCGCCTCAGCCAGCCAGATCGCTACCTGGTCGCGCGCATCATCGCCACGGAGGTTCAACGCCTCGCGGCACCCACCGCAGGCGCCGTCGGATTCGAGCAGGGCAAGCGCTGCCGCCATCGACGAGTCCCCGAACCTGTCCAGCGGTAGGGAGCCGAACCGGTGAGCGTCCAAAGCGCTCAACAACGCAGCGGCGGCGTCGTCCTCGAAGAACCCGTACGTGCCACGAACCTCATCCAGTCCTGCTCCCACACGCGAAACCGGCACCGCCGGCGCGGACCGCAGCCGGGCGATGGTCGCATCGAGGTCACTTTCGACCACACCCACGTCAGTGAGCACCAACCGCGGCTCACAGTCAAAGATCACCACGACGCCGTCGTCGCGTCGTACATCGGGCACCGTCGGCCACGGCCGATACGGCGAGCCCGGCTCCAAAAAGCTGATCACCGCGTCCTTCCACGGTGACCCGACGACCACATGTAGCCGTTCTGGCGCAACATCCGTCGTCATCGAAACCCCCTGTGGCGCTCTGACCGAACTGTACGCGCGGGCACCGACATGTCGACGTCGTCGCAGCGGAGTTGTCAGTGCCCCCGCGTAGCGTCCGCATCATGAAGGACGGACGCAGACGACGCCAGGCAAAGCAAGCGCGACGGGATGCCGCTTGCGTGGACTTCAGCGCCGTCAAAGGCGGAACACTGACCGCCTACCGCTGGTCGGGCGAGGAGCAAATCCGAGGCGAAAACTACGTGCCGTGAACTGACGATGCCAGATCTTCGCGCAAGTATTGCGTTAGGCATATCGTCGTAGATAGGGGGACACGATGACGATGACGCCTGACGAGACGCCCCGCTTGGCCAACGCCGCCGAGCGGCGGGTCTACCAGTGCCTGCTCGAGCAACTCGAGCCCAACGATGCGGTGATCGCCGGCCAGCGCGTCACCGACCACCTCAAGGACCACGAGGTCGACTTCGTCGTCGCGATCGAGGGCGCCGGCATCGTCTGCCTGGAGGTCAAGGGCAACGACGTGTGGCACGACGGCGAGTCCTGGTGGCAGCGCCGCCGCGGCCACGAACACAAGATCAACCCGGTGCGCCAGGCGCGCGAGGCCTGCTACGCACTGCGCGAGTTCATCGAAAAGGACGACCGCTGGACACAGGGCCGGCTGCGCTGGGACCACGTCGTGGTGTTCCCCAACGCCGAGATCGACGCCGACTTCGCGCTGCCGGAGTGTCCGCGCTGGAAGGTGATCGACCGCAACGACCTCTCGACGCTCGTCGACAAGCTCAAGTATGTGCTCGTCCGCCAGGAACTCGACCGCCCGCTGCTTTCCGCCGAAGGTGTCCAGCAGCTGTCGACGGCGTTGAGCGGCAGGGGATTACCGCAGCGCAGCATCGTCGCCCGCGCGTTGGCCAACGAGGACTCCGCCGATGCGTTGACCGAACACCAGGCCGTCATCCTCGACGCGGTGCAGCTGCTCAACCGGGTGGAGGTGCGTGGGGGAGCGGGCAGCGGTAAGACGTTTCTGGCGATGGAGCAGGCGCGGCGGCTTTCGGCGAAGGGACAGCGCGTCGCGCTGGTGTGTTACTCGCATGGGTTGGCGTCGTACCTGGAGCGCATCTGCGCCACCTGGCCGCGCCGGCAGCAGCCCGCCTACGTCGGCGAGTTCCACGACCTCGGCAAGTTGTGGGGCGCGCCGGAAGGACCCGACGAGGCGCTGCGCACCGAGGAGACCGTGCAGTTCTGGGAGCACGACCTGCCGCTGCAGATGACCGATTTGGCAACGCAACTCGAGCCGGGGCATCGGTTCGACTCGATCGTCGTCGACGAGGCGCAGGACTTCGCCGACGCCTGGTGGGATCCGCTGCTGGCCGCGCTCAAGGACGACGAGACCGGCGGCATCTACGTCTTCACTGACGAGGGCCAGCGGGTGTTCAACCGGTACGGCGCACCGCCGGTTCCTCTGGTGCCGCTGCTGCTCGACCACAACCTGCGCAACACCCGTCAGATCGCGAATGCGTTTCAGCCGCTTGTCGATCACCCGATGCGCTATCTCGGCGGGGAGGGGCCTGCGGTGCGGTTCGTCGCTTGTGCGCGCGAGGATGCGATGGGTGCCGGCGACGACGAGGTCGAGCGGCTGCTTGAGGCGGGCTGGCGTCCCGAAGATGTCGCGCTGTTGACGACCGGCAGCCGCCATCCCGAGCAGGTCGAGCGCCAGAAAGCCGGCCACAAGGCCTACTGGGACAGCTTCTGGGATGCCGAGCAAGTGTTCTACGGCCACGTCCTTGGCTTCAAGGGCCTTGAGCGACGGGCGGTTGTGCTCGTGGTCAACGAGGAGTCCGCGTTCGACCGGTCCCGCGAGCGGCTTTATGTGGGGTTGTCCAGAGCGCGTGACCAACTCGTGGTTTGCGGGGACGCCGAGTTTATCCGAGAGGTGGGCGGACCGGATCTGGCGCGGCGCTTGGGCGTTCCGGGTTGAGAGCGCTCAGGGTTACGCATCCCTGTCAGAAGGCTTATCCGTTTCCGTTGGGGCACCTTTCGCCTGCGGTTCAGCATCTTCGGCGTTCACCGGCACGAAGTCGCCGCTGAAGTACACCGTTGCGGCCAGACCCGGCCGACCCGGATACCAATTGCCGTCTACGCCAAGCGTTTCCCCCTTGGGGGTGTTACTGCCGCGCAGGGGTTCTGGAAAACGGTAGGTGGTCCCGTCGTTCGCCTTATAGTAGTAGTACAACGTCTTCCCCTCCCGCCCGATGCAACGCGTCGGTCCCCGACATTATTTCAGTCAATTTGCCGGCTGTTGTCACTACTGCATAGGCGACCAGAGGCAGGATGCGACACGAGCTTGGTGCTTATGACAACGGTCGCAGCGGGCTCAAGAGTTTCGCGGCCCTGAGTACCCTGGCTTTGATGAGCGAGCAGGACCGCATCCGCTGGGAGGAGCGCTATCGAAGCCGCGGGGCGCCGCCCGCAGAAGCGGTGAGCATCCCCGCGGTGTTCGCCCCGTTCGCGGACTTGTTTCCGCCCGAAGGACGAGCGCTCGATCTGGCATGCGGACAAGGGCGGTTCAGCGTATGGCTTGCGCGCCGCGGCATGGAGGTCTGGGGCCTCGACATCTCGCCGACGGCAATCAGCCATGCTCGGGACCTGGCTGCGCTCAATGGTGTCGACGATCGGTGCCGGTTCGATGTCGTCGATCTCGATTCCGGCCTGCCTCCGGGCCCGCCCGTCGACCTCATCGTCTGCCGCCTGTTCCGCGACCATCGCCTTGACCAACCGATCATCGAGCGGCTGGCACCCGGTGGGCTGCTGGCGATCTCGGCACGAAGCGCCGTCGGCGCCGGCCCCGGGCGCGCCCGAGTTGCCCCGGGGGAGTTGACGACCGCGTTCGCCCGGTTGGAGATCATTGCCGCGGACGAAGCTGACGGCAAGGCGTGGCTGCTCGCCAGAAAAGGCGAACGAAGCTGAACGGGACGACGGCTATTCGTCGAGCGTCACAACTCCATCCCGCCACGCCCTCAAGACATCTTCGACCCGCGCATGCACCTGTGTGCGCGCCGATTCGCGGTCGTGCCCCGACATCAGCAACTCGTCGTAGTCGGTGTCGATATGGCGCACCGACGCCGCGACGGCAAGGTATACCGCGTCCGGGTCTAATGACCGCCCCGCCGCGCTTCGCCCCACCCGTCCACTGCCACGCGCCGCGGCGTGCCATGCGATGGCCTCGGCGCGGACGGCCGGACAACCGGGAAACTGGTTACGAATCGCGGCGGCGAACTCTTCCCGGAACCGCGCATCCTCTTCTGCCCGCCGGCCCTGATCTCGTTGCTTCCGCCCGGCACGCGTATCGGTATCCGACAAACATTCCTGCGCAGCCCGTTCGATAGCCGCTGGTTCGGCCAGAATCCCTTGTCGCTCATAGCGTATACGCCGCGTGCTCCACCGCACGACCACCGCAGACAGCCGGCTGGCCTTGCGCGCACGACGCGTCAACGCCGCGTCACCGGACGGCAGGAACTCCAGATGACCGAGGTCTGCGCAGCCCAGGCACAACGCGCCGGTCTTGCACTTGATGAGTAGCTCCCCGGGCTCTCCGCAGGCATCACACGTCCACGCGTTGTGCGGTGAGATGACCACGTTGTCGCGGGCCCGAAGGCGTGGCCGCTCGGATGCCGGACCCGCGAGTTCATTCTGCTCCCAATGGATTCGGTAAGCCCGCTCGATCTCGGGGTCGCCGTCATCGGTGAACTGCAACCGCCGGTAGTCGGCCTCCATTGGCCTCAGCTCGCGATAGCGAGCCCACTGCTGCAACGCTTCGATGGCCGCGGCGGCCTTGTCCTCATCCACCCCCACGCACCGGGTTAACGCCGGGACGCGGCCCTGCTTCCACCGCTCGACGTTCGGCTGCGCCAGCCAGCCAAGGCCGACAAGGACGTCGATGGGCCGGACGAATCGCTGCTCGGCCATCGTCGCCTCAGCGATCCGCGCGACCCGCGTCTCAAGCGTCGCCACCATGGCCGCCGGCACGGGTTCCATGCATCGGAGACTAGCGATGCCCCCTGACACCGAAGCCAAATCTTTCGCCGAAAAGCTAGGCCCCCGCGGCCACCAACGACCCCAGCTCGACGTCCGGGTTGTCCCGCTGGAAACCCTCCAGCCGCCACGGCGTCGAGAACAACACCAGCTTGATCCCGTCCGTGCGGGTCAGCACCTCCGCCGACACCTGCTTGTCCATGAAGTCGGCGTCCTCCGGCGAGACCACCCGCGCGACCTGATACGGCAGCGACTCCAACGAGATCGGCGCGCTCAGCTCGGCCGCCATTCGATGCGACGCCACCTCGAACTGCATCGGGCCCACCGCCGCCAGCACCGGCGCCTGATCACCGCGACGGTCCGAGCGCAGCACCTGAACCACGCCCTCCTGCTCCAATTGCTCGATGCCCCGACGGAACTGCTTATGCTTGCTCGGATCCTTGCAGCGCGCCACCGCGAAATGCTCCGGCGAGAAGCTCGGAATCGGCGGATACGCCACGGGCTCATCGCGATACAACGTGTCGCCCGGGCGCAATACCGCCGCGTTC
This sequence comes from Mycolicibacterium sp. XJ662, assembly GCF_053484035.1. Taxonomy (NCBI): domain Bacteria; kingdom Bacillati; phylum Actinomycetota; class Actinomycetes; order Mycobacteriales; family Mycobacteriaceae; genus Mycobacterium; species Mycolicibacterium sp. XJ662. The sequence continues at coordinate 725,415 of NZ_JBEFTL010000002.1, read as the reverse complement.
GCCAGCCCGATCACATCCCCGGGCCACGCGGTATCCAACGTCGAGCGCTGCTGCCCGAACACCGACTGCGCATACTTCGTCACGAACGGCTTCCCGGTCGCCGCATGCGTGAGCACATCCCCACGCTCGAACGTGCCCGACACCACCCGCGCATACGCGATCCGGTCGCGATGCGCCGAATCCATACCCGCCTGCACCTTGAAAACAAAAGCGCTGAACGCCGATTCGGTGCTGCGGTGCACCCCGTTGACATCAACAGCGCCGCCCGGCGCCGGCGCCAACTCGACGAGTACATCAAGCAGTTGGTTCACCCCGAAGTTCAACGCCGCCGACGTGAACAACACCGGAGACGCTGTGCCGCTGAGGAACTCGTCACGGTCGTAGTCGGCGCCGTCGGCCGACAGCAGTTCGGACTCCTCGACCGCCGTATCCCAGTTGTCACCGGCCGCAGCGTGCGCGTCGACGGCGGCGATGTGCTCCTCCGGGGCCACCTTGGCCCCACCCGCGGTGCGGGTGAACCGGATGAAGTGACCGCCGCGGCGGTCCATCACCCCCTTGAAGTCCCCGGCGATCCCAACCGGCCAGGTCAGGGGAGTGGGACGTAGCCCGATCCGCGCGTGGATCTCGTCCATCAACTCCAGGGCGTCCCGGCCCGGCCGGTCCCACTTGTTGATCACCGTGATGATTGGAATCCCCTGATGCCGGCACACCTGGAACAGCTTCAACGTCTGCGGCTCAAGGCCCTTCGCCGCATCCACCAACATGACCGCGCAGTCGACCGCGGTCAGCACCCGGTAGGTGTCCTCGGAGAAGTCGGCGTGGCCGGGGGTGTCGAGCAGGTTGATCACGCAGTCGCGGTACGGGAACTGCAGGGCCGTCGACGTGATCGAGATACCCCTGGCCTTCTCCATCTCCTGCCAGTCCGACACCGTGGCGCGTCGGCCCGCCTTGCCGTGCACCGCGCCCGCCTCGGTAATGGCCTGCGCATGCAGGGCCAACGCCTCGGTCAGCGTCGATTTACCTGCGTCGGGGTGGCTGATCACCGCAAACGTCCTGCGACGGGCGGCTTCGGCGGCGATACGGCGAGTCGACGAAGCGGTCGCCAGGGCATGTTCTGTCATCTCTGACAGCGATGATACGAGCTACCCGTCGGCGATCCGCCGCGCCACCTCGCCGTAACGCTCGAAGCGTTCGCGATCGGCCAACGCGTTGTACAGCACCAGACGCGTCGCCACCCCGCCGTACTTCGAGACCAGCGTGTCCGCCAGGTCGTCCCACGTCGACTCCGTCGCGAACGTCGCGAGGTGCTCGTCGGTGATCTGAGCCGCCATCCCCTTGAAGTCGCCGGTCTTCTGCTTCTCCCGGATCCGTGCCGTCGTCCCCTCGAATCCCGCCTCGTCCCAGATGAACGCGTAGTTGGGCGTACTCCCGTAGAAGCTCATCGCTGTGCGCGCGAGTTCACGCTCCCGAGCACGTTCCTCGTCGGTGTCGCCGACGATCGTCATCACCGGCACGATCACCGCCACATCACCCGGTGTCCGGCCCGCCTTCTGCGCTCCCGCAGCGATATTCGGCACCACATGCCGCGCGATGTACCCGGGCTCGCCGAGCGGATGCACATGCACACCGTCGGCCACCTCGCCGGCCATCCGCAGCATCCACGGATTCACAGCTGCCACATCGACTTTCGGGTCGGGCGCGTCGATCGGACCCGCACTCCACTGCGGCGTGATGAAGTCCAGCTCGTAGAACTCGCCGTGGTGATCCAGCGTGCCCGTCCGAAACGCCGAAAAGCAGGCCTTCACCGCCCGCACGTAGTCGCGCAGCCGCGGGCCCGGCCGCTCGAACTCCACCCCGTAGCGCCGCACCACATGGGTGCGTACCTGCGTGCCGAGGCCGAGCCGGAACCTGCCGTCCGTCGCCTCCTGCAACTCCCACGCCGCCGCCGCCGTCACGAACGGGCTGCGCGGAAACGCCACCGCCACACCCGTCGACAGCTCCAGCCCCGGCGCCGCCTGCGACGCCACCGCGGCGTTGAGGTAGGCGGTGCGACCGGTTTCGGTGAACAACAGCCCGTTGAACCCCGCCTGCTGCGTGCGTTTCGCCAGGTCGCCGATCTGTCCTAACGGCTGCGGGGGCGTCATCACGTCGACATACATGGCTCGGACGCTACGCGGGTTAAGCTCTCACCATGGAACTACTACGCAACGTAGTCGTACTGCTCCACATCGTCGGCTTCGCCGTCACGTTCGGCGCCTGGGTCGCCGAGGCCGCCGCCCGACGGTTCCGCATCGCCCGCCCAATGGACTACGGGCTGCTGCTGTCGCTGATCACTGGGCTCGCCCTGGCTGCGCCCTGGCCCGCGGGCATCGAGCTGAACTACCCGAAGATCGGCGTGAAGCTCGTCCTCCTGGTGATCCTCGGCGGGCTGCTCGGCATGGGCAGCGCACGCCAGAAACGCACGGGCGAAGCCGTGCCGCGTCCTGTCTTCGTCGCCGTCGGCGTGCTGTCCTTCGCTGCGGCCGCCGTCGCCGTCCTCTGGTAACCGTTCGCGAAAGCTACCCCAGGGTTGTTGATTCACCCGCGAGAGCGACCCTGGTGTAACTTTCGCGAACGCGAGGTGTCGCGAGAGCGACCCTGGTGTAGCTGTCGCGAGCGCGACCCCGCTGTACGTTTCGCGGCACGGTCGGCACCATGAGGGCATGACCCGAGAGCAGATCACCGAACAGATCGTCACCGCCCGCCTGACCAAAGGCCTGACCTGGCAGCAGCTCGCCGACGCCATCGACAAACCCGTCGTGTGGACCACCGCCGCCCTGCTCGGCCAGCACCCGATCCCCACGGAAGCCGCGCGCACACTCGTCGAGCTGCTCGGCCTCGACGAGTCGGTCGTGCCCATCCTGGCCGCCGTCCCGATGCGCGGCGGGCTGCCCACCGCGGTGCCCACCGACCCCACCATCTACCGCTTCTACGAGGCCCTTCAGGTCTACGGCGGCGCGATCAAGGAGCTGATCCACGAACAGTTCGGCGACGGCATCATGAGCGCGATCACCTTCAGCGTCGACGTCGAGAAGAAGCCGCATCCGTCCGGGGACCGTGTGGTGGTCACCTTCGACGGCAAGTTCCTGCCCTACGATTGGACCGCCGCCGAATCGTGATGCGGCCGGAATCGACCAGAACAACCCATTACTCAACGCATACCGCTATTTTTACTAGCAGAATGCGTTAAATCCCAGCGGGGGGTGTGGCATGACGGATCAGTTCCTGGAACCTCAGCCGACGAAGGCCGAGCTCGCCATCTCGAAAGGTTGGGTCCAGGGCGTCGCGCTCGTCATGATCTTCGGCTTCACGATCATGGGCATCCTGGCCGCCAGGACCTACACCGACTCGATGCCGCAGCCCCAACAGGTGGTCGGCCCGACTGGCCAGACCCTGTTCACCGGAGAGGACATCACCGCCGGACAGCAGATCTTTCTGCGCCGCGGCCTGCAGCAGTACGGCTCGGTGATGGGCCACGGCGGCTACCTCGGGCCCGACTACACCGCGGAGTATCTGCGGTTGTCCTCCGACCACGTCGGCCAGCAGCTGCGCGACCGCGGCGTGCAGGACCCCACCGCCGCCGTCGCGGAGATGATGCGCACCAACCGCTACGACGAGTCCACCGGCACACTGCAGTTCACCGCCGAGCAGGCCCGCGCCTTCGACGCGATCCAAGCCCACTACGCCGACATCTTCGGGACCGACTCCACCGAGTACGGCCTGATTCCGCGCGTCATCACGGATCCGCAGGAAATCAAGGAGCTGACCGCGTTTTTCGCGTGGACCTCCTGGGCGGCCGCCGCTGAACGCGAAGGCCACGCCTACTCCTACACGAACAACTGGCCACCCGAACACCGGGTGAACAACTCCCCGACGGCCGACATCCTGGTCTGGTCGGCGATGTCGCTGATCGCGCTGCTGGCCGGGCTCGGCGCACTGTTCGCCCTCTACGGCCGGTGGAGCCGCCGGATCGGTTGGCACGCAACAGAAACCCCGTCGCTGCGGTTCCGCCAACCCGGCGAAGTCCAGATCACCCCGTCGCAGAAGGCGACGGCCTGGTTCTTCCTCGTCATCGCCGTGCTCTTCCTCGGCCAGGCGCTGCTGGGCGGCGCCATCGAGCACTACCGCGCCGACCTGAGCGACTTCTTCGGTATAGACCTGGCCCGGCTCCTGCCGTTCAACCTGGCGCGCACCTGGCACGTGCAGCTCTCGCTGCTGTGGACGGCGGGTGCGTTCCTGGCCGCCGGAATCTTCTTGGCGCCCATCATTTCCGGACGTGAGCCAAAACGGCAGTCCTGGCTGGCCTACGCGCTGCTGGGCGCGCTGGTGGTCGTCGTCGGCGGCACCGTGGTGGGCACCGCGCTGAGCACGTTCGGCGTGGACTGGGCCAAGGGCTCGATCTTCTTCGACCAGCAGTGGGAGTACCTCGACCTGCCCAGGTTCTGGCAGATCCTGCTTGTTCTCGGGCTGTTCATCTGGATCGCCATCGTCTTCCGATCGATCCGGTCGCGGCTGAAGACCGAGAGCAAGTTCAACATGCCGTGGCTGTTCTTCTACGCCGGCCTGTCCATCCCCGCGTTCTACGCGGTCGGTCTACTCGCAGGCACCGAGACACATCTGACCGTCGCCGAGTTCTGGCGGTTCTGGGTGGTGCACCTGTGGGTCGAGGACTTCCTCGAGCTGTTCACCACGGTCATGGTGGCCTACATCTTCGTGATGCTGGGCGTGGTGCGCCGCAAGATCGCGATCCAGCTGATCTTCCTCGACGTCATCCTCTACTCGATGGGCGGCGTCATCGGCACCATGCACCACCTGTACTTCTCCGGAACTCCGGTGGAGCACATGGCCCTTGGCGCGTTCTTCTCGGCGCTGGAGGTCATACCGCTGACGTTCCTGACCGTCGAGGCGTGGACGTTCCTGCAGCTGGGCTCGCGCCAGCAGTCGCGCAGCAGCGCGCCGTTCCCGCACCGGTGGGCGGTGCTGTTCCTGGTCTCGGTCGGCTTCTGGAACTTCGTGGGCGCAGGCGTTTTCGGCTTCCTGATCAACCTGCCGATCGTGTCCTACTACCAGATCGGTACGGCGTTGACCGCCAACCATGCGCACGGCGCGATGATGGGCGTCTACGGGATGCTCGCCGTCGGCCTGGCGCTGTTCGCGCTGCGCTACGTCATTCCGCCGGAGCGATGGCCCGACAGGCTGGCGAAGATCTCGTTCTGGTCGCTGAACCTCGGTCTGGCGTGGATGGTGTTCGCCACCCTGCTCCCGCTCGGTGTGCTGCAGCTGTGGCATTCGGTGAACGACGGCTACTACGAGGCGCGCACGTTGGGCTACATCACCGAGCCTGGCAACGCGGTGCTGGAGTGGTTGCGCATGCCCGGTGACTTCCTGTTCATCATCGGCGGGGTGCTGCCGTTCCTCTGGATCACCTGGCTCGGTGTGCGTTACGGCATCAAGGCGACGACGCACAGGCTGCCGCCGGAGACCCTGTTCGTCGAGGAGCACGCCGAGGCCGAGGAGGACCGCACCGGGTTGGCCGCCACCGGCACCGGACCCGGCACCGGCGGGGGCTCGGCGTCGCGGTATGCCTCCGATCGGCGTCCGCCGGCGCCCGACGACCGCGACACCGAGGCAAGCCCATGATCGCGGGCATGCAGGCCGCCACGTGGCTGGCGATGGGCTACGCCGCGGTGCTGGTCCTAATTGCCTACGGCATCGACACATTCGCGCGACGTGCGGCGGCCAAGGCGGAAGGACACCGCACGGGGCCGTTCGTCTACCACGAGGACCACGACGCCTGGCAGTGTCCCGAGGACCAGTGGTTGTGGCCCACCTCGTTCGACCCGGACAACCGGGTCATGCGCTATCGCGGCACCCCGTCGATCTGCAACGCCTGCCCGGTGAAGGAAACCTGCACGACCTCGCACGATGGCCGCGAGGTCAGCCGCGCGATCGACAGCTGGCCCGCGTCGGAGGCCGCCCGCTTCCACCGCGGAATCGCCTGTGCAGTCAGCGCGATCGCGGTCATCTGGCCGCTGGCGATGGCGCTGGCCGCCGACACCGCACCCGAGGCGCTGCTGTTGGTGGGCACGGCGGTGCTGGCGGGGCTGGTGTCGTTGCCGCTGTGGTCGCATCTGCGTCGCACTCCGGCGGTACCCGAGGGTGTGGTGTTCCAGTCCCTCGACGATAACCTCGAGGAACGAAATCGATTGGCCGAAGCTGAAATGCGCCGCCGCAGCACTTACGCATCGGATCGACGGGAGCCGCGCGGATGAGCGCGTGGGCGGTGGTCGCGGTCTTTCTGGCCGTCGTTGTCGTGGCGGTCGCGGTCGCGTCGGTGCGCATCATCAAGGAGTACGAGCGCGGTGTGGCGTTTCGTCTCGGCCGACTGCGCGGGCCGCTGGGGCCGGGCATCATCGCCGTGCTGCCCGGTATCGACAAGCTCGTCCGCGTCGACCTACGCACGGTCACGCTGACCATCCCGCCGCAGGAGGTCATCACCCGCGATAACGTCACCGCCCGCGTCAACGCCGTCGTGCTGTTCCGGGTGACCGACCCGACGAAATCGGTGATGGCCGTGGAGAACTTCGCGGTCGCCACCTCTCAGATCGCCCAGACCACCCTGCGGTCGGTCGTCGGCCGCGCTGACCTCGACACGCTGCTGGCCCACCGCGCCGACCTCAACGAGGACCTGGCCGCCTCGATCGCCAAACAGACTGAGCCGTGGGGGATCCGGGTCGAGGTCGTGGAGATCAAGGACGTCGAGATCCCCGAGATGATGCAGCGTGCGATGGCCCGTGAGGCCGAGGCCGAACGGGAACGACGCGCCAAGGTGATCAGCGCGCACGGTGAGCTGCAGGCGTCCACCGAACTGCGCGACGCCGCGATCACGCTCAGCGAGAGCCCGGCGTCGTTGCAGCTGCGCTATTTACAGACGCTGCTCGAACTCGGCGCCGACCAGAACTCCACCGTCGTATTTCCCATTCCGATCGACATCGTCCGCCCGTTCCTCGAAAGCGGACAGCACGCACCCGGTGCGGGCGAGGGCGTCCCGCACATCAGAAGAGTGAGGTCCGATGACTAGCACCCCACCCGATCACGAATCGATCGACGAATCCGGGCGTCCCGTCGTGCTCCAACCCACCCCGCCGGGGATGTGGCAGACGCTGCTCGGGTTGGCGGTCGCGGTGTTGGCCCCGCTGTTCGGCTTCCTGGTCGGCGGCATGTTCGGCGCCGGGGAGACCGGCGACTTCGTCGACCCGATGTTCCTGTCGCTGTTCACCGGGATTGTGATCGGCGGCATCGGTCTGTTGGTGGCGTTCGCCGGCGGCACGCGGTGGTGGCGCCACCTGCACCGCCACGGCGAGCTTTAACCCGCGGGCGGCGGCAACGCGGGCGGCAGCATGGGCGCCGCGGGCACGGGCATCGGCGGCGGTGGGGGCGGCGGCGGCGGAATCGGCGTCGTGAGGATCCGCACCAAATCCGGTTTCATCGCCTGCAATTGCGCACCCCAGTAACCCCAGCTGTGTGTGCCGTTGGGCGGGAAGTTGAACACCGCGTTGCGGCCACCCGCGGCCAGGTACTTCTCCTGGAACTCCTTGTTGGTGCTCAGCGTGATGTTCTCCAGGTACTGGGCGCTGAACTGCGTGCCGAAATCCCCGCCCGCGTCCAGATCGCTGGTCGCGCCGTTGCCGCAGTAGACCCAGATCGCCGTGCGGTGGGCCACCAGCCGGTTGATGTTGAGCATCGGGTCGTTGCGCTGCCACGCCGGGTTGTTGGGCGGACCCCACATGTCGACCGCGGAATAGCCGCCGGCGTCTTTCATCGCGAACCCGATCAGCGTCGGCCACAACCCCTTTGACGGGTTCAGATACCCCGACAGCGACCCGGCGAAGATGAACTGCTGCGGATGCCACGCCGCCAACGTCAACGCCGCCCCACCTGACATCGACAGCCCGACAACGGCGTTGCCGCGCGGATCCTGACCCCTGTTGGCCGCCAACCACATGGGCAGTTCCCGCGTCAGGAACGTCTCCCATTTGTAGGTGACGGTGCCGTGGGTGCCCTTGGCCGGGGCGTACCAGTCGCTGTAGAAACTGGACTGCCCGCCGACCGGCATCACCACCGAGATGCCCGACTGATAGAACCACTCGAACGCCCCGGTGTTGATGTCCCAGCCGTTGAAATCCTCCTGGGCGCGCAGGCCGTCGAGCAGATACACCGAATGCGGCCCGCCGCCCTGGAACTGCACGAGGATGTCGCGGCCCATCGACGGCGACGGCACGCGCAGCATCTCCACCGGCAGGCCCTCACGCGAATACGCCGACGCCTGCGGCGCGACGACCAGCGCCGCCGTCGTCACCGCGGCGGCCATCACTGCGCCCATCCGGCGCACGGCACGCCCCAACCCGTTCGTCACCGCGCGAAACTAACAGGGCCTCCGCTCTGACCCGCGCCCCCCGCGCGGGCAGTGATCAGCTTGTTACCGAAATTGATGCTATGGGCGAGACTGCAGCCAGGGCTGTGCTGGAAGTCCAACAGCCCTGACGTCAATCTCGGTCCTAGCACGCCTACGCGGACCTACCTACCGCACGGCGATGAACGGGCTCATCACGTCGTGCACGAACTGCACGACGTTGGTCTGCGGGTTGTCATCGGGAAAGCTCACCGTGGCAAGGATGTCGGCGCCTTCGTGGATGAAGTTGGTGTCGGCGCGGTCCTGGTGTGACGACGACGTCACCAGGATGATGCCCGACGTGTCCGCCTCCTTGGCCAGCGGAACCGAGAACCGCGCGTTCTGCACGGTGCTGTTGGCCCTGTCCTCCACGATGATCCGGTGCGGCGGAAAGCCCAGCAGCGTCAGCATCCTGCGCATCTGCGCGGCCTCGGTGATGCCGTTGCGCGGGTTGCCGCCGGTCACGATGACCGGCGACTGCGGAAAGAACTGCGCCACGGTCAGACCCATCAGCACGCGACGACGCAACACCGGGCGCATGGTGCCGTTCGGATGGAGGCCGTACCCCAGAATGACGATCGCCGGCTTGGAAAAGTCCTTCGCCGCGGCCGTCGGCTGAGCCTGCGCCACAGGTGGCGTGAACTCTCCGACGACGACGGCGACTGACAGTGCCAGTGCTACAAGAGCGGCACACCAGCGACGACGCACACGGCCTCCCCGACTCCGAACGGTCTTACGTCAAGATCATCGTCGGGTCGCGCCGAGACGTTACGGCACCCTCCTGCGGCGCATCGCCGACACCGCCGCGGCGCCGACCAGCACCGCGGCCACCACCGCCGTCGTCGACAACACCGTGCTGTCGCGCTGAGCCGCGCCGATGGCGATCGCCACCAGCGCCCACAGCACCCCGACCACATAACCCGGCGTCCCGCGCAGCAGCGTCGCCAATGCGATCGCGAACGCCGCGGCCGCCACCAACACCGCCAGCTGCCACCACACCACCGCCGCCGGCGCGCCGGTGTCGATCAGCGCCGCGGTGACGTTGGCGAACACCGCGATGCTGCTCCACCCCAGATACAGCCCGAACGTCACGGTCGCCAACACCGCCAGCCACCGCTGACACGTCAAGTCGTGGCGGCGCCGCACCAGCAGCCGCATGATATGGCTCAACGCCGCCACCATCACCGCGAACACCACGACGCTGACCCACAGCCACCCCTGCGCGGCCACCAGCAGCCACAGGCTGAACCCGACGAACACCACGCTGGCGTCGACCAGCACGCTTCTCTCCCACCACGAGCCGAGCCCGTAGCGCAGCACCGCCAGCATCGTCACCGCGCTGAGCACCGTGATCACGCTGACCAGGACGTCGCCCGTCACGGACCGCGTGACGAACAGCGCGGCCAACTGGGTCAGCGCCAACACCGCGGCGATCAAGCGCCACGTCGTCACCCGCGGCGAGTTGCGGCTCGGCGCAGGGCTGGTCGCGTTCGTCAACTCGGCAGGATTCCCACCCGTTCCAGCACACCGCGCACGCCCCGCTTCGTCGGCTCAGGCGCCCTGCGCGACACGTACGGCCACGGGTTGTTCCGTTCCGGAATCGACACCGCCCGTGCCTGTTTGAGCTCCATGCGCAGGTGCTGGCGCAGCTCGTGCAGCGCGGGATCGGTCCACCGGTTCTGCGCCTCGGCCGGATCGGCGGTCAGGTCGTACAGCTCCCACTGGTCGTCGAGCGGTTCGCTGCGGTACGTCTCGCCGCCGACCCCGCTGGCCGTCAGGTGCCGGACGCCCGGCTCCGTCCACGTTCCCGGATCGTCGAAGGTGCGCACCAGCTTCCACAGGTGACCCTCGCCGCCGGGCACGTCGTCGACGCGTACCACCAGGCCCTCGAAGTTCGACCCGACATACGCCGGCACCCGGATCCGCAGCGGCGCAAGCGGTTTCACCGTCTGGTTGAGCCGACGTGCCAGGCCGGAGGCCAGCGTGTCACCCTCGAGGACGTTGTCGCGGGTCATCAGGTACACCGCCCGCGAGTCGTCGGCCTGCTTACCGTCGACGACGGGCATGAGGTTGCGGCCCGGCAGCGGATGCACCTCGCTGAACGTCTCCGCCAACTTGGCCGCCGCCGCGTCGATGTCGACCCCTGCCGCCCCGAGCAGCGTCGGCACGATGTCCACGTGCGACGTCGGCGCCGACACCGTGCGCGCGTCCGTCGCCTGCTCGCCGATGCGGGCGACGACAAACGGCACCCGCGTCGCCTCGTCGTAGAGGTTGAACCACTTCTGGTGCAGGCCGCCGTGCGCGCCGAGCAGATCGCCGTGATCCGACGTGCGCACCAACACCGCGTTCTGCGAACCGCCCTGCGTCACCGCGCGTCGCACCCGGTCGATCGGGGTGTCCACTTCGGCGTGCAACCGGTAGTAGAGATCGCGGTAGGCCTGCGCATTCTTGGTGTACACCCGCTCGATCGCGGGCGCCACGCCGTAGCCCGAGTAGTACGACTCGCGGTAGGCGATTTGCGCGGCCGGCTTGGTCGACAGGTCCTCGTGCGCGGTGGGCGCTTCCGGTATCGACGGCGGATCCAGCGGCGACGGATACAACGGGTTGTTGCGCGACCACAGCGGCCACAGCACGATGTCGTGCGGGTTGACGAAGCTGGCGACCAGCAGGAACGGGCGCAGCGCCTCCGGATCTCCTGCGCGACGCCGCTCATAGCGGTCCATCAGCCAGGCGACGACGCGGTCGGCGACCAGCGGGTCACGCCGGATACCCGCGTTGGCCAGCGGCGCCCCGTGCGGCTCCGGGCCGATCCAGCCCGAAAAGCCAAACGGATCAAGGGGATTAGCGTCTAGGTACTGCTGCACGGCATCTTGGTCGACGACGCCGTCCTCGTCGTTGGTGGCCAGCGGTTCGCCGGTCGCGGGGTCGTGCAGGTCGGCGTGGGAGATGTGCCACTTGCCGTCGTAGTGGGTGTCGTAGCCGGCGGCACGGAACCAGTTGCCCAGCGTGGGCACCTCGCCTTCGCGCAGCCAGCGCATCCGCGTGTCGTCGTACACCTTGCCGATGCCGTCGGTCTGGGTGACGCCGTGCAGGTCGGGATACTGCCCGGTGAAGATCGTCGGACGGCTGGGCACGCACGCCAACGAACCGGTGTAGTGCCGCTGGAAGCTGACGCCGTGTTCGTCGAACCACTTGCGGCCGTGCAGGGTTCGGTCGCGCCACGCCCGCACCTCGGGTGTCTCGTAGGGCGGGATCGCACGTTCCTCGTCGGTCATGATGATGACGATGTCGGGTTTAGACACGTGCGTTCTCCAATCGTTGAGCCAGTCCGGCCAGCATCGAGTCGGACTGTCGGGCCAGCACGCGACACAGCACGCGTTCGGCGAGTTGCTGATCTACGCGCGAGCCGATTTCGACGGTGCTGGTCAGCGTCACCGTGGTGGTCGAGGAACCGGCGGACTGCAGCGTCCAGCGGTTGGTGAGCGCACCGAGTCGTTTGGGCAGGCCCTCGATGTCGTAGGCCAGCGTGTGCGGCGGGTCGAACTCGGTGATGCGCTCGACCAGGGTTTCGCGCCCGACCTGCAGGCGCCGCGTGGTGCCGACCGGTTCGGCTCCGCCGACCAGGATGCACGAGTGCTCGACGTTGTCGGCCCACGTGCTGATCGCGCCGAAATCGGCCAGTACGTCCCAGATTTCCTTGATCGGCGCCGCGATGGTACGGGTGCGGTCAGTCGTTGCCACGGCTACCAATATCGCATGTGTTCTTGACGACCGCCCCGCCTTTAACGATCAGCGCCAGGTTCTTGCCGGAGTCGCCGAGCACGCTGAGGTCGGCCAGAGGGTTGCCGTCGACCAGCAGCAGGTCCGCCCACGCGCCGGCGGTGACCTCACCCAGTCGCGCGGACTTGTACGGGTCGCGCTCACCGGCCAGCCGGAACAGCTCGGCGTTGCCCGACGTCACCATCTTCAGCGCCTCGGCGTTGGTGTAGTACTCGCCGAGCCGCACCATCATGTCGCTCTGCCGCGCGTCGTGCTCCGGCTCGAACAGCAGGTCGGTGCCCCAGGCGGTTTTCACGCCGTGCTTTTTCGCCCAGTCATAGACCTGCACTGTACCGCCGCAGATTTCGCGGTTCTTGGCAGCGCTCTCCTCGTTGATGAAGCCGTGGTCGTGTTCCTCGAACGGCTGCATCGACAGCCACACGTCGCGCTCGGCGAGCAGCGCAACCGTCGCCTCGTCGGCGAGGTGGCCGTGCTCGATGGACTTCACTCCCGCCTCCACCGCACGTCGGATGCCCGCGACGTTGTAGACGTGGGTGGCCACGTAGGTGCCGTAGTCCTCGGCGGCCATCACCGCGGCGCGCAGTTCGGCCTCGGTGAACTGCAGCGTGTAGAGCGGGTCGTACAGCGAGGCCGCGCCGCCTCCGGCCATCAACTTGATCTGCGACGCGCCCAGCTTGAGCTGCTCGCGCACCGCGGCCAGTACCCGCTCGGGGCCGTCGGCCACCCGCATGAAGCCGATCTGCTCGGCCCGAGACTCCTTGCCGCCCAACGCCGTCGGCGTCTGATACACCCAACCGAAGTCGCCGTGGCCCGCCGTCTGGGACAGGGCCGCCTGGCTGGGGTAGATGCGCGGGCCCACCGCGAGGTCGGCGTCGATCACCTTCTTGATGCCCGCGGTGTCGCCGGCCATGTCGCGCACCGTGGTGAACCCGCGCATCACGACGTCTTTGGCTTTGGCCAGCGACATCGCGGCGAGCTGGGTCTGCGAGGCCATGACGAAGTCGATCAGCGTGTTGGCCATCCCGACCAGGTGCACGTGCGCGTCGGTCATGCCGGGCATCAGGGTGCGACCGTTGCCGTCGACGACGTCGTCGACGCCGTCTTCGCTGATCGGAGAGGTCTCAACCGCGGCGATGGTGTGGCCGTCGACCAGCACATGCCCGGAGGTCAAGCGGTCGGAGCGGCCGTCGAAGATCTCGACGTTCTTGATCAGCAGGCGTCCCATGCCCCCCAAGTTAGCGATTTCGGCGCGCTTATGGACGCTGACGGGCGTTTAGCGCGCCGAAACCACCCCGGCGACGAGGGCCTCGGTGACGTCGGCGGTGGACGCGGTGCCGCCGAGGTCGGCGGTGCGGGTCTGCGGATCGGCCAGCGTCGACTCCATCGCGGCCACCACGTCGGCGGCGGCCTGCGGGTGGCCGAGGTGCTCGAGCATCAGCGCCGCCGACCACACCGCGCCGACCGGGTTGGCGATCCCTTGCCCCGCGATGTCGGGCGCGGACCCGTGCACCGGTTCGAACATCGAGGGGTACTGCTTGGTCGGGTCGAGGTTGGCCGACGGCGCGATGCCGATCGACCCGGCGACCGCCGCGGCGAGGTCAGAGAGGATGTCGCCGAACAGGTTTGAGCCCACCACGACGTCGAACCGCTGCGGCTGCAGCACGAATTTCGCGGCCAGCGCGTCGATGTGCTCGCTGTCGAACCGCACATCGGGGAACTTTGCGGCGCGTTCGGCGACCACTTCGTCCCAGAACGGCAGCGTGTGCACGATCCCGTTGGACTTCGTCGCCGACGTGACGTATCCGCGCCGGTTCGTGGCCAGTTCGAACGCGAAGTCGGCGATGCGGCCGACGCCGACGCGGGTGAACACCGACTCCTGTACGGCCATCTCGTCGGGGAAGCCGCGGTTGAGGCGCCCGCCGATCTCGCTGTACTCGCCTTCGACGTTCTCCCGGACGACGACGAAGTCAACGTCGTCGGCTTGGCGCAGCGGGCTGGAGACCCCGTCGAACACCCGGATCGGCCGCAGGTTGACGTACTGCCGAAACGCCCGCCGGATCGGGATCAGCAGCCCCCACAGCGACACGTGGTCGGGTACGCCGGGCCAGCCGACCGCGCCGAGCAGGATGGCGTCGAAACCGCCCAGCGTTTCGATGCCGTCGTCGGGCATCATCGCGCCCGTACGCTCGTAGCGTTGGCAGGACCAGTCGAATTCGGTGTAGGACAGGTCGATTCGATGTTTGGATGCGACGGCGTCGAGCACGGTGCGCGCCGATTCGATCACTTCCGAACCGATCCCGTCTCCGGGTATGACGGCGATAGAACTCATCCGCCCAAACCTAGCAGGCTGACCATCAGCGGCAGCAGGATGACGATGAGGATGGCGCCGGCGATGTCGAACGTGATGCCGGAGCGGATCATCGTGGTGATCCGCACGACGCCCGAGCCGTAGACGATGGCGTTCTGCGGCGTCGACACCGGCAACATGAACCCGAACGACGCCGCGAACGTCGCCGCCAGCGCGGGCACGAACGGGTTGACGCCGGCGGCCATCGCCACCGGGATGATGATCGGCACCACCACCGCCGCGGACGCGGTGTTGCTGGTGGTCTCCGAGACGATGATCGCCAGGATCACCGCGAAGATCGTGATGGGTATGACGCTGGACAGGCCGAGCGCGTCGTTGATCGACGTGCCGATCGTCTCGGCCAGGCCGGTGTCGGCGATCAGCGAGCCGAAGATGATGCCGGTACCGAACAGAATGATTGTGCCCCAGTCGATCTTGGCGGCGTCGCTCCAGCGCAGCGTGAACTCGCGGCTCTGCCAGTCGGTGGGCAGCAGGAACAGCAGCGACGCGCCGAACACGGCGACGACGCCTTCGTCGAGGCGGCCGCTGATGAATTCGTAGACGCTGGACTCGGTTCCGGTGATCAGCGCTACGACACCGGGCGTGATCCACAGCGTCACCGTGACGGCGAACGCGATCAGCGTGTTCTTCTCGGCGCGGCTTAGTGAGCCGAGCTTTTCGCGTTGTTCGGCGACGTACTCGGCGACGCCGTCGATGCGTTTGATCTCCGGTTTGTTGAGCCGCATCAGGATGAAGGCCAATAGTACGAACATCACGAAGCAGATCGGAATGGCCATGATCATCCACTGCGCGAAGCCGATTCGCTCACCGGTGGCTTCTTCGATGAGGCCGCGCCCGATCAGGTTGGGCGGGCTGCCGACCGGGGTGAGCAGGCCGCCGACGCTGGCGCCGTAGGCCAGCATCAGCATGATGGCCGAGCCGACGCGTAACCGGCGCGGATCGAAGTCGGCTTCGACGTCGCCGCGTTGCTGTAGCAGCTTGGCGATGACGGCGATGATCCCGATCGCGGTCGGTAGCAGCATCGCGACGGTGGCGGTGTTGGACACGAACGCCGACAGCAGTGCGGTGATGACGCCGAACGCCAGGATCACCCCGGTGGTCGAGCGACCGGCCCGCTTCAGCGCCAGGATGCGGAAGGCAAAGCGCTGCGCGACACCGTGTTTGAGCATCGCCTGGGCGAGGATGAACGCGCCGATGAACGTGAAGATCGTCGACGACCCGAACGGGCCGAGCACGTCGTCGACCGGTGCGACACCGAGGAAGACGGCGACTGCCACGCCCATCAGCCCGCCGATCGGGATCGGCACGGCTTCGCTGATCCACAGCGCGATCACGCCGAGCAGCACCGCCCCCAGCACCTGTTGGTTGCGGGGGATGTCGATCGGCAGGACGAGGAACACCGCCGTCAACAGCGGCGCGAGGAACAGGCCGGTGGTGCGCCGGCCCTTCTCGAAGCGCTCCTCTTTCGGTGAGAGCTTCTGCTCCCCGAGGCTGCGGTACGTGGCGGTGCCGAGTAGGGCCTGGTCGACGTCGGTCGGCGTGACCTGGTTTTGCGTGGTCATGGCGTGCTCCATCCGCCCGCGGGTGTGTGCTGCCTCACACTCGAGACGGTTGCGGATTACCGGGACAAAGCGCGGCTAAACGTGCTCCTTTTGGCCGCCGAGTGTGGGGTTGTTTCACGCCCGACGGCCCCAGGACGTGCGGGTAACCCACGTTCGGCCGCCTTGGGGGGGCGCCTTGAGGGGTGCCTCACCCTGCCAGGCGGCGGGCCAGGCCCGACGCTCGCACCGCCCGCCGCTCGATCGCCGCGCGCACCGACGCCTCCGGGCCGACCACCCGCACCCGCGTCTTCGCCCGGGTCACCGCGGTATAGAACAGCTCGCGGGTCAACAGCCGCGAGTCCTGCGGCGGCAGCAGCACCGTCACCTCGTCGGCCTGGCTGCCCTGCGACTTGTGGATCGTCATCGCGTGCATGGTCTCGACGTCGGCCAGCCGGCTGGTGGCGAACTCGACCCGCGACTTGCCCGCGATCACCGCCCGCAACACCCCGTCGCGCTGCACCGTCACGCCGGTGTCGCCGTTGTAGAGGCCGAGCCCGTAGTCGTTGGCCGTCACCAACACTGGCCGCCCGACATACCAGTCCGACCAGATCGGCTCGCCGGTGCGCTCGGCCAGCCACCGCTCCACCTGATGGTTCCAGAACCGCACACCGTAGGGCCCACGTCGATGCGCGCACAGCAGTCGGTGCTCGTTCAACGTCGCCAACGCCGCGGTGTCGTCGCCGAGTATCGCGGCCTGCCGAAGGCTAACCGCCCAGGGCACCAACACCTTCCGCAGGTGCTCGGCGGGTTCGTCGGTGTCGGCCCATTCGATGTGGTCACCGCCGTCACGCAAGACCTCCAGAGCGGTGTCCGCGTCGCCTGACCGGATCGCCGACGCCAGCGCGCCGATCGACTCGCCGAACCGGTGCGACGTCTTCAGCTCCGCGATCCGCGCGCCGCCCAGCCCGTCCACCAAGTCGGCCAGCACCGCGCCGGCCTCCACCGACGCCAACTGATCCGGATCGCCGACGAGGATCAGCCGCGCCTCCGGGCGCACCGCCTCCAGCAGCCGCGCCATCATGGTCAACGACACCATCGACGTCTCGTCGACGACGATCACGTCGTGCGGCAACCGATTTGCCCGGTTGTGCCGGAACCGCGCCGACGTGTCCGGCCGGCTGCCCAGCAGCCGATGTAAGGTCGTCGCCTGCAGCCCTTCCAACGCGGAACGGTCGGCCGCCGACAGCTGGTCGACTTGCGCCTGCACCGCTTCCTGCAGCCGCGCCGCCGCCTTACCCGTCGGCGCCGCCAACGCGATACGCAACTTGCTGCCACCGGCCAACAACGCCAGCAGCCGCGCGACCGTCGTCGTCTTACCCGTGCCCGGACCGCCGGTCAGCACCGTCAACCCTTGCGACAGCGCCACTTCCGCCGCGGCGCGCTGCTCCTCGAACCCCGCGGGGAACAGCCGGTCGACGTCGGCGGACGCCTGGGTCGGGGTCGCGGACAGCATGGCCAGGATGTCCTTGCAAACCTGCTCCTCCTCACGCCAGTAGCGGTCGAGGTAGAGCAGGTCGCCGTCGACGCGCAGCGCCACCCCGGTCAGCGGGCTGGCGCGCACCGCCTTGCCGAGGCCCCTCACCTCGACCTCGGCTTCGGCCGTCGGCAAATCCAGGCACACCGATCCGCCCCGCAACGCCCGCACCAACAGCGCGATCGCCAACCCCACCCGCTCGTCGGACTCCTGGGCCAAAGATGTCAACCGGTGCGCCACATGCACATCCGACGACTCGATCAGCTCCGCGTCGGTGAACGTGCGCAGCAAACCGGTGGCACCTGTCGCGCGCCGCCATTCCACACTCGTCATGCCAACAGCTCCGACATCTCGACCGTCAACGCGGCGGGCGGCTTCCAGCTGAACACCCCCGCTGGGTGCCCGTCGACCACCGGTGTCGACGGTCCGCACATCCCGCGCAGGAACAAATACAGCACCCCGCCCAGATGCCGCTCCGGGTCGTATCCGGCCAGTCGCAACCGCAGGAACCGGTGCAGCACAACGTTGTACAGCAGCGCCTGCAGCGGATAGTCGGAATGCAACATCGCCTCCACCAGCCGCGGCTGCCCGTAGTCCGCGGCTGTCAACGGCCGCGACGGGTCGCCCAGCCAGTTCGTCTTGTAGTCGACCACCAGATACCGGTCCTCGACGCGCAGCACCGCATCCACCGAACCCGATAGGTACCCTTTCAACGGCTGCCCGCCCAGCGCCGCACCCGTGAGCCGCTCCGCATACGACGCCAGCGGGTCATCGCCGGGCAGGTGTCGACCCAACAGCTCACCGACCGCGCGCAGGCGTCCGCCGCCGAGCGGGAACTCGAAGTCCATCTCCCGCATCCGGTCGGCCAGCCCGATCTGGCGCAGCGTCGTCGAAGGCGCCAGCGGGCCCAGCGGGGTGTCGTGCAGCGGGACCATCGCCGCCGCCAGATCCTCGGCGGCGACGTCGACGGGCCACCACACCGAGTGCTCTTCGATGCGGGCCTGCAACTCGGCGGCCAGATCGGGCGCCAGCGGGTCGGCGTCCTCCAGCACCGCGTGCACCAGCGTGCCGAACTTCGCGCCGGCGGGCAGCTCGGCCATCGGCGACGGCACATCGGCACCGACAGGTGACGACGTCAGCGGGATCTCGGCCACCTCGTCGTCGAGCTCGGCGACCTCCGGCTCGCTGCTCACCGGTGCGGCTTCCGCCGCGCGAATCAGCCCCGAGTACGACGTGCGCCGCCAGGACGTGTCGATCGAGCGGTGAAAATGCCGGGCCTCCAGCGTGTCCGGCGTCGCAGCTTGGGGCAACTGAGGTATCCGCCGCGGCACCGACTCCTCGACCACCGGACCGCCCGCGGCCTCCCACTGCTTGAAGTGCGCCCACGCGTCCTCGTCGGTCACCTTGTCCGGTGAGCAGCGGTCGGGCACGGCGGCCTCGCCACGACGCCGGCCGCGCAGCAGCCGTGACAGCCCGCCGTTGGGTTCGTCGTAGGCCGGCGCCCACCACGCGACCACCTGGGATTGGGCCCGTGTCAACGCGACATAGGTGAGTCGGCTGTCGTCGCTGGCGTCTTCGGTGCGTCCGCGTTTGGCCACGTCGGCGTAGTCGGGGCTGTCGCTGCCGCCGATGTGCAGGCACCGGGTGTCACCGTCGTGAAACAGCACCAGTTCGCGGGTCTGCACGTTGCGGTTGAACGCGAACGGCAGGTACACCACCGGATACTGCAGGCCCTTGGCCACCCACACCGTCATGACCTGTACGGCGGCCGCGTCGTGGTCCAGGCGCCGGGACCGCTCCACCGCGCCGCTGCGCTCTTCGCGTTGCGCGCGCAGCCAGTCGCGCAGCGCCGGCAGGCTGAAATGCTCACGGTGAGCGGCCTCCTGCAGCAACTGGGTCATGTGGGCCAGGTCGGTCATCAACCGCTCGCCGCCCTGGCACGCGAGCACCCGGTCGCTCATCCCGCTCAACTGCGCGGCCTCGAAGATCGCGGCCACCCCGCGTTCGCGGGCGTGACCGGCCCACTCCCGCAACGTGTCCGCGACGGCATCGGTCAGCTCGTCGCCGCCGTGCACCAGCTCCTCGGCGGTCTTGCCGAAGAACATCGTCGCCGCCGCCGCGCGCACCATCCCGGGCCGGTGCGGCTGATCGAACGCCTCGAGCAGACACAACCAGTCCTCGGCGGCCTCCGAACGAAAGACGTCCGAGTCGCCGGTGTACACCGCGGGAATGTCCGCGTCGCACAGCGCCTGATAGCACGCGCGAGCGTCCTTGTGGCTCTCCACGATCACGGCGATATCGCCGGCGCAGAGCGGCTCACCCTCGAATCTGGCGCCGCCGGTGAGCAGTTCACCGATGTCGGCGGCCAGGTCGCGCGGTATGTGCGAGCGTAGCTCGGCGATCGGCACCACCTGGGTTCCCCGGCGGCCGAAGGACTCTCGGCGTACGACTCGCAGCCGGAACGGGTCGCCGGCTCCGGTCAACCGCGATCCCGCATGGTGTGCGTCGACGCGGTGCACGATGATCCGGGGATCGCCGAGTTCGGCTCCCTCGAGGACGGTCTGCAGCCGGCCGACCAGCGCACCGTCGCTGCGCCAGTTCTTGTCGAGCGTCATGCGCACACCCGCGGTCTCGGCGGCCTTGAGGTAGGTGACGATGTCACCGCCGCGAAACGCATAGATGGCCTGCTTGGGGTCACCGATCAGGATCAGCGTCGAACGGCCGCTGAACGCGCGGTCGATCACCTGCCACTGCACCGGGTCGGTGTCCTGGAACTCGTCGACCAACACGATCGGCCAGCGCTGGTGCATCCGCAGCTGGGCGGGGGAGCCGTCTTCTTCCAGCGCCTCGGCCAGTCGGCCCAGCAGGTCGTCGTAGCCGAGGATGCGGCGGCGGCGTTTGCGGATATTCATCTCGGCCAGAACGTCGTTGGCGAACTGCACACAGACCGCCGCGCGCGAGTCGGGCTCCGGGTCTTTCGGACGCAACTCCGTAGCGGGCTTGTTGACCACTTCACGGGCCAACCGCAGCGCGTCGTCGTACTCCAGCAGCGGGGCCTCGCGTTCGCGGCCGAAGTGGCGCAGGTACAGATCGTCGACGATCTCGGTGGTCAACTCGTCGAGGCTCTCCACCAGCTCGACGCCGGCGTCGGTGTCACCGGCCACGCCCAGCGAGCGCAGCACCGTCTGGCAGAACTGGTGCGTGGTCGCGATCGTCGCGGCGTCGAAGGCCGCCAACGCGTCGCGCAACCGCTGCCGGCGGTTCGCGTACTCGTCCGCGCCGCAGGCCAACAGATGTTTGACCACCTGGTTGTCGCCGGCAAGCGACGGAGCGTCGAAAGCCGCTACCGCGTCGACGATTTGGCGCCGGACCCGGTCGCGCAGCTCCTGGGTGGCCGCGCGGCCGAACGTGATCAGCAGCATCTGATCCAGCGTCGCCGCCCCTTCGGCGACATAGCGGGTGACCAGGCCAGCCAACGTGAACGTCTTCCCGGTTCCCGCGCTGGCCTCCAGCACCGTGGTCGACTTGTCGGCGGGCAACGGGCCCAGCAGATCGAAGGGCGGCATGGTCATCGCAGCGCCCCCAGCATCGGCAGCCACAACCGGCACGCATAGGTGTCCAGGCCGCGGGAGACAAGGTCTTTCAGCCAAGCGTTCTTGCCGAACGCCCGCTGATACGCCGGCTCGGCGTCCTCGCCGGGGTAGCGATCGGAACGCCACCGGTAGCCGGCGCGCCGTTCCGGATCGCCCTGACCGTGGACGGCTTCGGCCCACGCATACGACGTCTTGACCGGCAGCGGCAACGGTGCACGCCTGCCCTCGTCGTAGAGCGCCACCAGATCGGCCAGCAGCTCGACGGCCGACGCCTCGGGGCGCTCCATCACCTCGACGCGGGGGGTGGTGCCCCGCGGAGGCCTGCCGACCGACACCGCGGTCCAGTTGCGCGACGGTGCGTGGGCGAACAACGCCAGCAACCGAATCCACGGCTGCAGCAGATGTCGCCCGTCGAGCTTGGAATACGTCGCCGACACCAGCTGATCGCCGTAGACCGGCGCCACCGTACCCGTGACGCGCCGCCCACCGCCGATGTCGATGTCGACGTCGACCGCGCCCGCTTCGGCACTGCGGTAGGGCCGCACCGCATCCGCGATCAGCCCGGACTGCTCACAGATCTTATTCGCGGTGCGCCAACCCAATTGGCCCGGCGGCAAGGTACCTCGCCGCCATTCGAGGTCTTTGGCCTCTTTCGGCCCCATGCCGCGCAGCATGTCGTGCAGCATCCGGTCACCGACCGTCCACTCCTCGAGCGCGTCGATGTCGACGGGCATGGCGTCCTCGACGCCGTCGACCTCCCACGGCAGCGTGTACTCCAGCGCGCGGAAGAACCCCTTGACCGGGTCGCGGAAGAAGTTGAGCAGATCGGCCAGCACCACGTCCTCGGGTGGGGGAGCGGGCAGCGGTCCGGCGATGAACGGCCGCCGCTCGGCGCGCTCGCCGGTACGGGCCTGGGCGGCCCGCAGCACCGTGGGATCGAACGTGAAGGGGCGTTCGGGGATCAGCGCGCCGGGGACGACGTTGCGGGTGTCGAAGGGCTGCAACGGGTGTTTGACGACGACGGTCTTACGTACGGGGTGCTCGGTGGTGTGGTCGAGCGTGTCGAGCAGTTCGGCCAGCGGCACCGCGGGCGGGCGCTGCTGCCCGTTGTATTCGTTGGCGCCGGTGTAGGTGATCACCAGCGTCTCGGTGGCCGCGCTGATCGCGTCGAGCAGCAGTTGCCGGTCCTCCGAACGGATGTCGCGTTCCCCGGTCATCGGGTCGCGGGCCAGCGCGTCGTCGCCGTCGACGATGCCGCGGCGCGGGAACACGCCGTCGTCGAGGCCGACCAGGCACACCACCCGGTGCGGCACCGAGCGCATCGGCACCATGGTGCACACGGTCAGCGTGCCGGTGCGAAAGTTCGCCCGGGTCGGCCGGCCGGCCAGGTGACGCTCCAACAGCGCGCGGATGTCGGGCAGCCGCAGCAGGGTCTCGGCGCGGGAACCGGCGTCGGTGAGCACGTCGCCGAATTCGCGCTGCAGCTGGCTGATCTGCCAGGCGTCGTCGTCGCCGACGTCGGCGAGCAGTTCGATCCCCTTTGTCAATGCGCTCAGCCAAACTTTCAACGGCTGTGCACCGGTGAGGGATTCGACGACCTGTTGCAGCCGGTCGACGTATTCGGCCAGCTTGCCTGCCAGCTCGACGCGGTTGCTGCTGACGTCGTCGAGCGGCAGCGTCGTCTCGATCCAGGCGTGCGAGTCGTCGGACATCGCCACCCCGGCGAGCACCCGGTCGATGCCGAAACGCCAAGTGTTCTGCACGAAGTCGACGCCGAACGGATGGCGATGCTCCTGATCGAAACCCCACCGGATGTTGGCCTGGCGCACCCAGCGGGTGATGTCCTCGAGGTCGTCGTCGGTGAAGCCGAACCGGGCGCGCACCGGCGCGGCGTGCGCGAGGTTGAGCACCTCGCTGGAGGTCGCGCGTCCGCCGGCCAGCGCCAGCAGTTGTGACGCCACGCCCAGCAGCGGGTTGGTCTGGGTGAGCGCACGGTCGGCGAGTTTGACGCGCAGCTGATGTGCGGGGTGCACGCCGGTGATCATGTCGCCGAGGCCGAACCCGGCGACGATCAGCGGCGCGTAGGTCTCGATGTCGGGGCACATGACGACGATGTCGCGCGGTTCCAGCGTCGGATCATCGGTGAGCAGCCCGAGCAGCACTTCGCGCAGCACATCGATCTGGCGCGCCGAGCCGTGGCAGCTGTGCACCTGCACCGAGCGGTCGGATGCCTTGTGCGCCCGGCCGTTCGGGCGCACGGCGTTGGCGGTGATGTCGGCCTGCAGCCAGCCGAGCAGGGTGTCGGGACGGTCGGGGCCGGGTAGGTATTCGTCGGTGTGGGTGTCGGCGGGCAGGCCGCGCTGCAGCTCGCGCAGGTCGCGACCGAGGGTGGCCAGCAGCGGGTGGTCGACCTCGCGATGGCTGGTGTCTTCACGGCGGGGGATGTGCCCGTGTACGCCGCGCAGCGACGACCACAGCCGGTCGCTGGGATGCGGTAGCCACAGGTGCAGATCGTGGTGGGTGGCCAGGGCCTGCAGCAGTTCGATCTCCGTGCTGGGCAGGCGGGTGTGGCCGAACAACGAAATCCGCGGCGGCAGGTCGGTCGGAGATTCCTCAAGCATGGCAACGGTTTTGGCGTGCCGAACGTGAGGCGGGTCGGCGGGGACCTTGTCGAGCAGTGCCCGCCACAGCGGCGGCTGCCACTGCAGATCCTCGGCGACGTCGCCGGCGTCGCCGTCTTCCCAGGAGACGAGCAGCTGCGGACGCTGCCGGGCGTAGGAGGCGAACAGCCCGGCCAACCGGCGCGCCACCGCGTAGCGCCGGCCCTGCCGCAGTTCTTTTTCCTCACCGTCTTCGAAGTGGCCGAGGTGGGTGGCCAGCGGCTTGCACCAGGCTTCGGTGCAGCTGGCGTCGATCACCTCCAGTAGCGGCCACACCATGGCGTCGGGCGCCCACGGGTCGTCGGCGCTGTCAAGGCCGAGGAGTTCCCCGATCAGCGAGCGCGGATTGCGAAACGCGATGCCCGCACAGACGCCGTCGTCGCGGTTTCCGCGGCCCAGCACGTGCGAGAGCCGCTGGCTGAGCCAGCGTTCGACGCCCTTGGCGGGCACGATGACGAGCTCCTCGGCGAACGGGTCGTCCAGCGGGTCCGACAGCAGCGCACCGAGGCCGTCAGCGAGCAAATCGGTACGTTCCGCCCGATGGATATGCAGAGCCATCGATGCCCACCCTAGGACGACGCCCGCGCGGATACCCTCGGACAGGTGAAAACCGTCGTCTGCACCAACGCGCACCTGCAAGTGGTCGAACAACCCACCCCGATCCCGTCCCGGGGCCAGCTGCTCATCGAGGTGCAACGGTGCGGCATCTGCGGCTCCGACCTGCACGCCCGCCACTCCATGGATGAGCTCGCCGACGTGATGGCCGAAACCGGCTACGACGAGTTCATGCGTTCCGATCAGCAGATCGTGTTCGGCCACGAGTTCTGTGGCACCGTCGTCGACCACGGGCCCAAGACACGTAAGGCGCCCAAGCCCGGCACACCCGTCGTCGCGATGCCGCTGCTGCGGCGCGGCAAGGACGTCCATGGCATCGGTCTGACCGCCAAGGCGCCCGGCGCCTACGCCGAACAGATGCTCGTCGAACAGGCCCTCACCTTCCCGGTGCCCAATGGACTACCTGCCGACATCGCCGCCCTCACCGAACCGATGGCCGTCGGCTGGCATGCCGTGCAACGCGGCGACGTCGGCAAGGGTCAGGTCGCCTTCGTCATCGGCTGCGGGCCCATCGGGCTGGCGGTCATCCTGGCGCTGAAGGCCAAGGGTGTGCGCACCGTGATCGCCAGCGACTTCTCGGCCGGGCGCCGCGCGCTGGCGACCCGGTGCGGTGCCGACGTCGTCGTCGATCCCGCACAGGAGTCACCGTTCTCCGGTGAGCACGGCTTCCTCGAATCCTTCACCGACGCAGGTGACCTCGCGCTGAGCACGATCGAGAAGCTGCACAAGGCGCGGCTGCCGTGGTGGCACGTGTGGCGTGCCGCGGACAAGGCCGGCGCGACGACGCCGAAGCATCCCGTCATCTTCGAATGCGTTGGCGTGCCGGGCATTATCGAAAGCATCATCACCAGCGCGCCGGTGTTCTCGCGCGTGGTGGTCGTCGGAGTGTGTATGGGCGCCGACCGCATTCGGCCGTCGATGGCGATCAACAAGGAGATCGACCTGCGCTTCGTGCTCGGCTACACGCCGCTGGAGTTCCGCGACACGCTGTATCTGCTGGCCGACGGCAAGATCGACGCCGCGCCATTGATCACGGGCACCGTCGGGTTGGGCGGGGTCGAGGCGGCGTTCGACGCGCTGGGTGATCCGGAGGCGCACGCCAAGATCCTGATCGATCCTGGGAGTTCCGCGGGCGCGCCGTAGCGGCGGCTGCGGGGGTGCATGTCGTAAGTGCCCACTCTGAGCGAATTTTTCGCTGCTGCGGGCGGCGTGAGCGTGCGTAAACTCGCGCATTTCGGCGGCGTGTCGGCCTCAGACACGCACGCTCGCGTCCAGGGGGGACACCACCCCGGAGGTGAAGCCGCCCTTAGCCCCGTGCGACCGAGTTCCGTGAGGAGGCGTTGATGTCGGGGTCGCCGAAGTGGTAGATCACGCCGTTGTCGAACCCGGACACGATGATGGTTTTGGCGCTGTCGAGGGTCACCTGGTTGTCGACGCCGGACACGTTGACCAACGCGCAGTGCCCGGTGATCGTGACGGTGTTGTTGACCCCGCTGATGTTGATCTCGCTGTCGTCGCATTCGACGGTCTTGGTGCCGTCCACGCCCGCGACGCTCAGCTTGCCGCCCGGCGGCGCGGCCACCACCGAGTCGTTGCCGGGCAGCATCGGTTCGATGGCCGGGAAGTCGGCGTCGGGCGCCGGCGCCGGGTCCAACAATCCGCCCCCGCCGGCCACCCCGCGCTCCACCGAGGCCGTGGTCTGGCTGCTCATGTTCCACACGATCGCCGCGATCACACCGAAGACCGCCAGCACGGCCACCGCGATCACCACGAAGATCACCGTGGCCGGCGTCCGGCTGTGGGACTGCTGCGGGTACGGCACCCCGTACGGCGGCGCGGCATACGGGTCCGCATACACCGCCGGCGGCAGCGGCTGTGCGGGTGGCGCCGGCTGGGTCGCGCCCAGCTCGACGGCCCCCGGTCCGAGCCGCATCTGCTCGAGCTGGCGGATGCGCTCCTCGGGGTCGTCCTGCGGATTCATGGGTTCGTTGCGGCGTGGAAACGCCTGGCTTTAGGCAGGGGAGTAATCACCGCATCTCCTTTCGGTGTGTTGTCAGTGGCGGCAGTTACGTTGTTGACGTGTCGCGATACCGGTTGGTTCCTACCGCTGAGCAGGCGGTGTTGTTGGCGGAACATTGTCGCCATGCCCGGTATGTGTGGAATCTGGCAGTTGAGCAGCAGCGGCATTGGCAGCCGGGGCGCCGCGGGCCCGGCTACAACGAGCAGTGTGCTCAGTTGACCGCAGCCCGCGCCGAGCACGAATGGTTGGCGGCCGGCTCGCAGACGGTGCAACAGCAGGCGTTGCGCGATTTCGCGCAGGCGATGCGTAACTTCTTCGGGGGCACGCACCGCCGCCCGACGTGGCGCAAAGCCGGTGTACATGAGGGTTTTCGGCAAGTCGGGCTCAAAACGCGTCACATCGAGCAGCTCAACCGCCGATTCGGTCGGGTCTGGGTGCCCAAGGTCGGCTGGGTGCGTTTGCGCATGTCGCGGCCGGTCCCGCGCGGGGTGAAGTCGTACCGCGTCACCTGTGATCGGGCCGGTCGCTGGCATGTCGCGTTCGCGCACGTACCGGATCCGATCGCTGGTCGCGGTGACGGGAGCGTGGTGGGTATCGACCGCGGTGTGGCGGTGTCGGCGGCGTTGTCGACTGGTGAACTGCTGCACGCCCCGAGCCTGACTGCAGGTGAATCGAAACGGTTGAGAGTGCTGCAGCAGCGCCTGGCCCGCGCACAACGCGGCTCCACGCGGCGAGCTCGTACGAAACGGTCGATCGCCAAGCTCAAGGCGCGCGAAGCCGACCGGCGCAAGGACTGGGTCGAAAAGGCCAGCACCGACATCGCGCGGCGCTTCGACACGATCCGCATAGAAGCACTTGATGTGCGCGCTATGACGCGATCTGCGCGAGGAACCACGGCGCACCCCGGTCAGCGCGTGGCACAAAAGCGTGGCCTCAACCGTGGCATCAGCCGCAGCGGATGGGGTCTGTTGGCCACGCGACTGCAACGCAAGGCGGTTGGTCGGGTCGAGCAGATCCCGGCCGCCTACACGTCGCAACGATGCTGTGCATGCGGGCATGTCGCTGCCGAAAACCGCAAGAACCAAGCGGTGTTCGAGTGCAAAGCCTGCAATGCGGGGCCGTGCAACGCCGACGTGAACGCTGCACGCAACATCGCCGCCGGACGGGCGGTGACAGCACGGGGAGACCTCGGCGCTAGCCGGTCTGCGAACCGTGAACCTCAACTCTGCTCTCCCGCCACGTAGGTAGATGGAGTTGGAAATCCCCGGACTTCAGCCAGGGAGGACGTCAAGGCCGATATTGGCACACCCGCGTTTGTGACGGCGGAATTGCGGCAACTCGGGCCCCATGATCGGCTCCGTGCGCTCCGTCGTCGTCGACTGCAAAGACCCACGCGCGTTGGCGGAGTTCTACGCCGGCGTGCTCGGCGGCACCATCACCGAAAAAGACGACACCTGGGTGGTGCTGACCGACCCGTCGGGTCGACGGCTGGCGTTCCAGTACTCGCCGGAGCACGAGCCGCCGGCGTTCCCCGACCCGCATGGCTCCCAGCAGTTCCACCTCGACATCGCGATCGACGACGCCGACGCCGCCGAGCGCGACATCCTGGCTCTCGGCGCCACACGGGTCACCGAAGCCGTCGGCGAGGAAAATTTCCGGGTCTTTCGTGATCCGGCCGGCCACACCTTCTGCCTCGTCTGGGACTTCGACGACTAAAGCGTGCCCAGCGCCCCAGATGGGTATCAAGACGGTGTGGTGGCAGCGGGTTTCATCGCCGTCGGCGCCGGCCCGGCCGGGGTCAGCGCCGCGGAGACGTTCCGCGCCAAACACCGCGACATCCCCGTGCGCATCCTGACCGACGACCCCGCGCTGCCCTACGCCAAACCCCCGCTGAGCAAGGGCTACCTCTGCGGCCGCGAGGACAAACGCGACCTGCACAGCCCCGCCTGGTTCACCCGCAACCACGTCGACCTGGTCCGCGGCGTCACCGTCGCCGCCATCGACACCGACCGCCAGGAGGTCATCACCAAAGGCGGCAGCCGCTACCCCTACTGGCACCTCGTCATCGCGTCGGGCGCAACCGCGGTGCGGCCCGACATCCCGGGCGCCGAGTCGGCGCTGACGCTGCGCACCTTCGCCGACGCGGTCGCGCTCAAGATGGCCGCCCGCTACGCCGACTCCGCGGTCGTGATCGGCGCCGGGCTGATCGGGTGCGAGGCCGCCGCCTGCCTCGCCGAGCAGGGCGCCGCGACGACGCTGGTCGCCCCCGAACCCGTCCCGCTGCACCGCCGCTTCGGCCTGGAAGCCGGCGAGCGCATCGCGAAGATCCTGTCCGACAACGACGTCCGCTTCGCCGGCGAAACCACCGTCATCGGCATCGACGACACCGGGGTGCTGCTGCGCAGCGGTGAGGCCATCGATGCCGACGTCGTCGTGACGGCCACCGGCGTGCGGCCCGACGTCACGCTGGCCCGCAAGGCCGGGATCGCCGTGCGCGACGGGCGCATCGTCGTCGACGAACACATGCGCACGTCGGCGCGCAACGTGTACGCCGCCGGTGACGTCGCGCTGGCCCGAAACATCACCGCGGGCAGGCACATCCCCGCAGAGCACTGGCGCGACGCCGCCCAGCAGGGCTATGTCGCCGGGCTCGCCGCCGCGGGCTACGACGCTCGCTGGGACCAGGTGCCCCAGTTCTCCTGCGTCATCGGCAGTTCCGTGCTCAGGTACCGCGGCTGGGGCACCGGCTACGACGTCAGCAGGCTCGTCGACAACCACAACGGGTTCACGGTCGAGTACGAGTCCGACGGCGACGTCGTCGGCGTGCTCACAACCAGAGCCAGCCTTGCTGAGGCGGCGGGGCCGAGGCTAACTCAGAAATGACCAGGTGATGAGCCCCACGATGATCAGGAACATGCACCAATACAGTGCGTAGATGGCGTCAGTCCACTCCAGTCGTAACGCCGAGCCTATTGCCTTCGGGCGTTGATCAGGGATCGCAGGCGAGACGGCGTACGAACTTGTACCGTCCGGTTCTGGAGCGGTCGACTTGTCTTGCCGTTTCTCGGTTGGTGTTTGGGTAAGGGCATTAGCATCCGCCGCGCAGGGTGGTGAGGCATAGCCAGATCGCGGCCTAGAAGGTGGAGACTTGAAAGTCGCTCCTTTTCGACGAGGCACCCTCGTCGGCTGCGAAATGTCGTGATGTTCGGCCACCCGGTGTAGGCGCCACAGCGCAGCGAGGTTCATCGACATTGACTCGTCCCTTCTACGAGCGGGCGTGATGCTTTACTAACGCAATTGTCTATTCGCCATGGCACCCGGGGGTATCCTATGAACGTATGAAAAGCACTGTATAGCAGTGCTAGTCAGATAGCTCGCCGCTGGTAATCGAGTTTGCTATGAGCGGTTGCGGGGTCGAGTGGTGGGCACTCCGATTGTCGTGTCGGTGTGGTCAGAATCGAGACAGTTGATACAACTGCTTTCCTGATTTGGTGAAGACCGTCGCCGCATCGGATCCGTCGAACTCGACGAGATAGGTTGCCTCGTTGGGCCCCTGAGTCACCAGCAACTTGTATCGGCCGGAAGAGTCTGGTGAGCTTGACAACTGGCACGACATCGGCCCACCGATGTCCAGTTGCTTGCCAGTACTGCTGACGTAGAAGAAGCCGCGGCATCTACCGTCCTCGCTGAAGGACTTTGTGGAAGTTCCGTCCGAAGATGTCCACGTGCCGTAGAGAGAAGCTCCGCTGTCTTGCTGCTCGGTCTTGATCTCCTGCAGCTTGCTGCTCATTGCAGGGTACAGATCGACCTCACCGCCTCCGCAGCCGGTGCCTAGGCTTATTCCGAGCGCAATGCTGCTGGTTACCAGCAGGATTCGACCTAGACGAGCGTGGGCAATGCGAGGCATGTGATTCTCCTTGAATCGTGCGGTTGCGTCAGAGCGCAGTCATGCAACCCAGAACTGCCACCCAGGCGGTGCTGGCGGCCAGGACGGATCTGGTTGCCAGTCCTCGTCGGGGGTCCACCCCGAGGGAGGTATCGGCCAATTGGGTGGCGGGTTGAATCGCATTGTCCCGTGGACGTTTCCGGGGTCGAGGGGTCGGTGTCCGCCGTAAGGTTGCTGTGTCGTTGCACTCGACCGGTTCTTGTCATCCATTGCCGACTTCAGGCGCTGCACCGTCGACGCGGACGTGCCACGAAGGCGTTGCTCGATCCTCTTGGCTTTCTCGGGGTTCCCCTTGCGGTACTGGTAGTACCAGCCGCCGAGTCCGGCGAGCAGAAACAGCCACATGGGTCCATAGAAGAACGAGAACTTGAACCCCCGTCCGCCTCGGCGCGCGACGAACTCTGTCGATTGCGAAAAGTCGACATGCTCCGACAATCCGTGGATACTCCACAGCGTCTCGAGTGTCATCGACATGATCTCGTCCCTTCTTCGGGCGGTCGCGATGCTTCTATCCTCACATCAAGCACCTTTGCTGTACAGGCATACTTCGTCATACGAACGTATGAAAAGACCTGCCCAACGACCAACAAGCATGGGCTTGGCATCGGCCACAAATTCGCTATGGGCCTCCTTTCGGGACCTTATCGATCGAGAGGAGTGACAGTGAAGTCGGCAAACTCGGCGGCTCCGGCCCACACGTGGATAACTGGATGACCGCAGCGCCCTGCGGTGTCGCTGCGGGCCACGGTCTGATCGTCAACCATCAATGTGTGCGAACTTTGGTCGATGGTGACTTCGACTTCGTGCCATTCACCATCCAGTGACCCAGGCGCTGACCCGTGATCTACATCGTTCGGGTAGGTCGCGATACGAAAACCTTCTCTTCCGAAGTCAAATTGCATCGCGGTCCCCGACAGGGCGGCATTGGCGGGATCACCGGAGCCGAGGGTGGCCAACCCAATGGCGAAACCTCCGGTGGCGCCCGGCGAGTGCGATATGTCGCGGACGCGACCCGTGAGCCTCATCGCGCACATTGGGGAATCCGCTTGAATCAGCCCGGACCACGGGGTGTGCGATGGATTCGCGGCGGCGGGGGTGTCGAGGATGACCGAGCTTCCATGGTTGCTGAAATCCGCGTGGACGCCACCGAACTCAGTCCAGGTCGCGAAATCGACTTCCGCTGCCCCCGGCGCGGGCCAATCGGAAATAACAGCCCCGCTCGGGATGATGGCCGCGGTGTCCGGCAGGAGCTTGATCCGAAAACTTGGGTGATCGGTGGGGCGTGAGATCACGAATGTGATCGCAAGGCAGGCAACGAGACCGACGGCGGCGATCGGAGCCACCAGATGCCAACGAAAGCCACTCTTGGCGCTGGTTGTCTCGGTGTCGGTGCTGCTCGACACTGAACCCGCGCCGCCGTCATCATCCGTCCAGAATTTCCAGCCGGGAGGTGCCGCCGGCCAAGACGGCGGCGGCTGCCATTGCGAGCCGGGTTCCCAGTCCGTTGGTAGTTCCGGCCAGTTCGGTGGTGGGTTGAAGCGTGCCCGTGGCATCGTCAACTGTCAGACGCGTTAGAGATCGTTGAGGCTGAGGATGCCATCTTCGATCGCCCTGGCGAGTAGGGCCGACTTGGTCGGCGCGGCTCGTCCCACGCTGGCGTATTTCGCGCGAGCCCGCTGGAGGTGTGTGCGGACCGTTGTGGGCGCGATGTACAGCCGCTTGCCGACGAGTTCCTTGCTTTCGGTCTGGAACCAAGCAACAAGCACCTCCCTCTCGCGCTCGGATAAGCGGATACGGCCCAAGGCGTTGTCGTTCAACAGCGCCTTGCCCATCCGCGGGCCGACATAGGGAGTGGAGGAGTGAGCGGCGTGGATCGCATCGATCAGGTGATGTTTGCCTTCTGACTTCACCAGGTACGTCACTGCACCCATGTCCAGACAGGTCAAGATCACTTCGTCGGCCGTGATGTGTGAGTAGACGACCACAGTTTGGTTACGTTCACACAGCGTTCGCAACGTATCGAAATCCGGTCGGTTGCCTTCGATCTGGAGATCCAGGACAACGACATCGACTTCCTCGGTGATGTCGGGAAACGTCGTAAGAAGTTCGCCTGGTCTCAGAAAGTTGCCGACAATCCGGATCGGAGGATCGGCGTCGGCGCACCACGCTTCGATACCGGCGTGTACGACGTCGTGGTCATCAACGATCGCGACCGTTACAGCAGTTGACAAGTCTTTCTCGGGTGACATCCCCCATCCCCCTCCCGCACCGGAGCGACTATGGCACAATGCGCTACCTCAGTCTTACTCTTCGGCGGCCGTGATGATTGCTCAATCGCAAAGAAAATGGGCTTATGCAGGGCAACGCCGCGCGTGTACCGCATGTGCAGTCCCGCGTCCGACGCGCTGACCCGCGATCTGGTGCGAATCCGGTGAGCAGTCAGACCCCATCACCCGGAAGAGCAAACCGTCATGGGGTGCTCCAGACTGTCGCCATCAGCAACTCAGCCGCGATCTACAGTCCGAGGCGATCGGGCGTACGACGTATGAAAGGAAATAAAATCTGCTACCAAGATTGAATGCGTTTCAACCCCCCGCCGGGTTGGCCGGTACCGCAGACCAACTGGGACCCGCCAGCTGGCTGGAGTCCGGATCCGAGTTGGCCTCCTGCGCCGGCCGGCTGGCAGTTTTGGATTGAAGACGCGACACCGATTGCTGAGCAACGTCAGCCGCCGCTCTCGAGTGGCTCCCCAGTCCGCGCGTCATCGCGGCGGCGCCGACCGGGCGTAGCGGCGGCAGTCGCCATTTTGGTCATCGGTGGCGCTGGCGGACTGTTCGGGTGGCTGCGATACCAGAATGAGCAGGCTCTGGTTGCTTCGCTGACCACCGTCGACGTGGAAGGCGCGGGGACGGATATCGACGGGGTGACGACGGCGCCCGACGGAACGCTCTACGTTCTGACCGGAGCCGGGGATCACCTCAGTCCAGACGATACCGCCGTCTTGAAGGTCGATCCGGCGACGGGTGCCTCGCAAGCACTTCCGATTCCACCGGAAGCATTTTCAATTTTTCGGAACCGCTTCCCGGTGGCAGTCGGTCCGGACGGATCCGTGTTCACCGGATCCCATCTGTGGGATCCACACACCGGAACCATCCAGCAAATCACCTCCGAGCGGGCTCAACACGCAGCTATCGACGCTCGCGGTCGCCTTGTCTATTCGGTGTCGGTGGAAGACAAGAACGACAACTATCGAGCGACGACGACGGTGTATCGCGTATCGGCACGGGGTGAACCCTACGTTCTCGCAACGGTTCCGGGTTATGTCCAGGGGCTCGCAGTCGATTCACGCTCGCAGGTTCTGCTCCACATCGAAGCCGGCCAGTTGGGCGAGAAGACTGCCAAGCTGCTGCGCATCTCCGACGACGGTGATCTGGAGACGGTGGCGATCGATGACATCGATTCAAGCTCCGAAATCGCCGTCAACGATGCGGGAAGGCTCGTGTACGTGTGCGCCGATGAACACGCCATGTGTTCACGGGAGTTAGGTGCGCCGAGCTCAACCAGGCTGGAGTTCACCACCGTGCGGCCCATGTGGACCGTTGACGAAGCTGTGCGGGTGTCCGGATTGGACCCCATCACCTGGCTGCCTGAGGGCAAAGCGCTGGTGTCTACCACCGTTCGGGGCAAATGGGTTGTGGTGGTCGCCCAGCCGTAGACAGGCCGGGCGGTCGACAGCCGGTTCGCTGTCGACCGCCCGGCATCGCAGGCGCTCCTCCCCGAGCGCTCAGCCTGGGATATGCGGTGGCTGACCGGGGTCGCCGACGTTGACCACGTAGCAGTTCGACCCGCCGAACCCCATGCCATGTCCGCGGTCACAGCGAGTGAAGTTTCCGAGCGTGTCGATCGGTCCGTCGCAGCGCTGCCCGCCGCCGAAAATGCCGACCCATGCGCTTTGGCAGCCTGCG
This sequence comes from Mycolicibacterium sp. XJ662, assembly GCF_053484035.1. Taxonomy (NCBI): domain Bacteria; kingdom Bacillati; phylum Actinomycetota; class Actinomycetes; order Mycobacteriales; family Mycobacteriaceae; genus Mycobacterium; species Mycolicibacterium sp. XJ662. Next base: position 690,902 of record NZ_JBEFTL010000002.1, on the reverse strand, counting down.
TTTGCAGGGGTAGCGACTGCGAGGCCGCTCGCGGTCAGAAAGGCTATCGCTGCACCCACGATGATCTTTTTCATGGTTGTCACATTCCTTTCATATCTTCTGCGAAGAAAAGGATTTACGCCGCGACAACTCATAACCTTGAAGAGTCCCGTTGAGTCGAATTCCGACTGTTCGGATTGTGTTGTCAGTGACCGGTTGACAACCGTAAGATTCGTCATTGCAACGGGTTACGGTCGATCAGTTGGTCCGCGTGGCCCTGGCGTCTCCCTGTCCTCCGCTCTGATGGTTATATGAAAGAAATTACCGCGATATCAGATGTATAAATAGCCTGAGCACGCCAAATAATACGAACGGACGACTCCATTTCAGTGCCATTGATATGTTCGTACTACACCGCAATTGCCGTAATGATTCACAATTTCACGCGCGAATATAATTTGCCACAATAAAAACAAATGAAACACCAGTAACTATGTTCACGCTGGACTCAATCGTTACGGCGATTGTCCCGCGGGAGGCGCTGCGACGGGCTAACGTATCGCCCGGCCGTGATACGAACGTGCTGCGCGGCAAGGCAAGATGTTGGAACAAGGGTCGTTGGTCGAGTCGGAGATCGCCTCTGAGGCGCGCGTAACGGGGCTACCGCTCGACGCGTCGCGTCGCCGGCTTATGCAATCTGCCGCTGTTGTCGGGCTGCTGATGCGCAATTGCGTCAACCTCGTTGTCGCCCTGGTCACGGTCGCCCGCCCCGACTCGTTGGCACATCCGACAGGAAAATGGCTGCTAGCAGCGCTTGCCGTGTGGTCGCTGTACCGCATCGGGACCCGCTCGCTCGGTCACCGAATTCTTGCCGTTGACTACGGATTTGTGCTGGCGGTATGTGTAGGCATTCCGCTATTGATTCCCGATCCGCACTTCTACGCGTTCAACACTGCGCCTCAGGCGATCGCTGGAACGGCCGTGATCAGTATCTCTGTCGCAGTGCCGCTGTCTGCGAGCCTGCCGATGACAATTGGCGTCGCCGCGGCGTATGCCTTCGGATCGGTCACCGTTGTCGGCGTCGACAACCTGGGTTCGGTTGCGGCGTTGTACTACTTCGCTTTGCAGTGGCTGACGGCCTCGCTCATCCGGATGATGCTGCTGCGCGTGGCCGACGCGGTGGACCGTGCTCGTAGCGACCGGCATGCTGCCGAACTCAACCAGCAAGTGAGCGACGCACTGCACGACTACGAACGGGAGCAGCTTGCGCTGCTGCATGACACCGCGGCGTCTACGTTGTTGATGGTCGGTCAGGGCACGTCGCTGTCGCCGCAACGGCTGGCCGCGCAGGCCCGTCGTGATTTGCAGCTGCTCGATGAAGGGCCATGGGTGGCGCCGCCGCCGCGCGTGGAACTCGTAGGGGCCCTCCGTGACTGCGCATCACTTCTGTCCACACCGGTGCAGTTCTGCGGTAAGGCCGAAGTGTCGTTGCCCGGTGAGGCCGCAAGAACCGTCATCGCTGCTGCACGCGAGGCGATGAACAATGTTGACCGGCACGCCGGCGCCAGCAGGTTGACAGTCACGGTGACCGCCGACATGGTTCGGCTTGAAGACGACGGCGTCGGCTTCGACCCGGACCGGCCGCGAAGCGGCCACGGCGTCACCTACTCGATCATCGGTCGGATGCAACGCGGCGGCGGACATGCCCAGATCACGTCGGCGCCCGGTGCCGGAACGATCACCGAATTATTCTGGGTGACACCGCCGAACGCTGATGGGGCTGGAGCGGCGGCCACGGATCCGGACCGGCTGATCGACCGCATCCGCGGGCGGTACGGGTTGGCGCTGACCGCGTATGCCCTAGCGAACCTCGGGTTCGCGGTACCACATGCGGTCATGACGGCAGGTGACGCGAGCGCCGATGCGGTGCTGGCCGGTGTGGCAGCCGTGAGCACGTTGGCTGCCGTCATCGGCATTTGGTTTGGACGCTCATATGCGGTGTGGCCGGCGATGGCCGCGCTGATGGTGGTGACCATCGTTCAGCCTGCATTGCTGCCAACCGAACTCATCGGCGGATATGCCCATTGGGCGCAGAACGCGATCGGGTGGTGCGTATTGCCGTTGGTGCTCGGTCTGGCGACCCGCGTCGGCGCAGCCATTTTGGTGTTGTACTGGAGCGTCGGAGCGGTGGTTGCCCTCGTTCGCAATCCGTCGAGCGATCTCCTGGTGAACATCGGTCTAGGCAGCGCCAGCATCCTGGGCGTGCAGTTGTTCGCCCTGATATTCAACGGCCTCATGCGCGCTGCGGCGGCTGACGCCCAGGCGGATACCGAGGCGCGCCAGCGACTTATCACCCGCGACCGAGTAGCGCAGGCGCTTCGCGATGAGTATCAGCATCGGTACGCCAAGTTGGTCGCCAACGTAGTGCCGTTGATTGAGTCGCTGAGCGAGGGCGACCCGGTTGATAGCAGCCTGCAACGGCGCGCACGTGCCGAATCACGCCGGCTGCGTGCCCTGTTCGATCAGGCCAAGACGTTCGACCATCCGCTGATGCAGCGGCTCAGACCCGTCATCGACGTCGCAGAAGCCCGACATATCGATGTGGTCGTCGATCTCGCGGGTCAGCTACCGGAGCTCGCGGACGACGAAATCGATTCTCTGGTGGCCCCGGCGGCCCGTCTGCTTGCGGCCGCGGTGGCGTCGGCCCGGCTGGTGGTGACGGTTTCACCCGAGGATGTCAGCATGAGCATCGTATGTGATGCGGCGCCAGCGGTGGCCGATGAGATCAGCACCAACGCAGCCGATCACATCGAGGTCTACACCACCGACGACATGGTGTGGTGCCTGATCCGGCACCGCCCGCACAAGGCAGGTGCCGCCCACGCGATTGTGAGGTGAGCCGGACAACTCAGCTGCTCGCTGTCGGGACCCACACTAGCCGCGCCAAATCGACGGCGAGGCGCCCGGCCACTGAGTCGACGGGTCAGGCGCAGGTGCAGACTGCGGGGGAGTAACCGGATGCGGTATTCCCGACGGACGCTGAGGCGGCGGTGGGGCCTGAACTGGCGCAGTAGGCGGTGTGGAGAACGTCTCGATCGTTGCAGCGCGAGGCGCCTCCACGACCAGTTGCTGAATCAGGTTGGCGGCCGTGAGCATGTCCTGATATTCGGCTTTATCGACGTCCACGCGGATCGTCCCGCCCCCACCATGCGCGATAACGAGGGCGAGGCCGCGTGCCATCCACGCCTGAAATGCCGCGAACCCCAGCAGCGCCAACGCGAATAGCAACACGAGCGGACCCATGAAGCCGAAGCCCATCATCGAAAGGCTCGACATCAACAGGAAGAGGCCGGAAAAGCCGGCGATCCCTGCAAACAGCATCCGTTGCTGCGACAGTTGGCGACCGGTCATCACGTTGCACACGTGCCTGATCGGGACGCTCGACTCCCCGTATCCGACTCTGATGACGAAGAGCATGTACTGCGGGTGTCGTACGGTGATGCGGTCACGAGTTATCACCAAACCTGTTTTGATGTGCCGCAGAAGGGGCGATGGAGTGAAGTCTGCGGCGTACAGAGATTCCTCACCGGGTGACAACGCAATATTCTGGTGTTCAAAGTTTCCCGGCGTGGCACCCGCGCTTCTCGGACTGAGGTGCGCACTCTCCGTGGCTTCGCTGAAGTGTCGTTGGGCCTGCCGACGGTAGTCGGCGTGTGATTCCGGGTTCATCGGTTTCCACTTTCTCGGTTAGGCGGCGGAATGTTCATCACGGCGGGGCTGGGTAACGGCACCGACGCACCCCCGAGGTCGATCACGCCGCCGGCTTTGCGGATCACCTGCTGGCCGGTGTTGATATCGATCAGGGTGAACTCGGTGGCTGGGTCGGCGGTGTCGGCTGCGGCGTACTTGATGGCGACCACGTTCTGCGGGGCGAACTTGCTCCACTGATCGCCATCGACGCGGTAGTGCGTCAGCGTGCCGTTGTCCGGTGGGCTGAGCGGGGCGCTTGAAGCGCAGCGCACTCGCGGAACGCCAAGCGGGTCCACCAGCACCGCGTTTCCAGCTTGCAGCACAGCTTGTTTCGCACCTGCTTCGCCATCACTCAGCGTGTGCGTGGTAACCCAGGTGTCCGCCATGAGCACGACGGCCGTCAATGTGTTGAGATAGTGCGGGATCTGATTCGCGGTGATGCCGAGCGCCAATCCCCAGGCCTCCGCGGTCGCGGGATCGGCATCCAGGTCGTTGGCCAGTGTGACCGCATCACACGGATAGGTCTGACCGGTGGCGCCGTAGAGGCCGGCCTGGCGGCCGGACACCAAGCGCACCCCGCGGTCGGCGCGTACCGGGACCTGTCCGAGTAGTTCGGCAACTTTTGTGGCTGCCGGAGCCGAAATCGTAACGGGAGTAACGACGATGGGACGAGAAAACGGCTCATCGACCGGAGCGTTCGCCGCGATCAGGACAACTTCGTCGGCGCTCTTGCCGTTGTCGTCACCGGCGTCGAACAGGACAACGCCGACCAGGGTGGCCACGACCAACACGGTCAGCACGACGCCGGACACCGCCAAGATCACCGGTGTCCGCGAGTCAACCGGGTCCGGCGGGTTCGGATCCACCCACCCAAAGTTGGCGTCAGTCACCAGGAGCCGTTGCCCTTTACGTCGATGTCGACCTGACCAACGATGTCGCCTTGGAACTTCTTCAGACCGTCGGCAGATTCCGCCGCACGGACGTCTGTCCCCTGGCTCGCTGCATCGTCCCACTTCTCGGACAGGTCGCCGTACCCGCCCGCGTGCTCGCCGAGGCCGAAGACAGTCAGGAGGTTCGGCTGTGACGAGAAAACTTCGACGTTTTCGTTACCGTCTTGGGCTGCGGCGCTGTATAAGCCCGGATTGGCGAGCGACAAATGGGGCACGAGGTCCTCGGAATATTGCAGGTGAATGGCATCGACATTCAGATCGTTGCGGATAGGTGATCCGTACGTCACTATCTGCTCGACGTTGAAATAGTCTCTGGCTGCGATATTTTGCGCATCAATGCCGCCCTGGCTGTAGCCGACCAACATGACGTCTGCGCCTTCGGGGATCAACCTCTTCAGCGCGTCGAACTGCGCTTGATCGAGTTCGCCATAGATGGCCGGCGCATTGGAGCCCAATGTCTGGCCTTTGGCCGCGTCGGTGCCCGCGATGTAGACGATGTAACGCTCTACCTTGTCCGCACCGATGACCTTCTGCACTCGATAGCCCGAAGACTCCTTGGGAATGTCCTGAATCTCGTCCCACATGCCGTTCAAACCCTTGGGGGCCGGCCGGTAACACATGGCGTCGGACTTGTTCGCACCTTGAGTGCCACCTGCCGCATCGGCCCGGCTGGCGTTCTCCTGCTCGTCGGCATTGCGGCGCAACACTTCCGCACCGGCGCGTAACGCGTTGATGGCACCGTTGAGCGCAAAGATGGATTGGCCGTTCCACTCCGAACGGAACCGCTCCGAGTCCGGTCCACGCCAGATCGCCGCATTGGACACGAAACTGTTCAGTCCCTTCAGCGAGCCCTGCAACCGGTCAGCGGCCTGCATGAACTGGTTGGCGGTCGCCCGGAGCTGATCGGGGTCTGCGCCGATCACCGTCATGGGTTCCTCCTCGAACACCGGGGGAACGCGCACCGTGGACACAGCGTCCAGGGCGCGCGTCTCCCAAGGTGATCCACGGCAGCAGCCTTAGATGCTGGCTTGCTGCTGCTCGCTGGCGTTGCGGTTGGCGTGCTGCGAAGCATTCTGCAGTGCGGTCACCACCTGCTTGAGTTGAGGTACGTGTTGGCCCTGCCAGTCCGCCTTGAACCGCTCAGCGTCGGGCCCCATCCACTGAACCGAGTTCACCGCCGAGGTCAGCTGTGAAATCACGCCTTCGATGTCGGCGGCCTTGGCGTTGAGCTGCGTCGCCAACTGCCGAACCTGCTCAATATCCTGTCCGTAGAGTGCCATGTCTTTTCCTCCCATTGTTTCCGGTGATTTGTCTGCTTTAGATGACGGGCTGGGCGACCTGCATCCACACCCCCTTACCCCGCTCGATGAGCACCCCACGTCCCGGCGGGAACTCGCTGCGACGCACCACACCGATCGGAGTGCTGAACAGACTGTCTGCCTCAACACCGCTGGGCCACAACAACAGTCCACGTCGAGCTGCCTTGAACGGCTGCGCCAGCAGCCAGGCCTGTCCCCACCCGGACACTTCGGATTCACCCACAACGAATGCGGTGTCGCCGAGCGTCTTGATCAGCTGCGCCAGGTCGTTTTCGGCGGCGGTGCCGCCGAAGTCGGCGACACCCTCGATGACGACCATGAGCTCGCCGCTGCCACTCGGCGTCGCGTCGAGCATCAATCGGTTCACCAGATCGGCGACGGGCTCCTGGCCCGCCGCGGTGTCGTCCCAGACATCCACGCCGGCAATGGTTGACGACGACGGCGCCAAGTGCACGATCCGCGCGGTGGGATGCTGCCGTCGCATCGCCTGGGCCAAAGTGACCAACGCGGTGGACCGCCCGCTGCCCGATGGGCCGGTCACCATAAAAGCTCGTGTCGGCGTGATCCCCAACGGCGCAAGGGATTCGTCGGCGACCCCGATCACCGCGGAACCTGACGTGGTGCTTGCCGGCAACGCATCGAGCTCGATTCGCTCCGAAAGGCGCTCCACCGGATCGGGCGGGACGAACCCGTCCTGGCGCATCCGGTGGGCCAACTGCTCGATTGCACGAGCCTGCACCGCGACGTTGGCATCGCCACCGAACACCCCGACTTGCAGCTCCCGTCCGTCGAGGATGGCGCGGCCCTGTGGTGAGGTGGCCGACAGGATGTCACCGGGCACACCGGCCAGCACGTAGTCGTCATCGGAGGCCAAGCGCAGTACCAGACGCTGCTGGATCGTGGACGCCAGCGAGGACGGGATAGCCGCCGGGCGGTCCGCGGTGATGATGACGTGGATGCCAAGCATGCGCCCGTCGGAGGCGAGCTGGCTGAGCATGGCGAAGAACGGTGTGTGCGAAACATGTTCGTACTGGTCGCGGAACGGGCCGATGGCGTCGACCAACAGCAGCACCCGTGGTTCGTCCGGGTCGATGCGCTTACGGTAGTCGGTCAGCGTCGAGGCGTTGGCCCGAGCGAACTTGCGCGAGCGTTCCTCCAGCAGACCGACGAGCCGACGCAGGACCCGGCCGATGCGTTCCTCGTCGTCGGCTCCGACCACGGCGGCCACATGGGGCAATGCTTCCAGCATCTTCAGGCTGCCGGACGCAAAGTCGAGCCCGTAGACGTGCGCCGGGCCATCGTGCGGGTTCAGCGCCGCCGAGATCGCCAGCGTGCGCAGCGCGGTCGACTTCCCGGATCCGCCGGTGCCGATGATCGCCATATTGCCTGCGTCGTCAGGCGAGAACACCTTGATGGGTTGGGCTTGCTCGGTGGGAACATCGCACTTGCCGACCACCAACTCTGGGGTATCTGTCTGCTGGACAAGGCCCTCGAGTGCATAGGTCACGTCCAGCGGGGGCAGCCACGGCTTTCGGGGCGGCGGAATGCGCAGCTGCTGCGCGGCGCCTCGAATCGTGGTCACCATCCTGGTGATGTCGGTAGGTCCGGTGGCCCTGCTCGCGCCTTTCGGGGCGATCAGATTGTGCCAGGGTCGACGGCGGCCGAACACGAACTCCAGGATGTCGATGGGGGCCTTCGCGGGTTGTTCACTGGTCCAGCCGCCTACGTAGGCGGACTGGAAGGTGGTCAACCGGCCGGGGCCCGTCTTCGCTGCTGCCCGGCCGGGGATTTCCGGCGGGAAGTAGGCGGCCAGCGAATCATCGATCACGTCGAGTGAATCGTCGACATCGTTGAGTCGCAGGGCAATCCGTAGGTTGGTGTTGGCACGCAGATTGTCGCGGATGACTCCTGCCGGTCGCTGGGTCGCCAGCACCAGATGCAGACCGAGGGAGCGTCCGCGTTGGGCGACGTCGATGACGCCGTCGACGAACTCCGGCACTTCGGAGGCCAGTGCGGCGAACTCGTCGACGATGATGACCAGGCTGGGGGGCGTGTCGGGGTCACCGGTCTGCTCGAGCGAGATCAGATCCTTGGCCCGTTTGACGTTCAGCAGTTGTTCGCGACGGCGGATCTCGGCGCCCAACGAGGTCAGTGCCCGACGGACCAGGTGCGGTGACAGGTCGGTGACCAGACCGACCGTGTGCGGTAAGCCGACACAGTCGGCGAACGCGGTACCACCTTTGTAGTCGACCAACAGAAAGCTCACCCGGTCGGGGCTGTGGGCCGCCGCCATGCCCATCACCCACGACTGCAGGAACTCGCTCTTGCCCGATCCGGTGGTGCCGCCGACGAGCGCATGCGGGCCGTGTTCGCGCAGATCGAGGTAGAACTCCTGGGCGCCGGTCGAGCCCACCAGTGCCCGCAGCCCGGCCGACTGTCCGGCGGCGGCCCGCGGTTCACCGTTGCGGTTCAGCACGGAATCGTTGGAGATCCACTGCGCGGCAATGGCAGTGGCATCTGTGGCGACCCTGCTCCCGGCCAGCGTGAGATACGAGACGCTGCGGGGTAGATCGGTTGCGTCCTCGACCGCCGCACCCACATCGACTACCGGCGCCAACAGCAGCGCAACCTGGCGCGCGTCGGCGACCTCGATGCTGTCACACGCCACCGGAAAGTTGTGCTGTCCGTGCCGCACTTGACCCACCGTGGCGCCGTCGGACTCGCTTTCCACCAACGCGAATGTCCGGCAGGCGGCCGGCAGGCTGGCAATCTGGGTGGCTACCCAGATGACATACACCCCGACCGCGCCGCCATGTTCGGCCAGTCGGGTCAACCGCGACCGGTCGATGGGAGCGGTGTCCTCGACGAGCACGATCACCGCGGGGGTGACCTTGGACGCCTGGGAGGTACCGCTGTCGTTGGCCCTGATGTCACCAAATGTGTAGGCACCCGACGTCGTCTCGCCGGACCGACGCTGATCGATCAGATCCTCGAGACGAGACAGCAGCGCCTGGCCACCGTTGGCGCTGTCGGTCAGATGGTTACCCGACAGCGGGCTGTGCACCGATCCGGTGTGCGGCATCCATTCCAGCCATTGCCACGACGCCCGCGACTGTGCCGAACTGAACGCCGTGATGGTCAGGTCGGCGGGGGAATGCAGCCCCGCCAACTGCATCACGATGCCCCGTGCGACACCGTCGACCACCCCGCGCGGCCCGCAGATCCCCAGCGCGCCGGATTCGGGCAAGCTCGCGACGACCGGTACGTCCTTCACGGTGGCGAACTGCGCCTGGAGGTCCTTGAGCTGTTCGACGTACTTGATCTCGGCATTTTCGGTGTCAGACAGCCGGATTCGGCACCGTGAGGCGACATCGCCCAACCCGAGGCGCACGGTGAGAAATGCCGGGTGTTCGGGCCGGTGTGTCCACAGCAGCGGCCCCAGTCGATGGACGGCCTCCACCACTTGACCCAGTGCCGGAGCTTCGGCCAACCGCACCGCACGCTCGACCCGCTGGGCCTCCTCGAGTTCGCCGGCCAGAGCGCGCAGCGAGTCGGCGAATCGCTGCGACTCCTGCTGGTATTTCTTGCGCGCCTGCAGCTTCGTGTCGATGTACATGCCGATCATCAACAGTGGGCTCAGCGCGATGAACGCGACGGCGAGCATGCTGCGGGTGACCGCGAACAGCACCACCCCCATGATCAACGGCGCCAAGATCGAGACGATCGGGAACCGGGCCGGGTCGGGAAGCTGCGGCGGCTTCGGAGCGGCGAATTCCTGCTCTTCGAACCGGGCAACCACCCGCGGCGAGCGATTGAATTCTATTGCCACGCTGTCGTGTTGAGTCGTACCCTGTCGCGCCGTGGTCAGGATCGCCAGCGACGTGTTCGCCAGTTGCACGACGTCGGTGGTGCCCACGATCGCACGCTGCACCGGTTGACCACCCATGCGGACCCCGGACGGGCCGGCCAGATTGACGATCTCGATGCTCTCGCCGACGCTGACTGCTGCATGCACATTGGTGATCCCGTGGTCGGTGAGCGTGACATCGTTGGTGATTCCCGTGCCGATCGACGAATTGCCGGCAGGCAGCGCGAATTCCTGACCCGCGTCGGGGCCCTCCAACACCCGCACCACCGCGGCGGTGCGCCCCCGGCGACGTTGCGGCACCGTCGCGGGTGCGGCGACGATGCTGATCGTCGAACCCGACCGCAGTCCCGAATCGATCAGGCTGCGGGCCGGATCCAGCAACCGCCCGGCCGCGCCCCGGTCGAACGCGGTGTGTTCGAGCTTCAGTGTGAGCCCGGCGCCGACCGAGCGATTGCGGACGTCGGGATCGCTGGCGGCCAGCTCCTGCGCCAACTCGGACACCGATGCGGTGGCATCGGCGGTGATGGCGATCTGGGCCTTGCTTCCGTCGGACCGGTGAAGGATGAACTTGGCCTGCATCTACCGGTGCCTCGATGCTGAGACCGGAATGGGTGAGTGAACCCTGTTGAGTCCTCGGCTCGCCGGTCGGCGCAGGGTGGGCTGCTGGCGCTGGCCGAACGGGTTCGCTCCGGTGGCCACGTCTAGCACCGTGAGGCCGCTGATCCGGTCGTGCCATCCGGGCTGTGGATCAGAACTCAGGAGTACCGGCAAGCCGGCGAGACCGAACGTCGCGATGAAAGCCAGGCTGCGCCGCAGCGTGGCGCCCAGCCCCGGCAGCCGGTAGTCGGCGGCGTGGGCGAGTCGCAACCCCAACATGGCCTTGCCGAAGGTGGTGCCGGTGAACCCCTGCCAGATCTGCATCCACATCCACACAGCCACGAACGCCACCGGTACGACGATGTAGACCACTTCGGGTACACCAAGCACGGCGCCAGCGATCGACAACGGCATGGCCGGACTGATCATGGCGGCCAGATCCAATAGGAACGACGCGCAACGAACCCGGCCGCTGGCGAGTTCAACCGTGAGAGGGGAAGCAGGCGGTGCAGCTGGCGGTGCAACCGGCAGGCGCGACGAGGTGGTGCGGCCCGGATGCGCGACGGGTGCTGCACGGGTGCTGAGGGCGTGGCCGCAGGTACCGCAGAACCGAGCGTTTCGGGGCAGGCTGCAGCCACACTGCGGGCACGAATACCCCGTCGCCTCGCCTGGCTTCCCTGGCATCGGTTGTCTCCGTCCGGCCCAACGCGTTGTGTCTCGGCCGTGATACGGCCGTGATGGGCTTTACCGACTCATCCGCTCTGGGGCGGAATGGTCGCTGTGAAAACACTAAATCTTTGCCGTGCCAATCGGGCCGGATTCGTTGTCGACCGATCGTACGATTGTCATGATCGGCGTTTGGCATGGAAAAGTGACTGTTGGCAAACCCGGAAAGTTTCGAGGAGGCGTGTGCGTTGGTTGATTCAGCGCCGCCGCCAAGCAAGTTCGGGGCGGGGTACACGGTCGGCGGAACCTCATCCGTTTCGCACGCTGCCTCGGTGCTGCCGCCGACTAGCCGACTCAACCGGCTGGCGGCCGTCACGTTCGGCGCTGCGCTGCTCTTTGGGCTGGTGGTCGCGCCAGTGACCTTGCCGCTGTCCTACCTGGCGCAGCGCCAGATCCAGGCGTCCGGGGATAGCGGCGCTTCGCTCGCCAGGGCCGCGATGCTCATCAGCGCCGTGTACCTGGTCATCGGTGCCGTCGTGATCGGGCTGTACGTCTTTGTGGCGGGTGCCGACGCGGCACGATAGTGCGGTTTAGGCGAAGTACGCGGCGTCCTCCGAACGACCGATACCCCCCGGGTCGGTGGAGCTGCCAGGATGAGTCAAAAGATCTGTTTGGGATTTTGCTAACCCTACGCGGGCGGGCGTTTTAAGGTGTTTGTACGCCGCAGCGGGGACGGGCATGAGATCCGGCGGCGTAATAGAGAGGTGAACGCCCGATGGACGTCACATTCGGGGTAACTGTGGGGGGCACAGCGGCGCAGATTGCGCTACTCGACGCGGTGCCGCCGCATTCGGTGGTCGACCAATCCCAGATCGGCCTCGCCGACGAACCGGTCGACAACTTGGTGTCGACGCTGGTGTCCACCGATCGCATGTTGGCGCAGTCGGGTCATCGGCTCGTGGGCACCACAGTGTGTGGCTCGGACGCCGACCTGACGGCTCGACTTCACGGCGCACTTGTGGAAGCCGAACTGACGAACGTGGTCGTGGTGTCTCCGTCGGATGCCCTGACGGCGGTGACGCGCGCTGTGGTGGGCGGCGAAACCGCCGCATCGATGACGAGCGACGGAAGCACCGCCGCGCTGTCGATAGTCGATCCGGCCGCCGACGTCACCTCACTCATCGCCGTCGAACCGGTTACCGGTGGAGACCGGACCGCGGCGTACCGGAAATTGCTGGAGCGCTTCAGTGAAGAGCCGGGCGGGGCAACGAGTGTCGTCGTGCTGGGCCCGCCGCTCGATGATGCGGTGACCGCCGAGCTCAACGCCACGTCCCCGGTTCCCCTGCGGTTCCCCGAGCATCCGGAGTTCGCCTTGGCCCGCGGTGCAGCGCTGGCCGGCTTTGGGCGGCAGCAGGTCTCACGCGCCGTCGAGGACTATCCCGCTGCCTCGCTGAACTCCGCCGACACCATGCTGGGCGTGCAAGCGCAACAATTGGCCTACTCGCAGGTGGAAGATTCAGGCGACTTCGGGCTGGTTGGTGCGGATGTGCCGCTGCAGACGCCCATGCAGCCACTAAGTGCCGTTGACCCCGAAGAATTCGAAACCGAAGAAGAAGACGTCGCACCGAACCGCCCGCGGGTGCTGTTGCTGGGCAGCACTGTGGCTGCGGTGGTAGTCGTCGGGTTTGCCGCGCTGGCGGTCAGTGTCGCCATCAACATCCGTCCGACGGCCAGCGTGCAAGACGTCCGGCTGCAGGAAGAAGCGGTGGCGGGCAAGTACTTTCCGAATTCACCCGGCCAGGGCGTGCACCCGAACGGTCCTAACTGGACGATGATCGAGGAACGTCCCGAGCCGGGAACCGAACCCGACGCCCGCGTCTTCCGTCCCCAATCGCTGGGTTCGTCCGGCGGCACCGGAGACGCCGGCGCCGAGGTGATCAAATTCTTCCGGGACGGAACGGTCGGCGTGGTGCCAGACGTAGTGACGCTGCCTCCGCCGCCACCGCCGGGAGGCGTCGGCCCCGGTGTGTTCGCGCAACCACCCGAGTTCTTGACCCGGTTGATCCCGGATTTCTCCCGCTGGAGCCCGTGCCAGATCCTGGCACTGGTCGGCAACATGGGGGCGTTCGCGCAAGCCACGATGGATGCGGCGACCGATGTCACCACGGCGGGGTTCGAGACCCTCGGCAGTGTCACGGGGGGCCTCAATGAGCTGTCCGAGGCGGGTGAGCTGGTCACGACCCCGGTGACCAAGGCAAATCTCTTCGACACCTCCGAAGAGTCCGACTCGGCTACCGACCTGGAGGCGATCCCGGAGCAGATCTTCGAGACCGGCTCGTCCCAACTGACCACCGCCGACGTTCTGCCGTCGGATACCAAGATCGTCGAAACCAAGACTTCCGAGTCGTTGCCCGGAGCCGGCAGTGCGGACACGGTCACATCAGTGCCGCCTCTCGGCGAACTGATCCCGGAGACGGTCGAGAAGTCCTTGCCGGGCGTGCAGGGGACGGGGCCGATTGTGCTTCCGGAGTCGGAGGTTCTGGAGTCGGCACCCGGTTCGGAGGTGCCGTTGCCCGCCTCCGTGCCGGAGATTCCAGGTGCGGTGCCAGGAGATACGTCACCAGCCGAATCGGTGCCCTCCGAGGATATTGCGAACATGCCGCCGCTGCCGGGCGGTTCAGAACCGGTCCAAATCCCGAAGCCTCAAGAGCCGCTGGAGGTCCCGAAGCCGGTAGAGGTTCCGAAACCACAGGTGCCGGCCGATATCCCGGAGCCGGTGGAGATTCCGAAGCCGCCCGTGCCGGTGGAGGTTCCGAAGCCGCCCGTGCCGGTAGAGATTCCCAAGCCGCCCGCGCCGGTGGAGGTTCCCAAGCCGCAAGTGCCCGTGGAGATTCCCAAGCCGCCCGCGCCGGTGGAGATTCCGAAGCCGCAAGTGCCCGTGGAGATTCCGAAACCACCCGCACCGGTCATCCAGGCGCCCGCGCCGCCTGCGCCCGCGCCGGCGCCGCCGGTCCTCAAGTTGCCAACGAAACTGCCGATCCCCACCAAATTGATTCCCGCGCCTAAAGCGCCCACACCCAAGAAACCTTCGCTTCCCGCAACGACACTGCCCAAGTTGCCTTTCGGTAAGGACCTGTTCGGCTCGGGAAGCAGCTAACGGGGTTGGAGGACAGAGGTGACCTACGCCGCCAAGCATCAACCCGCCGTGCCAGTGCCCGCAGTGCCGGAGCGGCTGCACAGGCCCAGCACCATCCGCGACGGCGCCGCCGGGCTGTTACTCATCCTCGGTGTGCTGCTGCCGTGGAACATCGACGTGGGCTTCACGATCACTGGAACTGCCACCGGGGTGTTGGCCCTTCTGATCCTCGTGACGCTGATGTCGTTGGCCGCGGTGGTGCTCAGCCACGTGGGTCGGTTCAGTATTCGCTCGCCTGGCACCGAGCTGAAGGCGTTGGACCGGCTGCGACTGCTATTGAACATTCCGTACCTGGCCCTCGCGGCGGGCTTTGTGGTGTTCGCCGTGGTTCAGCCGATCCGGTTGGGTGGCACCGTGGCGGTACCGCCGGGGGTCGGTCCGGGCGCTTGGCTCGGGGTCGCCGGTGCGCTTCTGGCGGCTGCGCCGGTGATCACCGGTATCCAGGACAGTGACCGGCGGGAGACCAAGCTCGTACGCATCATCGGCATCGTCATGCTGCTGCTGGCAGTGGTGGCGGTGCTGGTCAACCTGTACTGGCGCACTCGATTCGTCATACCGAACATCGGCGACCCCGACACCGGCGTGCAGAACTCCGTGGTGGCCGTGACCGCCGTGCTCTATGGCATCGTTGCCCTGCTACCGGTGATCGTCGCCACTCGGTGGATCATGTCGGTGAACCCGGCGGCCCGACTGGCTACGGTGCTTCTGGCCGTGGCCGCATTGATTGCCGGCGTGTTCGTTTGGGTCCTGCCGGTGGGACGCGATCTGGACGCCTTCCACGGCGTCGCGCAGAACACGTCGACCGCGGGCGTCGGGTTCGAAGGCTACCTGGCCTGGGTGGTTACCGCCGCGATCGTCGGATCGGGCACACTGCTGGCCGCCTTCGGGCGGGACTCCGAAGGTCGCTGGCGTGCCGCAGCGCGAAAGTGCCTGATACTCATCGCCGTATGGTGCGCCGGAACCGCGGTGCTGCGAATCTTCGATCTGATCGTGTCCTCCGCACTCGACCTGCCGGCCCCGCCCTACAACAGCACCGCGCTGATGGCCTTCGATCTGGTCGCCGCCGTTTTGGCGGCGTGGCTGTGCATCAACAGCTCGGGCAAGGTCGCGACGCCGAGAATGCTGCTGATGCTGTTGTCTGGCATCTTGTTTGTGTTGCTCGTATGCCGGGTCATTTTGGGAGTGGCGCTGGTGCCACGGGTTGAGCCCTTGAATCCACGTGACATCACCGAGGTATACGGCAACACGTTGGCTCAGCAGATCACCAGTACGTTCGACGTGGCACTGTGCGTGTTGGCGTTGGCCCTCTTGATGATCGCCATTATGACCGGCAGCGCGGTCGCGAAAAAACCCGTCCGCCGAAACGACGCCACTGCGCCAGCCGCGGCTGAAGCTGCTGTAGCAGTGAGTATCTCGGCTGCAACCGCCGAGGTGCCGTCGGCTCAGTGGACCAGACCTATCGGGACGGACTGGGATCGATCTGCGCCCACGATCGCCATGCCGTCTGGTCAGCCGGGCGGAGCTCCCGCCACAGCCAAGATCTTCCGGCCCGACACCGCACAGCAGGCGGCGCCCGCGACGGATCGGATTGCCGACGTGCTGGCTGAATCCACCCAACGGTTCGCTGCCGGAAC
Source organism: Mycolicibacterium sp. XJ662 (assembly GCF_053484035.1). NCBI lineage: Bacteria > Bacillati > Actinomycetota > Actinomycetes > Mycobacteriales > Mycobacteriaceae > Mycobacterium > Mycolicibacterium sp. XJ662. The sequence continues at coordinate 674,943 of NZ_JBEFTL010000002.1, read as the reverse complement.
GACCTATGGCGTTGCGCCCACCCCGCATTCGCATGGGCAGAAGCGACACACCGAACCGGAGTGACAGGGGGGCGAAGCTGCGCGACGGGGTGCCCCCGTGCTTAACCCGGTGTGGCCTTTTCGTGTGCTGACCGGCCTATCGACGTAGTTCAGTGTCACTGGTGCGCGCGACGATGAGATGATTCCCAAAGCAAGCGGCGAGATCGGGGAGAGGGGTTCGCGGTGGCTGATCGGGCGTGGTCGGTAGCGCTGAACGACGCCAACCCCGATCCCCGAGTGGCGTGCGTCGTGCTGGCTGACGTATCAGGGTCTATGCAGGGGGAGCCGATCGCAGCGTTGGAACGCGGTTTCGGAGCTTTCACCCGATATCTGCACAACGAGGCCTTGGCCAGTAAGCGGGTCGAGGTGTCCGTGGTGACGTTCGGCACGGTGGCCACCGTGCTGGTGCCCATGCAGGAGGCCCGCGCGCTGCAACCCGTACCGTTCACCGCCGCAGGCACGACCAACATGGCCGCAGGTATTCACCTCGCGCTCGATATCCTCGAGGATCGCAAACACGCCTACAAAGTCGCCGGCCTGCAGTATTACCGGCCCTGGATCTTGTTGCTCACCGACGGCAAGCCCAACCTGGACGGCTTCGACCAGGCGGTGCAGCGGCTCAACGCCGCCGAATCAGCAAGGGGGGTCACCGTTTTTGCCGTCGGTGCCGGGCCGCGGGTCGACTATCAGCAGCTGGCCCGGCTCTCGACGCGGCGCAGTCCGGCCCCGCTGGACGGGCTGAAATACGAGGAACTCTTCGAATGGTTGTCAGCATCGCTGAGCAATGTGTCGAACTCCTCTGAGTTCGGCCGCGACGACCAGGCACTGGGCGCCATGGGCGACCGGATTTCTCTGCCGTCGGTCAGCGGGTGGGCCAGCGCATGAGATCCGGCCGCCGCGATGAGCCGCAGACCGCGTTTCGGTGGGTGGCATGCGGCGCCTCGGTGACCGGGCGCGAGCACCAGCGTCGCGGGCTCGGCTGCGACGACGCCTACAGCTACGGTATTGCCGGGGACTTCGTGGTGGCTTCGGTCGCCGACGGCGCCGGATCGGTGACCGGTACGTCGGCCTGGGGCGCTTGGGTTGCCTGCCGAGGCGTAATGAACGACGCTATGCAGCCCGCGTTCATTGACAGCTACCACCGCTGCGAACCAGTGCACGCCGAAAGCATGATCCGCTGGCTCTTCGACAACGCACTGAATCGGGTCACCAAGCAGGCCGAGGCGCTCGGTGTGGACCCGACGTTGCTGTCGACGACGTTGTGTGTGGGCCTCGCGGATCGCACTCAAGCCGCATTCGGCCAGATCGGTGACGGGGTGATCGCCGCCGAACATGACGGCCAAGTCGAGTCGCTGTTGACCGAAGCGAAGGACGACTACGCGAACATCACCTCTTTCCTGCAGTCCGAGCGAGCATTTGAGGAGTCGTTTCGCACCGCGGTGCGGGGCGATGTCACGGCCTTCGCGCTCAGTACCGACGGAATGAGTTACAAGATCACCAATATGGCCAACGGCGAGGCTTACGAGCCGTTCTTTCGCGACTCGTGGCGACACGTGCGCAACGGCGCGAGTGCGCGCCAGTTTGCGGCGCTGCTGCACGGGATCGAAGACGACCAGACCGGCGACGACAAGACGATGGTGCTGGCTGCGATGCGCTCGCGGTCGGATGAACTCGACGTTGGTGCAGACGATTTCATAACAGAGCATTCCCCTGCTCCGGGGTCGTCGGCCACAGACGTTGTTGTTCGCGACGATGTGTCGGCCGCGGAATCCGTGCCGCCAAAACGCAGACGGCGGGGTCTTCGGATGGGCCGGCGCCGATGACCACCGCACATGGTGGCAAAGCACGCCAGCAGGTTCGACTTGGCACCGGTGAGCAGCTGACCCTGGCCCCGGCGTTGGCCAGCGCGGGTGAGGGCACCGTCTACGCCGTGGTGCAACGACCGGACCTGGCGGCCAAGGTGTTCCATGCCAACCTCAAAGGCCTCGAGGACAAGCTAGCCAAGGTCTCGGCGATGATCCAGTCCCCGCCGCCGGGCCACGTACAACCCAACGGATTTGTCGTGCTGGCCTGGCCGTCGGGGATGCTGTTCGACGGTGACCGGGCAGTCGGTTTCGTCATGCCGCGGATCAACACCGCGACATCGGTGGAAATCCACACCATGAGCAACCCGTCGAATCGAGAGAATCCGTTGCCTGCGGCGCCGCAGTGGCCCAGGCGCGCGACGTGGGGGCATTTAGTCAACACCGCCGCCAACCTATGTCTGGCTGTGCAGGTGGTGCACCGCGTCGATGCGGTGATCGGTGACTTCCAGGAACGCAACATCCTGGTCTCCGACACCACCCAGGTGACGCTGGTCGACTGCGACTCCATGCAATTCACCGATAATGCGGGCCGTCAATTCCTGTGCGGCGTAGGCAGACCGGAGTTCACCGCACCCGAGTTGGTGGGCGTCGACTTGCGGGCCACGGCTCGGGACAAGCCGTCGGATCTGTTTGCGCTCGCCGTACACATCCATCAGCTGCTGATGGCGGGCAATCACCCCTTCATGCGGGGCGCCTGGACCGGTGGCGGGGCGCAGCCGGACGCCTTGAGTCTGGCGCGATCCGGAAGCTGGGCGGGCGGGCCGGGTTCACCGCTGCGCACCCATCCGCTTGCCCCGCAACTGACCTTCCTGCCCGTCGAGATTCAGCGCCTGTTCGTCCGGGCGTTCACGGATGGGTCGCGTGAGCCGGAGAGTCGGCCGAGCGCGCGGGAATGGCGCGAGGCTTTGCTGCGAATCCGGCTGCAGAACTGTCGCCGGGGCACGCACCAGATTCCGGTCAGCGCGTTGACCTGTCCATGGTGTGCGATTGACGACGAACGCGCAGCACGCCAGACGAATCAGGTGTGGGCACGGCCCGGCAGCACTGGGCCGCGGCCCGTCGCGGCACCGAATTCGACAACCGGCCCGCACCGGGTGACCCGGCCGAGTCCGGTTGCCAACCAACGGAACTCAAAGAGCTGGGACCTGGGCGACGTCAACCCGAATCTCGTGGTGGGCGGTTTGGTCACCGTGGCGGTCATCGTCTTGATCTTGGCGATCTTCATCGTCTGGGCGGTGCTCAGCGGTGCGTCCACATTCGGCGGCTAAGGAGGTTAGCAATGGCGGGATACAGGGCGTGGCTAGTTTGCCTGGCGGTGCTGAGCCTGGCGGTTTCGGCGTGTTCGCAAACCGATCCGCAACGGTCTGCGCCCGAACACGCCCCGGTGCCGACCACCGTGTCCGGTATCACCGCGGCGCCCCAGCCGGGTATGGCACCCAGCCCCATCCCGGAAGAGCCGGCCACCCCGCTGAGCGCGGTCCGTCAGGCACCCGCGGTCAATCCGGCTGACTACGAACAGTCGTCGTGGACAACGGGCCCGCTGAGACCGACCCCGGGGTTCTTCACCTTCACCACGCCGAGCGGGAACATCACCTGCACGTGGGAGCAAACGGGCGGCGACCGGTTGATCTGCGGGCTTAAAGCCAGATCGAGCGAACCGACTCCCCGACCTGCCTCATGCGAGGACTATCTGGCGTGGAACACAAATCACGTGACCCTTACGGCAGCGGGAGCGGTCGACGGAGTGTGCACGGGGGGTGCGCAAGTGCCGTCGGCGGCCAACGAACTTCAGTATGGCTTGGCACTGATCGCCGGTGACTACGGCTGCTTGTCCGAAGAGGCCGGCGTCACCTGTGTCAACATCGAGAGCGGCAGCGGATTCTTTGTCAGTCGGGAGCAATTCATCGCATACTGATTCGCCCAGCCAGCCTCAACTGAAGGCGGCCCGGATGCGTTCGGGATCCCAGGACTCCACTGGCGAGCCGTCGACCACACCGGTCACCGAACCGGACTCGATGGTGAGCATGTTCTCGCCGTCGGGCCCGTAACGCACCACACACACCCAGACCGCTTCTGTCTCACCTGCGAAAAGTTCGCCACTGTAGGCTTTTTCGGCCAGTTCGAGTATGGCGCTGGTGGCTTCGTCGGATGACGCCACCCGCAGCGCATGCACGCCGGCGGCGGTGGCGGTGTCCACAACCCAACCCTCAGCAGTTCGTGCCGCGGTGACCGCAGCGCCACCGAGCACCGAATGATCGGATGCCGGCGCAATGTAGGCACCGACGCGATCGGTGGCGTCCAGGAACGCCGCCACGTCACGGGCGATCATCGCGTGCGGGCGCACACCCGGCTTGTCGGCGTCGCCGCCGGCTAGTCGGCGCACCATCAAGGAACGCATACCGCGCATTCCGGCCCGAGACAACTCCTCGGCAGTCGGTTCGACGGTGGCCAGACCGACCGGCCACGGTCGACCGTCGGCGGCGCAAACCGCCACGATCTCGTCATCGGTCAGCAGCGCGGTTTGTTCCATTGGCGTCTGTACCTCCTACCAGGGGACCAGGTTCGAGAACAGTTTGGGCACATACCCGATCACCGCATCCCTCGCCGCCTCGAAGGCACCCGCGGGATTGGTCGCGATGTAGTTGGCTGTCGTCTGCAACGTCGGGGCGCTGAAGTCGGCTTGGGAGACCTGCGCGATGACGTCGCCCCATTGCGCCACCGCCACGCCGCCGAGGTAACCCACCCCGCCCCGGGACTTGAGCAAGCCGCCGGCCAGATCGGTCAGCGAATTCTGCGCCTCGATGATGCGCTGCCCGTCGGTCAGGCTGGAGTCGCCGGCCAATCCGAGCGCATCCAAAAGCGGTAGCACTCCCCAGTCGTCCAGCGGGCCCAGCATCGTGCCCCAGGTGATCGGCCATACCGGAGTGGTGTTGAGGAAGTCGCGGATATTCACCGCAGGGTCGACCATGTCGAATCGGTACGGCAGGCCGTCGCCGAATGGGCTCGGCGAGGGCGCGCCGCCTCCCGCGGCGGGCGCACCGATACCGCCGGCGGCGCTGCTGGCCCGTTCCTGCTCGTCGGCGTTGCGATTGGCCGTGTTCGCGGCTTCTCGCAGTGCGGCCACCACGCCTCGTACCTGCGGAATCGACCCGCTGTGCCATTGTGACCGGTGACGCTCGGCGTCGGGGCCAAACCAGGTGGTCGCACCCAGCATGCTGGTCACCGATCCGGTCATGCCCTCCAAGCGATCGGCGGCCTGTCCCAGGGTCCGTGCGAGGGTCCGCAGCTGGTCGACATCTGCGCCAACCACTGCCATCTTTGACCTCCGCTGAATCTGGCCCGCCGCGGGCAGGCGACGCCCCACGGCAATCCCACCAAGCCACGCGTCGATCCGCTATCCGCCCAACGGAGGACAGTCAGCAACGCGTGGCACCATTATTGTGCCAACAGAATCGATGTAATTCGATCAAAACGATGCGCGGGGGCCGCATCGTGTGGCGTCCTGGTCACATTGGAAAGGGACTTGGAGCAGATGGGGGCGGAGGGACCGTCTGTGCCGACCGCGACAATCGCGGTGATCGACGGGCATGACGTCATAGGCGCGGGCATCGCGGCGTGGTGTGCCGCCGCTGACCCGCCCGTGCATATTGCTGGGACGTTTCGGGACCCGGCGCAGTTCTTTGATGCCTACCCCGAAAACTCGAACCAACACGATGCTGTTGTTTTCGATCTCCAGATTGACGGTAGGCGCCCAGATTTCGATGCGTTGCGCCGGCTTTGCGCGCAAGGTCAGCGCGTCATTGTGTTTTCTGATCTGACGGCTGACGAGGTGATCCTCACGGCGCTTGATCTCGGCGCAGCGACCTACCTGTTGAAGTCTGAAGGACGCAATCATCTGATGGATGCCATAGACGCGGCGCGGACGACGACCCCCCATCTCGGACCGCGAATGGCCCGGGCGCTACGCAACGACAGCCTGCTTGGGCGAATCCGACTCTCCGAACGCGAGAAGGAAGTCCTGATTGCGTGGTTCCAAACCGAGAGCAAGGAAGCGGTGGGACAGCGACTCTACATCGCACCGACAACGGTCCGCACTCATTTGCAGCGGGCGCGCGCCAAGTACGCCAGCGTGGGACGGCCTGCGCCCACCAAGTCCGCGCTTCTCGCACGTGCCATCGAGGATGGCATTCTGAGCCTGCAAGATCTGTAGCGCATGATGGATTTGCCGAGGTGTCAGGTCAGTGTTGTTTGCGCGGTTCCTACGCGATGCGCGCTGGCTAGGTTCGGTTGTCAGTCTTGGATGTTGGGAAACTGAAGTGTTGTGCCGATTCCTGATAACGCTTCTACTGACAACTCTGGCTCTGACTGGGTGCTTCCAGGTCGATGGCGCTCCGACGGCTCCGCACGGCTCCGAACGGTCGATGCCGCTAAGGACGCTCAAGCCAACGGGTCTCGGCGACATCAGGCTAGGGGAGCGGATAGTCGATGTTCGGTCTCGGCATCCGGACTTTCCGTTCGCGGACAACGTCGGCGTTGTGAAGGTGTCTTGGATGGGCTCGGAGTGGACGTTCGTTGACGGCGCCTTGACCAGGATCGCCCCAGGTGACGGCGGACGCACCACTGATGGATTGGAGCCAGGAAGTCTGGTGGGACAAGCATTTGACCTTTACGGCCTACCGATCAAAACGGTATCCGACTCCGACGGATCGCATACCCTGACCTTCAATGCGGATTCGCACACCGACGCGGCCTATCAGCTACGAGTCATCGACTGCAGCGGACTGGTGATTCCGTTCGTTGGTGAACCATTTGCGATAGGCACGGTCACCTCCGTCGCGCTGTGTAGCTGCAAGCGGTAGGGCAGCGTTGCTGAGCCACGAAGGCAGGCAATGTCATTCGAATGACTGACAGCCAACGCTCTCTCGATTATGGAAAAATCCGATGAGTGGTGTTCAATCCGCCGCCCGGTTGGCCCGTGCCACCAGGCTGGGAGCCTCCGGCCGGGTGGGAGCCGGATCCAGCCTGGCCGCCTGCGCCGCCAGGGTGGAAGTTCTGGGACGAGCCGAGACAGGAAGCGCCGAGCGCGCCGTCGGACCAACCGGTCACAGAGCAGCCGAAGGCCTCATCCGATCTGAAGTGGCGTCCGCGGGTACGACCGATCGTCGTCGTGGCAGTGACCATTGCGGTGATCGCCGGCCTCGTCGGCGGTGGGTACGCGCTGGTGAAGCGCTGGACGACAGACGGTGCCGACGGCAGTGCGGTGGCCGGGCAGCTGCGTGGCACCTTCCCGGACCGGCCGTCGATCGGCTGGCGGCTGTCCGCGGACACCATATTTGACCGCGCGGAATTCGTTCAGCCCGAACCGACTTCGTATCAATATCGGCGTGCCGGGTTCATCGATCTCGGTGACACACTGGTCACGTCGGCGGTGCTGCCGCAATCGGATCGCAGCGCCACCCTGGTCGCTATCGACGCAGCGACCGGCGACGTCAGGTGGACCGCCTACGCCGGCTTCGCGCCGGTGTGCGCCACCGCGACCATCGACGGTCTGCTTCCGTGTCTGGGCCAGGACTCCCGGCTGGCCGCACCCGACGCGCCCCCGCTTCCACCGTATGTGCACTTCCTCCGGATGTCCGACGGTGGTGTCGATCACCAGCTGCCGGTGTCCGAGTACACGAGAGCGGTGGAGACCGACGGCACGGCCGTGTACACGATGGGCTATCAGCCGAGCAGCAACGTCCGTGTCATCACCCGCGGCACCGTCGACGACCTCACCGCTGACTGGCAGCAGCGGTATCGGCTGAACGACGACGGTGAGGGCTGCGTCGGCTCCGGCGACACGGTCTACGACGGTGTCGAGGGCGATGTCGTGTACTCCGGCATCGACGCAGGCATGGTGGTCGCCGACGTGACCGACGGCAGGCGGCTGCCTCCGATGGAGGTGCTCAACCTCTCGGTGTATCCGACGCAGGGACTCACTGCCGAGATCTGCGACGGCGCCGATCCGGATATCCGCAGCACGATCGTGGTGGACACCGAAGGCGCGACGCTGCGCACCGTGGACGGTTCGGCGGCGCACCCATGGCTCGTGGCGTCGGACGAAGAGCTGCCCTACATCATCGGCCGCAGCGCCTATGACTTCGCCAGCGGCAGGCAGCTCTGGACCGCCGCGGGTGGCGGAGATGCCGAGCTGCACACCGTCATCGGTGACACGGTCCTCGGTGGCGGGCGCGGTCAGGGTCCGCTAGTCGCCTTCGATCTGGCTACCGGCCAACATCTGTGGACCAGCGACATCAGCCCCTCCGAGATCGATCTGTCCGATGGCCAACGAGTCATGGTGGAGACCGAAAGCGGGTTGGTGGCCGTGAATCTCGCTACGGGGCAGCCGGACTGGACGCTCACCGGAATCGAAGGCTGGCGGTCGGTGGCGCCAGCGGGCGACGGCTTCGCCCACGCCTCCAATGAGTTCGTCGAATACTATCCACCCACTGGCGGGCCGTCGGTGGCGCCAGGACGGGTCGGCGACGAAGGCGGATCCACCGAGGACTCCAGCGGTCTCATCACCAAATGCGGCCGCACACCGGAGATGACGCCGGTCGAGTACCGTGCCGAGAACGGGTCGCTGATAGTGACGATGAAAGTCACTGCCCGCTGCCCGGGAGGGGACATCGTCTCCACGGACCGGTTGCGGGTCACGATAAGTGACGGGCTCGGCCGCATCTGCTCTGCGGTGTTCGACTTCTCCCGAGATCCGCTGGTCCTCGGTGGCGACGGGGCAGAGCCGACCACGGTGGAACTCGAGTTCGGCAGCGGGTCCTTCTCGCGGCATCCGAACACCTTGGGGGACAGGGCAGGACAAGCCTCCGGCGCCACTGAGATCGTGACCGAGTCGACGGCTTCAGGCACCGAAGTCGTGGACTGCGAAGACGAGGGCACAAGTAGTGGCATGCAAAGCGCCGAGCGGCGCACCGAACGGATGAGCGTGAAATCTGCGGGCACGCCAGCGGATGACTCCGCCTCGGCGTGCGGTAGCGACGCGGACGCGCTGGAAGCGTTGCGGGCGCAGGTCGATGCCGACCGGCCGTTCGTCCAATCTCGATTGAGCGACCGGTGGGTGGCGCAACTGTCGTCGAAGCGGCCCGGACTGGTCGCACCCGATGTGGACGGACGCGTGCTCACCTGGACGCCTTGCGAGATCTTGCAGCAACACCTGCGGATGCGTGGACAGTATCCCGAGGTACGTCTGGCGTGGAGCGACGAATGGCGGACCTTCGATCTGGCCGGCTGGTGGGTGACCGTCGCCGGTGTCACCTTCCCCGGCCCCAACGAAGCCAACGGATGGTGTGACGCCAGAGCGATTCCGGTCGACGAATGTTACGCGAAGGTTGTCAGCAACACCCGTGACTCACGGGGCTCGACGAAGTACCGACGGTGATTGCCACGGTGCGCGACATCTCGGACATGATGCGTTGCGTTCATGTGGGTTTGACCCTGTGTCTGCTCGTGGCACCGGCCACCGGTTGCGGGAGCGCGTCGAGCGTGGGCACTTCGACAGTGACCCGCTCCACGAGCGTCGTCGTGCCCACGCTGACACCGACCCTCGTTTCTGCGCCCGCCACCGTAGCCGGTCCCAACCCCTCCAAATCGCCGCAGGAGTCGCTGGACTACTTCCTCGAAGTGGCCTTCGGAAGCGAGTACGGCCGCAGTACCCGGGAGATCCGCAAGTGGTCGATCGATCCCAGGATCAACGTCCACGGCACGCCCACGCCCGAGGACCTGGCGACACTCACCGAGGTGGTGGCCGACCTGAACGCGCTCATCGACACGGTCACCCTCGACGTCGTCGAGTCCGGCGGAAACGTCGATGTCTATTTCGCTCCGGAGAGCGGTTTCGCCGAGATCGAACCGAACTACGTCCCGGGCAACAGCGGATACTTCTGGGCTTGGTGGGACGCTGGTGGCCAGATCACCAGCAGCCGGGTCCTGGTGGCCAGCGATGTCACTCAGGTGGCACGCAACCACTTGATCCGCGAAGAGATCACCCAGATGCTCGGCCTGATGAACGACTCGTTCTCTTATCCGGACAGCATCTTCTACGGAGACCCTTCTGCCATTGAGAGTTACGCCGACCTCGACGAATACGTCATCCGGGAGTTGTATCGACCCGATGTGCACGCTGGTCTCGGTGTCGACGAGACCCTCGCGATCATCGGGAACTGATTACACGCCCGTCGTCTGCGCCGCAGAATCGGTGATGCTAGGTGCACCGACCGCGTGTGCAGCGGCCCCGGATTGGTATCAAGACGGTGTGGTGGCAGCCAGGTTTCATCGCCGTCGGCAGCGCCGCCGGTGACGTCGCGCTGGGACCAGGTGCTCCAGTTCTCCTGCGTCATCGGCAATTCCGTGCTCAGGTACCGCGGCTGGGGCACCGGCTACGACGTCAGCAGGCTCGTCGACGACCACAACGGCTTCACCGTCGAGTACGAGGCCGACGGCGACGTCGTCGGCGTGCTCACAGCCAGTCTCGGCGCTTGAAGCTCACATACAGGATGATCACGAGCAGCACGATGATGACGGTGCTCGTCAGAAAGCCGGCCACCGTGTCGATCCCGGGATACGTCACGTTCTGGCCGTAGAAGCCGGTGATCGCCGTCGGCACCGCGATGATCGCCGCCCAGCCGGTGAGCTTCTTCATCACCGTGTTCAACCGCGCGTCCTGCAGTGAGAGGTTGGTCTCGAACACCGTGGTGATCATGTCGCGCAACGACTCTGTCCACTCCGAGACCCGCAGCACGTGGTCGTAGAGGTCGGCGTACAACGGGTCCAGTTCGGGCGCGGTCTTCGCGTCCAGGCGGCGATGCTGGATCGAGTTGACCACCTCGCGCATCGGCAACACCACCCGGCGCAGCTTCACCAGATCCTTGCGCAACTGGAAAGTACTGCGCTGCAACTCATCCCGCGGCCGATCGGCGAACAACTCATCCTCGATCGCCTCGATGCCGTCGTCGAGCACCTGCACCGCGTCGAAGTGGCCGTCGACCACCACGTCGAGCAAACCGTGCACCAACGCGCCCACGCCGTACTCCTGGCCGCCGAGTTCGTCGAACCGCTGGGACACCGCGTCCATGTCGAAGTCCGGCGGCAACCTCACCGTGATCAGCCCGCGCGGCAACACGAACCCCGAGATGCGATGGTTCTGGATCGTCGACTCGTCGACCGAGACGGCGTACACGGTGAAGAAGGTGTGCGAATGGTAGGCAACGGCTTTGGTGCGTTCGGCTTCGGCGATCGCATCCTCGACCGCCCAGGTGTTCAGCCCGATCTCCTCGGCCAACTCCTTGAACGTCTCATGGTCGGGGTCATAGATGTCGCACCACACCAGGGTGTCGTCGTCGGCGAGGTAGTCCGAGATCGACGCGAAGTCGAAGTCGTCCTGCGGCTTACCGCCGCGCCACACCCGCCCCCGGACCCGCTTCACGGTGCCTTAGAGACTGAATTCGGTTGCCAGGCCGTCGATCCCGGCGCGGATCGCGGCCAGCGCAGATTCGCGCGCCTTCATCTTGGTGGCCAGGTGCGCGCCCGCATGGATACCCGACGCGGCCCCGACCGCGACCTCCTGCGCACGGGCCAGCACTCGATCGGCGTCGACGATCTCGTCGAGCCACCCGCCCGCGATCGCCTCGTCGCCGGCGAACGTCGCGGCCATCGACGCGCCCCGCTGAAACGCCGCGGGCGTCAACCGCATCCGCATGATCTCCAGCGCCGCAACCGGAATCGTCATCCCGATCGCCACCTCGATCGCCTGGCACTTCGACTTCGGCTGGCCCACGCGGTGATCCCCGGACAGCAGCAGAAACGATCCCATCGCGATCGCCGGACCCGTCGCGGCCATGATGACCGGCTTGGGAAACGTCAGACACCGCACCGCCAACTCGAACCCGCCGGAGAGCATCGCCAACCCGGCCTTCGCGTCGCCGGACTGAAACACCGTCAGGTCGAAGCCGCCGCTGAACACCCGTCCGTTGCCCGCCAGCACCACGGCCTTGGCGTTGTCCTTCTCGGCGCGGTCCAGGGCGTCGTTGATGGCCGCCTGCATCGTCGGGCCCAGCACGTTGACCTTGCCGTCGTCCATCGTGATGGTCGCGACGGATTCGGTGAGGTCATAGCCAACGGCGCTGGTCATCGGTTCTCCTTTAAGCGGTGTTCCGACAGGATGCTAGCGCCGAACGAGAAGCCAGGGTTGTTCCGCGCCGGGTTTTGTGACCGCGGGTGCTATCTCGGCGGAAACAACCTATGAGACCAGCCGCTCACCGCGGGCCAGCCATTCCGGGTCCGCCCATGCCACCCGCGCGGGCAGGCGACGCCAGTACTCCGGATGCTCGCGCAGATAGACCTCCACGCTGGAGTGCACGACCGCACCGTCGGGCAGGCGCCGCATCGACAGCCGGTGCGGGATGCCCGCGACCGCGTCGCACTCGGTGGGCGTCGGCACCGCGTACGGCAGCCGCCGCGACACCCGAAGCCCCGCCTGCAGCGCCCCGTCGAGCATCCAGTCGAACGTGATCGCGGCCAACGGCTCACACCCACCCGCAGAACCGGTGATGTCGGCGTGGGTGCCGCGGAACCAGACCTCCTCGATACGCTCCGATGCCGGTCCGACCAGCCGCTCACCGGGCAACCCGTCCACCGCGACGGCGTGGCGGCCGAACACGACGTTGCGCAGCGACGCCGTCGCCGTGCGGCGCGTGAAACTCGGGATTCTCAACGTGTCCCACAGCCCCAGGAACCGGACCGGCACCGCGACGTCATGGCGCTCGGACAACCCGGCCGCGACGCGGGTCACCCGCTGCCAGTCCTGCGGCGTGCGCTCGGTGCGCGGTGCGGCGTACGCGTCGAGCACGTAGTCCAGCAGGTCGGGCAGCACCCCGACGGTGCCCAGCAGCCGGGTCAACGTCTGCGCGCAGTATGCGCCCCGGCCCGAGCCGAACAGGTAGATGCGGTCCTCGGGTTCCCAGTGGTCGACGAGGAAGCGGTAGGCCTCCGCGATCGCGGTCCTGGCATCGTCGGCGGCCGCGCGCCGATGCAACCGATGCGGCGCCGACGGCTCGGCGTGGTGCCAGCCGAGTTGCTCATTTCCCTCGACAAGCAAACCCAGCAAGCGCTGCAGGTTGGTCGCCCCCCGCGGCGCCGGATGGCCATTTGAGCGGTCGAAACACAACACGAGCTTTTTCACGAGGCCCCCCACGGCTCGGATCGTTGCCCTCACCACAGTCTGCCTGGCAAAGCCGACGATGTCTATGCGTGCTTCGCTAAAACCGCACGAGCCGCGATCAGGACAGCGCCAGCTCGACGCCCTCGCTGACCGAGTCGGCGTGCAGTTCGACGGTGCCCGGCACGGTGCCCGCCGGGACGGCGAATGCCAGCGCGACGTCGGCCTTACCGCCCGGCGCGAGTTCGGCGACGCCGCCGCCGAGCGCAGAGGTCGCCTCGTCGTCGATGGAGTAGACCGCGCCGTCGGCCTTCAGCGTCTGGTAGGCGCCGAGGAACGTGGCGGGCGCGTCGCCGACGTTGCTGACGGTCAGGTTGACGACGACGCGCTCGCCAGCCTCATCGGCCTCGTAGCCTCGCACGGTGAACGACATGGGGCCGTCGACGCCGGCATCGACAGGCGAAGCCTTCGGCGGGGCAACCCAACCGCTGGTCGCGATGGCCTGTGCGGGCGTTTCGGTTTCAAATTCCTCGCCCGCGACGATCGCGGTCGTGTTGATGAACAACCCGTAGACGACGACGAACACCAGCACCGCCAACAGCGCCGAGCATGCGGCGGCGTAGGAGATGACGAGCCGTCGGACGTCGTCGGTGGGCGGGGCGGTGGACATCGCGCCGGATCAGCCGCCCATCAGCGTTCGCCACTGGTCGAGGTTGCTGACCCGGTACACGTAGTTGGTCTGGCGCACCTCCGACAGCGACGCGCTGGGCTCCGCGGAGTACCAGTGCCCGGGGAACACCGTCGGATCACCCGACAGCTTGGCCAGGGCCTGCAGGCTGCGGAACATATCGTCGCTGTTGCCGCCGGGGAAGTCGGTGCGCCCGCAGCCCTCGAGGAACAGGGTGTCGCCGGCGACCAGGCGCCCGTCGAGCAGAAAGCACTGGCTGCCCGGGGTGTGGCCGGGGGTGTGCAGCAGTTCGATGTCGAGGTCGCCGACCTCGACGATGTCGCCGTGCTGGTGCTCGGTGAGCTCGCTGCGCGCGATCCCGGTGACCTTCGAAACCCAGTCCGCCTCAAGGCTATTCACGTGCACGGGCACGTTGACCCGCTCCAGCAGCTCGGCGAGCCCGCTGAGCTGAAAACCCATCATCGACCCGCCGACGTGGTCGGGGTGGTGGTGGGTGACGAGCACCCCCGACAGATGCATGCCGTCGGCTTCCAGCGCGTCGACCAGATCGCCCGCGGCGTAGGCCGGGTCCACGACGACGGTGTCGCCGGTCTGGCGGTCGCCGATCAGGTAGGCGAAGTTGCGCATCTGCTGCGCCATCATGTCGCCGGCAGCGAAGTCGCGACCCGACAGCAGCTGGCGGAAGTAGAGGCGATCAGGGTTAGCCATGGGGTCAGGGTATCGGCGGGTCAATCGTCGTTGCGCAGCCGGACCATCCGAATGGTGCTGCTCTCGTCGAGCTCGGCGATGTCGTTGCGGGATCGCAGGAAGTCGCTGAACGAGCGAAAGCCCAGCGACCTCTCCGAGAACGACGGGTCCATGCGCTTCATCTGCGCCTTGACCGCGGAGTTGTGCAGCCAGTCGGCGTCGTCCTTCTCGTGCCCGATGCGCAGCGCGCGTTCCAGCAACGCCGTCGCCGCGACCTGCGGATCGGGAGCCTCGGGCTCCTGGTCGGCGTCGGCCTTGGTGCGTCGTCGCTTGGGCTCCTCCTTCGGTTTGACCGGGGTGATGCCGGGCAGCGAGTCGTAGGAGACGTACTCGTCGCAGGCCGCGGTCAGCGAGCGGCTGATGGAGCCGGTGATGCCGATGCCCACGACGTAGCGGCCGAGGCGTTTGCAGCGCTGGGCCAGGGGGATGTAGTCGGAGTCGCCGGCCACGATCACGACGTGGGTGAGGTCGGGAAGCCGGAACATGTCCTCGACGGCGTCGACGGCGAGCCGGATGTCGGCGCCGTTCTTGCTGTACGCGGCGGCGGGGAACAGCTGGACGAGGTCGACCGCGCGGCCGACGAGTTGGTCGCGGTAGTCGGCGTTGACGTCGGCGGACCAGTCGGCGTAGGCCCTGGTCAGCACCAGCGTGCCGAACGAGGAGGCGAAGTCGATGATGGCGCCGACGTCGACGCGGGCCTCGGCGAGCCGGCCCGGGTTCTTGTGGAAGCCGGCGGCCTTGTCGCGCTGGAACGAGTTGCGTCCGTGGATCTGGTCGTAGCGGGAGATGACGACGTTGTCGAAGTCCAGGTACACCGCCACGCGTGCGATGTCGGTTTCGGTCACGTGTCCGTCCTATCACCCGGAGCGTGCCCGGCGTGGGGGGACGGCTGCGGTCGGCGGCCTCGGGGCCGTCCGCGGGGGATAGTGCGGGAAGTGCCAAGCTACGCGCGAATTTTTCGCTCAACTACTACCGCAGCTCGTAACGTCCGCGAATTTGTCGCTCATAGCTGGCAGCTAGAGCACAGTGACCCAGGAGTGAGCTGCTCGGCATCGACCAGCGGTTTGGCGCGCCAATCGGCGAGGCTGTACCCTCTTTAAGGCCCGCCGCATGGTGCGGGTCGCGGCCCCCTTAGCTCAGTCGGCAGAGCGTTTCCATGGTAAGGAAAAGGTCAACGGTTCGATTCCGTTAGGGGGCTCGGTGGACCGCCCCGGGCGGCGGCGCCGGTAAGGCGGTGTAGCTCAGCTGGTTAGAGCGCACGACTCATAATCGTGAGGTCGGGGGATCGAGTCCCCCCACCGCTACAACACCAGGACGAACGCGTAGAAGGACGACAGAAGTGGCCTCCAGTACCGACGTACGGCCCAAGATCACCTTGGCCTGCGAGGTGTGCAAGCACCGCAACTACATCACCAAGAAGAACCGCCGCAACGATCCCGACCGGCTCGAGATCAAGAAGTTCTGCCCGAACTGCGGCAAACACCAGCCGCACAAAGAGTCGCGGTAACTAGGCAGGTTCAGCCCAAGCGTGTCTCTGTCCGAGCGCATCGTCGGGATCAAATTTCGCTATCCCGACCATTACGTGGTGGGCCGCGAGAAGGTGCGCGAATACGCGACCGCGGTCAAAAACGATGATCCGGCGTTCTTCGATGAGAAGGCCGCCGCCGAGCTGGGCCACGACCGGCTGCCCGCACCGCTGACGTTCACCTCGGTGTTGGGCTACATGGCCCAGGTGGCGTTTTTCGAGCACGCCAACGTCGAGATCAAGGACGCCAAGATCGTGCAGGTCGACCAGGTGCTGAAGTACCTCAGGCCGGTCTTCGCCGGCGACAAGCTCTACTGCGATGTGTCCGTGGACTCCGTGCGCCAAGCCCACGGCACCGACATCGTCGTGCTCAAGACCGTCGTCACCAACGACAAAGGTGACGTGATGCAGGAGACGTTCACGACCTTGGCGGGTCGTGCGGGTGAGGAAGAAGAGGGTTTCAGCGATGCCACTGCGTGAGTTCGATTCGGTGAAGGTGGGTGATCAGCTTCCCGAGAAAGTGATCCCGCTGACACGGCAGGACCTGGTGAACTACGCCGGGGTGTCCGGTGACCTCAACCCGATCCACTGGGACGACGACATCGCCAAGCAGGTCGGCCTGGACACCGCCATCGCCCACGGCATGCTGACCATGGGTCTGGGCGGCGGATACGTCACCTCCTGGGTGGGTGACCCGGCCGCGGTCAGCGAGTACAACGTGCGCTTCACCGCGGTGGTGCCCGTGCCCAACGACGGCGTCGGCGCCGAGATCATCTTCAACGGACGCGTGAAATCCGTTGAGCCCGAAACCAAGACCGTCACCATCGCGCTGTCCGCCACCGCCGGGGGCAAGAAGATCTTCGGCCGCGCGATCGCCATCGCGAAGTTGGCGTAGGCCATGGCGCTCAAACTCGATATCCGGGGGATGGTCTGGAAGTACCCCGAACCGTTCGTCGTGGGCCGCGAGCAGATCCGCCAGTACACCAACGCGATCCAGGCCGAGGACCCCGAGAGCCTCGACGTGGCCGCCGCCCAGGCCGCCGGGCACGACGGGCTGGTCGCGCCGCTGACGTTCATGTCGATCTTCGCGGTGATGATCCAGCGCCACTTCTTCCAGCACAACGACATCGGCTTCGAGACCATGCAGATCGTGCAGGTCGACCAGAAGTTCAAGTTCCACCGGCCGATCAAAGAAGGTGACGCGCTGACCGGCGTGCTGCGCATCGAAAGCGTCGACGAACGCTTCGGCGCCGACATCGTCACCACGCGAAACGTGCTCACCGACCCCGACGGCGAGGTCGTGATGGAGTCCTTCACCACGCTGATGGGCCATGAGGGGGACAACTCGATCTCGGCGGGCTGGGACCCGAAGACCGGGCAGGTGACCCGCAAACCCGTCGTGCATGACCCGACCGATCCCGACGAGGTCGACGCTTCACCGGCGGATTAGTAACTGACCAGGGTGGCGCGCTACACTCGTACCTCGGGGTTTTCCCAGTCCAGCGCGCTGTCCACCGGCTTTGATCAGCCGAACGGGGAGCGCGCGAATTGTGTGAGCCCCGGAACGGATGGTTGCCTGCCGTGCCATCCTGAAGGGGCGTAGCTCAACTGGCAGAGCAGCGGTCTCCAAAACCGCAGGTTGCAGGTTCGAGTCCTGTCGCCCCTGCTCAACTGAATACTCGACAAGTGTGGACACTGGAAGGTGACCACACCACACAGACGAAAGGCATGCGGTGAGCGATTCCGAGCCGGCACGCCCTGATTCGACAGGCGCCGGCAGCAACCCAGGGCCCGACGGCGACGGCCGGACCGCAGTGGTGGCACCGCAGCGGCCCACCGGGAAGCGGTCGCGGCGCGGTGCTGCTGCCGAGGGCGAGAGCTCGGCCGTCGACCTGGACACCGGAACCGAGGCCGCTCCGACCAAGAACGGCTCCGGGAAAAAGAAGAAGACCGCCAAGAAGCGCGGCGACGGTTCCGGAAAAGGTGGACGCAACCCGTTCCTGTTCGTCTGGACGTACCTACAGCAGGTCGTCGCCGAACTGCGCAAGGTCATCTGGCCGAACCGCAAGCAGATGATCAGCTACACCACCGTGGTGCTGATCTTCCTGGCGTTCATGGTCGCGCTGATCTTCGTGACCGACTATGGCCTGAGCAAGCTCATCAACCTGGTGTTCGGCTGACGAGCGGAAGAAGTGAGAGGACTGACACGTGACTAGCTTCGAGGGCGACACGCCTTCGGCCGAGGCCGTCGATCTCGTCGACAACGAGACCACGACAGCCACCACCGACCCGGCGACCGAGGAAGCCGACGTCGCCGGTGACGCCGTGAGCGACGAGGCGGCCACCCCCGCCGACGCCGCCGGTGAGGCGCCCGCCGAGGAAGCCGACGTCGAGCCCGCCGAGGAAGAGGAAGAGGATCCGGCGGTCGCGCTGAAGAAGGAGCTGCGGCTCAAGCCCGGCGACTGGTACGTCATCCACAGCTACGCCGGCTACGAGAACAAGGTGAAGGCCAACCTCGAGACCCGCGTGCAGAACCTGGACGTCGGCGACTACATCTTCCAGGTCGAGGTGCCCACCGAAGAGGTCACCGAGATCAAGAACGGCCAGCGCAAGCAGGTCAACCGCAAGGTGTTGCCCGGTTACATTCTGGTGCGCATGGAGCTCAACGACGAGTCGTGGGGCGCGGTGCGCAATACGCCCGGTGTGACGGGGTTCGTCGGCGCGACGTCCCGGCCGTCGCCGTTGTCGTTGGACGACGTGGTGAAGTTCCTGCTGCCGCCGGCGACGGCGAAGAAGCCGGGCAAGGCCGCGTCGACGTCGGCTGCTGCCGCCGACACCGGCATCGAGCAGACGCCGATCGAGGTGGACTTCGAGGTGGGCGAGTCGGTGACCGTCATGGACGGCCCGTTCGCGACGCTGCCCGCGTCGATCAGCGAGGTCAACGCCGAACAGCAGAAGCTCAAGGTGTTGGTGTCGATCTTCGGCCGTGAGACGCCGGTGGAACTGACCTTCAACCAGGTCGCCAAGATCTAGGTTTCGGCGTGTTTCGTCACGGTCAGCGTGACCAGCTGCGCCGAAATCACTGAAAACGAGAGGAAGAAATGGCCCCGAAGAAGAAAGTCATCGGGCTGATCAAGCTGCAGATTCAGGCCGGGCAGGCCAACCCCGCCCCGCCGGTGGGTCCGGCGCTCGGCCAGCACGGTGTCAACATCATGGAGTTCTGCAAGGCGTACAACGCCGCGACGGAGAACCAGCGCGGCAACGTCGTGCCGGTGGAGATCACCGTCTATGAGGACCGCAGCTTCACGTTCAACCTGAAGACCCCGCCCGCGGCCAAGCTGCTGCTGAAGGCCGCCGGTGTGCAGAAGGGCTCGGGGGAGCCGCACAAGGACAAGGTCGCCAAGGTGACCTGGGATCAGGTGCGTGAAATCGCCGAGACCAAGAAGGAAGACCTCAACGCCAACGACATCGAGCAGGGCGCCAAGATCATCGCCGGCACCGCCCGGTCGATGGGCATCACGGTCGAATAGTTCGGCCGTAGTGGCAGGGCTGGCATCGGCCCGGACGACCACAACTTCTAAGTACAGGAGAGATCAATGAGCAAGAACAGCAAGGCATATCGCGAAGCCGCCGAGAAGATCGACCGCTCGCAGCTGTACCACCCGTTGGAGGCTGCGAAGCTGGCCAAGGACACATCAAGCAAGAAGCAGGACGCGACCGTCGAGGTGGCGATCCGGCTGGGCGTCGACCCGCGTAAGGCCGACCAGATGGTGCGCGGCACCGTGAACCTGCCCCACGGCACCGGTAAGACCGCGCGCGTCGTGGTGTTCGCGGTCGGGGACAAGGCCGAGGCCGCCGAGGCCGCCGGCGCGGACGTGGTGGGCAGCGACGATCTGATCGAGCGGATCCAGGGCGGCTGGACGGACTTCGACGCCGCGATCGCGACGCCGGATCAGATGGCCAAGGTGGGTCGCATCGCGCGCATCCTCGGCCCGCGCGGGCTGATGCCGAACCCGAAGACCGGCACGGTGACGCCCGATGTGGCCAAGGCCGTGTCCGACATCAAGGGCGGCAAGATCAACTTCCGCGTCGACAAGCAGGCCAACCTGCACTTCATCATCGGTAAGGCGTCGTTCGACGAGAAGGCGCTGGCCGAGAACTACGGCGCCGCGCTGGACGAGATCCTGCGCGCCAAGCCGACGTCGTCGAAGGGCCGCTATCTCAAGAAGATCGTGTTGTCGACGACGACGGGCCCGGGCATCCCGGTCGACCCGACCGTGACGCGCAACTTCGCCGAGGCGTAGTTCCCGCTACGGCGCTCCCGTCTCGATGACCGCGCCCAGATCCGAGGCAATCCTGTCTACCAGCAGACGGCCCGGGCCTTCGTAAAGATTCTGTAGACCTGGCGGGACTCGGCGCCAACTGCCGGGTTTGGTTTGGTATCGCTCACCGAACAGCACTAGCACCTCCTGCGGTGGTGCACCGGCGAGCTCGGCTTGCCGGGAATGCCAGACGAGGCCCTGCAGTGGCGGAGTGTGGTGCTGCGCGAGTGCAGCGATGGCCAGCCTGCGTGTGCAGGGGTAGTGCTCCGCAGGGCTCGACGCCACCTGATTGCGGCTGAGGCCGAGATTGTCCAGCGCTGGATCGCGAAGATCTCCGAGTCTCGCGTCAACGGGAACCAGGATGTGCGCCAAGAGCTTTTCCACCAACTGTTGCTCATAGATCACGTTGCTCCCTACTTCGTGAACGTCGTGGAAAATCGTTTCGAGCAACACGGTGGTAGGCGTCTCTCCCAAGTACATGTTGGATAGGCGACTGCCCGTGTTCGGGTCGTCGATCGGCGCGAACCTCGTATCGCCAAAGCCAGGGTTGTGTTGGTCGTAGCCAAACGTCCCGTCATAGACCCGGAATAGGGGTGTACCGGCCGTCAACGTGACTGTCTGCAACCGCGGGAGCGTCCCAGCCACGCCACAATTGCCCGGATCTGGACAGACAGTGTCTTCGGGCGGATAGGTCGTCATGCACGAAGGCCTAGGCGGCCGGGGCGGCTGCGAAGCGTTGGGCCGCGCGCAATGCTCTATCCGGATTGGTGCGAGCCACTTCCTCGGGAACACCTCCGGAGAGGAAGCTGGTGGGCTTGGTCAGCCACGTCCAGAGGGACCAGGCCTCGATTCCGCCTTCGTGCAGCACCGACAACATCGGCCGCAACTCAGGTCGAGGCTCTCCTTCCTCGTCCAATTGGAAGGCCGGGATAACCGTCTTTCCTTTGTAGTTGACGGTGAACAATGCGCGCTCATCCCGTCGTCGGGCGAGCCACGTTCTGGTGCTTGACTCGCTCGAATCCCCACGCAGCGCGCTCAGTGTTTCGTGTGTCAAGACGGGCGTCGCGAGCAGCGCGACGCGGTGGGCTGCCAATCGTTGCGCCTGGATTAGCGTCGCCGGCGGAGTGAGGCTGACTTCCCGGCTCATAAGTACTTGCATCAGATCGTCGCGAATTGCCGCGGTGTGCTCAGCCTGAAGTGTGCGAAGAAGTTCGACGAGCTCCCAGAGCGTCGCAGTTAGGTCGCCGCTACTCACGACCTTCTCAGCTTGCAAGCTTTGGACCAGTTGGAGCTGCTCTAGCGTTTCATCGAGTTCAGACTGTGTCAGCCCGCGAATCTCTATACGGTCGCGACGCTGAGCTATCTCAAAACTGGTGCGACTCATGTAGCAAGCGTAGCGCGATACTGATTTTATGTCATCTGCTACGCACAAGCTGTGCGCGGGTGGGAGGTCGGCAAAGCTTGCAGCCCCGAACTTGGTGCGCGGGCACCGGTGTGCGGGCCCGTAATCTGAAACACATGTCTCGGCAGCTGCGCGTCGATTTGGCGCACTTGAACACCTCCGCGACGCAGACCGATGGTCAGGCCACGGAGTTGGCGACTGGTCATACCTCGGCGCACGGTCAGATCGAGTCCGCGCAGGCGGGTTGGACCGGCCGGTCGTCGATGTCGTTGGCCAAGCGGTTGGCGCAGTGGCAGGCCGCGGATGCGGCGCTGCAGGCGCGGGTGGTCGAGCATGGCCAGGCGCTTCACTGCGCGGCCACCGAGTACGGCAGCACGGATCAGCGTGGCGCGCAGGAAATCGAGCAGGCGAAGGCGAAGGTCGAACGGCTCGCAGCACAGCAGAATTTGTGAGCGGCCGTGACGGTGCTGACGGTCGCCGAGATCGACCGGTGGAACGCCGAGGCGGTGCGCCAGGTGTTTCACGCCGCGCAGGCCAGCGCGCAGGCGTCGTTTCACACGGCTGAGGTGCTGGCGTCGCTGCCGGCTTTCGAAAGCTGGGGCGGTGACGCGGCCGAGGCCGCGGGCCAGACCAACGACGAGATCCGCCGCGAACTCGAGCTCAACGGCGACGAGAAGCTGGTGGTCGGCCGGGCCGCGGCCAACGCCGCCGACGGCATCGACAAGGTCAAGGCGGACCTGGCGGCGCTACGCGACGAGGCGGAAAGCCTTGGCATGGTCATCGACCCGGTGAGCAACCGCATCCTGCCCGGCCCGGGGCTGGAGGGCGCGTCGCCCATGGAGGTCGAGCTGAAGATGATGCAGCTGCAGCCCCGGCTGGAGGCCATCCTGGTGGGAGCCAACCAGGTCGACGACGACCTGGCCCGCGCGATCGACATGACCGACGGCGACGCGCCGATTCCGGAGGTCTCGCCGGAGATGGTGGCGCAGCCGTTGCCGGAGGACCCGAACGAGTTCCACGAGCACTGGGAGCAGTTGACCGACGCCGAGAAGGACTTGCTGTACGAACAGGACCGTTCGGTGGGCAATCACCCCGGCATGCCGTTCGTCGACAAGGACCACTACAACCAAAGGCACCTGGGGGAGCTGCTGAGCGAGACGCAGGCCGAGATCGACCGGCTGGCCCAGGAGCATCCGGCGTGGGCGGCGGGCGGTAGGCCGAACACCCCGAACCCGAACCCGCCGGCGTACCGGGAGTGGAAGCAGCGTTGGGACGCGGCGCACGAGGATATGAGCCGCTATCAGGCGGTTCAGGGAGAGCTGCAGTCCAACGACGAGGTGCCGCGGCTGCTGGGGATGCTCGATGAGGAGGGACATGCGGCGGTGTCGATGGGCAATCCCGATACCGCTACGCGCAATGCGACGTTCGTGCCGGGCACCGGCCAGGATCTGACGCGGTTGGAGTTCAGCGCCGAGAAGTCCGAGAAGATGTATCTGGCGACCATGCGCGCGGATCCCAATCTGCAGGCCGGTGATGTGTCGGTGACGACGTGGATGGGTTATGACCGGCCGATGAACCTGTTCGAGGCGGCGTCGCCGGGGTACGCGCACGACGGCGGCGACGATCTGGCGGCGTTTCAGGCGGGGATGCGGGCGTCGCACGAGGGGGTGCCGTCGATCGATACGGTGATCGGGCACAGCTACGGTTCGACGTTGATGGGCGCGGCGGCGCTCGACGGTAATCATCTGGACGTGAATAACGTTGTGGCGGTGGGCAGTCCGGGGATTCTCGCGGATCATGCCAGCGAGCTGAGTTTGGCGTCGGGGGCCAATGTGTTCGCGTCGCGCGCCGAGAACGACATGATCGGGATCGCGACGTATGCGACGTTGGGTCCGGACCCGATGAACAGTCGGTTCGGGGGGATCCCGTTCGAGGCGGCGCCGGGGGCGGCGGGCCCGTTCGGCACACCCACGGTCGACGCGCACAGCAGTTATTGGACCGCGGGTAACCCGGCACTGGATAACATGGGCCGCATCATTGCCGGAAGAACTGACGTCACACCACCGACCTTCACACCATGATGCGCCGAACGCTTGTCTCCGTAGCCACCGCAACACTGCTGGTGGGGCTGGTTGCTGGCTGCGATTCGTCGTCGCCGGAGTCGCCATCGGATTCACTCGGGCCGACCACACCGTCGGGCGCCACAGCCATCCCAGGAGGTCCCATGGAGCAGACACCGGTGCCCGAGTCGCCGAAGATCCCGACGAGCCAGCAGGAGGCGCAGGACACGGTGCTGCGCTATCTGCAGCAGACGATCGACGCGCTGCCGGAGGGCATCAGCCTGGACGGGACGCGCTACATGGTCGGGGATGGCACGGCGTACTGCGAGGACGATCCCGCCGACCGCAACGCGCCGGTGAAGGTCGAGGACTGGCGGGATATGAAGGTGCCGGCGGGGACGGACGTCAAGGCGTTGATCGCGCAGGTCGGTGGGATCTGGGAAGACTGGGGCTGGGACGTGCTCGAGCGCGACGGTTTCGACAAGCCGAACCGGTTCGGCTACGCCCCCGACGGTTATGTGCTTCAGATCCAGGCGCGGCCCGACCCGGCTGAGGCGCCGTCACTGATCGGGACGTCGCCGTGCTTTCCGGGGAATCTGCGTCAGGACGATGTGCGGCGGCCGACGGTGTTGGACCACGGCGGGTAGAGATGCCGCATTATTCGGGCGCGATCCGGGGGCAGCGATGAAACGATCGAGCGCTCGTGTCCGATGTGGTGGGTGACGCCGCACTCGTTCGGTACGGTGTGAGTTGGTCGCTCTGAACTCGCAGAGGTGCAGAGCGACGCGGGGAAGTACAGGGGGAAGTAGATGGGATTTTCTGATTTTCGCCGTAGCGCGAGCGCAGCGTTAGCAGCTCTTCTGGTCGCGGCCGGTGCCGTTTTATCGGTCGCGCCTGCGCACGCTGGCCAGGACGACGACGAGTTCATCGAGCTACTCGACATAGAGGGTGTGCCCTATTCGAATCCGACGGAGGTGATTCGCGCCGGGAAAGAATACTGCCTTGCGCGTAGCCGACCGAACGCGCGAATGGGCCCGGTGAACAACGAGCTCATGGACAAGATGGGATGGGCCGGATCCGAACTTTCCGACTTCGCTAGAGCCGCGATCCGAGCTTATTGCTAACGCCTGGTGACCAGGATTCCATGTCTACGAGGCGGTAGGTTCGACCGGCACGTTGATGGTCGCCAATAGTGATCGATGATCGGAGCCAGGAACGTCTACCGTCCGGATCGATGACACGCCAGCGTTCCGGGTTATCACGTGGTCAATCACGAGCACAGGTGGAAACCACTTGTTGGAAGGGAATGTCGGCGCGAAGCCGGCTCCGGTCTGGTCGACGGCGTCGTGGTAACCGTTGGTCAACAGATCCCGGAACGGACGCATGTCTGGAGTGCTGTTGAAGTCACCAGCCACCACGACGGCGGCTGTCCCGGCGATCTCGGCGAAATGCGCGAAATTTTTCTTGGCGTTCGTTATGCCGGTTCGCCATCTGTCGAATGAGCCTGCTCTGGCCGTGACGGGAGAGGTGATATGCACACTCGCGATAAGCGGGTCGAACCGCACGCCACGAACCCGCACGCGCGCTGCCACGATGGCGGCATAACGTTGCTTCAACGGCCGCACCGTGGCGAGGGGAAACCGGCTCCAAAGGCCGATCCCACTAGCGTCGGGCGCGGGTTTGAGCACTGAATATGGGAATGCTTCTTCTATCCCGGCTTGCGAGAAGCGCCGGGCCTCCTCGGGTGTCAACTCCGCCACAGTAATGAGATCCGCGTGGTCGTTAGCCAGCCTGACGAATGACGCCGCGTCCGTCCGACCTTTCCGGAGGTTCGACGAGAGCACGCGGACGTCGGCGTGCGGTCCGACCTCAGCCGGACGCCCGAAGTAGTACCACGGCACCTGGGCTGCCAGAGTCGTGGTCACAACAGCCACGGCGATGATCGACAGGACGATCCGGCGGCACAGGATCAAGAGCGTCAGACCCAATAGTGCAACCAACGGCACATAAGGCGAGCTCACAGCAGCGACGAGTTCGATGACATTCGAAATCGGATGGGTCCTAAAGAACAGCGCGACAACTGAAATCGCGAGAGCCGCCACGGCCAGCAGTGTCAGGCGCACCCGAAGCCTGCCGGACAAGGAACGGCGCGTCCTTTCTGTGCTTGCAATTGGCGGAAGGTTATCAGTTGATGACGATGCGGCCGACGGGTCGCTACTTCAAGATTGAGGGACGCTCCCGACGCTAGCCGCACCGAGTGTTCCGCGCCGGGTGGAATATTGCAATGTGCGCGCCGGCGGAATAGGTATTTTGTCGGTTAGCTTGACTCGGCGACTGCATGTCAGGCGGAAGTGCACGATGAGACGGTGTGGATAGGGGAGGTTCCTCGCTCGTGGGTGTGCTACGGGGGCGCCGATTATGACTGTGGATGCGTGGATCACCCTCGCTGTCGTGATCGTGGCGATTGTGGTTTTGGTGCTAGACCGGTTCAATCCAACACTGACTATGGGTGGCGCCGTCCTCGCGCTCTTTCTGGCTGGTGTGATCGATGAGGGCCAGGTACTTGATGGATTCGCGAACGAATCGTTGGCGATAGTTGCGGCACTGTATGTACTTGCCGGAGCAGCAGACGTCACGGGAGCATTCGACGGCATTACCTCGCGATTGTTAGGTAACGGAGCGCGATTACGGCCGCATCAAGAACTCATGCGGGTATGCGGACCGTCGGCGGCAGTATCGGCGTTCATTGCAAATACACCGCTGGTGGCCATGCTCGCGCCGCGCGTGGTCCGTTGGTGTCGGCGCACCGGGCGGTCGCCATCGCGCTACCTGATGCCACTGAGTTATGCGATCATCCTGGGCGGGTCCATGACGATGATCGGGACGTCGACCAACCTGTTCGTCAACGACCTAATCGATAAGGCAGGGCTCGGCCGTCTAAGCGTGTTCTCGATTATTGGGGTTGGCCTACCACTCGCCGTCGGCGGCGTAGGCCTCCTCGTCCTTCTGGGGCCGTACCTACTGCGCGAGCGCCACACGCCCACCGACAGTCTTGCCGAGCCGGAACGGGAGTTCACCATAGAAATGACCATTCCCGCCAACAGTCCGCTATCCGGAGCCACGGTTGCTGAAGCTGGCCTTCGCAACCTCGACGGCGTGTTCCTGGTAGAAATCGAGCGCGCTAAGAAGGTGCTTGCGGCAATCGGACCTGATTTGCCACTTGCAGCCGGAGATCGATTGGTTTTCGTTGGCAATCTTGCTCGGGTGTTGGATCTACACCGGATGGCGGGGCTCGTCTCGGCAGAAGCGCGCCACTTCGATGATCTGGCGCGTAACCCGCAGCGCCAGTTCGTCGAAGCCGTCATCAGTGCCGGATCTCCGCTGGTGGGATCCAGCTTGAAAGCCTCGGGCTTTCGCCGTCGTTACGCGTCGGCGGTCGTTGCGGTTCATCGTTCCAGTGAGCAGTTGAAAGGCAAGCTCGGCGAGGTGCGCCTGCGGGCCGGAGACGTCCTTCTGGTGTTGGCAGGACCTGACTTCACGCAACGATATCGCCAGCACCGAGACTTCGCCGTCGTTGCGCCGCTCAACTGGGACCGGCCTCTTCGGAGCGAGCACGCCAGAGTGGTCGAGATCTGCATCGCTGCGCTACTGGTCGTGGCCGGAAGCGGATTGATGAGTCTCTTGCAGGTGTCGTTGCTAGTCGCCTTCGGGCTGGTCGTGGCCAGAATCGTGACACTTGAAGATGCGCGCCGGTCCATCGACGCAAATGTACTTCTACTGATGGCAACAAGTTTCGGTATCGGGCTAGCGGTGCAGGACAGCGGTCTCGCGTCGACTATGGCACATTTGGTGATGAGCGCTGCTGGCTCCCTGGGTGCCTACGGTTTGTTAGTTGCCGTACTCGCAGCCACCATGCTTGTGACGGAAGTGGTCTCGAATACCGCAGCTGCAGCACTCATGTTCCCGATTGCGATTGCGATCGCCGAGCAAGCAGGACTCAACGCGTTGCCGTTCGCGGTAGTGATAATTTTCGGAGCAAGCCTTTCGTTCTTGACACCCATCGGGTATCAAACCAACACCATGGTGTGGGCGATGGGCGGCTACCGATACACAGACTTCGCGCGTCTAGGTGCGCCATTGACTTTTCTCGTATTGATTGCGACTCCGGTGCTGGTGCCAGTCTTCTTCCCGTTCCATTGAGTCGCTTGCGCGCGAGAAGGCCATGTGGCCGTCCATTTCGATCGAATGGTTTCTATTTCGAGGTCACGATTGCGGTGCGATGACAGCGGCGACGGTGCCCGGCGTGGATCATTCGGGCTGGCAAAGGCTGAGGGCCGACGGCAAGAGTTCAGCAATTTGTGACCCGACCGTCGCATGGAACTCGGCGCTTTGACCGATCGGGTCGGGGATGTCCAACTGTTTGTCCCCATGCAGGTGCGGGCGAAGCGCGGCAAGGTCGTCGACCTTTCGCGCGTGGAACTCTGACACAAGTCGGGCCGCGCCGCTCAGTGTGAAGGTTCTATGGAGTTGGCGCGGAGCGAGTTCCAGAACAGCGTCGCGGTGTGCCGTAGTCATGGTGAGTACAAGATCGGCATCTGATGCGATTCTGGACGTGAGCTGCCGCGCGGCGAAGTTGGACGCGTCCCCGCCTAGTTGTTGAAGGACGAGCGCCGCATCGGGTTGGATTGGGTGTCCGATCACCGCGCGAATGCCGGCGCTGGATGCGTTGAAGTCGGGAATCTCCAGCTGCGCAGCGAAGGCAATGGCAAGTCGTTCTGCAATCGGTGACCGACAGATGTTTCCGGTGCAGATGAACAGTATGTGCAGAGCAACTCCTTGTTCGAAGCAGCACGGTGTCAGGCAGGCATGAACCGGAATCAGTATCCGGGAGTGCTGCGCTCGTTCGCTACGGGTGGGCACTCAGATGGGAGGAACGTACGTGGGCCTCCTTCCAAGATAGAACGTCTTCGAAGAGTGTGGCGAGCGTCGGAGGCGTTTGGCATCGGATGTCGCCGTTCCTTTCTGCCTATCAGGCGATCACAGCAGGCGCGGGCCCATCGACGCACTACGCGACATACTCGGCAAAGCTACTGAATGCCACTGGGCAATGGCATAGTTGCCGTTGCCACGCTCCGTTAGAGGGTGGGCGAAGTAGTATTAACAGTGAGGTAAACGGGCATATCATGGCGCCCCGCAGCTAACTCAATCCTTTGCCATGGGTTGGGTGCCGGCAGTCGATTTGCCCGTCTGATGGGAACGCCGTCGATCCGGCTATGCCAGCTTCAGTTCGGTCGCCAACAGCAATGTTGTCGCACTGACTTCGTAGTTAATTTCCCCGGCTGCAAGAAACATAGGGAAATCCCTGATTCCCCAGGACTCCTTCAGTTAATATGCTGTCGTCTAGTGGAGAGCGACCGGGAGGCGCGTTGTAACCACAACGCAGGCCGCGAGTCGGCATCGGGAGCCGGAGTTCTCAGCGACACAGCCGTCACCAGACGGCTACTTGGGGGTATAGCATGAATCGTGGGCGGATGCCTGCGCGCGGGGGCGATTGCAGGAGTTGTGCGGCGACTGGGGGGGTACAGTCATGACCGCTGTCGAGCCAATTCAGTCGAAGACTATTTGGAAGGCGGTAGTCGGCGAGCACCAAGTCGGGAGCAGTCTGACTGAGAACGACCGACTATACAAAAGCGACAGTACTGAAAGTCTCACGTGGCTTAGGGACCCTGGTGCGCTTGGCCCGGCGACTCCGCTCGCCGAGGAAGGTTCCAATACAGTCGCCGACGCTGAGCCGTCAGTTGTATCGCGCCTCAGTCACCTTCGCGCGTGGATGGTGGTGCCGATTGTTGATTTTGCGCTACTACTGACTCCTCTCCTATGGCGTCCACCACAACCAAAGTCGATGTTGGCGTTCGCCATCCTCACGACAATCCTCTTGGCAGGAGGTGGGCGGTACGTAGCCCGGCTACATCTCAGCGTGTTAGATGAGTTGCCGCACATCATCACTCGCGTGCTAACTGCTATCGCAGCGGTGTCTGCCATAATCCTGCATCTGCATCAGAAGGCGCAGGTGTTGACCTTTCTTGAGACAGCCCTTCAGGCGGCGCTTCTAGTTGTCGTTGGTCGCGTCATCGTCACCCGGCTCATCAGTTTTGGCCGCCAAAATGGCATCTCTAGACGCAAGACGGTCCTGATCGGTGGCGGTCCTGTCGCCACTGAGCTCGCCAGAATCCTTGGCCAACACGATGAGTATGGACTCAAGGCGGTTGGCTTTGTCGATGATGGTGATGGGTGTTTGGCGTCTGAATATCTGCCGCGACTCGGGCGACTGGCTGATTTGGACACGGCAGTTCGATTGAGCCGTGCAGACACCTTGCTCGTAGCAGATGGCAGCTTCGATGAACGCGCGTTGATCGAAGCCGTAGGTACAGAGATATGTCAGGATGCACAGCTACTTGTCGTCCCACGTATGCACCACTTTCACACCGTTACGGGAACGGCTGACCACATTGGTTCCATTCCGATCATGCGGGTCCGCAGACCTAATCTTCATGGACCCGCGCGGATCATCAAGCGCGCCTTTGACATCGTAGTTTCGGTCATGGCGCTTATCATCTTGCTGCCCGTCTTGACTCTCGCCGCGCTGGCGGTTCGGGTTGAGGGCGGGCCCGGCGTCATCTTTCGACAAATTAGAGTGGGCCGCGAAGGCAAGCACTTTGAGCTGCTGAAATTCCGGTCGATGCGGCCGGCGAACGATTTTGAGTCGCAGACCAAGTGGTGTGTGGCTACCGATAATCGAGTAGGCCCCGTAGGCCGGTTCCTTCGCTGCACCTCGATCGACGAGCTGCCGCAGCTGTGGAACATACTGCGAGGTGATATGACGCTGGTGGGGCCAAGACCAGAACGGCCGCACTTTGTCGAGCAGTTCTCAACACAGTTCGATAGATACGCGCACCGCCACCGAGTGCAGGTGGGACTCACCGGTTTCGCTCAGGTTAGCGGACTCAGGGGCGATACTTCCATCGCCGACCGTGCGCGATACGACAACTTCTACATTGAGAACTGGTCACTTTGGCTCGATATCAAGATCATTTTGCGGACGTTTCGTGAGGTCATCTTTTACCGCGGAAGATAAGTTCGATCATTTAAAGCTAATCGAACGATGCGGCTAAAGCGATGATGTCGAGGGGGTGAGTTTGCGATCTTCGAGACTCACTGTATTCGTCGACCAAACACGGGGCCTAGTGAAATATGCTTATACACCGATTGTACCTTAAACTACCACCGTCTGCCCGCCATGCGCTGAAGCAGACATTTCGGTCGAACGGTCACTCCATTAGTGTTCTGGACCCCCTGACAGCTCGGAAAGATGCCTTAGGAAAGAAGCGGCTGGACCTCTCATTGCAACAGATGGTCGATGTATTGGGTTACGACGCGGCACGATTGCTCAGCGGCCGGATTTGCATCGACTTCGGTGCGGGATATGTTCCGATGGATGCCATTTCAATGTGGTTGCTTGGAGCGCGATCTGTTGTCGCGGTCGATTACAATAACATCGCTAACCTACGGGCTATGCACCTAGGGTTAGCCAGGGCTGACTTTACTATTGTGTGTGACCTACTCAGAGAGATCGAACCTGATTGTGACTGGAACGCACGTGTGCAGATACTAAAGAATATCGCGGCATCTCGGACCGGCATATCTTTCGACGAAATCCCGTTCAGCTACATCGCGCCCCTTGATGTTATTGCTAACGCCGAGGGTTTGCCGATATTCGATTTTATCTGGTCGATTAGCGTTCTAGAACATATCGCGCCATCGAAGTTGATCCAGATATTGAATTCGATTAAGGGGCGTGCATCTCCCGGGGCACTATCTGTTCATCGTGTCGACTTACGGGACCATCGAGATTTCGACGGTGCGCCATATGGCTTTCTTGATCCAAACTCACCGTTTGACCCGGAGGTGCAAGCGGATAGTCGGGGCAACGCCATGACGCTGGAAATTTGGCAATCGAAACTTGCAAATCACCCCGAATTAGGACTTCGTGTGGCTGCAGCCGATGGAGGACGGCCAAATCTTGTTCCAAATGACCCGGCTACAGGCGCCCCGGTAATTTCAAAGGTTGCCGACTACATAACGATTGCTAGTTCGAATCTTGGTCAATTAAGTCCCGACGATCAATCGTCTGGCGACCCGCCAGCACCATAGAGCGATTCCGGTTTGCGCTGGCCGTGCTCGTCTGGCTCGTAGTAGCCGGCCAACACCTTGGTGAGGACGGTGTCCCACAGGGCCCGCGCCGAAGGCGGTCGGCTCAACAACCAGGCGTAGAACGTTCTCGTGACCATCTTGCAACCATGCTCAGTGAGCACGCGGCAGATCGGAGCGGCCCCGAACCGAGCACGGTGCTCGGCGATGAACGCACAGATCAGCGGTATCGCGGTTCGCTCTCCCGCACGAAGAAACTTGTTGCCGCCTTCAGGATTTCGATGGTTTCCTCAAGCTCGCGGTTCTTACGCTTAAGCTCACGCAAACCCGCGCGTGGTGTCGGTGGGCACCTCGTCCCGGACCCCGGTGTCCACCTCGGACTGGTTACCCAGCGGCGCAGCGACTCGTAGGACACTCCCAACCGCTTGGCCACCGCAGTGATGCAGGTCGTGCGGGTGTCGTACTCCTCACCATGGTCGATCACCAACCGCACCGCGCGGACCTCGAACTCATCGACGTACTTACTCGGCATGATGCAAACAACCTTCCCCCGAAAGAAGGTGCGCATCAAACCAGGGGTGGTTCACCGATCTCGGATTTAACCCCAGGTACTAAGCGAAATGCTCAAACTTCAGGCATATCAGCAGCCCACCAGTCAGGTGCCCGCCGTAAAGGGCAACGTCACCGCAGACGGACATTAAAGGATGTTGGCTATAAAGCTCTCTTGGTCGGCTCGTAGCGCGTCGAGTTTTTCAAGTGGCACTTGAACCAGTTCTGAGCGGATCGATGTGCCCGCGACGCGTTCAACTAGGCTGCCGCGCGGCGACGAGTTGAAGAGCATCGCAGGGCGTCCGTGCGCCATTGCAGCAACGCACGCATGGACTCTGTCCGACAACGTCGCCTCGGCGGACTTGTACAGTGCCAGATAACTCCACGGTTCGTCCGCCATGTAACCGTTTGGACTTCCATAGGATTTCCAGTGCATAGGAGGATTGCTTCGATGCTCCGGCCGAACCACCGTGTACCCACCCAACTCGGACGGACGCCGCTTAAAGCGATCTACCACAGCCGAAACATAGGCGACGCCCTTACCGCGCGAAGCAATCCGGTTGAGCTTGTGGTCTGTCGACCAAGCGAGCCTCCGGCCATTTGGCAAAGTAATCCGAGACCCTTCGGATTGATCGTTCTGGCACCATCGTGGTTCGACATAACGGTCGAAGGTGACGCATACGAACGGTTCCACGCTTAGGTCCGGTACTGTCTCGAAGGGCGTCCAAAATGCAGAATCAATGCCGTCAAAAAGCGTGTCGCCGACCCCCTGCATTGAGCGCAGCTGCTCGTACGAGCGGCTGTCGCGGGTTATGATGCACACTGGGTCGGCGGCGGCCAAAAACCTCGACGTTGCGTCAATTTCTCGCTTGTCGAACCGGTAGAATGCAATACCATTCAGAATTATCCGGGTGCCGTTTCTTCGTAAGTCGCGGATTGTGGAATTCCAGAATTGGTCTACGTACCAGGTCAGGGACGGCCCCTGTATCACTAGGTAATCCAAGCCACTCACGTGTGCGGTGAGGTCGAATGCCTGCTTAGGGTTGCCGGTGGCCTTGTTGCGCAGAGTCCAGTTCCCCGCAGCGTCGGGCACGCGGACGACTTCGACACCCGGTACTGCACGACGCAGCATGTGCGCGCCGCCTAACTGGAAGAACGCGTTTCCGATGTTCTGGCTCCAGAAGCCACTGGCGATTCCGATCTTCATTTGTCAGTTGAACCTTTCAAGGTCACCTTCCTCAGAACAATGAGAGCAAACTGAATTGATCCCGCGAGCGCAATGGCCGAAGCGACAAACACTACCGCCATACCGGGTAATAGCGACGTGAAGATCAGCGTACTCGGCACCAAACCAAGAAGTGCCGCCAGGAAGCGGCTCCGGCGGACCTCCTGCCCCAATCCTGCCCCGCGTCCCACAGCGGACGACGTTTGAACGAACAGCATTCCCATATAGGACAGTGATACTGGGATGAGAAATTGCGCGGCGGTCGACCACGTTTCCCCGACTGCCGAAGTCATGAGCGCTGTCGGCAGTGCCATGAGTACCAGACACAGTGCGGTGACAGCAACGAAGATCACGACGAGGTTGCGCACAAGCAAACGCCCGCGCCCAATTGCATCTGATCGCCTGCTACGCGGGAATGTGAGATTGAAAAGTGAGAGCGCGATTGGGTTGAGGGGTCCCAACAGATTTCGTGCCGCGGTGAATCCGGCCGACAGTTCAGGACGAAGCCCGAACGCTAAAACCAGGGTGGCGACTTGACTCGCACCCCGGTCAGCCACTGCGTCAGCAGCGATGCCGAGACGCTGTCGCATTGATGGGCCGGGAGAATCGCATCGCTGCACCAAGTAACGTCCGAAGACAACCAGTGCAGCCATTGAACCAATATTCCACAGCATTAAGATGGCGATAGGCGTCCGTGGACTCAATACAAAATAAAGGGACGCTGACACAATCAGCCAAACCGAATCGTACCAGAGCGCCGTCCCAACCCGTTGACACAGGAGTGCCGTCGATCGGGCCGCTTCACCAACGCTCATCGACACGCCGGCAGTAACTAGCAGCAGCGCCACTTCGATCGAGAGTGTGTTGCCGGCGTACAGCAGGATCAGGCCGATGAGCGAAAGGCTGAGTGCACATGGTCCCGCGATTCTTGCCGATCTACCGATCTCTTCGCCAGGACGAGTGATCTCACCGGCATAGGTCAAAGATGCCTCCGCCGACCAACTGCGCGAGATCCCGATGTTCAGGCGAAGGATGACGAGAACTATCCCTGCCGTGGCAAATTCACTGCCCTGTGACGCGTGGACCGCGAGAACCACCGGCGCGAAGTTTGTGCCGCTTGAGAGAGCCTGATCGACCAGTACGAGCAGCGTTGATCTCTGGTGTGGTCCTTCGGGAATCGACCCTCTAGCGCGCATATTTCCATCGACGAAAACGACGCCGGGGTGCCTTTAGTCCAAGCTGAATTGCGCCGTCAAGAATCGGGTCAAGAACGCGCGCGACCTGTGTCGGAGCAACCTGAGCGGGGTAGTGGAGGCGATAGCCGAAGCCCTCTAATAGGGGCCCGGCTATTTGTTCAAAACGTTTGACCCATCGAGGTGAGACGTCTGCCTGCCATCCGTCGAGTCGATCAGTCCTCAGCTCGCCATCGACGAGTCGGTGGTGTTGGCGGGTATATGAGTGAACAAAAGAAGAAGGCTTAACTTCTGGAGCGCCACGAGTCTGGAGACCGAAACTCTTGACCAGGTCGTCTAACACGCGGTCCGGCTCTGTCAGGAAGTGCTCGAAGGTGACCTGGCGGACTTGATTCGGAAAGGCGCGATGCGCTGCGAGGCCGACAGCGACGGACTCC
The DNA here is from genome assembly GCF_053484035.1 of Mycolicibacterium sp. XJ662. Lineage (NCBI taxonomy): Bacteria > Bacillati > Actinomycetota > Actinomycetes > Mycobacteriales > Mycobacteriaceae > Mycobacterium > Mycolicibacterium sp. XJ662. Next base: position 639,474 of record NZ_JBEFTL010000002.1, on the reverse strand, counting down.
GTCCACCAGCGAGCGATTGCGGCAGATGTATAGGGGCCAAAGTCGGTGCGGCGCAGAGAAGCACCGACGGCACGGCCGTCTCGGACCAAGTGTACGAACTTCGCGTCGGGAAAAGCTTTGAGCAGCGATCCGCAGTATCGCAAATTATGCGGACTATGCTCGATCCACGGATCAGTATCGGCAACCCCTCGCGCTGATAGCGCCCGCGACCATGCTTGAGAAACGGATCGAGCAGACTGGATCCAAGCAAAGTCGGCGTCACTCAGTTCCCACGTCCGGAGCCGCCACGACGGCTGCAGCCCCGTGAAGGATCCCCCAGCGAAGCTGTTGAGAACCGAAGGCGCCAGAAAATAGGCTTCGGGGAGCACTGCATAACCGAGCCGTTCACCAAGTCGGGCCGCGAATACGGTTGTCCCCGACCGTGCCGCTCCTCCGACGAAAATCGGCCTCATTCATCCCTCTCAATGCGGTTGCGCGCCAACGCAATACCAAAACCTAAAAGGATCCACCAATGACGTTGATAAAGAGCCTCGAAGCTAAAAGACGATACAACCATGGCAATGAGTGCACCGGCGATGCCTAAACCTCGGTTCATAAGGGTAAGGATGGTCGCAGTTCTCAGGTTCAGGAACAGAAAAAGAACACAACCAATAAAGCCGAGGAGCCCGACGTCTCCTAGAAGCCAAAAAAGTGATGCGTGTACCACGGCGCCGTTTCGATCCGTTGCAGCCCCGAGCCCAGCACCTAAGAAGGGATTCTCCTCGAACGCGCGTATTGCATCTTGGATATAGAACACCCGGTTGTCGAACGAACTCTCAGGCCTAACCTCAAACTCCGTAATTGCATTAGCAATAACGCCGAAATAGTCGAGGAGAATATAAACGATCGCAGCCACGAATAATGAGGCAGCAATAATGGACGGCCGTCGGCGAAGCGCAATTACTGAAACAGCCATGGCCGCGACGGCTAACGATACCAGTGCACCCCGCGAGTAGGTCAGTGTAAGGCAAAGGGCCAGCGCAAGAAATACTGCTCCGCGAACCATAAGTCGCCTGCCAGCTACTGCCCCGCCAAACCCGACAAGCAATAGGCAACAGGCAAGCGCGGTGCCATTCGCGTTGGGGTCATACAGGCCGCCCGACAAACGCGAAGGCCACTTTTCTGGGAATATGGTCAGGGCTTGAACCTTCGTCGGCATTCCGCTAAGTAGCAGCAAGTTGACAAACAATGTCACATAAACGAAACATCGAACTGCCTGCTGGATAAACTCGGGGTCTTTCCCATAGTGAAATGCGAAGACAAGGTAAAATACTGTTACCCCGTAGCCGACCAAACGAATAGTTGCCCATGGAATCATATCGTCACTCCGGGATACTGTGACGAACCAACCGAGGATTAAGGCAACACCCATGAGTGCGACTGGAACCTGGGCGGAGCGTGGCAACCTTGGAACTGATCTGAGATTGATGATTAACGTGGTTGCGAGAAGGACATCGGAAATGGCCACCAGCGGAGCGTTCCCCCGCGAAAGCGTAGGTTGAACCGCAATAAGCGCAACGGCGAGCAGAAAAGTGCGGCGACCCAAAACGCCTTCGGTCCTACGGTGCTCACGAACCGCCATTCGACTCACGATGTCGCCGCAACAAGAGTCCTGACAAGATTCACGTGGGCATCAAGTACGACCTGCTCGTCAATGTGGGTTCGAGCTTGCCCTGCCCGCGCGCGCAGTCTCTGCCTCGCGGACACATCGTTCACAAGGGTGGCAATCGCCGCGGCAATTCCTTCTACGCTGGGCTCGCATGTCATTGCCCACTCCCGAAGTTGTGGGTCGGCCGCCGGTTCTGTGAGCAACAGCGCGCAACCGCACGAAATTGCCTCAAGTGCGACCAACGGGACACCTTCCCATCGGCTCGGCAGCACTACAATATCGGCGCGGCGATAATGGTCCACGAGGTTGGTGAGATTGCCCAAAAAGTCCACCTCGACGTTCAGCTCGGATGCAAGGCGCCGCAACTCCTGTTCGCTACGCCCGGAACCAATTAGCGTCAGCGTGACACTGCAGGGACTGTCAGGCAATTGACTTGCGGCCCGGATTAAAAGATCTTGCCCCTTCTGACGGCACAGTCGACCGACGCAGAGAATCTCGACACCTCCTCCTCGTGGGGAGAAGGTGTCGTCGAGTGTCGGCGCAAATTGCTTCGTGTCCACGCCGTTGCCAATCTGCGTACATCTGGATTCGGGCAAGCCGAGGCGTCGATGGCCCTCCTCGAGTTCAAGAGTTCCAAGGACGTGGAACCGGTCGGTAGTCACAGCCAGCAATCGCTCAACCATGGCGTATGCCCTACGGGCAAAACGTGGTGCGGCGAGCCAACCCCAACCATGGGGGGAAAACTCAATCACCGGCGAGCGTTTAGAGAGTAAGAATAAGATACGGAATAGGCCAGCCCGGGAGCTATGAAAGTGGAGAAGATCCGCCCTTCGCGCTTGACAGCGTATAAGGCGAATATTGGCGGGAAGCCTTCCCCATGCGGTGAACCGGGTGTCAACATAGGTCACACCGCTGCCGATGAGGCGATCGCGTTGGTCGGATTCTGGGTGCCCCAGGACTGTGACGTTCATACCTGCTGCAGACTGTGCGATGGCGATGGAGGCCATCACCGACGGCACGCCGCCGTTCCTGGGTTCAGCAAGGTGGACGACTCTTATCACGGGTTGCGACCGCCACTACTTCTCTATTTGCGCCACCGAGTAGCGGCCCGGCCAAGCTTGCCGGTCTCCACTTTGCGGTCGCCGTAGTAGTTGTAGTTGTATGAGGAATTGCCTCGAGCCGGCGTCATGGCCAATACCGCACCGAGCAGTGTTGCTCCGACACTCTTCAGGTTTTCGACCGCATGCGCGAGTTGGTCGCGTTTGGTCTGGCCGAAGCGTGAAATCATCAACACACCGTCGGCGTTGGTTGCTAGAACGGCGGCGTCCGTCACCGCTAGGAGTGGAGGGGAATCCACCACGACATAGTCGAAGTGGACCCGTAGTTCATCGAGCGCCTTCTTCGCTGCTTGCGAGCCGAGGAGTTCGCTCGGATTGGGAGGAATCGGGCCTGAAGTAACGACGGACAGCCCCGGAAACCTAGTTTTCTGGACTACATCATCGAGTGAGACGCTGCCCGCCAGCACGGAACTGAATCCGACGGTGCCCACCAGATCGAGGTATTTGTCTAGTCGCGGTCGGCGTAGATCACCATCGACGATTACTACGTTGTGCTCGTCTTCCGCCAGCGCAAACGCGATATTGACGGCAGTTGTGGACTTGCCCTCGCCTGCCAACGCGCTCGTTACCACGATCACACGTGGCGGATTGTCGACTGCAAGGAACTTCAGGTTGGTTCGAAGCTTCCGGAAGCTCTCCGCGATTGCAGAGTTGTCATTCTCGAAGAAAATCGCCGGTTCGTTGCGGCGGTCCTTATCGAACGGGATACTGCCAACAAGCCCGACACCAGAGACGTCTTCGATCGTCTCTCGGCTCTTCACTGTGTTGTCCATGAGATCGAGAAGAATTGCGAGAGCGATACCCGCCAACAGGCCGAGAGTTGGGCCGATCGCGATGTTTCGCTTGCTTTTAGGAACGACGGGTTCAGAGGGAATCGACGCACGCTGTTCAACGACGACTCGGGCATCGGGTGAAGTCCCGTCCGGCGGAGTCTCCAACTCCCGCACCATAGCGACAAACTCGTCGGATAGTGCGTCCGCAATGTCGCGAGCCCGTACCGGTGATGGATCGACGACACTGACATTAATCAGAACCGTGTCGGGCTTGGACGTCGCTTCAACACGCGCTTGTAGATCGCTGGCGCTGGTGTCCAAATCCAGTTTGTCGATAGTCCGCTGAGCCAGCGTGTGCCCCTTAAGTATCTCGGTATACGAAACCACTCGCTCCTGGGAGAACCGATTGCCCTGATATATCTCCGAGGCGGACGTGCCGGCAGTGGTGGAAACGAAGAGTCTCGTCGATGCCTCGTACAGAGGAGTCGTGAGCAAGTTGACCGCAACAGCTCCTAGAAGCCCGAGCACGATCATGCTGCAGACGACGACCCACCGAGCGCGCAGAATTCGTACATAATCCTGAATGGTCAACGCAAGTCCCTAATCCCCGTTTGTACCCCTTCGCGTGCACCGGTAAGCGACGCCGCGATTCGCCGAAGTCTACCGCTGCCGTCGCCTGCACCATGACCAAAGTAAGGTGCGCAGCAAAGACAATTCTGGGCGCCTAGTTGTAGGGTCGGCGTGCGTTTCCTGATCAATGCGAGCACTCGGGCACCGACACTTTGGGAGTAACATCGTCGATCAACGGCTGTATCGGCACCCGGGGCGCGCCCGGCGAAGTCGGCTCGCTAAGGAGGAACTTTATTTCGCCGGATTCTCCGCGCGGTATGCCAACTTGCATTTCAAACATGGGGTGGCCGCGTTCCATACCGCGTGAAACCGGCACGTTCTGGCCGTTGGCGATGGCGCCCGCCAACTCGGCGCCCTTTGTGGCGACCAGCGTCACCGAGGTCAACATGGCACCGCGCGGTGCGTTAAGCGGCGCCTGAGCTGCCTCCACGATGCCGCCGCTGCTTGCCACATAATCCGGCAGCGGACCATCCGGTGCAGTATTCGCCAAACGGACTGTGATGGTGGATTTTCGGGTTTCGCCGTCGCATCCGTCGGCCGCGTACTCGATCTGCCGCGTTAAGTAATAGTCCATCTTGTTTCCGCCGAGGTTGTTGATCACCACCTCGGCGTAAGGTGCATCATCGTCGGGTACCACATGTGCCAGCGGCGTCTCTTCGAGAAGCGCTTGTTCCTCTGGCGACGCACTCCACACCGCGATGCGGCGTTGACTGGTCGCCTTGCCGAGGGCGTCGAGCAGCTTGCGTGGCGACTCCACTCGGCCCGTTATCTTGTTCACGACTTCGCTCGCAACGTCCTGGAGGTACTGCTTGCGCGCGGTCTGATCGGTTGGAAAGCGCTCGTATACAGTGGATTCCGTCAACTCGACAACATTATCCGCCGTGATTCTCTCGCCATCCGGCATGGTCACGGGCCCGACAGCACGGAGGATGTAGCTGAGCGCGACGGGGTCGATAGCGATCACGCCGTCGACGTTCATGCCCGATTCCTCCGCCCACATCGACCTCCAAATCTGGGCCGCGTATGGGAAGTGTGGGCTCATATTGCTGTTGCGGAAGTCGGTGTATGCATTAGCCCATCCCCACTGCTGGTCGAACGTCGGGCCCAGATCAATGGACGTGGAGGCTGCTCGAAGTTCAGTATTCGGTGCCAGCTTGTCCACGGTCGGCTTCCCGTTGTCGAACCGGAGGATGCCGAATCCGCCAAGCAGGCCACCGGTGCCTCGGGCTTCGGCATTGGTTTGAAATGCCATGAAGTAAGTCCGGGGACCATCGGCACCCATCATCCCCGGGGCAAGACGCGCTGCAAGATCCGTATTTTCCAGCAGGCCTGTCACGTCTGACGTCTGCGACTGCAGCTGCGTGCGAGCATCGCGCATGGCAGAGAAGTAAGCGGGCTGTGAAATCGCGTCTGCTTGCTCGCCCAGTTCTGCGGCGGAAGCCGAGATCTCGCTCAATCGTGGCGCAGAATCACGGAGCAACTGGACGTTGACCGTGCCGTCCTGAAGCAACCGGTCCGGCGAGAGTGCTTCTGCCACATCGGCGGAGGGCTGTAACACATCGGCGGCTAGGCCGACCACTACGTCAGAGATCTGCTGCCCAGTCTTGAACGGGCTCCCGAGCCACGGTACGGTCGCGGCGATATTCCACGGAAGCGAATGGGTCGCGTCCTGTGCGTCTTTGGCGTGCGCCGTGGCCTTGTCGACCCATTGGGTGGTCTCCTCAGCGTCGCCTTTCAGCAGCGCTTCCCGTGCCTCTTGAGCAGCGCTGCGGGCGGCTTCGAGGTTCGACCGCGCTTGGAAGGCTCCGTACGCCAGCCAAGCCCCGAACGCCACGACGGCCAGGAGCACCACACCGGCAATCAGCGTGCTCCGCCGCTTCAGGAACTCCGGCCGGTCCGCTTCGTGGTCACCTTCATTTGTATGCGCAGAATCGTCGTTGTCACCGTTCGACTCGCGTCGAAACGGATTTCGCGGAATTTGCACGCAGAAGTTAACCCCCGTACTCGGCTGAGGCGGTACGCCCCGATTTAGGCAACGACGAAGTTACCTCAGACCGACACGTACCGACAGCCGATTACGAGATAACGAACGACGGAACTTAGCAGCGCCTACCGACAGTGACGCTGAACGAACCGTACGGGCCGATCTTGGCGCTGATACCCGCGAAGCACGCCTGGAAGTTCAAATTACCCATCCAGCCGAAGAACGGCCGCAGGAAGCTGGGAATCAGGGTGAACGGGTTGAAGCTGAACCACGTCCGCTCGTTGGACGGCGGGTTCGGGTTAGAGGAACCGAACCACCACAGGGAGTTCTGGAACCAGGTCCGCGGCTCGTCGAGTTCGATCGGCTGTGGTTGCAGCGGAGCGAAGTCGAGCGTCTGGACAACCGGCGCGGCCGGCACGGGCACCTCAGGGGCGGCCTGCGCCATCGTGGCTGGGACGACGGTGGCTGCTGCTGCGACTGCAACGGCGGCAACGCCCGTCTGGAACTTAGTGATGACCCCGCTCATTTTTCCCCCAAAGCTCTTGAATTGAGACTGTTTGCTAGCGTGCCAGACCTTAACACGATGTGTCAATAGGAAAGTGCAGAACACGGATGCTTTCTGGCCGACACCGCGGTTACTGGCGGACTCGGTACATCCGTCGCCCTGCAAAAAACTTGACGGACCTGCAAATTTGCTTTCGACAGCATCGTTCTAGCTACCGTTGCTCCTGGCTAAATCTGCGGCCGAGTTCGGCCCGAGTGTTGATGTCGAGCTTGCGGTAGACGCGGGCGAGGTTGGCTTCCACGGTCTTCGGGCTGATGAACAACGCCGTGGCGACTTCCCGCGTTGTCATACCGGTTGCCGCCAATTCGGCGACCCGGCGCTCGGAGGCCGTGAGGCCCCAATCGCCGCGGGTGGGACGGCCGCCGCGGTCCAATTCGGCGCGCGCCCGGTCCGCCCACAGCGGCGCCCCCACGGCTTCGAAAACCTGCAGCGACTCCGTGACCAGCGCGCGCGCAACATCTTTCTTTCGTCGCCGGCGTTGCAGCTGGCCGAGAAGCAGCAGCGTGCGGGCGCGCTCAAACGGCATCGGCAGCCGGTCATGGTGTGCTAAGGCCTCTTCCGCCTTGGACACGGCCGCTTCGATTTCGCCATGTGCGGCCGACAACAAGCTCCGACACCTGGCCCCGGTGGCCAACATCCACGGCCGGTCGAGCACCTGCCCGTTGGTCTCCAGCGCGTCAACCATGGGCTCTGCTTCGGCGTGGCGGCCCAGCGCGGTGAGCGCTTCGACCGCGTCGGAAACGCATGCCACGTTGATGATCTCGGTGCCCGAGACCGAAGGGAAGCAGTCCACCATCGGCTGCAGAATTCTCGCCGAGTCTTGGTAATTGCCGAGCGAGACCTCGAGAAAGCCCAGGCTGACCGACGCCCAGTACGCCAGATTGGGCGACCCGCATTGGTGGGCCAAACCGATTGCGTCACGGGCGTTCTCGCGGGTCTCCGAGACCTTGCCCTGGTGTGCGCTGATGAGTGATTGCACGGCCTTGGCGACAACGCACAACTGGTCGCCGCCGAGCTGTTGGGCACGCTGCGCCGTCTCCTCGGCCACCTGCGCCGCTTCGTCGTACCGGCCGCGCCATACCTCGGTCAGCGCGATCACCACGGCGATGAAGGTCAGGTCCGTCTCTGCGCCGCGCTCGGCGCAGCGTCGGTACACCGCGGCCAAATGCTCACCGGCTTCGTCCAATTGGCCGGTCCACGCCAGCAACAATGCGTTGTTGGCGCTGGCGCGGAAGGCGATTGGGGCCTCGCTGTCGGGCCGTTCCAGGGTCAGTGCGCGCCGAAGGCTCGGAAGGTCGACACCGCGTCCGCACATGCAGCCGATCGTGGTCCGCAGCGACAGGGCTTGGCTGGTCAGGTCGGGATCGTCGATCTCTTCGGCGTGGGTGACGGCGCGCTCGGCGTTCTGTAGCGCTGTTACGAAATCGCCGGCGTTTAGCCGGGCGTGCGACAGCAGCAGCAGCGTGCGAACCCGCACGTCAGAACTGCAGTCGGCGGTGCGCAGCGCCTTCTCGAGCCGTAAGACTGCGTCGTCGAAGCGGCTGTCGTGGATCCGCATGGCGGCCAACAGGTTCAGCGCCATGGCTTTGTCCGTACCTTGCGGGTTGCGTGCCATCAGCGTGTCCAGCAGCCGTTGGGCGCGCTCCAGGTCGCCGGCGTGCAGATAGTGCTCGGCGGCACGGATTCGGCGGATCGAGGTGTCCCCGCCGAGCCCGATCGCCAGCTCGATCAACTCGGCGGCGGCGCCGGGGGCACCGCGCGCACGGGCGGCGCCAGCGGCCTCATCGAGGGCCGCCAGCGTGGCGGCGTCCGCACGCGAGGCCGCCAGCGCCATGTGTCGGGCCCTCGCTTCGGGCAGCGTCACCACCTCCGCGAGGCGTCGGTGCATGGCCCGGCGTTCGCGTCGCGTGGCGTCGGAGTACACGGTCTGCGCCAACAGCGGGTGGGCGAATTGGACGGCATCACCGTCGATGTGGAGCAGGCCCTTGGCTTCTGCCTCTTTGAGCAGCTGCAGGGTGTGTTGCCGGTCGGTGCGGGTGATCTCGGCAAGGGAATCGACGGTGGGTCCCGCCGACGATGCGGCGGCCAGCAGCAGCGTCTTCGCCTCATCGTCGAGGTGTCCGATCCGTTGTCGCATCAACTCCGCGAGCGTCGGTGGCAGCTCTGACGACGATCTGCCCGACTCGACCGCACGCGCCAGTTCCAGTGCGTAGAACGGGTTTCCGCCGGAGACCTCGGCGATCCGCACCAACGTCGGGCGGGGGAGCGCACGGCCGAGTCGCGCAAAGAGCAGCGCATGCAACGCGCCCAGGCTCAACGCTCCGACGCGGTGCCGAACCATGCCGTCGGCAGTGGCCAACTGCAACCAACTGGTCGCTTCGCGGCCGTCGTGCTCGGTGCGCTCGGTGAGCAGCAGCCCGATCGGTCCCGACCACCGTCGGGCGGCAGCCGCGAGGACCGCCCGGCTGGACGGATCGAGCCATTGCACGTCGTCGATCGCCACCAGGACCGGTTCGTCACGTGACGTTTGCTCGATGGCCGAAACCAGCGCCGCGGCGATGACGCCCTGATCCGTCGCCGGGCCGGTGCCGCTCGCACGCAGCAGCACGTGGTCGACGGCGTTGCGCTGCACCTCTGGGAGCGAGTCGAGCACCGCCGGATCGACGTCGATGAACAGGTCGGCGACGGCCGCGTAGGTGAGCGAGGTTTCCTGCGGGCCGACCCGGGCCCAGAGCACCCGGAAGCCGCGCTCGCGCGCATCGTCGACCCCGGCGAACCACAGCGTGGTCTTGCCGACGCCCGTCTCGCCCTCGAGGACCAGACCCGACGGGCGCATCGCGGCGGATCGGAGGAAATCCGACACCACCCGATATTCAGCCGGACGTTCGATAACGCCGGAAGCCATTGACCACCCCTCGCCGACAGCAAACCGAGCCTATAACGGCTAGTGGTGGTATGCCCCATGAGGCCGCCCTGGCAACGTCAGGAATGTTGCTTTCGGATCCGGGTGCCCACCCGGGTGGACAGCCGCTGGTGTGGGGCGCCGGCCGCGTTGCAGACCCGCGAGACGATCTCCGGGGAGTCGCTGCAGAACACGCCGTAGAGCACTTCGTCGGCGGGAACGGAGAGGGTCACCAAGAGGCGGGCCGGCGTGCCCTCGCTCGTGGCGCTGGCGGCGGCCGCGTCGAGCCGGGCCACCATTTCGTTGACGGATTCCTCGGTCAGCTCAGGCAGGTACCACTCCGCCAAGAAGCACGCGGTTTCATCTGCCGCCTCCATACCTGTGGACCGTAGCGATTCCCCGCCGAAATGGAATCGGGTGTTTCCCTATGAATTGTGGGAAACCGCAATTATTTACGTTTGTGACAGCGCAACGGTTTCTGCGCAGGCGCGATGCCCCCGTCTCGCCGATCGCCAACGGGCGCACTGAGATTGCCCGCGTGCCCAAGCGGAAAGTCGCAACGTTTGTGCCGCCAGAGCCGCCCCGGCCGACAGGGCTGGTTCGTGGCTCACTGTCTACCTGAGGTCAATACGATACGGATCTGACGGTTGGGACCGCGTGGCTAACTTTGCTGCAGCAACTTTTGCGTGTTCTACCGCCATGGACCGGTGCGTTATGTGATATTCAACGAATGCGTAAGGCTGGTCGAGTTACCTTCCTCGTACTCCTAGGCGCCGTGAGCACGGCTGTCTTCGGTGCCATCACGGCGGTGATGGCGGCGATCAGCCTGGCCGCCACCTCGGTGCTGATCGTTCCGGGCACTGGCACGCCGGACGCGAACGTCGTCGAGAACTACATGCCGCATTTCTACGACCGCTACATCGGCGGCACCGACCCGGCATTGCCCTCCGAATGTGTCGTGGCCACCGACTGCACGCTGACCGGGATCAACTACCCGGCGTCGTTCTTCCCGCTGTTTTTCTTCTCCGGGTGGTGCGTGCCCGGCCGGTGCGCGACGTGGAACGACTCGGTGGGCACCGGTGTCACCAACCTCAACACCACGCTGATCGACCGGCTGGTCAACACCGACGACGACATCATCCTCGCCGGCTACTCCCAGGGCGGGGCCGTCGTCTCCAACGAGCTGCGCAACCTGGCCAGCCTCAGCCCAGAACTCAAGGAACGGCTGTCGGTGTTTGTGATCGGCAACGCCTACAACCCCGACGGCGGGCTGTTCACCCGGCTCGGGTTCTTGCCGACGATCCCGTTCATCGACGTGACGTTCGGCCCGTCGATGCCGACCGACATCGGGATCGAGACCACCAGCGTCGGCTTCGAGTACGACCCGGTGATGTATGCGCCGCTGTACTGGCTCAACCCGTTCGCGATGCTTAACGCGCTGGCGGCATTCGAGCTTGTGCACGGCTATTACCTGACGCCCGACGGCAACGCGCCCACCGATTCGATCGCCTACGGCTACACCGAGGAAGAGTTGGCGGCGATCCTGGACGAGCCCTGCCCGGGCCCGCACTGCCGCGTCGACGGGGACGGCAACCGGTACTTCATGATTCCGGCCAAGAGCCTGCCGCTGACGGATCTGGTGATGCAGATCGTGCCCGGCCCATTCAAGCCGTTCGTGCGGCCGATCGTCGACCTCGTCACGCCGGTGCTGAAGGTGTTGGTGGACCTGGGCTACAACTGGAGCGGCGATCCGGGGCAGACACGGTGGTTGTCGCCGCTGCCGTTCAACCCGTTCCAGAACTGGTTCGCGGTGGGCCAGGACCTCGTCGAGGCGGTCGGTGAAGGTATCCAGAACGCCTTCGGCGGTGGAACGACCACGCTGATCGCCCCGCCCGCCGAGTCGAACACCGCCGCGTTCTCCGCGCCGGCTGAGAAGTCGGTGGAGTCCGAGCCCACCTGGAAACAAAAGGTGGAGGCCATCGTCAACCAGAAGGACGACGAGACCGTCGTCGACAACGAGGTGGTCGACGAAGAATCGGTCACCGAGGACGAGGACGGCACCGAGGCCGTCGGGACCATCGACGACGAAACCGAGGGCACCGATACCGAGGCCGTCGATACCGAGTCTGAGGACATCGGCACCGAAGCCGAGGACGTCGAGTCCGAGGACGTCGACGCCGAGGTCGAGGAAGCCACCGAGGACGTCGGCGCCGATACGACGACGGGTGACGACGACGATGCCGGTGATGACGACGCGGGTGACGACGACGCCGGCCAGGCCGCGGCCTGAGCGAAAGATTCGCTCAGAGCTTGGCACTTAACGCATAGACACCCACGACGCGCGCTCGCCTAGACCCCCTAGGCATCCGTAATTTTCGTGCGCGTTATGTTTCTTTTGTTGCAGATGAGCACTACTTTAGATCGACAAAGCTTTTTGTATTCACATGCGGTAACGAGGGCCGATCAGGCGGCCGAGGACAAGTTAGGTGATCATGCACGCAATCGGTCGGGTAGCGATCGTGTTCGTAACGGCCGTCGCGTCGTTGTTCGTCAGCACCGGAACCTCCCACGCAACTCTGGACAACGAGCTAAGCGTGGTCGACGGCAAGGATCGCACGCTGACCATCCAGCAGTGGGACACCTTCCTCAACGGGGTGGTGCCGATGGACCGCAATCGCCTCACGCGCGAGTGGTTCCATTCCGGCCGGGCCAAGTACACCGTGGAGGGGCCGAAAGCCAAGAACTTCAAGGGCAAGCTCGAGTTGGGCTATCAGATCGGGTTCCCGTGGTCCCTGGGAGTCGGAATCAACTTCAGATACACCACGCCCAACATCCTGTTGGATTCGGCGCCCCTGCCGATTCCCGGTAGCGGCTTCTACTTGGACAACTTCATCACCACGCCGAACCTGTTTCCGGGTGCGTCGATCAGCGCCGACCTCGGCAACGGCCCCGGCATCCAGGAAGTCGCCACGTTCTCCGTCAACGTCAAGGGCCCCAAAGGCGCTGTGGCGGTGTCCAACGCGCACGGCACGGTGACCGGCGCCGCCGGCGGGGTGATGCTGCGTCCGTTCGCCCGGCTCATCTCCGCCGACGGCGACAGCGTCACCACCTACGGCGAGCGGTGGAACATGAACTGACGCCGGGCTCGTCTGCCGTCGTCGTCGCCGGTTACGCTGCGGCGCCCGGCTTCAGGTAGGTGACCAGGCTGACGTCGATGCCCTCGTCGATGAAGTAGAACTGGCAGCCCTTGAGGTAGCGCATGTAGCGGTTGTAGTTCTCTTCGTCGGTGGCCGCGATCGCCGCGTCCTTGTTGCGCTCGAGCCGGTCGGCCCAGATGCCGAGGGTCTTGATGTAGTGGTTGCGCAGCGATTGCGGCTGGGGCACCACGAAGCCGGCCTTCTCGCCGTGCTCGACCATCATCTGCGTGGTCGGCAGTCGTCCGCCCGGGAAGATCTCGGTGATCATGAACTTGATGAAGCGGGCCATCTCGAAGGTCAGCTTCTTGCCACGCTCGGCCAGATCGTAGGGGTGGTAGCCGACGCTGCTCTGGATCGTCATCCGGCCGTCGTCGGGCAGGATGTCAAAGCAGGTCTTGAAGAAGTCGTCGTAGCGCTCGTGGCCGAAATGCTCGAACGCCTCGATCGACACGATCCGGTCGACGGGGGAGTGGAACTGCTCCCAGCCCTCCAGGCGCACATCGAACGTCCGCTCGCTGTCGACCTTGCTCAGCAACTCGTTGCAGTAGACCTGCTGGTTCTTGCTCAGCGTGAGGCCGATGACGTTGACGTCGTACTTCTCCATCGCCCGCTGCAACGTCAGGCCCCAGCCGCAGCCGACCTCCAGCAGCGTCATCCCCGGCTTGAGGTCGAGCTTGTCGAGATGCTGGTCGACGTTGGCGATCTGCGCCTCCGACAGCGTCACGTCCGGACCGGTGAAGTACGCACAGCTGTACTTGCGCGTCGGGTCCTGGAAGACGCCGAAGAAGTCGTCCGACAGGTCGTAGTGGGCCTGGATGTCCTCGAAGTGCGGCGTCAGATCCTTGGTGCCGGATGAGTTATCAGACATATTTCCCCTGCTTGGCCTTTCTGGTGACGCTGTGACGCGTCGGTGACGCCGATCACATGATGTTGTTGACCGTACTCCCCGCACGGCTGCTGGACGGCGGACACGCTCTCAAGCGGTAGAGCGTAGCCCTTTGTGTCTCGCCGACTCCACTTCGCCGTGCTCAGCGCGCCGAGAAGTTGGTTTTGAGCTCGCCGACGATGTCGTCCCACAGCGGTTCGGGCAGCTCATGGCCCATCCCGGCGTACAGGACCAGGCGCGCGTCGTCGATTGCCCTGGCGACCACGCGCCCGCCGAACGGGCGCATCAGCTTGTCGGCCTTGCCGTGGATCACCACGGTGGGGGCGGTGATCTGCTTGTCGTAGTGGCGCAGGCTGCCGCTGCCCAGGATCGCCGAGAACTGGCGGCCGATGCCGGCGGGATAGTAGGAGCGGTCGAAGCCCTCGATCGCCTCGGCGCGGATCGTGTCGTCGGGACGCGGATAGCCGGGGCTGCCGATGATCTTGCTGACCCTTATTGCGTTTTCAATGATGGCCTCGCGGCTGGCGTCCTTGGGCCGCTGCAGGATCGCCAGTAGATGCCGTGGCGCCGGCGGCGGAAGCAACGCCTGGTTGTTGCTGGAGAAGATGACCGCCAATGTCTTGGTCTTGGTCTTGTGTCGGGCGGCGAAGACCTGCGCGATCATGCCGCCCATCGATGCGCCGACGACGTGGGCCTGCTCGATCTGCAGGTGATCCAGCAGCGCCGCGGCGTCGTCGGCCATGTCGTCGAGCGTGTAGGGCGCCGGGCTTCGCAGGCCGAGCTGCGAGCGGATCATCCTCAGCGGTAGGGGTGTGCTGATGTGCTGGCCCTTCAGCTTGCTCGACAGGCCCACGTCGCGGTTGTCGAAGCGGATGACGCGTAGTCCCTGGTTGACCAGCTTCTCGCAGAACTCCTTGCGCCACAACAGAAGTTGCGCGCCCAAACCCATGATGAGCAGGACGGCCGGGTCGTTCGGGTCGCCCATATCCTCGTAGTGGATGTCGAGCTCACCGGACTTGGCGGTGCCTTCGCGGCTGATCATATGGCTCCTCGCGCCAGCGCTCGTCGCTGCATCTAAACCTCGAGTTCGGCGTCGTGCTCACGCTTGATGTCGACCATGAAGTTGGCGAAGTATCCGGTGAGCTGCGGATCCGACATCATCTGCCACTTGGGGGCGAGCAGCTTCATGTAGCGCTCGACGTAGAGGAACTGCTTGCCGATCAGCACCAGCTCGCGGGGCAGCTTGACGTCGTAGGCCTCGGCCAGCGCGGACAACTGCTTGCCGATCTCGGCGTAGCTCATATCACCCAGCGACGACATGGTCAGCGGCGTGGCGAACTTCTCCAGATCCTTGGCGGCCTCCGCCTCGGGTTTCATGGTGCCGACGGCGCCCATCAGCACGACGATCTTGCCCGCGGCGGCGTGGTCCTTCTTCACCAGCAGCGCGTAGACGAGTTCCCTTAGGAGCCAACGTGTTCGGGGGTCGATGCGGCCCATGATGCCGAAGTCGAAGAACACGATCTTGCCGTCGTCGTCGACGTAGAGGTTGCCGGCGTGCAGGTCGCCGTGGAACAGGCCGTGCCGCAGCCCGCCCTCGAACACGCTGAACAGCAGCGCCTTGACGAGTTCGGTGCCGTCGAAACCCTTCTTGCGGATGTTGGCGACGTCGTCGATGCGGGTGCCGTTGACCCGCTCCATCGTCAGCACCCGCTCGCTGGTGAGGTCCCAATACACCTGGGGCACACGGATGTTCTTGCCCAGCGGCGAGGCGTGCATATGCGCCACCCAGGCGTCCATCGACTGCGCCTCCAGGCGGAAGTCCAGCTCCTCGGCGAGGTTGTCGGCGAAGTCCGCGACGACGTCTTGGGCGGACAGGCGCTGGCCCAGCTTGGCGAACTCCACCAGCCGCGCGCCGCGCTTGAGGATCTGCAGGTCCGCGGCGACTCTTTTGCGGATCCCTGGACGCTGGATCTTGACGACGACCTCTTCGCCGCTGTGCAGGGTGGCGTAGTGCACCTGCGCGATCGACGCTGATGCGAACGGTTGTTCGTCGAAGCTCTTGAACAGGTTGGCGGGTTCGTCGCCGAGTTCCTCGCGGAACAGCTTCTGGATCTGCCTGGCGTCGGCCGGCGGCACCCGGTCAAGCAGGCTGCGGAACTCCTTGGACAGCGGTTCGCCGAACGCGCCGGGGCTCGACGCGATGATCTGGCCGAACTTGACGTACGTCGGCCCCAGATCGGCGAACGTCTGCGGGATCTGCTTGATGACCTTCTGTTGCAGCGAGCCGCGGCCGGCGAGCTTGGTGACGACCCGGGCGCCGGTGCGGGTGACCTGCCAACCCGTCGCTCCCATGCGCGCGGCCTCGAGCGGCAACGACACCCGGTCCAGCCGCGCGACCTCGCGGTTTTTCGTCGTACTCATGGCCCCAGTGTCTCAAAACGACGCGAATGCCGCGAAACTGCAGTTTGGCAGGGGTGTACTCGAACTTTGTCTGCGGAATTGCAATCTCGCGCATCTTGGCGGCCTCGCGGCTCGTCACAGTCTCGCGCGTCTCGGAAACCTCACCCGACCCTGCCAACCACGCGCCGACATCATCTGATGCGTGCGTTCGAGAATGTCGACGGGCCGGTCCTCTTTGATGACCCGTGACACCAGCCATCCCAGGCGTGCGAGCTTGGGGTATACCCGCATGTCCTTGACGTACTGGTACCGATCGGTGCGGTGTTGATCGCCGTCGTATTCGGCGGCCACCTTGTAGTCCTCCCAGCCCATGTCGAGGATGCGTACCAGTTGCCCGTTTTCGTCGTAAACCGGAATCTGCGTGGCAGGCCGGGGGAATCCGGCGTCGATGAACAGCAACCGCAACCGAGTCTCCTGCAGGGATGCCGCGCCGGCATCCACCAGCGGTAGTGCTCGCCTGAGCCGCTTGAGTCCGCGCACGCCCGGATAACGCTTCGCGATCAATAGCACGTCCTCGCTCGACAACGGTGTGGCCCTGGCCAACGCGTCCAATCGCTCGACGGCGCCGCTGCGCCGCAGGTACCGTCCGATATCGAAGGCCGCCCGGGCCGGGGTTGCTACGGAAATCCCCGCGACGCAGGTGATCTCGTCGTCGGCGATGCGTTCATTTCGTACCACCAGCCCGCGCGGCGATCGGGTGGCACGCCAGATGAGCTCAATCGGCTGATACTCGTCGACCCATTCGGCGCCGTGTAACGCCGAGGCGACGACACCGGTGATGACGCCTCGGCGCTTCGACCAGAGCCACGCTCCGGCGGCGCGGTCGGGTAGCGAGACGACGCCCCTGGGGGCGTAGACGCCCGGAAGCATCGGCGCATACCAACGCTGCAATTCGTGTCGGGTGACGATGCCACGCTCGACGGCCTCTCGGCCGATGAAGACTTCCCCCATGTGCCGATATTGGCGACGACCTCCGACACATCGCCGCATAGTGCCGCGAGATTGCATTTTCGCAGGGCGTTACTCGCGCTTTCCATGCGAATTTGCAATCTCGCGGGGGCGCTAAGAGTTACGCGAAGCTGTGCTCGATCTCGTCGCGGGTGCGCACCGGATCGTCGCCTGGGCGGTACGTCGGCAGTGTGTGCTTGACCGTCGTCCCCGACTTCACCCGCTCCTTGGCCTGACGGAACTCCGGTGGGGTGCCGGCGGCCGTCTGCAGGCCGTTGATGATGCCCCACACCGTGGCGCGCCGGGCCGTGCGCTCGATGATGTTGGGGTCGGTGTGCTGGATCATCTCCTTGGCCCACTTCGGCATGGTGTCGCGGATGGCCCAGTCGACAGCGGCCTGCGGCATCGGCAGGTTCGGGCCGGTGGCCATCGCGGTGCCGTGGGTAACCGCGAGCTTGGGTAGATACGACTCGAGGCACTCGGCGGTCTCGGCTTTCGTGGTCGGCAGGTCGGTGCCGCCCAGCGCGTGGCCGACGCGGACGAACTCGCCGTAGTACTGGTCAAGTTTCTTGCCGCGCAACGGGTTCGGGTGATAGAGCTCATGGGCGGTGGCCAGGCCCCAGACGACGGTCGCGTAGTTCCAGCGCAGCCAGTCGGGATCGTCGGCGTCGTAGGTGGCGCCGTCGGGGCGGGTGCCCTTGATGGTGTGGTGCATGGCGCGCACGCTCTGGGCCAGTCGCTCGGCGGTTTCGGTCGAGCCGTAGGCGGTGCCGGTGAAGAACGCGACGGAGTGGCCGAGGCGCACAAGAGCGCCCTTGGGGTCGATCTTGGGCACCGCGATACCGGTTTCGGGGTCGCGTTTGACCAGCCGCGAGTGGTGCATGCCCATCCAGTAGATCGACGGGTCGAGCCGCTCCATGTAAGCCGCACACTGCAGACCGAAGATCAGCGAGTACATGTGCGAATGCACATGCCAGACCGCGCTGCCCGGCCCGAACCAGCCGGGGTCGCCGACCGGAGCCGCGAACTCCATACCTTTGAAGAAGTTGCGACGAATGCCCTGGTCGAAGCGTTTGTTGAGCATCTGACCGACGATCTGGTGCGGCAGGAACAAGGCTGACCTCTTTTCAGGTTTGGTCACGGCTGTAACCAGAATACAACTTTGGTTACATCCGTGACCAGAGTCGGCTTACCCTGAAGGGCATGTCCAGTCCCACCCGATGGGCCGGTGTGCCGTTGACCGACCGGCGCGCGGAGCGTCGCGCGCAGTTGGTCGCTGCGGCGTACGAGCTGTTCGGCGAGGGCGGGGAAGCCGCGGTGTCGGTGCGGTCGGTGTGCCGCGCGTGCGGCCTGAACACACGGTATTTCTACGAGAGCTTCGCCGACATCGACGACCTGCTGGGTGCGGTGTACGACGAGGTGAGCGCGGGGTTGGCCGACGAGGTGGCGTCGGCGATGGAGGGTGCGGGGGAGTCGCTTCGGGCTAGGACGCGGGCGGGGATCGCGGCGGTGCTGGGGTTCAGTTCCGCGGATCCGCGGCGTGGACGCGTGTTGTTCACGGACGCGCGGTCGAATCCGGTGCTGGCCGCGCGTCGGGCGGCGACGCAGGATCAGTTGCGCGAGGGCGTGTTGACGGAGGGCTGGCGTCTGCACCCGACGTTCGATCCGGTGGCCGCG
Source organism: Mycolicibacterium sp. XJ662 (assembly GCF_053484035.1). NCBI lineage: Bacteria > Bacillati > Actinomycetota > Actinomycetes > Mycobacteriales > Mycobacteriaceae > Mycobacterium > Mycolicibacterium sp. XJ662. The sequence continues at coordinate 620,686 of NZ_JBEFTL010000002.1, read as the reverse complement.
CAGGTGGGCGCGGCGATGTACACCGGCGCGATGGCCGAGTTGGCGCAGCAGTGGCTGGCCGGCCGGCTGGGCACGGATCTGGATGCGGTGGTCGACTACGCGGTGCGGACGGTGCTGCGATAGGGGCTCGGCTCTTGGGCGCCGCATCGCGCCCCGCCGTCGGCGCCGTCTTCCGTCTTGGGGAGCACTGCTCTCAGTGCCCGGCTATGAGCGAGAAATTCGCTGAACTTACCGGGGGCTGTAGTAGGTGAGCGAAACATTCGCTCAGAGGTGGGCGCTTTCGCACATGTACCCCGGAACCGGCGCGCGGCGGGGAAGGCCACACGGCTCGGGGCGAGCGCGTCCGGGCCAGTTTGGGAGCACATGCGTTCCGAGGCAAGGAAAGGAACGGCTCGGTTTCGGGGGGTGCGTCTCGGACCCCGGGCCCGGTGGCGACGCGTCCCGTCACGAGGTGGCCATGCCGTCGGCGCGGCATCGTGCCCGCCGTCGGCGCCGCGTCCCTCTTGAGCCGCGCCGTCTTCCCTCTCGGGGAGCACTGCTCTCAGTGCCCGGCTATGAGCGAAAAATTCGCTGAAGTTACCGGGGGCTGTAGTAGGTGAGCGAAAGATTCGCTCAGAGGTGGGCACTTTCGCACATGTACCCCGGAGCCGGCGCGCACATGTCACCCCTCGATGCCACTGTGTGGCCATGAACCGAAGAGTCCTGCGCGGCATCGAGCTCCGCTACGTGCTGACGCACAACCTTGACGTGCACGGCCCCGCCAGCATTTACGAAATGCTCCAGTTGCTCGAGCACCAAGGTTTCGCCGTGGTCGGCAACCCCTCCAAAGCCGTCTCCGACGCGATGCGCTGGGAGATCGGCCGCGGTCGGGCGCGTCGGCTGCGTCGCGGCGTCTACGCACCCGACAGCATGCCCCGCTCCACCGCCTACCGCATCCACCAACGTGTGCTGGACCTGTTCGACGAGGTCGCACGGCTACGCGGATTCGAGGATGACGAACACTTCATGGACGCGTGGTTGGACTCCCTACCAGCCTAAGACGACGGCTTCCAGCGCTTGATGAAGTCGGTCTCCGGCCACTCCTCGTTGGCGGCCATCAACTCGTACATCGTTGCGCCATCGACGGATTCGCGAATGATGTCGGCGTGCCCCGCATGCCGGGACAACTCCTCGATCAGATGCAGCGCCACCCAGCGCACGTCCCAGTGGTCAATGTCCTTGGGAAACCACGGCACCTCCTGGGGCACCGGCACCGGCGTGTCCAGCGCCACCGATCCCAGCACCTGCAGCGTCTCCGCGTTCTGCTGCTTCAACTGATCCAACAGGCCCTCGAGCGTCTCGTCCTCGCGCATCACGTACTGATCGGCGTACTCGGCCATGATCTCGGCCATCGGCCGCTCGTCCTTGGGCGGAAACTCCGGCGCACAGGCCGCGCGGTCCGTCCAGCCCTTCTGGACCCCGGCGGCGTGCTTGATCAGCCCGCCGATCGACAGCGTGCTCACCGACGGCGTCGACCGCGCCTGCTCATCGGTCAGGCCGTACGCCACCGCGAAGAATGCGTTCTGCTGAAAAGCCAGAAACTCCAACAGGGTCTGGCGTTCGTCCCCGGCGGGTGGGGGCATTCCTGGCATATCAGTTCCCTTTCGTGTGGGTGTAAAGGTCTCGGATACAAGCTATTTCGGCGCCGTGATGAATCACTTCGCGGTTGATGTGCAACACCAGCTCGGCCATCGAGTGCTCGGCCCACGGACCCTCGGCCGGCCCGACCGGGCGACCCAAGTCGTCGTCGGACAGGCCGCGCACCCCGGCGATCCACCGGGCGTACGCGTCGTCGAGCTGACCCAGTGCCGTCGCGGCGTCGGTAGCGTACGGCCACGTTTCATAACTCGCCGGCGGCGCGCCGAAGTGCGAGTAGTTGCGCACCGCAAGCACCCCGACGATGACGTGCGCCAACCGCCACGCGATCGTCGTGAACGGCGCCGGCTCCGGCGGCGGATAGGCGAAGTCGATAGACCCGTCGCGCCCGACGGTCCAGCAGTTCGGTACCGGCTCCCAGAAGTATTCGTCGTCGGTCAGGCCGTCCAGGCGGGGCCGAAGCTGGTGTGTCCAGTGGAAGTCGAGCTGGTCGGCGATCAACGCGGTCAGGTCCATACGACTACGCTGACACCTATATAGGACAGTTTCGGTCCTATAACTGCGACAGGGTCGGCATATGGCGGAAACGACGAGCCGGGTGCTGCAGCTGCTGGGGTTGCTGCAGTCGCGGCGGGTGTGGACGGGCGAGGAGCTCGCCGAGCGCCTGGGTGTGACGACCCGCAGCGTGCGCCGCGACGTCGAACGGCTGCGTGACCTCGGCTATCCCGTGCACGCGAGCAAGGGCGCCGGCGGCGGCTACCAACTGGGCGCCGGCGCGGCCCTGCCGCCGTTGCTGCTCGATCCCGACGAAGCCGTCGCGATGGCGGTCTGTCTGCGGCTGGCCGCGGGCGGCACGGTGGCCGGCGTCGGTGAATCGGCGCTGCGCGCGCTGTCCAAGCTCGACCAGGTGATGCCGTCGCGGCTGCGCTCGCAGGTTTCCGCGCTGCACGACGCGACCGTCACGCTGACGTCGCCGTCGTCGGATGCGCCCGTCGCACCCGATGTGCTGATGACGTTGGCCCGCGCCAGCCGCGACCACGAACACGTCAGCGCCGGCTACGTCGACATCCGCGGCAACGCCAGCCAGCGTCGGCTCGAGCCCTACCAACTGGTGACCACCGGGCGGCGTTGGTATCTGCTGGCCTACGACCGCGATCGGCAGGACTGGCGCAGCCTGCGGCTGGACCGGATGTCGGATGTGCGCGCGCTGGGTACGACGTTCGTGGCGCGCGAGGCGCCCGACGCCGCCACCTACGTGCGACGGTCGATCAGCAGTTCGCCGTACCGCTACGTCGCCCGGGTACGCTATCAAGCCTCGGAAGAGGCTGTGGCCCAGCACTTTCCACCAGCTTCGGCGACAATCGAACCCGACGGCCCCGATGCCTGCATCGTCACCGCCGGCGCCGACGACCCCGAGCGGATGGTGCTGTACTTCGCGACGGTCGGCTACGACTTCGAGGTGCTCGAACCGCCCGAGGTGGTGGCTGCGGTAGCGGCCGTCGCGCAGCGTTTGTCTCGGGCCGGTGTTACGGGGTGATCTCCAACCGGTCGGCGAGCACCAGAAACGCGGCTGCGAACGGGTTTTCGGCGGTGTCGGCGATGAGGCGCTCCCAGTCCAGCTGCTCGCGCACGGCGCGCACGGCGGGCAGCAGCGCGGAGAAGTCGCAGTTGTGCTCGTTGAGCGCGTTGAGCTTTTCCACCAGCACGTACGTCGGGGACAACACCTTCATCCGGATCGCGAGCACGTCGTACTCCTCGGCGGCGGCGATGGTGTCGGCGTCGACGGCCACGCCGTTGAGCCGGTGCAGCACGTCGATGACGAAGTCGTCCTCGACGCAGGCCTTGAACAACCAGTCCTCGGGGGTGCGCTCGATGGTGAAGCCGGCTTTCTCCAGCGTCAGCGCGGCGGCTTCGGTGTCGGGTTCGGCGACGACGAAATCCACGTCGTGCACCGGTTCGGGTCCGCCGAACACCCACAGTGCATAGCTGCCGCCCAGGGCGAAATCGGGCCCGTGGTCGCGCAGCGCCGACGCGGCCCGTCGGAGCGCGTCGCGCAGATCGTCGTTTCGTGCGGGCACAGGTCTCCTGTAGGGCTCGGCGGACATTGTGGGTACTTGAGTACCCATGCGGATGGCGACCTTCAACATCCTGCACGGGCGCAGTGTCCACGACGGCGTCGTCGAGCAGGACCGACTCGTCGAGGCCGTCCGTGAGCTCGACGCCGACATCCTGGCGTTGCAGGAGGTCGACGTCGATCAGCCGCGGTCGGGCAGGACGGATCTGACGGCGGTGGCCGCGGAGGCGATGGGCGCGCTGAGCCACCGGTTCGTCGCGGCGATCTCCGGCACGCCGGGTGCGACGTGGATGGCCGCGACCGGCGACGAACAGCCCGGCACCGCGGCCTATGGCATCGCGCTGCTGTCGCGGTTTCCCGCCGAGAACTGGCAGGTGCTGCGGCTGCCGCGGATCCCGACGCGGTTCCCGATGTATCTGCCCGGGCCGAAGCGGGTGCAGGTGGTCGACGAGGAACCGCGCGCGGCGATGGTGGGCCGGCTCGACACGCCGCTGGGGCCGTTGACCGTCGCGAACACGCATCTGTCGTTCGTGCCGGGGTGGAACCGGGTGCAGCTGCGGCATCTGCTGCGGGATCTGCGGGGGTTCCCGTCGCCGTCGGTGCTGATGGGGGATCTGAACATGACGCCGGGGCCGGTGCGACGTTGGAGCGGGCTGCGGGCGCTGGCGCACGGGATGACGTTTCCCACCGAGGCGCCCACGCGGCAGCTCGACCACATCCTGACCGGCGACTCGGGGTTGCGCGTGGAGCGCTATTGCGCGCCGGCGTTGCCGGTGTCGGATCACCGCGCGCTGGTGGTCGACGTGTCGCGGGTGTGAGGCCGTGAATTAGTATCTTGCTGCGGTCAAGACGGACGTCGCGGCGTTCCTCAACTTCCGCGACGGTCGCTGACTCGCGGCGCGAATCCAATAAATTCCGTAGGGTTTTGGCGTGCGGGTGATTTCGGCGGAGTCGACGGATCTGTTCGTCGGGCCGCCGGACGCGCCGCTGCAACTGGTGCGCGTGACCTACAGCGACGGCGACGGCACGGTGCGCGTCGACGGCGACGGCCTGAGCGGTCAGGTGCAGGCCCCCGAGGGTGACGGCACCGTCGAGGTGCCGGTGACGGTCACCGACCCGGTCGTCGGACAGCAGCGCAACGCCCGTGTCGCCGACATCCCGTTCGTCTTCACCGTCGCCGAACCCGGCTGGACCATGTACATGATCAGCCACTTCCACTACGACCCGGTCTGGTGGAACACCCAAGCCGCCTACACCAGCGTGTGGTCCGAGGACCCGCCCGGCCGCGCCCGGCAGACCAACAGCTTCGACCTGGTGCGCGCACACCTCGAAATGGCCCGCCGTGAACCGGAATACAAGTTCGTGCTCGCCGAAGTCGACTACCTCAAACCGTACTGGGACACCCACCCCGAGGACCGCGCCGACCTGCGCCGCTTCCTCGGCGAGGGTCGCGTCGAGATCATGGGCGGCACCTACAACGAACCCAACACCAACCTCACCAGTCCCGAGACGACGATCCGGAACTTCGTGGCAGGCATGGGTTTTCAACGCGGCGTGCTGGGCGCTTCGCCCGAAACCGCTTGGCAGCTCGACGCGTTCGGCCACGACCCGCAGTTCCCCGGCATGGCCGCCGACGCCGGCCTGACCTCGAGTTCCTGGGCACGCGGCCCGCACCACCAGTGGGGCCCGATGGCCGGCGGCGGCGACCCCGAGCGGATGCAGTTCTGCAGCGAGTTCGAATGGATCGCCCCGTCGGGTCGCGGGCTGCTCACGCACTACATGCCCGCGCATTACTCGGCGGGATGGTGGATGGACTCCGCCGCGACACTCGACGAGGCATCGACGGCGACGTATGAGTTGTTCACCTCGCTGAAGAAGGTCGCGCTGACCCGCAACGTGCTGCTGCCGGTCGGCACCGACTACACGCCGCCGAACAAGTGGGTCACCGAGATTCACCGCGACTGGAACACCCGCTACACGTGGCCGAAGTTCATCTGCGCGCTGCCGCGCGAGTTCTTCGCCGCCGTGCGCGCCGAACTCGCCGAGCGCGGTGTCGACGCGTCGCCGCAGACCCGCGACATGAACCCGATCTACACCGGCTGTCATGTGTCCTACATCGACACCAAACAGGCCAACCGCGCCGCCGAGGACGCGGTATTGGACGCGGAGAAGTTCGCGGTGTTCGCCGGCCTCCTCGGTGGCGCGACCTATCCGCACGCCGCGCTGGCGAAGGCCTGGGTGCAACTGGCCTACGGCGCCCACCACGACGCGATCACCGGTTCGGAATCCGACCAGGTGTACCTCGATCTGCTGACCGGTTGGCGCGACGCCTGGGAACTCGGCACCACCGCCCGCGACAACGCGCTGGCGCTGCTGTCCAGCGCGGTCGACGGCCCTCTGGTGGTGTGGAATACGCTGGCGCACAAGCGGACCGACATCGTCACCGCCCGATTTGCCGAGCCGGTGCCGCCTGAGGCGCAGGTGCTGGACGCCGACGGCGCGGCGTTGCCGACCCATGTGTCGGGCTGTTGCGTCAGCTGGTTGGCGCGCGATGTGCCGTCGCTGGGGTGGCAGTCGTATCGGCTGGGCGACGGCGATACCGCCGACGGCTGGGAGCCGTTGGACGGCAACACCATCGGCAACGAGCACTACCGCCTCACGGTGGACCCGGCCCGCGGCGGCGGCGTCGCATCGCTGACCGAGGTGGCCTCGGGGCGCGAGCTTATCGCCGACGGCCGGGTCGGCAACGAACTGGCCGTCTACGACGAGTATCCCGCGCACCCCGAGGCCGGTGAGGGTCCGTGGCATCTGCTGCCGAAGGGTCCCGTGGTGGCCTCATCGGCCGCGCCGGCGGAGGTGCGGGCCTACCGGAGTGCGCTGGGGCAGCGGATCGTGGTGCGCGGCCGCATCGGCGAAGTGCTGCGCTACACGCAGACCCTGACGCTCTGGCACGGTGTGGCGCGGGTGGAGTGCCAGACCGCGATCGACGAGTTCACCGGCGCCGATCACCTGCTGCGGGTGCGTTGGCCCTGCCCGGTGCCCGGGGCGCTTCCGGTGAGCGAGGTCGGCGACGCGGTGATCGGGCGCGGGTTCGGCCTGTTCCACGACGGTGAAGCGGCTGTCGACTCGGCGAAACATCCTTGGACACTAAATAATCCGGCGTACGGCTGGTTCGGGTTGTCGTCGGCGGTGCGAGTGCGCGTTGGCGACGGTGTGCGCGCCGTCTCGGTGGCAGAGGTGGTGGCGCCGACGTCGGGGCAGGCACGTGATCTGATAGTCGCGCTGGCGCGCGCGGGTGTCACCGCCACCTGCAGCAGCGCGGACAAGCCGCGCTACGGTGACCTGACCGTCGACTCCAATCTGCCCGACGCGCGGATCGCGCTCGGTGGCCCGGACGAAAACGCGTTCACAGCCGAGGTTCTGGCCGAAGCTGATCCGGTGTATGGCGAAGAGCTCAAGCGCCAGCTGTATGCCACCGGTGCGGCGCGGGTATGGGTGCCGCCGATCGCACCGTTGGCCGACGTGTGGGTGCCCGGCGCCGATCTGCGCCATGTGCGTGCGCTGCCCGTGCTGATCGTGGCGGGGTCGGCGATCGCGGAGGTGATCGAGGATCTCGACGATTTCGAGATCCACGTCGAGCAGGCCGCGCCGTCCGAGCTCGAGCCGTTCGAGGCACGCACGGTTGCGCTGCTCAACCGCGGAATGCCCGGGTTCGCAGTGGAATCGGACGGGACATTGCATATGTCGCTGATGCGGTCGTGTACCGGATGGCCGTCGGGCACCTGGATCGACCCGCCGCGGCGCACCGCGCCGGACGGCTCCAACTTTCAGCTGCAGCACTGGACGCACACCTTCGACTACGCGTTGGTATCCGGCGACGGCGACTGGCGTCAGGCCGACCTGCCGTCGCGCAGCGCGGAGTTCTCCCACCCGCTGCAAGCGATCACCGAAAAGCCCTATGCCACGGGAAGATTACCTGCGACAGGGTCGCTGCTGGAGATCGAGCCGGCCGGACAGGTTCAGCTCGGTGCGCTGAAAGCGGCGGGCAACCCATTGGAGTCCGGAAGCACCCAGCGGGTCAGCCCGTCCGACGGCGTGGTGATCCGGCTGGTCGAGACCTGCGGTACATCAACAGATGTGACTGTACAGGCGGGGCTGCAACGGGTCTCGGGGGCGGTGCGGGTCGACCTGCTCGAACACCCGCAATCGCCGGCAACCGATGAGCTGCAGATGCACGGCTACGAGATCGCGACCGTTCGGGCCCAGCTCAACCTGCCGCGCACGCTGGACGCCGACCACACCGTGCTGGCGCCCGACGCCGAGGCCGCCCAACCGCTGTATGCGCGGTACTGGCTGCACAACCGCGGACCCGCCGCGCTGGGCGGTATGCCCGTCGTCGCGCACCTGCATCCGCAGACCGTCGACGCCGAGCCGAATCACACGGTGTCGGTGCGTCTTACCGCGGTCAGCGACTGCAGCGACGCGGTCCTGCACGGCCGGGTGCGGCTGCGCTGCCCCACCGGCTGGACGGCCGATCCGGCCGAGCTGTCGTTTATGTTGCCGCCGGGGGAGTACCTCGAGACCGGGGTGTCGTTGACGCCAGCGTCCGCCGTCGCGCCGGGTCTGTATCCGGTGCGCGCGGAGTTGACGCTGACCGGCAATCACACTTCGATGCCGCCGGCGTGGCGGCAGACGGTCGAGGACGTCTGTGTGGTGTCGGTCGAGGCACCGCCCGACGACAGGCTGCTGCGACTGGTCACCGAACCCGTACCGGTCGACGTGAAAGCCGGTGACACGGCGCGGATCAGTGTCACCGTCGACACTGACGCGCACGCCGACATCGCGGTCGAGGCGCATCTCATCAGCCCGTGGGGGACCTGGGAGTGGATGGGCCCGGCTGCCCGTGGCGCCGAGTTATCCGCCCGCGGCACCGCTGAACTGGAGTTCGACGTCGCCCCGCCGCCGTGGGTGCAACCCGGCGAATGGTGGGTGCTGATCCGCGTCGCGGGTGCCGGCAGCCTGCTGTACTCGCCGGCGGTGAAGGTGGTGGTGCGATGAACGCCGCGACCGTCGACGGGGTCCCGGTGACCGTCGAGGACGTCGACGCGCGGGAGGCGCAACTGCGGGCCACCCGCTTGGCGTCGTCGTTGCCCCGGCCGGGCACCAGCGAGGGCCGACAGCTGCGCCGGTGGCTGACCCAGCTGCTGGTGACCGAACGCGTGGTCGCCGCCGAAGCCCGTACGTTGGGGTTGACGGCCGACGGCGCGCCCACCGAAGACGACCTGCTGCCCGACACGGTGACCCGTATGGAGATCGGCAGCGTCGCGGCGTCGGTGCTCGCCGACCCGCTGGCCCGCGCGGTGTTCGCCAGCGTCACCGCCGATGTCGACGTCACCGCCGAGGATGTCGCGTCGTACCAACAACGAAACCCGTTGCGGTTCAACGACGCCGACGCGGTCGCCGCGCATCTGCGCGGGGTGGCCCGTCGCCGGGCATTTCGGCTGTGGCTGGACGCACGCTGCGCGGCCGTCGTCGAACTCGCCCCCGGCTACGAGCACCCCGGCGACCCGCGTCAACCCGACAACACCCATCGGCACTGATGACCACGCTGGCGATCGACATCGGCGGCACGAAGATCGCCGTCGGGCTGGTCGACGAGGACGGCACGCTGGTGCACCAGGGCAGGCTGCCGACGCCCAACGGGGACGCCGAGACCGTGTGGGCGGCGGTCGAGTCGCTGATCAGCGAGGCGCTCGCGGCAGCCGGCGGCAGTGTGCGCGCCGCCGGGATCGGATGCGGCGGCCCGATCGATATGGCCGCAGGCACCGTCAGCCCGATCAACATCACTGAGTGGCAACGCTTTCCGCTTGTCGACCGGGTGGCCGCGATGGTCGACGCCCCGGTGCGGATGCACAACGACGGGGTCTGCATGGCGCTGGGGGAGCGGTGGCGCGGCGCGGGCCGGGGCGCGCGGTTCCTGCTGGGCATGGTGGTGTCCACCGGCGTCGGCGGCGGGCTGGTACTCGACGGCGCACCCTACGGCGGGCGCACCGGCAACGCCGGGCACGTCGGCCACGTCGTCGTCGACCCCGGCGGCGCGCGGTGCAGCTGCGGCGGACACGGCTGCGTCGAGACCATCGCCGCCGGCCCGCGGATGGCGGCCTGGGCCCGCGCGCAGGGCTGGGACGCACCCGTCGGCGCCGACGCCAAGGAACTCGCCGACGCCGCCAATGCCGGAAATCCCGTCGCGCTGCGGACATTTCGGCGCGGGGCCACGGCCGTCGCAGCCATGATCGCGTCGGTGGCCGCCGTGTGCGACCTGGACCTTGTCGTCATCGGCGGCGGCGTGGCGAAATCCGGTGCGCTGCTCTTCGACCCGGTGCGTGAGGCGTTGACGTCCTATGCCGGGCTGTCGTTCTTGCACGGCCTGCGGGTGGTGCCCGCCGAATTGGGCGGGGAGGCGGGGCTCGTCGGCGCGGCCGCCCTGGCGACTTCGGCGCGCTAACGCTCGCTGACGGGCTGTTTGCGCGCCGAAGTCGCGGCGGAACCCGAGAAGCTGTCAGGGTTGAGGGTATGGACGCAACCGTGGAAGCTCTGGCCCTGTTGATCACCGGCCCGCTGGTCGGCGTGGAGATCGCGGTCGCGGCGTTCACCAACCCGGTCTTCGGCCGGCTGCCCGACGACGGGTTCGCGCAGGCCCGCAGCGACGGCGCCCGGGTGCTGGGCAAGGTGATGCCGTTCTGGTACGTCGGCACGCTGCTGGTGCTGATCGCGACCGCCGTCGTCACCTGGGAGAACTGGTTCATCGTCACGGCCGCCGCGGTGATGGCCGTCGTCGTGCTGATGACCGTGATCCTGATGGTGCCGATCAACAACCGGATCGGCCGCTGGTCAGGGGCCGGCGACGTGTCGCGCGACGACGCCCGGCTGTGGGACCGGCTGCATTTTCGGCGGGTGCTACTGCTCGTGGCGCTGTATGTGCTGCTGGTCGTCGGCGTGATGTGGTGACTTCGGCGCGCTCACGGACCGTGACGGGTCATGAGCGCGCCGAAATCGCCGTTTTGGCTGATCGGCGGGTGGCAGGCTATTCTGTGTCGGTTCCACCGAAGACCGTCGGTCACCGAGAAGTCGGTTGAAGGTCCGGGATTACCCGGCGGCCCACGCAGGAGGACGAGGCTAACGCTGTATTCGTGTGCGCCCCGACCTGTCTGCGTCGGGGCGTTCGTCATTCTCGGGGCGGTTTGAGGCGGAACGCCGAACACCAACCACGAGGAGGCATGCATGGCCACGGAGGACAAGGCCGCCGCGATTGCCGACATCGTCGAGCGATTCAACTCGTCGACGGCCACGGTCGTCACCGAGTTCCGCGGGCTCTCGGTCGCCAACCTGGCCGAGCTGCGGCGGTCGCTCGGGGATTCCGCCAGCTACCGGATCGCCAAGAACACGCTGGTCAAGCGTGCCGCGGCGGAGGCGGGCATCGAGGGGCTCGACGACCTGTTCGTCGGTCCCACCGCGATCGCGTTCGTCAAGGGCGAGGCCGTCGACACCGCCAAGGCGCTGAAGAAGTTCAGCAAGGACCACAAGGCCCTCGTCATCAAGGGCGGCTACATGGACGGCCGCCCGCTCAGCGTCGCCGAGGTCGAGCAGCTCGCCGACCTGGAGTCGCGTGAGGTGCTGCTGGCCAAGCTGGCCGGCGCGATGATGGCCAACCTGTCCAAGGCCGCCGGTCTGTTCGCCGCTCCGGCGTCGCAGGTCGCAAGGCTGGCCGCCGCACTGGAAGAGAAGAAATCCGGCGAAGAGGCCGCGTAACCACCCAACTTGGGGAGCCGCAACCGCGCTGAGCGCGGCCAGGACTCCACAAATCGCAACAAATTAGGAAGGACCCATCATGGCCAAGCTGTCCACCGACGAGCTGCTCGACGCGTTCAAGGAACTGACGCTGCTGGAGCTCTCCGAGTTCGTCAAGAAGTTCGAGGAGACGTTCGACGTCACCGCTGCCGCCCCGGTCGCCGTCGCGGCCGCCCCCGGCGCTGCTGCCGGCGCGCCCGCCGAGGCCGCCGAGGAGCAGTCGGAGTTCGACGTCATCCTCGAGGCCGCCGGCGACAAGAAGATCGGCGTCATCAAGGTTGTCCGCGAGATCGTCTCCGGCCTGGGCCTCAAGGAGGCCAAGGACCTGGTCGACAGCGCGCCCAAGCCGCTGCTGGAGAAGGTCGCCAAGGACGCCGCCGAGGAGGCCAAGACCAAGCTCGAGGCCGCCGGCGCGTCGGTCACCGTCAAGTAGTTCACCGTTTCGAACCGCCCGGGATCACCGCGATCCCGGGCGGTTCTGCGTCTCTAGGGAACCTGAATCGGCCAGCCCGGCGGCTGCGGCGGGGCGCCCGGCGGTAGCGGGGCATCGCCGGGCACCGCCAGCGGTAACGGCGGCCCGCCGTACGGCGTGGGGATCGTCCACCGTCCGCGCGGGGTGGGGTCGGTGGTGGCGGTCAGATCCGCGCCCGGCGGAGGCCCGGCCGTATCGTCGCCGGCGGGCCGCGGCGCGTTGCGCGCCCCGCGGATGAGCACCGACGGGTCCGGGTCGTTGCAGTAGGTGTATCGGCGCGGCTCCGGGTAATCCGCGGACGACGGCGGCTGGCGCGGCGCCTGGTAATCGCATGCATAGCGCGGGTACATATCGCCGATGCCCCACGCGGCGCCGTCGTGGAACACCGTCAACATGTTCTCCAGCACCGAACCTCGCACGGCGGGGTCGGGGAACAACGCGTTGAGCGCGGGCACCCGCACATACGACAGTTCGGCGACCGTGGCGAGGTTGCCCAACAACCGCACCATGGTTTCGGAGTTGTCGGCGAAGAGGTGGTCGATGCCCCGCAGATTGTCCGGCGCGCGCGCGACCAGCGTGCGGAATCCGCCGTCCATCCGGGCCATCCCGGCGAACAGCGAGCCCAAGCTCTGCCCGGTGGCGGCCAGCCCCGGGTCGACGTCGGCCACCGTCGTGAACACCACCTGGCTGGTGGACAGCAGGCTCACCGTCTCCGGCAACACACCGTCCAACGCGGAGATGAGAAACGTTGCGCCGTCGAGGATGTCGGCCAGCTTCTCCGGACCCTCGACGCTGACGCCGAGTTCGCGGCGGATGGTCGCCAGCTTGTCCGGATCCAGTTGTGTCAGAGCGCCGTTCGCGTTGGCCAACGCCTGCGCCAACGTCACCGGCACCGACGTGCGGTCCCGGTCGATTACGCTGCCGTCGGCCAGATACGGCCCGGAATCGGCGAGCGGGCGGAAATCCAGATACTGCTCACCGGCCGCCGACAAGCCCGACACCCGCACCGCGCTGTCGACCGGGATCTTCGCCCGCGCGTCGATCGAGGCGACCGCGGTCACCCCGCCGTCGGCCAGCACCACCGATTCGACGCGTCCCACCGGCACACCGCGCACCGTGACGTCCTGATTCGGCAGCAACCCACCCGATTCGGCCAGCGGAACCCGCACCTCGATCGTGGTGCGGGCCGGGTTGATCCGCAGCGCGCCGAAGGTCAGATACGCCACGCTGACCACGAAGATGACGACCAGCGACAGCCCTGAGAGCGCAAACCGGTTGCGGCGCACCGTCTCCAGCGCTCCCAACCACGCCGCGGCGGCCCGGTCGATCACGGCCCCTGCCCAACGACGCGTTCCTGCAACCGGAACAGGGTGTACTTCAGGCTGCCGACCATGAAGTGCCAGTCGGCCCGCTTGGGACCGTGGAACTGCGGGTCGCCCAGATAGCCGATATCCGGCATGCTGCCCAGCGCCAACTTGGCCAGGTTGCCCTTCCCGGCGATCGCGGTGCCCGACGTCGCCTTGACGAACGGCGGCAGCATCCGGCTCATCGCGAGCATGCTGGTGTCCGGGCTGACCACCACGTCGTTGAAAGCGTTTGAGAGCGCGTTGATGTCGGCGACCATGCTGCGGGTGTCGGTGCCCTGAAGCGACGGGAACCGCGACAGCTGGCGCGACATGGCGCCGGTGGTGTCGAGCAGATCGATCAGTTCGCGGGTGTCCACAGCGCCGATCGCCGGTGACGACGCGGCAAGCAGTTCGTTGATGCTGTCCTGGCGGCTGTTGACGGTGTCGATCAGCGTCGCGGTGTTGTCGAGCGAGGCCCGGATCTGCTGCGAGCGCGCGCTGAGTGTCTCGGTGAGCTGGTTGGATTGACGCACCAGATCGCGGAAGGCGTCACCGTTGTCGCCCGCGGCGCTTCCGACGCCGTTGACCAGTTTGGTCAGGTTGCGCACGACGCCGCCGTTGACCAGGACGGCCGCCGAACTCAGCACCGCCTCGACCGTCGCCGCGGACCCGGTCGAGCCCAACCCGAGGTTGTCGCCGTCGGCGAGCAGTGCCTGCCCCGGCCTTTCCGGCGGTTTCACCGCGACGTAGACGTCGCCGAGCGGGGTGGCGGTGCGCAGTTCGGCCATCGACCCGATCGGCAACTGGACGCCTTTGCGGATCTCCATCGTGACCACCGCGGTGTAGTCGACGGACTTCATCGACACGACTTGGCCGATGTCGGCGCCGCCGAGGCGCACCTTGGCCTTCAGCGGCAGGTTCAGCGCGTTGGCGAACGTCGCGGTCAACGTGTAGGACTCCGCACCCACCGAGGGTGCCGGCAGCGGGATGCGGTCGAGACTCGGTGCGGCGCACCCGCTGAGAGCCAGCACGGCGCTGAGGCCGAGGATGACGTACCTGCGCAGTCGGAGGGTCATCGCTGCCCCATCCGTGCCATGCCGTCGAGCATGTAGGTCAGCCCGAAGTCCGGTCCGTAGTCCTGCAATGTGCCGGTGCTGCAGCCGAGTTGGCGCAGACCCATCATGTTGCAGACCTCTTTGGTCATCTGGCTGTCGAACATCATCTTGTCGACGAGGGCGTGGGCGCGGATCGCCCCGTTGTTCGCGTCGATGGCGTTGTAGACGTTGTCCATCAACAACGGCAGCAGGTCGAACGTCTCGGCGAGTTCGCGGTTGTGGTCGTTGGTCGCGGTCAGCAACACGTCGCTGTTGGTGACGGCCTGCTTGATCGTGTCCCGGTTCTTCTCCAGCAGATCGGCGGCGGCCGCGAGCACCTCGTTGGCCCGACCGCCGGTGGTGCCCGAACCGAAGTTCTCGGCGGCCAGCACCGCGCTGGTGGCGCGCACCAACGAGCCGAACTCGCGGATCGTCGCGTCGTTGTCCGAGGCCGCTTTGGCCAACGCGCTCAGGCTGGTGACGATCGTGGTGAGGTCGTCTTCGGTCTGCGCGCCGTCGGAGGTCATCCGCAACGCCTGCGACAACTGATCGAGCGCGCCCTTGATGTCGTTGCCGTTGCCCGCAACGGTTTTGGCGCCCATGTTGACCAAATCGGCCAGCGGCCCGCCGCCGCGGCCGTCGCCGTGCATGGCGGCCATGAGCCGGTCGATGGTGGCCAGCACCCGGTCGAAGCCGACCGGTGTGCGGGTCCGGTTGAGCGGGATCACGTCGTGGTCCTCGAGCACGGGGCCGCCGGTGTAGGCCGGGGACAGCGCGACGCGGCGGTCGGTGAGGATCGAACTCGAGATGGTCGCGGCCATCACGTCGGCCGGTATCTGGACGTCCTCGTCGATGCTCAGCACCACCTCGACGTAGGAACCCTTGGCCGTGACGCTTTGCACGGTGCCGACCTGCATGCCGAGCACTTCGACGGCGTTGTCCGGGTACAGCCCGGAGGCTTCGTCGAAGTGGGCGGTCACGGTGATGGGCCGCGACGTGATACCCGATTTGGCGGCGGTGAGATAGCCGATGGCGGCCACCGCGAGGATCCCGACGACGCCGGCGACGATGAACTTTTTCATCCGCAGTCCTGGAAGTACTCGACGAGATCGAATTGGGTGGCGCGGCCGCTGATCGCGCACATCCAGTCGTCGATCAGGATGCCGGCGGCCGGAAAGACGTCCACGCCCGGTGCGGTGCCGGTGGCGTTGGTGAGGTTGCGGACCGGGATCGGCAGGGCCTGCAGGGTGTTGCGGAACAGGTCGTCGTGTTCGGCGGCCATCGCGCTGAGCTCCAGCAGGTCGTCGACCAGCTTCTCGGCGGCGGGCCGGTCGCTGATCACGGCTTTGCTCAGCAGGTCGACGAGCTGGGTCAGCGACGCCATCAGCTGCCGGAACGACTGTTGTCGGGACACGAACTCCGCCAACAGGTCCCGGCCCTGAAACACCAGCTGGCCCAGGTTGGCCTGCTGGCGGTGCAGCGTGGCGGTCAGCGTCGCGCTCGCGTTGAGCAGGGTGCCGATCTGGTCGCGGCGCGCCGCGATGATCCCCGACAGGTTCTGCAGGTTCGTCATGGCCTGCGGCAACGCTTCGGGCAGCCCGTGGAGCTGGCCGGATAGCACCGTCAGCGCGGACGCGAGCCGGTCGGTGTCGACCTGTTCGAACGTCGACGTCGAGTCCGTCAGCAGCGCCTGCAGGTCGTAGGGGACCTCGGTGTACTCCCGCCGGATCAGCTTGTCGGCCAGCGGCTGTTCACCGCGTGGGCGCAGCTCGACGTAGCGCGAGCCCAGCAGCGTGGTCAGCTTGATGGCCGCCCTGGTGTGCGCGCCCAACCGGACGTCGTCGCGCACCCGCAACGCGACGACGACGCGGTCACCGGCCAACGCGACCGACCTGACCTCGCCCACGCTGATGCCGGCGACGCTGACATTGTCACCGACGCGCAGCTGCGCGGCTTGGGCGAATTCGGCTTTGTAGCTGGTGTATCCGAATCCTGCGGTGCGCGCGATCAGCAGGGCGGCGACCACGACGGCGGTCATCACGAGCGCCACCAGCCCGATCCAGAACGGGTGGTAGGACTCCAGCCTTGGCGTGCGTTTCATGAGGTGGGTCTGCATTTCGGTGAGTTCTTCACGTCGTTGCCGGGGGAGGCCAGCTCGACGATCTTGGGCACCAGCTCGGTGAGGCCGGGAAAGAAGCCCATCAGGTTCACGCTGCAGCCGTAGGCGTTTGCGTACGCGCCGTCCCCCGACATCCGGGCCAGCCCCTTGAGCAGCAGCGGCGTGTTCGAGCCGAGGAACGCCAACTGGTCGGGCATTCCGGCGAGGTGCTGGGCGAAACCCGGTTCGCGGTGCAGCAGTTCGGACATCTGCGGGTAGACGGCGTCCCCGATCGCGGCGATGCGCGCGGCGGTGCGGTTCAGCGATCCGGCTGACGCGACGAGCTGCGTGCGCCGGTGGTTGAGTTCGGACACCATCGCGTGCGCCGAGGTGATCACCGCGTCGAGGTTGGCGTCCTGGGCCGCGAGGTCGCCGACGATGGTGTCGAGGTTGTCGATCACGTCGCCGAGGATTTCGTCGGGGCCCGCGAAAGTGGCCGTCAGTTCGGCGGTTTGGGCGACGAACCGGGCGACGTCGACCGAATCGCCCTGGAAGGCGTCGATCATGGCGGTGGTCAACCGGTCCACCTGCGCCGGATCGAGCAGCGTGAACAGCGGTTCGAAACCGTTGAGCAGCGCGCCGACGTCGAAGGACGGTTCGGTGCGCTCCAACGGGATTCGGCTGCCGGGCGGTAGCCGCTGTGCGGGTGCGCTGCTGCGGTCGCGCGACAGCCCGAGATAACGCTGGCCGACGATGTTCTGGTACATCACCGAGGCGATGGTGTCGGGGTAGATCGACTGTTCGCTGTCGATCTGGAACGTGACCTGCGCGACGTCACCGGCCAGGGTGACCGCGTCGACACGCCCGACGCGCACACCGGCGACACGGACGTCGTCGCCGCCGCGCAGACCGGTGACGTCGGTGAACAACGCCGAATAACGGTCCGTCGGACCGTCGGGGTCGCGACGCAGGGTGCCGTACACGAGAACGGTCAACGCCAGCGCCACCACCATGAAAGCGGAAAAGCCGACCAGCGCGCCCCGGAACTTCATCGGCCACCGTCGCCGTCGGGAGCAGGGCTGACCGTCACGGCCGTGCCGCGCGCCACCGGCCCGAGCAGGACTTGCTGGGCGCTGTTCGCGTCCTCGCCCAGGATCGTCGAAAGTTGTTCGCGTTCACCGGCGCTGCCGACGGGCCCGACGTTGCCGCCGTACGACGCAGGCAGCGGCGTGCCGGGCGGCGGGGCCAGGCCGGGCGGAGGCTCGTAGCTCTCGGGAAGCAGCACCTGGGGAATGTCGAACTTCTGGGGTGTCTCCGGTGCGGTATGGCAACTCGGTCCCTGGAGGGGCCCGTAGCGCGGGCAGTCGGCGCGGACGTAGGTGCGCAGCGGCGTGAACGACACGATGAAGTTGCCGTGAAACACCTGCTGTTCGGGATCCCAGGCGTCGGTCATGGCCTTCTCGGACAGGCGGGTGAGCCGGGTGGCGATGGGCAGGAACTTGTCATGGTTCATGGCCAGCACGCCGAGGACCGGTTCCAGATGTGTGGTGATGCCGATGAGTTGGTCGGCGTGGTTGTCGAACGCGGTGGCCGCGGTGCCCGACGTGTCCAGGCCCGCGGCGAGCAGGCTGCGCAACTGCGCCTGCTTTTCGGCGAGCGTGCGCATCGGCACCACGGCGTTGTCCATGGAGTCGACGAGCCCGGGAACCGTCGCCGACAACGTGTCGGCCATCTCGCTCAGCGCGGAAACCGTCGACGGCTCATCGGAACTGCGCGCGATCAACCGGTTCAGCTCGGTGAGGATGCGCTGCACGCGGGCGCCCGAACTCAACAGCGCGTCGCCGCGGTGATCGGTGGCTTCGGCGAGCAGGTTGATCATCCCGACCGGCGGATCGGTGTCGTCGCGCTGGGTGGCCGCCAGGATCTGGCGCATCCGGTCGATCGTGGTCTGGAACAGCACCGTGGGCAGTCGGGTGTCCTCGGCGATGACGGCGCCGTTGTGCAGCGGCGGTGCGTCGCCGTTGTCGACCAGCTGCACCGAGGACACGGCGAACACGTTGCTCGGCACCACCCGGGCGGTGACAGTGCTCGGAATGCCCTGGGCGGCATCGGGTGTGAGGTTGATCGTGACGATGTTGGGTCGGCCGTCGAGCGCGGGCTGCACGCTGCCGACCGCCCCGACGAGCACGCCGCGGAACTTGACGTCGGCGCGCTCCGGTAAGCCGTCGCCGACGTTGACCAGTTCGGCGGTCACCCGGACGTGGCGATCCAGATGGCCCTGCGACTTGGCCAACAGCACGCCGGTGACCAACGTCGCGACCACCAGCACGACGACGCCGCCGATCAGCAGTTGGCGGTCAGACCAGCCGCGGCCGTTGGGTTCGATCGAGTTCGCCATGTTCAGCCGCCGAACCTCGCGCCGGAGGCGGCGCCCCAAATCGCCATCGTGAGAAGCATGTTGACGACGACCACGGTGGTGACGGCCGCGCGCATGGCGTGCCCGGCGGCGACGCCGACGCCCTCCGGTCCGCCGGCGGCGAAATAGCCGAAGTAGCACTGGATCGTCGACGCCAGCCAGACGAACATCACCGCTTTGAACACCGAGTAGATGATGTCGGCGCCGCTGAGCATCAGCGAAAAGTAGTGCAGGTACGCCCCTGTCGAGCCGCCGCCTGAGAGGCTCACCACCACCTGCGCGGTCAGGTATCCCAGGCACAGGCACATCACGTAAAGCGGCACCACCGCCACCGCCGAGGCCAGCATCCGAGTGGACACCAGGAACGGGATGGGCCGAATGGCAAGCGCCTCAAGGGCGTCGATCTCTTCGTTGATGCGCATCGCGCCGAGCTGAGCGGTGAACCGGCAGCCCGACTGCATGGCGAACGCCAGCGCGGCCATCATCGGGATGAGCTCGCGCGTGGAGACCAGGGAGGACACGAAGCCGGTCGCCGGGCCCAGCCCCATCATGCCGAGCATGTTGTAGGCCTCGATGCCGATCATCGCCCCCGCGGCGATGCCGAGCACCGCCGCGACCCCCGCCGTCCCGCCGCCCGCGACGATCGAACCGTTGCCCCAGGTGACATCGGAGAGCAGCCGCAGGAACTCGGCGCGGTAGTGGCGCAACACGATTGGGATCGACGCGATCGACTCGATGAAGAACGACAGCATGTGTCCGAGCCGTCGCACCGTCCGCGTGGCTGCACGGAGGGACGCCACGAGCGGTCGGGTACCGGGAACGAGATACGTCGAGGGCGTCACGGCGTCGGATCACAGCCCATGTTGCGGCACCATCAACACGTACACCTGGGTGATTGCCACGTTGAGCAGCATCAGCACCAGAATCGACTCCACCACCGCGGCGTTGACGGAATTGGCCACACCCGCAGGCCCGCCCTTGGTGCGCAGGCCCTTGTCGCACGCGACCACAGCGACGATCAACCCGAACAGCACCGCCTTGAACAAGGCGAGCATCAGGTCACCGACCGTCGCGAACGCGGAGAACGTGCTGACGAAACTTCCGGGTGCCCCGTGCTGGAAGTAGACGTTGAACAGATAGCTGGCGAAGAAGCCCACAAAGCACGTCGTGCCGGTGAGCCCGACGGCCACCAGCATCGCCGCGGCCGCGCGCGGGACGACGAGGCGCCGGATGGGCGACACCCCCATGACTTCCATCGCGGCGACTTCCTCGCGCATGGTGCGCGAGCCGAGGTCGGCGGTGATCGCCGAGCCGACGGCGGAGGCCATCATGACCGCGGCTACCAGCGAGGCGCCCTGCCGGACGATCGCGAGCCCGCTGGCCGCGCCGGCCAACGACGTCGCACCCACCTGTCCGGCCAGCAGCGCGAACTGCACGGACAGCGTCACGCCGATCGGTATCGCGACCAACAGCGTGGGAATGACGGCGGTGCCCGACATGAACGCGCCCTGCCGGACGAACTCGCGCCACGCGAAGCGGCCGGTGACGATGTCGAGAAAGAGGTACTGCAGGCAGCGCAGTCCGAGGACGACCTGGTTGCCGGTGGTCTCGATGGCGGCCACGGGGTGGGCGCGCACGTAGCCGCGCACGGAGTCGGCGACGACGGCACGCTCGGGCACCCGGGGCGGGTCACACACGGACTGCGACAACGATGCGTCTCCCTCTGGTCGGCTCGGATTCACCGCGGGGCAGCGATCGGACCCCCGAATACGTGCGCCGACCAGCACGTCAATATGTGATGCGCTTCATGGAATGCGGTCGACTGTGATCCACCGCACCGCGGATATTAGCCGAGCTTGGCGGTTCGTACTGAGCATTCAACCGAGCGGCTAGCAAGATCGGCTGGGCCGTCGGAATCGGCGCCAAACTTCGGCTAGAGGGCTTCTCGCCCGCGGGGTGCTCACCGCGCCGGGCTGGGAATCCGTACCCAGCATGGCAATGCCACCGTCGTATTAACGCTGCAGTAAATCGACATGGTTGAGCTAACGCAGCAAACGAACTACGATGGTGTTTCCGGTGCGGGTGAACGCCCCGAGAACGCCGTTCTCGGTAATCGGTGATATTGGTCGGGACACAACCGCAGTGCCGGATACCGACGTGCGCTACAGTGACTCAAGCCACAGGTGGGAGCCGTGTGGCGGACAAAATTGGGCGGAAGGATCTCGCGTGGGCATTGGTATTCAGGTTGAGGGGCTGACCAAGTCCTTCGGCCCCCAGCGAATTTGGGAAGACGTGACGCTGGAAGTCCCGCCGGGTGAGGTGAGCGTGCTCCTGGGCCCCTCGGGTACCGGTAAGTCGGTTTTCCTGAAGTCACTGATCGGACTGCTGCGCCCCGAACGCGGCAAGATCATCGTCGACGGCACCGACGTCATTCAGTGCACCGCCAAAGAGCTCTACGAGATCCGCACGCTGTTCGGCGTGATGTTCCAGGACGGCGCGCTGTTCGGCTCGATGAGCATCTACGACAACACCGCTTTCCCCTTGCGTGAGCACACCAAGAAGAAGGAAAGCGAGATCCGCAACATCGTCATGGAGAAGCTCGAGCTGGTCGGTCTGGCCGGCGACGAGAACAAGTTCCCCGGCGAGATCTCCGGCGGTATGCGCAAGCGCGCCGGGTTGGCCCGCTCGCTGGTGCTCGATCCGCAGATCATCCTCTGCGACGAGCCGGACTCCGGTCTGGACCCCGTCCGTACCGCTTACCTGTCGCAGTTGCTGATCGACATCAACGCCCAGATCGACGCGACGATCCTGATCGTCACGCACAACATCAACATCGCCCGCACCGTGCCCGACAACATGGGCATGCTGT
The DNA here is from genome assembly GCF_053484035.1 of Mycolicibacterium sp. XJ662. Taxonomy (NCBI): domain Bacteria; kingdom Bacillati; phylum Actinomycetota; class Actinomycetes; order Mycobacteriales; family Mycobacteriaceae; genus Mycobacterium; species Mycolicibacterium sp. XJ662. Next base: position 598,834 of record NZ_JBEFTL010000002.1, on the reverse strand, counting down.
TCCGCAAGAAGCTGGTGATGTTCGGGCCGCGCGAAGTGTTGCTGACCAGCGATGAGCCCGTCGTCAAGCAGTTCCTCAACGGCCGCCGGATCGGTCCGATCGGTATGTCGGAGGAGAAGGACGAGTCGACGATGGCCGAAGAGCAGGCCATGTTCGACGCCGGCCACCACGACGGCGGTGTCGAGGAGATCGAAGGCGTGCCGCCGCAGATCCAGGCGACGCCGGGTATGCCGGAGCGTCGCGCCGTGGGCCGCCGCCAGGCTCGGGTGCGCGAGATCCTGCACACCCTGCCGCCCAAGGCGCAGGCCGCGATCCGCGACGACCTCGAGGGCACGCACCAGTACGCGGGCAGCGAGTTCGGCGACACCGAGACCGCTCGCCATCATGCGGTCGAGGACGACGCCCCGACCGGCGCCATCCCCACCGCCGAAAGGTAGCCCCACACCGGGGTCGGTATGGCCCGCGAGTACCACCCGACGTTCTGCCGGATCTGCGAGCCGCTGTGCGGCATGATCGCGACCGTCGAGGACGGCCGGCTGGTCGAACTGCGCCCCGACAAGGACCATCCGGTCTCGAAGGGGTTCGCCTGCCAGAAGGGCATCGCGTTCGCCGAAGTGGTCAACGACCCCGACCGCGTCACCACCCCGCTGCGCAAGCGCGCCGACGGTCGCTTTGAGCCGGTGTCCTGGGATGTCGCGATGACCGACATCACGCGACGGCTGGCGGCTCTTTATCGTGCGCACGGAGCGGGCGCCATCGGCTGGTATTTCGGCAACCCCGGGGCGTTCAGCTACTCGCACACGTTGAGCCTCACCTCGTTGATGTTCGGCCTGGGTCCGCGCATGCATCTGTTCACCGCGGGCTCCCAAGACGTCAACAACCGGTTCGTGGCCAGCCAACTGCTTTACGGCACCCCGCTGGCGCTGCCTGTTCCCGATGTGCTGCGCGCCGAGTTGCTCGTCGTGATCGGCGCCAATCCCATTGTGTCCCATGGCAGCGTGCTCACCCTGCCGCGGATCAAGGACCGCATGCAGGACATCGTCAAGCGGGGTGGGCGGGTGCTGGTGATCGACCCGCGCAAGACCGAAACCGCGGCGGCGTTCGAATGGCTGGGCATCATGCCCGACGGGGACGCCTACCTGCTGCTGTCACTGCTGCAGGTGATGTTCGCCGAAAACCTCGTGCGCCGCGGTCAGTTGGCACGGCACGCCGAGGGCGTCGTCTGGCTCGAGCAACTCGCCAGGCCGTTCACCCCGGAGGTCACCGCGCCGCACACCGGGATCGACCCGGATACGGTGCACACCCTGGCCCACGACCTGGTGCGCACCGAACGGGCCGCGGTGTACGGGCGCGTCGGCACCAGCACCGGCGAAAACGGCACGCTGACAACGTATCTGCTCGACGCGGTGAACCTGGTCGCCGGCAACCTCGACCGGGCCGGGGGCGCCATGTTCGGCCGGTACGGGTTGCCTGCGGAGCGGTGGCTGAACAAGGCGGGCGCGGGGCTGCTGCGTTCGGTCTACCACCGCAGGCGTTCCCGCATCGGTGGTTTTCCCGCGGTGCTCGGGTCCGAACCCGCCGGGGTGATGGCCAAGGAGATCACCACGCCCGGCCGGGGGCAGGTCAAGGCGTTGTTCGTCAGCGCGGGCAACCCGGTGCTGTCGGTGCCCAACGGTGACGAACTCGAATCCGCCTTGGCTGGACTGGATTTGATGGTCGGCATCGACCTCTACGTCAACGAGACGCTGGCGCACTGCGACTACGTGTTGCCCGCGGCCAGCATGTACGAACGCGACGACTTCCCGCTTCCGTTTCAGCCGCTGCAGCCCACGCCGTTCCGGCAGGCCACCGAGGCGGTGATTCCGCCGGTGGGACAGGCGCGCGCGGAGTGGGAGATCATCGACGAGCTGACGCGGCGGTTGTGGCGTCGCACACCTTCGTTGGCGATGCTGGCGGTAGCGCGAAAGGCGTTGGGTGTCTTCGGTGTTCAACTTTCGCCGCGGTTGCTGGTCGATGCGCTGATCCGGTTGGGGGAGGGCGGCGACCGGTTCGGTCTGCGGCGCGGCGGGTTGAGCTTCGCGACGTTGACGCGCTCATACCCGCACGGGAAGGTGTTGACGACCAACCTGCGTGCCGGGGTGCTGCGCGACGTCGTGGTGTATCGGGATCGACGAGTCCAGTTGCGCCACCGCGAGATCAGTGACGAGGTCTCGAAGTTGACGCGGCGCAGCGCGCCCGCCGGTTATCCGATGCGGTTGATCGGGATGCGGGAGGCCCGGTCGGAGAACTCGTGGATGCACAACTCGCCGTTGTTGATGCGCGGCGAACGCACCCAGCACGCGCGCATGCACGTCGACGACGCCGCCGCGGCCGACATCGCCGACGGGGATGTCGTGCGGATCGCGTCGGTCAACGGCGAGATCGAGCTGCCGGTGATCGTCACCAAGGACATCGTCGCCGGTGTGGTCGCCGTCCCGCACGGATGGGGGCACACGGGTTCGGCGGGGTGGCGGCTGGCCAACGATGCGGGCGGCGCCAACGTCAACAAGCTGATGTCGAGCGACCCCGACGACATCGAAAGCCTCGCCGGGATGGCGCGGTTGACGGGTGTGCCGGTGCGCGTTCGCCGCGCGTAACACCCCGAACCCCCGCCGAGATCGACAAGATGGTGAGTCTTGCTCGCACTTTTCCGCCCGTTTGTCCCTTTCGGCGTCGATGCGCGCAATAGATTTGCTAGTCATGGGCGACTCGATCTTGAAATGGTTCGGCGCAGGCGTGGTTACCAGCGCAATGGTGGCGGCGATGCTCGCCGGCGCGGGCGCAGCGGTCGCCGACCACGACTCCGGTGCGACCTCGAGTTCGACCAACACCTCGGAGTCGACGAATTCGACTGAAGATAGCGAGGATTCGGCGGCCGACACCGAGGACAGCGAGCCCACCGAGCAGGAGCCCGCCGTCGACGACGAAGAGCTGTCCGAGCAGGAGCCCGCTGTCGACGAGGAAGAGCCGGCCGTCGACGAGGAGCAACTCAGCGAAGAGGAGGAGCTTTCCGAGGCCGTCGTCGACGAGGAAGAGCCCGCCGTCGATGAAGCCGAGGAGGTTGCCGACGACCGCTCCGACAGCGACCGCGACGTCGACACCTCCACGACCGCGCAACCCGCGACCCAGCCCGCGACCCAGCAGCCCGAAGAAGAAGCCCCCGTCGACACCGAGCCCGCGGACAGCGCCGTCGTCGTCGCCGAGGACGACGAGGCCGCAGAAATCGACGTCGCACCCGAGGCTGCCGAGCGCACCTCCGTCGTCGTCGAGGACGTCGCCGCGGAGCTCAAGGCCATTCCGAAGGTCGAGGCGATCACGTTCGCGGCTGCGGCGCCTGCCGTCAGCGCGACCGCGTTCCGCAACCCGCTGACCACCGTGCTCGACTTCATCGGCACCGTCGTCTTCGGCATCTACGCCGCGGTGACCCGGGTGTTCGGCGGCCCGGCGGTGCTTCCGCTGGGCAGCAACGTGACCGTGCGCAGCACCACGCTGCGGCTCGACTGCGGCTGCGCGCCGGGGGAGGGCGTCAACGTGCCGGTCGACTGGTACTTCCCCGAAGGCGCCGAGGAGAACCCGCCGGACCGGATGATCTACCTGCAGCACGGCTTCCTGGCCGCCGGCCCGTGGTACAGCTACACCGCGGCGGCGCTGGCCACGCAGACCGGCAGCATCGTCGTCGCGCCGACGATCACGTCGAACTTCCTGGCCGCCGACGCCTGCTGGCTCGGCGCCCCGCCGATGCACCAGGCCATCGCCGGCCTGTTCGACGAGGACAACACCGCGCTCGCGGAGAGCGCCGCGCGCACCGGCTACACCGGGCCGGTTCCCGACCGGGTGGTGCTGATGGGCCACTCGCTGGGCGGCGGCGCAGTCTCGGGAGCGGCCGGCTACATGGTCGACAACGGCAGCTCCGATCGGCTGGCCGGTGTGGTGTTGCTCGACGGTGTCGGCCTGGACGACTCGATGACCGGCGCGTTGCGCAAGGTGCCGCTGGACATCCCGATCTATCAGATCGCCGCGCCGCGCTACTTCTGGAACCAGTTCGGCGTCGGCAGCGCCGCGTTGCTGGAGGCGCGGCCGGGTCAGTTCGTCGGCGTCACGCTGGAAGGCGGCTCGCACGTCGACACGATGCGCGGCGGCAACCCGCTGATCCAGTTCGCCCAGCAGCTGGTGTCGGGGTTCTCTCAGCCGCGCAACGTCGCCGCGGCGCGCCACCTCATGGTGACGTGGGCCAACGACATGTTCGCCGGCAACCAGGCCACCGGCGTCTACGACCTCGGTCCCGGTGAGCGCCTGGAGATGAGGAACCCCGGCGGTCTGGCCGTCCTGGTCGGGTTGCCCAACCCGTTGACGAAGCTGTTCCCGTTCAACCTGCTGCAACCGTTTGTCCAACTCGGTGACGGCATCTTCCGGTTCAGCCCGGCGTGCGTGGACGCGAGCGTCGGTGCGGCCGCCGGGAACGCGTGCGAGGGCTCGATCGCCGCGTAGCGAGCCACCGCGAAAGGGTGCGTCGATGAACGACCGGCTGCAGCGCTGGGTGAGTGCGGGTGTCCTCACCGCGGGGTTGTCGTGCGTGGTGCTCGTCGGCGCGGGAATCGCGGTGGCCGAACCGGGTTCGGGCACCGGCGCCGGTCAGCCGAGTTCGTCGCAGTCGGAATCCGAGCCGGACAGTGAGGCTGGTGTGAAGGTCGATGACGCCGTCAAGGAGGACGACGCGGAACCCGCCGCCGACGTCGAAGACGTCACCGAAGACGGCACCGACGAGTACGGCGTCACCGAGGAAGAGGACGTCGTCGAAGGAGCGGCCGAAGAAGAGGACGTCACGGTCGAGGACGTGGGGACCGAGGACGAAGAGCACGTCGTCGCCGTAGGAGACGCCGCAGAAGCGGCCGTCGTCGACGACGACGCGAGCAGCGACACCGGCACCGAGGAGCCGACGCGCAACCCGGCAGTCGCCATCGCGAACCAGGTCGAGGAACCCGAGCAGCTCGAGCAGTCCGAGGAGACCGACGAACAGACCGAGGTCACCGTCGAGCCCTTGTCCGCCGCCGAGGACGCTCCCGCCGCCGCACCCGAGCCCCGGACGTTCACGGCACCGGATGCGGAGCCCAAGTCGGCGACCACCCAGATCGAGGTGGCGACGCCGGCGTTGCCCACGCCGAAATCGCTTGTGACCAAGGTGATCAACGTGATCGGCACGATCGCCTGGAGCGTCATCGACTTCATGGTGAAGCTGGTCGTGGGCCCGCCCGCCGTGCCGCCGGGCAGCACGGTGACCGCGCGCCGCTCCACGCTGCAGATCGATTGCGGCGACGGCTACACCGCCGACGCCGACTGGTACTACCCGAAGGAAGGACAACCCGACAAGTTCATCTACTTCCAGCACGGGTTCTTGGCGCACGCGGGCGTCTACAACCTCACGCTGGCCGAGCTCGCCGAACGCAACAACGCGATCGTGGTGGCGCCGTCGATCACCTCGAATTACTTCGCCTGCGACGGGTGCAGCCTCACCGCCGACCCGATGCACGCCGCGGTGGCCCGCCTATTCGAAGGCGACCGCGAGGCTCTTGTCGCCAGTGCCAGGGCCGCAGGCTTCGAAGGGACGCTGCCCGAGCAGTTCGTCTTCGCCGGCCAGTCCGCAGGCAGCATGCTGGCCGCAGGTGCCGCCGGCTACTTCTATGACAGAGCCCCGGCCGGCGACCGGAACGACTTGGTCGGTGTCCTGCTCTACGACGGCTCGGCGGCCAACGGGGCGCTGGGTCGCGCCCTGGACAAGCTGCCGTCGTCGGTGCCGGTCCTGCAGGTCGCCGCGACCCCGTCGGTGTTCAACTACGGCGGTGGGGCGAACAAGGTGCTCACCGAGAAGCGCCCCGGCCAGTTCAACGGGGTGCAGCTGATCGGTGGGGCGCATTCGGATGCCTTCCGCAGCGACGCCTACTTCGGCCTGGTCCAGGGTTTCGTGGGGCTGGTGTTCGGCTTTTCCGCGCCGCAGAACGTCGAAGCCGTCCAGGTGCTGTCGCAGGGCTGGTTGACCGATATGTACGCCGGTCGGGTCTACGACCCGGCGACGCGCACCGGCATCTACGGCGCACCGGGCGAGCCCGGCGAGACCGTGATCGACATCCCGACCGACGCGGGTCTGGCCCGCGGCTACGTGCTGCCCGGCCCGCCACCCTCGCTGTCGCCGATCGAGTGGTTCTTCGCCCGGCTGCTGCATTCGATCAACTCCAACGACTTCATCACCCACTCGACCGACACAAAACTCCACACCAAACACCGCGTTATCTCTTGACGGAAAGGCCACGACGCGCCAGTCTGTTGGACAGCATGTGTGCACGGGTTTATGACGCCAGCCAGCGACCCCTGTGATTACGCACACGGTGGTTGAGGAATGCGCCGTCCTGCGCTATTGTTGGACGTTGCGCTGGCTGCGTCCTGCCCACCTAAACCCGCACTTGACACCGCTGTCCTAGCCTGAGCTCCGCTCGGTGATCTAGTCGCGTGCCGCTTGTTCGGGAGGCTGTGGTTCCTGGAGAGGCCAGCCGAACCGATGCAGATATCGCGGCCGTTCGGGAAAACCGGCTCACCGGTCTCCCAGATAGTCGCATGAGGTGCTGGAAGGATGCATCTTGGCAGGGTCCCGCCCAAACAAGACAGCTGTAGCTAACCCCAATAACTCCGTCCCCGGAGCACCCAACCGAATTACTTTTGCAAAGCTCCACGAACCGCTCGAGGTTCCGGGGCTTCTTGATGTGCAGACCGAGTCGTTCCAGTGGTTGATCGGCGCGGATGAGTGGAAAGAGAAAGCCAAGGCCCGCGGCGACGTGGACCCGGTCGGTGGCCTCGAAGAGGTGCTCACCGAGCTCTCGCCGATCGAAGACTTCGCCGGCAACTTGTCGCTGACGTTCACCGATCCGCGCTTCGACGACGTCAAGGCGTCGGTCGACGAGTGCAAAGACAAGGACATGACGTACGCGGCCCCGCTGTTCGTCACGGCCGAGTTCATGAACGCCGAGAGCGGCGAGATCAAGAGCCAGACGGTCTTCATGGGTGACTTCCCGATGATGACCGAGAAGGGCACCTTCATCATCAACGGCACCGAGCGTGTCGTGGTGTCGCAGTTGGTCCGCTCGCCCGGCGTGTACTTCGACGAGACGATCGACAAGTCCACCGAGAAGACGCTGCACAGCGTCAAGGTGATCCCCGGCCGCGGCGCGTGGCTGGAGTTCGACGTCGACAAGCGCGACACCGTCGGCGTGCGCATCGACCGCAAGCGCCGTCAGCCCGTCACCGTGCTGCTCAAGGCGCTCGGTTGGACCAGCGAGCAGATCACCGAGCGGTTCGGCTTCTCCGAGATCATGATGTCGACGCTGGAGAAGGACAACACCGCCGGCACCGACGAGGCGCTGCTCGACATCTACCGCAAGCTGCGCCCGGGCGAACCGCCGACCAAGGAGTCCGCGCAGACCCTGCTGGAGAACCTGTTCTTCAAGGAGAAGCGCTACGACCTGGCCCGCGTCGGCCGCTACAAGGTCAACAAGAAGCTGGGCCTGAACCCCGGTGAGCCGATCACCACGACCACGCTCACCGAAGAGGACATCGTCGCCACGATCGAGTACCTGGTGCGCCTGCACCAGAACGATCAGACGATGACGGTGCCCGGCGGCGCCGAGGTGCCCGTTGAGGTCGACGACATCGACCACTTCGGCAACCGTCGTCTGCGCACGGTCGGCGAGCTGATCCAGAACCAGATCCGCGTCGGCCTGTCGCGGATGGAGCGCGTCGTGCGCGAGCGGATGACGACCCAGGACGTCGAGGCGATCACGCCGCAGACCCTGATCAACATCCGTCCCGTCGTGGCGGCGATCAAGGAGTTCTTCGGCACCAGCCAGCTGTCGCAGTTCATGGACCAGAACAACCCGCTGTCCGGGCTCACCCACAAGCGCCGCCTTTCGGCGCTGGGCCCCGGCGGTCTGTCCCGTGAGCGCGCCGGCCTCGAGGTCCGCGACGTGCACCCCAGCCACTACGGCCGGATGTGCCCGATCGAGACCCCGGAGGGCCCCAACATCGGCCTGATCGGGTCGCTGTCGGTGTACGCGCGGGTCAACCCGTTCGGCTTCATCGAGACGCCGTACCGCAAGGTGCGCGACGGCATCGTCACCGACGAGATCGAGTATCTGACCGCCGACGAGGAGGACCGCCACGTCGTGGCGCAGGCCAACTCGCCGATCGACGACAAGGGCCGCTTCCTCGAGGAGCGCGTGCTGGTCCGTCGTAAGGGCGGCGAGGTCGAGCAGATCTCGTCGAGCGGGGTCGACTACATGGACGTCTCGCCGCGCCAGATGGTGTCGGTCGCGACGGCGATGATCCCGTTCCTCGAGCACGACGACGCCAACCGCGCCCTGATGGGTGCCAACATGCAGCGTCAGGCGGTTCCGCTGGTGCGCAGCGAGGCCCCGCTGGTCGGTACCGGCATGGAACTGCGCGCCGCGATCGACGCCGGTGACGTCGTCGTCGCCGACAAGTCCGGCGTGATCGAGGAGGTCTCGGCCGACTACATCACGGTGATGGCCGACGACGGCACCCGCTACACCTACCGGATGCGCAAGTTCGCCCGGTCCAACCACGGCACCTGCGCCAACCAGCGCCCGATCGTCGACGCCGGCGACCGGGTCGAGGCCGGCCAGGTCATCGCCGACGGACCGTGCACCGAGAACGGTGAGATGGCGCTGGGCAAGAACCTGCTCGTCGCCGTCATGCCGTGGGAAGGCCACAACTACGAAGACGCGATCATCCTCTCCAACCGCCTGGTCGAAGAGGACGTGCTCACCTCGATCCACATCGAGGAGCACGAGATCGACGCCCGCGACACCAAGCTGGGCGCCGAGGAGATCACCCGGGACATCCCGAACGTCTCCGATGAGGTGCTGGCCGACCTCGACGAGCGCGGCATCGTCCGCATCGGCGCCGAGGTCCGCGACGGCGACATCCTGGTCGGCAAGGTCACCCCGAAGGGTGAAACCGAGCTGACCCCGGAGGAGCGGCTGCTTCGTGCGATCTTCGGGGAGAAGGCGCGCGAGGTCCGCGACACGTCGCTGAAGGTGCCCCACGGTGAGTCCGGCAAGGTCATCGGCATCCGCGTGTTCTCGCGCGAGGACGACGACGAGCTGCCCGCCGGCGTCAACGAGCTGGTCCGCGTGTACGTCGCGCAGAAGCGCAAGATCTCCGACGGCGACAAGCTCGCCGGACGCCACGGCAACAAGGGCGTCATCGGCAAGATCCTGCCCGTCGAGGACATGCCGTTCATGCCCGACGGCACCCCGGTGGACATCATCCTCAACACGCACGGTGTGCCGCGACGGATGAACATCGGCCAGATCCTGGAGACCCATCTGGGCTGGGCCGCGCACAGCGGGTGGAAGGTCGAAGGTAAGCCGGAGTGGGCCGAGCAGTTGCCCGACGATCTGATGGAGGCCGAGCCGAACACCATCGTCTCGACCCCGGTGTTCGACGGCGCCACCGGTGACGAGCTGCTGGGCCTGCTGGGCTCGACGCTGCCCAACCGCGACGGCGAGAAGCTGGTCGACTCCGACGGCAAGGCGATGCTGTACGACGGTCGCTCCGGTGAACCGTTCCCGTACCCGGTGACGGTCGGCTACATGTACATCCTCAAGCTGCACCACTTGGTGGACGACAAGATTCACGCGCGTTCCACCGGGCCGTACTCGATGATCACCCAGCAGCCGCTGGGCGGTAAGGCGCAGTTCGGCGGTCAGCGGTTCGGCGAGATGGAATGTTGGGCCATGCAGGCCTACGGCGCGGCGTACACGCTGCAGGAGCTGTTGACCATCAAGTCCGACGACACCGTCGGCCGGGTCAAGGTGTACGAGGCGATCGTCAAGGGCGAGAACATCCCCGAACCGGGCATACCGGAGTCGTTCAAGGTTCTGCTCAAGGAACTGCAGTCGCTGTGCCTCAACGTTGAGGTGCTCTCCAGTGACGGCGCGGCGATCGAGATGCGTGACGGCGACGACGAGGACCTGGAGCGCGCTGCTGCGAACCTGGGAATCAACCTGTCGCGCAACGAATCTGCCTCTGTTGAGGATTTGGCCTAATAGTTTTCTAGTCCCGCAAGGGGAAAGGGAGTTACGTGTTAGACGTCAACTTCTTCGATGAGCTCCGGATTGGCCTTGCCACTGCGGAGGACATCCGTAACTGGTCCTACGGTGAAGTAAAGAAGCCGGAGACCATCAACTACCGCACGTTGAAGCCGGAGAAGGACGGCCTGTTCTGCGAGAAGATCTTCGGGCCGACTCGCGACTGGGAGTGCTACTGCGGCAAGTACAAGCGTGTGCGCTTCAAGGGCATCATCTGTGAGCGCTGCGGCGTCGAGGTGACCCGCGCCAAGGTGCGTCGTGAGCGGATGGGCCACATCGAGCTGGCCGCGCCCGTCACCCACATTTGGTACTTCAAGGGTGTGCCGTCACGGCTCGGGTATCTGCTCGACCTGGCACCCAAGGATCTCGAGAAGATCATCTACTTCGCGGCCTACGTCATCACCGAGGTCGACGAGGAGATGCGCCACAACGAGCTGTCGACGCTCGAGGCCGAAATGGCCGTGGAGCGCAAGGCCGTTGAGGACCAGCGTGATTCGGATCTGGAGGCCCGCGCGCAGAAGCTCGAGGCCGACCTGGCCGAGCTGGAGGCCGAAGGCGCCAAGTCCGACGTGCGCCGCAAGGTGCGCGACGGCGGCGAGCGTGAGATGCGCCAGCTTCGCGACCGCTCCCAGCGTGAGCTGGACCGGCTCGAGGAGATCTGGAACACCTTCACCAAGCTGGCTCCCAAGCAGCTGATCGTCGACGAGGTGCTCTACCGCGAGCTGCAGGACCGCTACGGCGAGTACTTCACCGGCGCCATGGGCGCCGAGGCCATCAAGCGGCTGATCGAGAACTTCGACATCGAGGCTGAGGCCGATTCGCTGCGCGAGACGATTCGGAGTGGCAAGGGGCAGAAGAAGCTTCGTGCGCTCAAGCGGCTCAAGGTGGTTGCGGCGTTCCAGCAGTCGAGCAACTCGCCGATGGGCATGGTGCTCGACGCGGTTCCGGTGATCCCGCCGGAGCTGCGCCCGATGGTGCAACTCGACGGTGGCCGCTTCGCCACCTCGGACCTCAACGACCTGTACCGCCGCGTCATCAACCGCAACAACCGGCTCAAGAGGCTGATCGATCTCGGCGCACCCGAGATCATCGTCAACAACGAGAAGCGCATGCTTCAGGAGTCGGTGGATGCGTTGTTCGACAACGGTCGGCGCGGACGTCCGGTCACCGGGCCGGGCAACCGCCCGCTGAAGTCGCTGTCGGATCTGTTGAAGGGCAAGCAGGGTCGGTTCCGCCAGAACCTGCTCGGCAAGCGCGTCGACTACTCGGGCCGTTCGGTCATCGTGGTCGGCCCGCAGCTCAAGCTGCACCAGTGCGGTCTGCCCAAGCTGATGGCACTCGAGCTGTTCAAGCCGTTCGTGATGAAGCGTCTGGTCGACCTGAACCACGCGCAGAACATCAAGAGCGCCAAGCGGATGGTGGAGCGTCAGCGTCCGCAGGTGTGGGATGTGCTCGAAGAGGTGATCGGCGAGCATCCGGTGCTGCTGAACCGCGCACCGACGCTGCACCGCCTCGGCATCCAGGCGTTCGAGCCACAGCTGGTGGAGGGCAAGGCGATTCAGCTGCACCCGCTGGTGTGTGAGGCGTTCAACGCCGACTTCGACGGCGACCAGATGGCCGTGCACCTTCCGCTGTCGGCGGAGGCGCAGGCCGAGGCTCGCATCCTGATGCTGTCGTCGAACAACATCCTGTCGCCGGCGTCGGGCCGCCCGCTGGCCATGCCGCGTCTGGACATGGTGACGGGGTTGTACTACCTGACCACGATGATCGACGGCGAGGCCGGCGAATACACGCCTGCCGCCAAGGATCAGCCGGAGTCGGGTGTGTACAGCTCGCCGGCCGAGGCCATCATGGCGATGGACCGCGATGCGCTTTCGGTGCGCGCCAAGATCCGCGTGCGGTTGACGCAGCTGCGTCCGCCCGCCGACATCGAGGCCGAGCTGTTCCCCGACGGCTGGAATCCAGGCGACGCCTGGACGGCCGAGACGACGCTGGGCCGGGTGATGTTCAACGAGCTTCTGCCGGTGCAGTATCCGTTCGTCAACGAGCAGATGCACAAGAAGGTGCAGGCGCGCATCGTCAACGATCTGGCCGAGCGGTACCCGATGATCGTGGTGGCGCAGACCGTCGACAAGCTCAAGGACGCCGGCTTCTACTGGGCCACCCGCTCGGGTGTCACCGTGTCGATGGCCGACGTGCTGGTGCCGCCGGAGAAGCAGGAGATCCTCGAGCGCTACGAGAAGGAAGCCGACGCGATCGAAAAGCAGTACCAGCGCGGCAAGCTCAACCACGAGGAGCGCAACGGCGAGCTGGTCAAGATCTGGCAGACGGCCACCGAAGAGGTGGGCGAGGCGCTGCGTAGCCACTACCCGTCGGATAACCCGATCATCCTGATCGTCGACTCCGGTGCCACGGGTAACTTCACGCAGACCCGCACGCTGGCCGGCATGAAGGGTCTGGTGACCAACCCGAAGGGTGAGTTCATCCCGCGTCCGATCAAGTCCTCGTTCCGTGAGGGCCTGACGGTGCTGGAGTACTTCATCAACACCCACGGCGCCCGAAAGGGTCTGGCGGACACCGCGCTTCGCACCGCCGACTCGGGTTACCTGACCCGTCGTCTGGTGGACGTGTCGCAGGACGTCATCGTGCGCGAGACCGACTGCGAGACCGAGCGTGGCATCAACGTCACGCTGGCCGAACTGCAGGGTGATGCCTTGGTGCGCGATCAGCACATCGAGACGTCGGCCTACGCACGGACGCTGGCGACTGACGCCGTCGACGCCAAGGGCAACGTGGTCGTCGAGCGCGGCCACGACCTGGGCGACCCGGCCATCGAGGCACTGCTGGCCGCGGGTATCACCGAGGTGAAGGTCCGCTCCGTGCTGACCTGCGCCACCGGCACCGGCGTCTGCGCCAAGTGCTACGGCCGTTCGATGGCGACGGGCAAGCTCGTCGACATCGGCGAGGCCGTCGGCATCGTGGCCGCGCAGTCCATCGGCGAGCCCGGCACGCAGCTGACCATGCGTACGTTCCACCAGGGCGGCGTCACCGGCGGTAGCGATATCACCGGTGGTCTGCCTCGCGTGCAGGAGCTGTTCGAGGCGCGCATCCCGCGGGACAAGGCGCCGATCGCCGACGTCTCGGGTCGGGTGCAGCTCGAAGAGGGCGAGCGCTTCTACAAGATCACCATCATTCCCGACGATGGCGGCGAAGAAGTGGTGTACGACAAGCTGTCTCGTCGTCAGCGCCTGAAGGTGTTCAAGCACGCCGACGGCACCGAGCGGCTGCTGGCCGACGGCGACCACGTCGAGGTGGGCCAGCAGCTGATGGAAGGCTCCGCCGACCCGCACGAGGTGCTGCGCGTCCAGGGCCCCCGCGAGGTGCAGATCCACCTCGTCAAGGAGGTCCAGGAGGTCTACCGTGCCCAGGGCGTGTCGATCCACGACAAGCACATCGAGGTGATCGTCCGGCAGATGCTGCGTCGCGTGACGATCATCGATTCGGGTGCGACGGAGTTCCTGCCCGGCTCGCTCACCGAGCGGTCCGAGTTCGAGTCCGAGAACCGTCGGGTGGTCGCCGAGGGCGGCGAGCCCGCGGCCGGGCGTCCGGTGCTGATGGGTATCACCAAGGCGTCGCTGGCCACCGATTCGTGGCTGTCGGCGGCGTCGTTCCAGGAGACCACTCGCGTGCTGACCGATGCGGCGATCAACTGCCGCAGCGACAAGCTGATGGGTCTGAAGGAGAACGTGATCATCGGCAAGCTGATCCCGGCCGGTACGGGTATCAACCGCTACCGCAACATCCAGGTGCAGCCGACCGAAGAGGCCCGCGCTGCGGCGTACACGATCCCGTCCTACGAGGATCAGTACTACAGCCCGGACTTCGGCCAGGCCACCGGTGCCGCGGTGCCGTTGGACGACTACGGCTACAGCGACTACCGCTAGTCACTGACGAAGAGGCCCCCGGGTACGACCCGGGGGCCTTTTCGTTGCCTGGTCTGTGGCGCGAACGTGGGTTACCCGCACGCCCCGGCACGATTTCGCGTGACACAAGCCCACACTCGGCGCGCCGGAGAGGTCAGCCAGCCCTTCGCAGCCGGCGCAGCCGCCACGGATGCTTGTCGTGTGGCCACATCTTTTCGATCTCGGCGTTGAACTCCGCACCGAGCAACACCGCGAAAGCCGTGATGTAGAGCCACAGGACGACGGCGATCGGCACGGCGAGCTGGCTGTAGACCGCGTCGTCGCGCGCACTGACCGCCAGGTAGGCGCGCAGGCCAGCCGAGGCCACCAGCCACAGGACCATCGCCAGCACCGCCCCGGGAATGTCGCGGCGCCAAGGGGTTCGCCACGGCACACCGAAGTGATACAGCGTGACCAGCCCCACCAGGATCAGCAGCGCCACCCCCGGCCAGAACAGCAGATCCAGTGCGCGCAACGTGCTGTCGGTCAACGGGTCAGGCGTCACCCACGCCACGAGGTCGGGTCCCAGGACGAGCGGCGGCAGAATCGCCACGGCACCGAGGAGCCCGGCGATGGTCAGCCCCATCGCCAGCAGCCGTCGTCGCCATGCGGGCCTGGGCTCGACCCCGTAGGCGATGGTGATCGTCTCCAGGTACCGGTTCACCGCCCGCGAGCCCGTCCACAGGCTGAGCAGGATGCCGATGGAGATCACGCTTCCGCGCGACTGGGCAAGCCCGGCCTCGACCACGCGACGGTATGACTCGAAGGTTCGTTCGGCGAGAAAGGAGCTGGGCACCTCCAGCAGCAACCGGTGCAGTTGCTCAGTGCCCTCCGGGCCGAGCGCTTCGGCGATGAACCCCAGCGAGCCGAGCACCGCAATCAGCAGCGACGGCAGCGAGATCAGCGAGAACAGCGCGACCTCGGCGGCCAGCCCGGGTACGCGGTCCCGCAATGTGTCGTTGATGGTGCGCGCGATCAGCCGTCCGGCCTGCCGCGCCGGTCGGGGCGCACGCGACAGCATGGTCAGCGCGCGTCGTTGCAGTGTCGAACGGGCGGAGGCGACCGTGTCAGCCCACGACGAGAACGGTGACCGGTCGCTTCCAGATGCCACGCTCCGAGCCTAGGGGGCGCGGCGAACGCGGGTTATCCGGATTCGCGCACGATGTCGAGGCGCAGGAATTCCGGCGCCTTGATCACCTTGCGCAGCATGAACCGGATGAACGCGGGCATATCCGTGGCGTTCTCGTCGTGGTAGACGCGCGGCGACCCGACCTGGTAGCGACGGCCGCGGGATTCGATCTCGCAGCCGTCGGTGGCCAGCACGTTGCGCACCCAGTCGGCGCCGGAGCCGTACGTCAAGGCGATGACGAACCCGCCGTGTCGCCGAAACGCCCACAGCGGCGTCCGATAGAGGCGCTGCGATTTGCGGCCGCGGTGAATGACGACCGCCCAGCCCGGCGCCCAGGGGGCGATGAACTTGGTGACCCGGTTGAGCACCTTCTTGTTGGCGCGGGCGACCCATCGTGGAGCCGGCATGGCGGAACCTCCTCTACTTACGGCACCAGGACCGTGGCGCCGACGGTGTTTCGGTCACCGATGGCGCGGTGCGCTTCGGCGGCCTTCTCCAGTGGGAACTCCTGTGCGACAGGGACGTTGAGCTGTCTGGTGGCCACATAGCCGAGGAGCCTCTCGACCGCGGTGTCTCTGCGGTCTCTGCGGGACAGCCACCCGTCGAGGGAGTACCCGGTGACCGACGCGTTGTTTTGCATCAACGCCATCGTCGGGATGTCGGCGAGTGAGCCGCTCGCTGCGCCGAAACTGACCATTCGGCCAAACGGGGCCAGGCACTCGAGGCTTCGGGTCGTCACCGCGCCGCCGACGGAGTCCAGGATGAGGTCGACACCGCGTCCGCCGGTGGCGTCGCGAACCCGTTGCGGCCAGTCGTCGCGGGTGTAATCGACAGCGGTGGCGCCTGATTCACCGATATGCCGTAGTTTGTCGGGGGTGCTGGCCGTGCCGATGACGTCAGCGCGACGCAGGCGTGCCAGCTGCACGACGAGGCCCCCGACCCCGCCCGCTGCGGCGTGCACCAGTACCGATTCGCCGGGTTGCAGGTTTCCGGCCTCCAGCAAGGTCTGGTAGGCGGTCAACCCTTGCACCGGCAGGACGGCGGCATCCGTGAATTCGACGCCGTTGGGGATCGGGACGACGTTGGCCGTTGGGGCGACGGCGTATTGCGCGTATCCGTGCTCGACCCACGCGATCACCCGGGTGCCGGGAGCCGGACCGGAGACGCCCTCGCCGAGTTCTGCTACCTCACCGGCGATTTGGAGCCCGAGCCCGACGGGCAGCGGCAGATCCTGGCCGAAGACGCCCTGGCGTTTCATGACGTCGCCGTACGCCACGCCTGCCGCCTCGACCTTGATCAGCACCTGGTCGTCACCCGGGCGGGGGACGTCGACCTCGTCGAGGTGGAGCACGTCCGGGTCGCCGAAGCCGTGCATTCTGATCGCCTTCACACGAGACTCCGTTGTCCGAGGGTCGTTTCGAGATAGGCCGATACCGCATCCGCATCGTCGGCGAGCACGGCGATGTAGCCGTCGGGCCGGACCAGCGTCAGCCCAACACCGTCTGGGACGTGGCGCACGTCGACCAGCGCGGAGTAGTCGGCCAACCGGGGCGGCGGTTCGGTGCCGTGTACCAGCAGCGTGTACTTGGTTGGGTGCAGCAGTCCGATGTCGGGGAACCGGTCACCGACGGCGATGCGGTCGTCGGTGCTGCCGCCGCTACCGTCGCGGTAGGACACGTCGAGCTGGGTCAGCGCACGACGCAACACACGCTGCAGGGCCGGGCGTGGGGTGATGTGCGGTGCGATGTGGCGTCGTGCAGCCGTGGCAATCGGGTTGCGCAGCAACGTCATCCGCGTCGCTCGCCGCGTACCCTTGACCAACCGGCGCGCGACGGGTGCGCGTTCGTCGGCGTAGGAATCCAGCAGCCGACGGTGGGCATGGCCGTTGACGACCGCGGCGAGCTTCCAACCCAGGTTGAACGCGTCCTGTATGCCGGTGTTCATGCCCTGGCCGCCGACCACGGAGTGCACATGTGCTGCGTCGCCGGCGAGGAAGACCCGGCCCACCGAATGGCGGGCGACCTTGCGCTGGTTGATTTGAAAGCGGCCCGCGTAGTGGACTTCTGCGATGCGCGCGCCCGGTGGTGCGCCGCGGTCGACGGCGGCTTGCAGTTCGTCGTAGGTCACGTCGCCGGTCGGGGTCTCGCCGGGGCGGTAGGCGATGGTGAGCCGGTGCAGCCCACCGGGCATCGGGAAGTAGGCGGCGAAGTTTCCGCGGTTGAGGAACGCGTGGAATACGTCGTGGGGCAGCGCCCAGTCCATCCGGACGTCGGCCACCGCGAAGTTCTCCTCGAACGCGGCGCCGACGAACTGCACGCCGAGCTGGTGGCGCACGGTGCTGTGGGCGCCGTCGCAGCCGATCAACCACGACGTCCGCGTCGTCTCCGTGGTTCCGTCGCCGTGTCGCAGAATCGCTTGCACCGCACCGTCATTCTGGCTCAGCGCGGTGAGCTCGGTGCTGTGCTCGACGGAGACGCCGAGGCTGTCGAGGCGCCCTCGCAGCAGCGATTCGACGCGTGGCTGTTGCAGCATCAGCAGATACGGGTATGGGCTGTCCAGGCCGTCCAAGTACAGGTGCATGAACTGCTTACCTTCGCTGAACACCTTGAAGTCGGTGACGCGCGTTCCCTCTGCGACGGCGGCGTCGGTCAAGTCGAGGCGCTCGAACAGCTCAAGTGTTCTGGGTTGCACGCCAAGGGATCTGGTTTCGGTGGTCGGGGCAGCGGCGGCGTCGATGATGCGCACCTTGACACCGCGACGGGCCAGTTCGGCCGCCATCGTCAGGCCCGTGGGGCCGGCACCGACGACGAGTACATCGAAAGTCATGAGTTCTCCTTGAAGTTCGGCGAAGTGATCGCCGCGAGTAGAAGGTCGACGTGGCTGTCGACGTCGATGGGCTGCACAGCCGAGCCCGCGCTGGGGGCCACCAGCAACACGTTGATCAACGTGTGTAAAACCAGCGGGCCCAGGAACATTCGAGACGCCGCCAAGACGTCGACGTCGCCGATCAGGCCGGCGTCCTTGCCCGCGGTCAGCAGCGCGCCGGTCAGCTGAAAGGCCCGCCGCGGCACCGACTGCCGGAAGATGTCGCCGACGTGCGGCAGTCGCGGGGTCTCGGCGATCACGATGCGCACCAGTTCGATGTAGTCGCGCTGGATGAGTTGCTCACCGAGTTCGGTCGCGAGCGACCGCAGTGCGACGCGCAGGTCGGCGATGCTGGCCGGTGCGGGGAGGTCCACGTCGGCGTCGAGCTGGCCGAGGGCGATGAGGTGCTCCAGCACATCGGCGAGGACGGCGTCTTTGTTGGGGTAGCGGGAGTACAGCGTCTCCTTGGAGACCCCGGCCTCTTTGGCCAGGGCCGCGGTGCTCACGCCGGCGAAGCCGTGCTTGAGGAACAACGTGTGGGCGGCCGCCCTGATCTGTTGGACCTTGATGTCGTCGCGGGCCATCCGAACCTCCCTCCGAACCGGACCGAACCGAACGGTACGGTTCGACGATAGCGCGGGCCGGCCGGAGCGCGCAAGGGGCTTGTCGAGGTGTCGACCGGGCCTGCCGAACGTTCCTTACCGCTCGAACTTTCGCGCATTTTTCGAGTGGTAAGGAACGTTCGCCGGACCAAAAAGGGGCGCCGCCTAGACTGGCGTCGTGCTCATCGGATCGCACGTCCACGGTGACGACCCCCTGGCCGCCGCGCAGGCTGACGGCGCCGACGCGGTGCAGTTCTTCCTCGGCAACCCGCAAAGCTGGAAGAAACCCAAGCCGCGCGAGGACGCCGAGGTGCTCAGGGCATCCAGCATCCCGCTCTACGTGCACGCGCCGTATCTGATCAACGTGGCGTCGGCCAACAACCGGGTGCGCATCCCGTCGCGCAAGATCCTGCAGGACACCTGCGACGCGGCCGCCGAGGTCAACGCGACGGCCGTCATCGTGCACGGCGGGCACGCCGACGACAAAGACTGGGACGCCGGCTTCGAACGCTGGGTCAAGGCCCTCGACTACCTCGAAACCGACGTGCCCGTCTACCTCGAGAACACCGCAGGCGGCGACCACGCGATGGCCCGCCACTTCGACACCATCGCCCGGCTGTGGGACCACATCGGCGACAAGGGCATCGGCTTCTGCCTGGACACCTGCCACGCCTGGGCCGCGGGGGAGAAGCTGATCGACGCCGTCGACCGGATCAAGGCCATCACCGGGCGCATCGACCTGGTGCACTGCAACGACTCCAGAGACGCGGCGGGATCCGGCGCCGACCGCCACGCCAACTTCGGCACCGGCCAGATCGACCCGCAACTGCTGGTCGCGGTCGTGGAGGCCGCCGGCGCGCCCGTCATCTGCGAAACCGCAGACGAGGGCCGCAAAGACGACATCGCCTTTCTGCGCGAGCACATCACGACCTGATAACCGAACCCCGGTCGAACCCGCGGTAACGGTCCGGTGAACTAGATTCAACCGAGTGTCTGCGATTGACGAGTCGTCAATTGCGTCGCAGCGTGCCCCAGAGGCGAACCAGACGCGGGAACGCCGACTCAAGTATGCGCGCCGGATCGCGGTTGCGATCTGGGCTGCGGTCGTTCTGTATCGCACGGTCACCGAGGGTTTTGCGTTCAACCGCGAGCTGGTGCTGCTCTACATCGCCACCGGGCTGCTGGCCGCGAGCATCGGTCAGGTCCGCCGCATGCTCTACGTCATCCGCGACTGGCTGCCGTTCGCGTTGATCCTGATCGCCTACGACCTGAGCAGGGGCGCCGCGGACATGATCGGGCGACCGACGCTGTGGGAGTGGCCCGTCGACGCCGATCGTTGGCTGTTCTTCGGCACGGTACCGACCGTGTGGCTGCAGGAGCAGCTCAAACAGGGCCATCCGCCGTGGTGGGAAGTGGTCCTGAGCTGCGTCTACATGTCGTTTTTCATCCTGCCGTACGTGGTGGCCGGGGTGCTGTGGCTGCGTGACCGCGAGGAGTGGAAAGCGTTTGTGCGCCTGTTCGTCGGCTTGAACTTCGTGGGCCTGGCCATCTACGCCCTGGTGCCGGCCGCGCCGCCGTGGGCAGCAGCCCGGTGCACCCCCGCCGACGTCGAGGGAGGACCGGCGTACGCGCGCTGCATGTTCGGCTCGGCGCGCGGCGTGCCCGACGGCGGTGTCCTCGGCGCGATGCAGACCAGCCAGGACGGGGCGAACCAGTGGATCGAGCGGATTGTCGGCCGCGGCTGGGGCAACCTGAACATGCACACCGCCAGCGCGCTGCTCGACGCGGGCCAAGCCAGCGTCAACCTGGTGGCGGCGATACCGTCCCTGCACGCGGGCATGACCGCGGCCATCGCGGCCTTCCTGTGGCGTCGCGTACACGGGGCGTGGCGTCCACTGCTGGTGGCCTATGTGCTGCTGATGGCCTTCACGCTGGTGTACACCGCCGAGCACTACGTCATCGACATCCTGCTCGGCTGGGCGCTGGCGGCCGCGATCATCGTCCTTCTCCACCGTTACGAGGCGTGGCGACGGGCGAGGGCGTTGCGCTCGGCGGAACGTTCGGTCGAGATGGTCCCGTTATACGACCGACCGGCCGAGCCCGTGACGGCAGTTGAGCCCCAGCCCGTCGTCGAACCGGAGCCGCGCCGCCACGACGTCGTCGCCGAACTCGACAGTCGCTGACATGGAAACGGACGTCCTGCTCACCGTCATCGGTGTCCTGGGCGTGTTCGTCGCGGCGCTGTCGGCCAAGATGCGTCGGCTGCCCATCTCCGAGCCGCTGCTGGGCCTGGCCGCCGGGGTGCTGATCGGGCCGCAGGTGCTCGACGTGGTGCGCATTCCGCTCATCACCGAAGAGCAGTCGTTGCTGCACCAGACGAGCCGGATCCTGCTGGCGGTGTCGGTGATGGCGGTGGCGCTGCGGTATCCGATCAGCGACATCCGACGCATGTGGCGCCCGGTGACCGTGCTGCTGTTGGTGGCGATGCCGGTGATGGCGGTCGTGACGGCCGCCTTGGGGTGGCTCGTGCTGTCGATCCCCGTCGCGCTGGCAGCCCTGCTGGGCGCCGCGCTATGTCCCACCGACCCGGTGCTGGCCTCGACGGTGGTGACCGGCGATGACGCCGAACGGGACCTTCCGGCGCGCAACCGTCAGATGCTGTCGCTGGAGTCCGGCGCCAACGACGGGTTGGCGTTGCCGCTCGTTCTGGTCGCCGTCGCGCTTGCCGGAGGAATGGGCGTCGGTGCCGCCGTCCGGGAGTCGCTGTGGCAGGTGTTCGGGGCGGTCGTGATCGGCGCGGCCGTCGGGTGGGCCGGCGGCAAAGCGCTCAGGTGGGGCGAGGAATACGGCGCCACCGACGCCGCGCCGGCGTTGTTCTTCACGGTGGTGCTTGCGCTCGGGATCCTGGGGGCTGCGGGGCTCTTGAGCACCGATGGCGTTCTCGCGGTCTTCGTCGGTGGTCTTGTCTTCAACGCGGTGGGCAGCGGCCGGGAACGGGCCATGGAGGTGTCGATCGACGAGGCGGTCAACCGGTTCGCGGTGATGCCCCTGTTCGTCCTGGTCGGAATCACCCTGCCGTGGCAGGCCTGGTTCCAACTCGGTTGGCCCGCACTGGTTTTGGCGGTAAGCGTGCTGCTGCTGCGACGCGTCCCCATCCTGTTGGCGCTGCAACGTCCGCTGCGGCTGCGCGTCCGGGACGCTCTCTACCTGGGATGGTTCGGCCCGGTGGGCGTCTCTGCGCTGTTCTATCTGACGTTGGAATCCGACCGCGCGGGCGTGAACGAAACGGTGCTGGCTGCCGGGTACCTCGTGTTGGTGATGAGCACGATCGCCTTCGGGCTGAGCGGAGCCCCCGGCCGCGCTCTCTATGTCTCGGCCGCGCGAAAGACGTGACCCGTCCCCGGCGCATTACATGCATTGTGCAGTTGTCGAGGAAGTGTAATAGTGGTGGTATGCCAGACACGCACGTCGTCACCAACCAGGTTCCACCCCTGCAGAACTACAACCCGGCCACGTCGCCGGTGCTCACCGAGGCGCTGATCCGCGAAGGCGGTGAGTGGGGCCTGGATGAGGTCTTCGAGCTGGGCGCGCTGGCGGGTTCGCCGCAGGCGCAGCGCTGGGGTGAGCTGGCCGACCGCAACCAGCCGATCCTGCACACCCACGACCGCTACGGGCACCGCGTCGACGAGGTCGAATACGATCCCGCCTACCACGAGCTGATGACGGTGGCGATCGCCCACGGCCTGCACGCCGCGCCGTGGGCCGACGACCGCACCGGCTCGCACGTCGTACGCGCCGCCAAGACGTCGGTGTGGACGCCCGAACCCGGCCACATCTGCCCGATCTCGATGACGTATGCCGTCGTGCCGGCACTGCGCCACAACCCCGAACTGGCCGCGGTCTACGAGCCGCTGCTGACCAGCCGGGCCTATGACCCCGAGCTCAAGGTGCCGACCACCAAGGCCGGCATCACCGCGGGCATGTCGATGACCGAAAAGCAGGGCGGCTCCGACGTGCGGGTGGGCACCACCCAGGCCACCCCCAACGGCGACGGCAGCTACTCGTTGCGCGGGCACAAGTGGTTCACCTCCGCGCCGATGTGCGACGTCTTCCTGGTGCTCGCGCAGGCCCCCGGCGGGCTCAGCTGTTTCCTGCTGCCGCGGGTGCTGCCTGACGGCAGCCGCAACCGGATGCACCTGCAGCGCCTCAAGGACAAGCTCGGCAACCACGCCAACGCGTCCAGCGAGGTCGAGTACGACGGCGCGATCGCGTGGCTGGTCGGCGAGGAGGGCCGTGGCGTGAAGACCATCATCGAGATGGTCAACCTCACCCGGCTGGACTGCACGCTGGGCAGCGCGACCAGCATGCGCAACGGCCTGACCCGCGCCATCCACCACGCGCAGCACCGAAAGGCGTTCGGCGAGTATCTGATCGACCAACCGCTGATGCGTAACGTGTTGGCCGACCTGGCTGTGGAGGCCGAAGCCGCAACGATTCTCGCGATGCGCATGGCCGGGGCCACCGACGCCGCGGTGCGCGGCGACGAACGCGAGACGCTGCTGCGCCGCATCGGCCTGGCCGCGGCCAAGTACTGGGTCTGCAAGCGCGCCACCCCGCACGCCGCCGAGGCGATGGAGTGTCTGGGCGGCAACGGCTACGTCGAGGACTCCGGTATGCCGCGGCTGTACCGCGAGGCGCCGCTGATGGGCATCTGGGAAGGCTCGGGCAACGTCAGCGCGCTGGATACGTTGCGCGCCATGGCAACTCGCCCGGAGTGCATCGACGTGTTGTTCGACGAACTGGCGACCACCGCAGGCCACGATCCGCGCCTGGACGCGCACGTCGAAACGCTGCGGCCCTCGCTGTCCGACCTCGAGACCATCCAGTACCGGGGCCGCAAGGTCGCCGAGGACATCAGCCTGGCGCTGCAGGGCTCGCTGCTGGTGCGGCATGGCCACCCCGCCGTCGCCGAGGCGTTCCTCGCGACGCGCATGGGCGGCGTGTGGGGCGGCGCGTTCGGAACCCTGCCCACCGGGCTGGATCTCGCGCCGGTCCTCGAGCGGGCGCTGGTCAAGGGATGACCCGTTACTCCCGCTCGATGACCCGTTCGTTCCGCGAGCAGACGCAGAAGGCCCCCAGAAAGGGTGAAATTGGGGCATTTTGTGTCTGCTCGCGCAAGGAGGGGCAGGCGCGATGACCCACGCGATCAGGCCCGTCGACTTCGACAACCTCAAGACGATGACCTACGAGGTGACGGGCCGCGTCGCCCGCATCACGTTCAACCGGCCCGAGAAGGGCAACGCGATCGTCGCCGACACCCCGCTGGAATTGTCGGCGCTGGTGGAGCGCGCCGACCTCGACCCGACCGTGCACGTGATCCTGGTTTCCGGTCGGGGCGAAGGGTTTTGCGCGGGATTCGACCTGTCGGCATACGCCGAGGGCTCCTCGTCGGCGGGTGGCGGCAGCCCCTACCGCGACACCGTGCTGTCGGGTAAGACGCAGGCGGTCAATCACCTGCCAGACCAGCCGTGGGATCCGATGATCGACTACCAGATGATGAGCCGGTTCGTGCGCGGCTTCGCCAGCCTGATGCACGCCGACAAGCCCACCGTCGTCAAGATCCACGGCTACTGCGTGGCCGGCGGCACCGACATCGCGCTGCACGCCGACCAGGTGATCGCGGCGGCCGACGCCAAGATCGGCTATCCGCCCACCCGGGTGTGGGGGGTGCCCGCGGCCGGGATGTGGGCGCACCGGCTCGGCGACCAGCGGGCCAAACGGCTACTGCTGACCGGTGATTCGATCACCGGCGCGCAGGCCGCCGAATGGGGTCTCGCGGTCGAGGCGCCGTCGGCCGACGATCTCGACGAACGTACCGAGCGCCTGGTCGAACGGATCGCCGCCGTGCCGATCAACCAGCTCATCATGGTCAAGCTGGCGATGAACTCCGCGCTGTACAACCAGGGCACCGCCAACAGCGCCATGATCTCGACCGTGTTCGACGGCATCGCACGGCACACCCCCGAGGGGCACGCGTTCGTCGCGCAGTCGCGCGAACACGGCTTCCGTGAGGCCGTACGCCAACGCGACGAACCGTTCGGCGATCACGGCCGGAAGGCATCGGACGTCTAGCGATGCCGAAGCTTTCGCGGATGACGGCCCGCTCCGTGGTGCTGAGCGTCCTGCTCGGCGCGCATCCGGCCTGCGCCACGGCAAGTGAACTGATCGGTCTCACCGCCGATTTCGGCATCAAGGAGTCGACGATACGGGTCGCGTTGACCCGGATGGTCAGCGCGGGAGACCTGGTGCGTGCCCCGGAGGGCTACCGGTTGTCAGAGCGGCTGCTGGCCCGGCAGCGCCGCCAGGATGACGCGCTGAACCCGCGACTGCGCGAGTGGAACGGCGACTGGACGACGCTGGTGATCACCAGCGTCGGCACCGACGCCCGCACCCGCGCGTGCCTGCGGACCGCACTGCAGCACAACAGGTTCGCCGAACTGCGCGAAGGGGTGTGGCTGCGCCCCGACAACCTCGACTTGGTGTCACCGGCCGACGTGCTCGACCGCGTGCGGGTGTTGCGGGCGCGCGACGACGACTCCGTCGCCCTCGCCGCACAGCTGTGGGACCTGTCGGGCTGGGCGGCGGTGGGCCATCAGCTGCTCGACGAAATCAACTCGGCCCCAAACATTCCCGGCCGGTTCGTCGCGGCGGCCGGTATCGTGCGGCATCTGCTGACCGACCCCGTGCTGCCCGCCGAGTTGCTGCCCGAAGTCTGGCCCGGCGCGGCGCTGCGCGAGGCCTACACGGACTTCGCCGCAAAGTTGAGTTCGCGGCGCGACACCCAACAACTGATGGAGGCGACATGAGCGGTGGAGTGCGGGTCGAACGCGACGGCGCGGTGACGACGGTCATCATGAACCGGCCCGAGGCGCGCAACGCCGTCAACGGCCCCGCGGCCGCCGAGCTGTACGAGGCCTTCGACGCGTTCGACCGCGACGACTCCGCGGCCGTCGCGGTGTTGTGGGGTGACAACGGAACATTCTGTGCGGGAGCCGACCTCAAGGCGTTCGGCACCCCCGACTCCAACCCGGTGCACCGCACCGGCCCCGGTCCGATGGGCCCGAGTCGGATGGTGTTGTCCAAACCGGTGATCGCCGCGATCAGCGGGTACGCCGTCGCGGGTGGGCTCGAGTTGGCCCTGTGGTGCGACCTACGGGTGATGGAGGACGACGCGGTGATGGGCGTGTTCTGCCGCCGATGGGGTGTGCCGCTGATCGACGGCGGCACCGTGCGGTTACCGCGCCTGATCGGCCAAAGCCGCGCGATGGACCTGATCCTGACCGGCCGCGCGGTCGACGCTCCCGAGGCCCTGGCGATGGGGCTGGCTAACCGGGTGGTGCCCAAAGGTGAAGCGCGGCAACGGGCCGAGGAACTCGCCGCCGAACTGGCCGCACTGCCGCAGCAGTGCATGCGCGCCGACCGGCTCTCGATGCTCAACCAGTGGGGTATGCCCGAAGCCGAGGCGATGGACTTCGAGTTCGGCAGCATGTCGCGCGTCGCCGCCGAGTCGCTGGAAGGCGCCGCGCGGTTCGCGGCGGGCGCCGGACGGCACGGGGCGTAGAGGCCCACTGGCGGCGCGAGCGTGCGCAAACTCGGGATGAAACGCGGCGTGTCGCCCGCAAACACGCACGCTCGCACAGAAAAGAGGCGTCAGGCCTTGGTGATCCGGTTGTCGCGGCCGGTGTCGTTGATCTTCGGGTCGCCGTCGCTGTAGGTGACGGTGTTGTTGAGCCCGACGACGCTGAGCTCCTTGTCGATCCGCTCGAACGTGATCTTGTTGTCCGCGCCGCCGATGTTGACGTTCGCGCACGTGCCCTTGACGGTCAACGTGTTGTTCGAGCCGCCGATGTTCAGCGATTTACCGTCGGCGCAGTCGATGTCGGCCGTCGTGCCGAACGAGCCGTAGTTGATGGTGTTGCCGACCTCGACTTGAGCGCCCGAGGTGCCCGCGGTCGCGGTCGGCGTGTTGGTGTCGGCGCTTTCCGAACCGCAGCCGGCGAGCACGACGGCAGCCGAAACGGCTGCTGCGGTGGCGAACAGGCGGATGCTCATGCGACGAGCCGATCGACGTGGTTGGTCATGCCCAGCTCTCGCCCGCGGTCCCACACGATCGGGGAGCCGTTCTTGTACAGCACGGTCTGATCCCAGCCGTACACGGTCACGTCGTTGACGATGTTGTCGGCTACGACGAAGTTCGAGCTGCCCTGAACCGTCACCGCATAGCAGGTTCCCAGCGCGGTGATCCGGTTGTTGGCGCCGTTGACGAACAACGTGGCGTCGTTGCAGTCGATGGTCTGCGTGACGCCCAGACCCGTCACGTGGGTGTCGCCGTGCTCCGCGGACGCCGCGGGCGCCGCCACGATCAGCGCGGGCACCGCGAGCAGGCTCGCCGTCAGTGTCCTGGCCACAACAGTCGACATCATGATCGGTAAGCGTACGTGGCGTGCGGTGTGAACGACGGCGGTTCGCACGAGTCGCCATCGGCGTCGGCGCTGGGTAGCGTGAGATGCGATGCGTTGGCGTGTCAATCAGGTTGCTGTCGTAGCGGTCGCGGCGGCGATGACCGTTGCAAGTTGCTCTTCGACCGTTAGCGGGACCGCGCAGCGGGCCCGACTCGGCGTGCCCGATCCCGACCGCAACTACGGCTACGTCAACGACCGCTGCGGGCTGCTCGCCGACGACACCGTGCAGCAGGTCCTGGACGCCGATTCCGTCGTGCGCCCCTACAGCGGCGCCGTCTGCCAATACGTGTTGATGCGCGGCGGCGCCCCGATCGACGTCACGTTCTCCTGGTTTGAATCCGGCAGCCTGGACCGCGAACGGGCGCTGGCCGACCAGCGCGGGGCCGAGATCACCGACACCGTCATCGAACGGCGTCCGGCGTTCGTGTCCCGGCGCGACGTCACCGGCGCGGCCTGTTCGGCGACCGCCGCCGCCGGCACCGGGGTGCTGAGCTGGTGGGTTCAACTGCGCGACGCAACCAGCGGCGACCCGTGCGTCGGCGCCGCAAAGCTGCTGTCGGCGACCCTGCAATCGGAGATGTGACCATGCGTGGGGGACTGCGGGGCGTGCTGGCGGCAGCGGCGGTGCTGCTGGCCGGCTGCGGCTCCGATGACCCGCCGTCGGCGCCGACACCCACGGCCACCGGGTCAGAAAGCGGCTTTCACAGCGTCGACTGCAACGGCATCACCGACGCCGACATCGCCAACGCCGTCGGCCCGGCGATGTTCACCAGAACCGTCGTCAGCGACGCCGGCTGCTTCTGGCAGGAGAACACGATGTTCGGCGCGGTCGGCGCCGGGATGGGCATCTCGACATGGTGGTACCGCGGCAGCGACATGGACACCGAGCGGTCCCTGGAACAGCGGGCCGGCCGCACCATCGAGGAACTGTCGGTCGACGACAACAAGGGCTTCAAGGCCTACGACGGCAATGCGTGCAGCATCTACGTGGCCAAGGGCGGTGACGTCATCACCTGGTCGGTCCAGACGATGAACCCGGCGGTGCTGCCCGACCTGTGCGCGGTCACCGAACAACTGGCACACCTGAGCCAAGAGCGGGTGAACTGAGTTGCACCGACCAGTGAAAACTAGAGGTGTTAGTTTGGCGCTGCCCCTTTTTCGGGGTTCCGCGTCGACCTAGGAGAAGCGCATGGCAGCCGAGCCGGAGCCGCACGCTCCACCGGCCCGCCCAGCGGGACGCCGACCTGCCAGGCTGAGCCGCGATTCCATCGTCAACGCCGCCCTGACGTTCCTTGACCGGGAAGGCTGGGATGCGTTGACCATCAACGCCTTAGCCCAGCAACTCGGCACCAAGGGCCCGTCGCTCTACAACCACGTGCACAGCCTCGACGACCTGCGCCGAACCGTGCGGATGCGGGTCGTCGGCGACATCATCGAGATGCTCAACACCGCCGGGCAGGGCCGCACGCGCGACGACGCGGTGATGGTGATGGCCAGCGTCTACCGCAGCTACGCCCACCACCACCCGGGCCGGTACTCGGCGTTCACCCGGATGCCGCTCGGCGGCGACGACCCCGAGTTCACCGCGGCCACCAGGGCGGCCGCCGCACCGGTGATCAGCGTGCTGGCCTCCTACGGGTTGGACGGCGAGGACGCGTTCTATGCGGCGCTGGAGTTTTGGTCGGCGATGCACGGCTTCGTGCTGCTGGAGATGACCGGGGCGATGGACGGCATCGACACCGATGCGGTGTTCACCGACATGGTGATGCGGCTGGCTTCAGGTATGGAACGGCGCTGAGCTAGTCTGTTGACCTGCACGAAGGGGCCGTCGGACGAGTTTGTTTCGGCGCGGGCTGCCCTGGTATTGTGGACGATCGTGCCTGGCAGATAAGGCGCTTGCGGCTGGAAATTTCCGCAGGCATGCCTGCACGCTGGGCAAATTCGCGCGTCGCCATGCCCTGAGAACTAGGCAATGCCTTGAATTGTCACGGCGGACGCGCGCGACACACCCGGTCGCGGGGTACGCGAACGGGACATAACAGCAGTACAGAGACTTAACAACAGCAGAGAACACAGAAAGCCGGTAGATGCCAACCATTCAGCAGCTGGTCCGCAAAGGCCGCCGTGACAAGCCGAGCAAGGTGCGAGTTGCGGCCCTCAAGGGCAGCCCGCAGCGCCGTGGCGTGTGCACCCGCGTGTACACCACGACTCCGAAGAAGCCGAACTCGGCGCTTCGGAAGGTCGCGCGCGTCAAGCTGACCACGCAGGTTGAGGTCACCGCTTACATCCCGGGCGAGGGCCACAACCTGCAGGAGCACTCGATGGTGCTGGTGCGTGGTGGTCGTGTGAAGGACCTGCCGGGTGTGCGCTACAAAATCATCCGCGGTTCGCTCGACACCCAGGGTGTGAAGAACCGCAAGCAGGCACGCAGTCGCTACGGCGCCAAGAAGGAGAAGAGCTGATGCCGCGGAAGGGACCCGCGCCCAAGCGTCCGTTGGTGAACGATCCGGTCTACGGCTCACAGCTGGTCACCCAACTGGTGAACAAAGTTCTCGTCCGAGGGAAGAAATCGTTGGCCGAGCGCATTGTTTATGGTGCGCTCGAACAGGCCAGGGACAAGACCGGTACCGATCCGGTCATCACCCTCAAACGCGCTCTCGACAACGTCAAACCCGCACTCGAGGTCCGCAGCCGCCGCGTCGGCGGTGCGACCTACCAGGTGCCCGTCGAGGTGCGTCCGGACCGGTCCACCACGTTGGCCCTGCGCTGGCTGGTGAGCTTCTCGCGGCAGCGCCGGGAGAAGACCATGGTCGAGCGTCTGGCGAACGAGATCCTCGACGCCAGCAATGGTCTCGGAGCCTCCGTCAAACGGCGTGAGGACACCCACAAGATGGCCGAGGCGAACCGCGCCTTCGCGCACTACCGCTGGTGATTGAAGCCCCGGCGGTGCTCCCGGCGGGGTCACTGACAGCAACCGAAGCGAACTAAGCGAGAGAGAAGACTTCTGTGGCACAGAAGGACGTGCTGACCGACCTGAACAAGGTCCGCAATATCGGCATCATGGCGCACATCGATGCCGGTAAGACCACGACGACCGAGCGCATCCTGTACTACACCGGCGTCAACTACAAGATCGGTGAGACGCACGACGGCGCTTCGACCACCGACTGGATGGAGCAGGAGCAGGAGCGGGGGATCACCATCACCTCCGCGGCCGTGACGTGCTTCTGGAACGACAACCAGATCAACATCATCGACACCCCCGGCCACGTCGACTTCACCGTCGAGGTAGAGCGCTCCCTGCGCGTGCTCGACGGTGCCGTCGCCGTCTTCGA
Source organism: Mycolicibacterium sp. XJ662 (assembly GCF_053484035.1). Lineage (NCBI taxonomy): Bacteria > Bacillati > Actinomycetota > Actinomycetes > Mycobacteriales > Mycobacteriaceae > Mycobacterium > Mycolicibacterium sp. XJ662. The sequence continues at coordinate 568,223 of NZ_JBEFTL010000002.1, read as the reverse complement.
CGGCAAGGAAGGTGTCGAGCCGCAGTCCGAGCAGGTCTGGCGGCAGGCCGACAAGTACGACGTGCCGCGCATCTGCTTCGTCAACAAGATGGACAAGATCGGTGCGGACTTCTACTTCACCGTGCAGACCATCAAGGACCGCCTCGGCGCCAAGCCGTTGGTGATCCAGCTGCCGATCGGCGCCGAGGCCGACTTCGAAGGCATCGTCGACCTGGTCGAGATGCGCGCCAAGGTGTGGCGCGGTGAGACCAAGCTCGGCGAGACCTACGAGGTCGTCGACATTCCGGCCGATCTGACCGAGAAGGCCGAGCAGTACCGCAACGAGCTGGTCGAGGCGGTCGCCGAAGCCGACGAGGAACTGCTGGAGAAGTACCTCGGTGGCGAGGAGCTGACCCTCGAGGAGATCAAGGGCGGCATCCGCAAGCTGACGGTGGCCAGCGAGGTCTACCCGGTGCTGTGCGGCAGCGCGTTCAAGAACAAGGGCGTGCAGCCGATGCTGGACGCCGTCATCGACTATCTGCCGTCGCCGCTGGACGTCGAGTCGGTGCGCGGACACGTTCCCGGCAAGGAGGACGAAGAGATCCTCCGCAAGCCCTCGGTGGACGAGCCGTTCTCGGCGCTGGCGTTCAAGATCGCCGTGCACCCGTTCTTCGGCAAGCTGACCTACGTGCGGGTGTACTCCGGCACGGTGGAGTCCGGCTCGCAGGTGATCAACGCGACCAAGGGCAAGAAGGAGCGGCTGGGCAAGCTGTTCCAGATGCACGCCAACAAGGAGAACCCGGTTGACCGGGCCTCGGCGGGGCATATCTACGCGGTGATCGGGCTGAAGGACACCACCACCGGTGACACCCTGAGCGACGCGAACCAGCAGGTGGTGCTGGAGTCGATGACGTTCCCGGATCCGGTGATCGAGGTGGCGATCGAGCCCAAGACCAAGAGCGACCAGGAAAAGCTCGGCACGGCGATCCAGAAGCTGGCCGAAGAGGATCCGACGTTCAAGGTGCACCTGGATCAGGAGACCGGCCAGACCGTCATCGGCGGCATGGGCGAGCTGCACCTCGACATCCTGGTCGACCGGATGAAGCGCGAATTCAAGGTCGAGGCCAACGTCGGCAAGCCGCAGGTGGCCTACCGCGAGACGATCAAGCGCAAGGTCGAGAACGTCGAGTTCACCCACAAGAAGCAGACGGGTGGCTCGGGTCAGTTCGCGAAGGTCATCATCACGATCGAGCCGTTCACCGGCGAGGACGGGGCGACCTACGAGTTCGAGAACAAGGTCACCGGTGGTCGTATCCCGCGGGAGTACATCCCGTCGGTGGACGCCGGCGCTCAGGACGCCATGCAGTACGGCGTGCTGGCCGGTTACCCGCTGGTGAACTTGAAGCTCACCCTGCTCGACGGCGCCTACCACGAGGTGGACTCGTCGGAAATGGCGTTCAAAGTTGCAGGTTCACAGGCGCTGAAGAAGGCGGCGCAGGCTGCTCAGCCGGTGATCCTCGAGCCGATCATGGCGGTCGAAGTGACCACACCCGAGGACTACATGGGTGAAGTGATCGGTGACCTGAACTCCCGCCGTGGTCAGATCCAGGCCATGGAGGAGCGGAGCGGTGCTCGTGTCGTCAAGGCGCAGGTTCCGCTGTCGGAGATGTTCGGCTATGTCGGAGACCTTCGGTCGAAGACCCAGGGCCGGGCGAACTACTCCATGGTGTTCGACTCGTATGCCGAGGTTCCGGCCAACGTGTCGAAGGAGATCATCGCGAAGGCGACGGGTCAGTAGATTCTGACCCGCCGGTTTGGCGGGACCGCACAACTGTAAAGATCAACACTGCTTATCAAGCACCAACACAGTCCAGGAGGACACCACAGTGGCGAAGGCGAAGTTCGAGCGGACGAAGCCGCACGTCAACATCGGGACCATCGGTCACGTTGACCACGGCAAAACCACGCTGACCGCAGCAATCACCAAGGTTCTGCACGACAAGTTCCCCGAGTTGAACGAGTCGCGCGCATTCGACCAGATCGACAATGCGCCCGAGGAGCGTCAGCGCGGCATCACGATCAACATCTCCCATGTGGAGTATCAGACCGACAAGCGGCACTACGCCCACGTCGACGCCCCTGGCCACGCCGACTACATCAAGAACATGATCACCGGTGCGGCCCAGATGGACGGTGCGATCCTGGTCGTGGCCGCCACCGACGGCCCGATGCCGCAGACCCGCGAGCACGTGCTGCTGGCCCGTCAGGTCGGCGTGCCCTACATCCTGGTCGCGCTGAACAAGTCGGACGCGGTCGACGACGAGGAGCTCATCGAGCTCGTCGAGATGGAGGTCCGCGAGCTGCTGGCCGCCCAGGACTTCGACGAGGACGCCCCCGTCATCCGGGTCTCGGCGCTCAAGGCGCTCGAGGGCGACGAGAAGTGGGTCAAGTCCATCGAAGAGCTGATGGAAGCCGTCGACGAGAAGATTCCGGACCCGGTCCGCGAGACCGACAAGCCGTTCCTGATGCCCGTCGAGGACGTCTTCACGATCACCGGCCGCGGCACCGTGGTCACCGGTCGTGTCGAGCGCGGCGTGATCAACGTGAACGAGGAAGTCGAGATCGTCGGCATCCGCCCGGACACCACCAAGACCACGGTCACCGGTGTGGAGATGTTCCGCAAGCTGCTCGACCAGGGCCAGGCCGGTGACAACGTCGGCCTGCTGCTGCGCGGCATCAAGCGTGAGGACGTCGAGCGCGGTCAGGTTGTGACCAAGCCCGGCACCACCACGCCGCACACCGAGTTCGAGGGTCAGGTCTACATCCTGGCCAAGGACGAGGGTGGCCGGCACACGCCGTTCTTCAACAACTACCGTCCGCAGTTCTACTTCCGCACCACCGACGTGACCGGTGTGGTGACGCTGCCGGAGGGCACCGAGATGGTGATGCCCGGTGACAACACCGACATCTCCGTGAAGCTGATTCAGCCCGTCGCCATGGACGAGGGGCTGCGGTTCGCGATCCGCGAGGGTGGCCGCACCGTCGGCGCCGGCCGGGTCACGAAGATCGTCAAGTGATCTAGTCTCTGCGCGAAACGGCGCTCACCTTCGGGTGGGCGCCGTTTTGCGTTTCTTGCGGTTCGCGAGATGTACACCAGGGCTGTGCGTTGTTCGACGATCACGACCCTCGTGTACGTTTCGCGAGCGTATAGGGCGTAACGCGTGGGACCGCCGAACCGATTAACCCCCCGAATGTCCCACTCGGGACGGAAGGGTTGGGGTTTGTTGTTCCGCCGTATCACCACGCTCGCCGGCGCCGTCGCGGTCGCGGGCGCAGCTTTTGTCGGTCTGTCCACTGGCGTCGCGCCCGCCGACCCCGGGTGCGCTGACGTGCACTGGTTCGGCGCAGCGGGTTCCGGCCAGCGCGACGGCCACCTGACCACCAACGCCGGCATGGGCGACGACATCTACCAGTCCTACCTCGACCTGCAACGGTTGCTGCAGCGCGACGGGCGCACGATGACCGCCGAGGCCGTCGAATACCCCGCCGTGCCCGTGCCCGACGACGGCGGCATCGGCGACTGGATGGACTTCATGGACAGCGTCGACGTCGGCGCCGAAGCGCTCGCCGCCCAGTACGCCACCTTCACCCAGCGCTGCCCCACGACCAAGGTGGTGCTCGCCGGCTACTCCCAGGGCGCGATGGTGGTGCACCGCAACCTGCACACCCTCGGCACGCAGCCGAACATGGCGGCGGCGTTGCTGATCGCCGACGGCGACCGCCTCCCCGCCGACCCCACCCTGAACATCGGCTCGGTCACCTCGGTCCCCGACGCCGGAAAGGGCGTCGCGCAGGACTGGCCCATCCTCGCCAGCGCGCCGGGCCCGCTGCCGCCCGCCATCGGCAGCCGCACGATCAGCGTGTGCGAACTCGGCGACGCGGTCTGCGACTACGACCCGGACGCCGAAGAGGTGTCGAAGGTCTCGACGCTCATCCACACCAGCTACACCAACGCCGCGGGCGGGTACCGGTGGACGCAGCCGCTCTACAGCCTGCTCGGGGCGCCGGATGCGCAGCCGGTCACGCCGTTGGGGGCGACGACGCCGGCGTCGTAGCCGGGCCAAAGCCGCTAGGCCGTAACTTCTTACCGCGCGCCGGATTGGCGTTAATCTTGGCACCCGAGACAGCGCGACGACGGGAGCTCGGCCATGTCCACATTCTGGCGTTATCTCCGCATCCAAGCGTTCGTGCTGCTGTGCGGCATCGTCGGGCCGATCTTCCTGGTCGTCTACTTTGCGATGGGTGCCGACCCGATGCTGCAGTGGCTGTTCTGGATCGGCCTGCTGATCACCGCCCTTGACGTGTTGATCGCGTTGGGCATCACCGCGGCGGGGGTGAGGTCGTCGGCCAAAACCGCCGCCCTGGAGCAGACCGGTGTGCTGGCGTTGGCCCAAGTCGTCGGCATTCAGGAAACCGGAACGCGCATCAACGAACAGCCGCTGGTCACCCTCGATCTGCAGATCTCCGGTCCGGGTATCGCACCGTTCGCCAGCCAGGACCGGGTAATCGCATCGATCTCCCGGTTGCCGATGATCACCAGCCGCAAGCTGGTCGCCATCGTGGACCCGATGACCGGTGAATACCAAATCGATTGGCAGCGCAGCGCTTTGGTCAGTGGGATGATGCCTGCCAACTTCAGTGTCGCCGAGGACAACACGACTTACGACCTCACCGGGCAGACCGAGCCGCTGATGGAGATCTTGCAGATTCTCAAGGCGCACAACATCAGCCTCGACAACATGATCGACCTGCGTTCCAATCCCGGTGCGCGACACCAGGTTCAGGAGGTAGTGCGGCGGGCAGCGGCTCAGCAGAAGCCGGCTCCGGCCGCCGCGGCCGCAGCCCCCGTGTCGGCGCCGACGGAACCGTCGACCGCGCAACGTCTTCAGGAACTGGAGACGCTACGCGCCACCGGTGCGGTCACCGAGGACGAGTACACCGCCAAGCGCCGAGACATTCTCGCCGATCTGTAAGTTTGCGCGGTGCAAAACCGGTCGAACTGATAGCGTCGCCGCGTGCCGGGTGACGGCAGTGAAGGCGTGCGGCGATGACGGATTCGCTGGAAGGTCAGCAGGTTCGCGTGCCGTCGCTGAGCGATGCGCTCATTCCGCTCGTCGCCCTCGCGGTGCTCATCGGAAGCGCGATCGCGTTGTTCGGCATCGACGCTCTCGACGGCCCGGTCCAGGTGGCGCTCGTATTGTGTTGCGCAGTCGCAGCACTCATCGCGCTGAAGAACGGCCACCCCTGGAGTGAGGTCCAGACCGCCGGCCAAGGCGCGCTGTCATCGATCACCAGCGCGTTGTTCATCTTGTTGGCCGTCGGCGCGCTGATCGGCACCTGGAATCTGTCCGGCACCATCCCAACCCTCGTCTACTACGGCATCCAGGTGCTCTCCCCGGGCTATTTTTACGTGGCCACCGCCGTCATCTGCGGCGTGGTGGCGATGTCGATCGGCAGTTCGTGGACGACGGCGGGCACCGTCGGCGTCGGGTTGATCGGCATCGCGACGATGATCGGGGTGTCGCCGGCCATCGCGGCGGGCGCGGTGATTTCCGGGGCGTACCTGGGCGACAAGCTTTCTCCGCTCTCGGAGACCACGATCCTGACCGCCCAGATGGTCAAGGTCGACCTCTACACCCATATCCGAAGTCAGGCGTGGACGTCGGTGCCGGCTTTCCTCATCGCGGCAGTGGGGTTCGCCGTGCTGGGCGTGGTCGGCCCGCCGGTCCGCGACACCGTGAGCGAAGAGGTCGAACTCACCCGGCTCAACGAGATCTTCTCGATCAACGTGCTGAACCTGTTGCCGCTGGCGGTGCTGGTGGTGATGTCGCTGCGCAAAGCGCCGGCATCGCTGGCGCTGTTGGCGTCGGCGCTGTGGGCGGGGGTACAGGCGACGATTCTGCAGCGCGACGTCGTCGCCGGGTTCGTCACCGAACTCGGCGGCAGCGCCAACGTGGTGGTGGGATCGATACAGGCAGTCTGGCGCGCGATGGCCAACGGCTTCACGATGAACTCCGGTATCGCCGACATCGACCAGTTGTTGTCGCGCGGCGGCATGGACAGCATGCTGCTGACCATCTGGCTGATCATCGGCGCCGTCACGTTCGGTGCGTTGCTGGAGCACTTCGGTCTGATCGACCGGCTGGTGCGGCCGTTGATCGCCGCGGCGACGACGACGGGTCGGTTGTACCTGTCGGTCTTCCTCAGCGCGATCGGCCTCAACATCGTCGCGGGGGACCAGTACATCGCGCTGGTGTTGCCCAGCCGGATCTTCCGCCTCGAGTTCGAGAAGCGCGGTCTGGCACCGCAGAACCTGTCACGGTTAGCCGCGGACAGCGGCACGGTGACGTCGCCGCTGGTGCCGTGGAACTCGTGCGGCGCGTTCATGGCCGCGGTTCTAGGTGTTTCCACGCTGGCGTATCTGCCGTTTGCATTCTTCAATATCGCCAGCCCACTGCTCAGCGTGTTCTACGGTTATACCGGAATCAAGATCGTCAAGACGTCGTCCACTGAAAAGGCAGCTGACGCGACATGACATCGACAGAGCCGCGCACGGAAGAGGCCAGCCCGAAGGTCAGCCTGCCCACGCTGACCGCGATGGTGGTCGGCTCGATGATCGGTTCGGGCGTTTTCCTGCTGCCCCGCCGCTTCGGCACCGAGACCGGTGTGGCAGGCGCACTCATCGCATGGACCGTCGCCGGCGCCGGAATGTTGATGCTGGCCTTCGTATTCCAGCGACTCGCCACCCGCAAACCGGAGTTGGATGCCGGTATCTTCACCTACGCCAAGGCGGGTTTCGGCGACTACGTCGGGTTCAACTCGGCGATCGGCTACTGGGCGTCAGCGTGCGCGGGCAACACGTCGTACTGGGTGCTCATCACCGCGACGATGAGCGCGGTGGTGCCTGCGTTCGGCGCGGGCGATTCGGTGCTCGCCGTCGTGGTGTCGGCGATCGGGGTGTGGCTGTTCGCGCTGCTGGTGATGCGCGGCGTGAAGGACGCCGCGGTCATCAACTACATCGTCACGATCGCCAAAGTTGTGCCGATCCTGATGTTTATCGTGATAGCGGCCATAGCATTTCAGGCCGACATCTTTGCCGACAACTTCTGGGGCGCACAGTCCTACTCCTTCTCCGCGCTGTGGGACCAGGCCACCGGCACCATGCTCATCACGGTGTTCGTCTTCCTGGGTATCGAGGGCGCCAGCGTCTACTCCCGGATGGCGCGCAAGCGTGAAGACGTGGGACGCGCCACCGTCATCGGGTTCCTCAGCGTGCTCAGCGTCTTCGCCTTGGTGACGTTGGTGTCCTACGGTGTGATGCCGCAAGACGAACTGGCCGAAGTCAGCCAGCCGTCCATGGCCGCGGTGCTGGAATCCGTTGTCGGCCATTGGGGGTCGGTCCTGATCCGCGTCGGCGTGATCGTGTCGGTGCTCGGCGCCTACCTGGCGTGGACCCTGATGGCCGCCGAGGTGCTGTTCATCCCCGCCCGATCAGACGACATGCCCCGCTTTCTGGCCCGCACCAACAGCCACGGCGCCCCCGTCGCCGCGCTGATCATGGCGGCTACGCTCACATCGCTGCTGCTGGTGGCGCTGTTGTTCGCCTCCTACGCGCTGGATTTCATGCTGGATCTCACCGCCGCGCTGTCGCTGATCCCGTACCTGCTTGCCGCGGCGTATGCGCTGAAGCTGACGGCGACCCGGGAGACCTATGGCGAAGGCAAATCGCATGTGCCCGACATGCTCGTCGCCGGTGTCGCCACCGTGTACACGTTGTTCCTGCTCTACGCCGCCGGTATGGACAAGCTGCTGCTGTCCTGCATTCTGTACGCGCCCGCGGCGGCGTTGTACTTCAAGGCGCGTCGGGAACGCGGGTTGCGGGTATTCCGCCCCGCAGAGGCGGTGCTGTTCGGCGTGATCGTGATCGGCGCCGTGGTGGGTGTGGTGTCGTTGGCCACCGGGGCGCTCGAAATCTGAGGGAACGAGAGGAACGACAGGTGACGAATCGGCCCGCCGACTACGGCGTTCACTCCGAGGTCGGCAAGCTGCGTAAGGTGCTCGTCTGCTCGCCGGGGCTGGCGCACGAACGCCTCACCCCGACCAACTGTGACGACCTGTTGTTCGACGACGTGCTGTGGGTGCAAAACGCCAGGCGTGATCACTTCGACTTCATGGACAAGATGCGTGACCGTGGCGTCGAGGTGGTCGAACTGCACGATGTGCTCACCGAGACGATGAGCAACCCCGACGCGAAGTCGTGGCTACTGGACCGCAAGATCGTGCCGAACGAGGTGGGGCTGGGCCTGGTCGACGAGACCCGCGGCTTCCTCGATTCACTGCAGCCTCGCCGGCTGGCCGAACTGCTCATCGGCGGGATGTCCACCCGCGACCTGCCCAAGGACATGCAGTCGGGCTATCGCGCGCTGGCCCGCGAAAGCACCGGTATCGCAGAGTATTTGATGCCACCGCTGCCCAACACCCTCTACACCCGCGACACCACATGCTGGATCTACGGCGGAGTGACGCTCAACCCGCTGTTCTGGCCGGCCCGGCACGACGAGACGCTGCTGATGAAGGCCATCTACCAGTTCCATCCCGACTTCGCCGGCTCGCGAGTGTGGTGGGGCGATCCCGAACAGTACTGGGGCTCAGCCACATTCGAGGGTGGTGATGTGCTGGTACCCGGTCAGGGTGTGGTGATCATCGGGATGAGCGAGCGCACGTCGCGCCAAGCCATCACCCAGGTGGCCGCGAAGTTGTTCGCCGAAGAGGCTGCGACACAGGTGATCGTGGCAGGCATGCCGAAGCTGCGGGCGGCCATGCACCTGGACACCGTCTTCACCTTCGCCGACCGCGACGTCGTGACCATCTATCCCGAAATCGTCGACGTCATACAGCCGTTCACGCTGCACCCCAGCGATGACGCCACCGGGGTGGAGGTGGAGGAGGCGACCAAACCGTTCCTCGAGGTGGTGGCCGCCGCGCTCGGGGTCGGCGAGTTGCGGGTGGTGGAGACCGGCGGCACGGCTTACGACTCGCAACGCCAACAGTGGGACAGCGGCAACAACCTGGTCGCCGTCGAACCGGGGGTGGTGTTCGCCTACGACCGCAACACCCACACCAACACGCTGCTGCGCCGCGCCGGTGTGGAGGTGATCACGATCGTGGGCGCCGAGCTCGGCCGGGGCCGCGGCGGCGGGCACTGTATGACGTGTCCGATCGTCCGCGACCCTGTCGACTAGAACACGTTTCAGTTCGGCTGTTAGCCTGGTCCGCAGCATTCCGAAAGGAGCAGCGGTGACGGCAACGGGCGGGCCACTGGACGGGCGAGTGGCATTCATCACGGGGGCGGCCCGCGGCCAGGGTAGGGCGCATGCCGTCCGGTTGGCTTCTGACGGCGCCGACATCATCGCGATCGACATCTGCGGCCCGATCTCCGAGACCATCACCTATCCGCTCGCCACCCCGGAGGAGCTCGCCGAGACGGTGCGCGCCGTGGAGGCCACCGGCCGCAAGGTGCTCGCCCGCCACGTCGACATCCGCGACCTGGCCGCACTGCAACAGGTGGTGGCCGACGGCGTCGAGCAGTTCGGCCGGCTGGACATCGTGGTGGCCAACGCCGGCGTGCTGAGTTGGGGCCGCATCTGGGAGATGTCCGAGGAGCAGTGGAACACCGTCGTCGACGTGAACCTCAACGGCACCTGGCGCACCCTGCGCGCCGCCGTGCCTGCGATGATCGAGGCGGGCAACGGCGGCTCGGTCGTCATCGTCAGCTCCTCGGCCGGGCTCAAGGCCACCCCGGGTAACGCGCACTACGCGGCGTCCAAACACGGCCTGACCGCGCTGACGAACTCACTTGCGTTGGAGGCCGGGGAATTCGGGATCCGGGTCAACTCCATCCACCCGTATTCGATCGACACGCCGATGGTGGAGAAGGACGCGATGATGGCGTTGTTCGCCAAGCACCCGTCGTTCATTCACAGCTTCGCGCCGATGCCGTACCACCCGGTGAACCATCAGGGCAAGAAGGGGCTGCAGGAATTCATGACGGCCGAAGAGGTTTCGGACGTGGTGGCCTGGCTGGCCAGTGACGCGTCGGCGACGATCTCGGGCAGCCAGATCGCCGTCGACCGCGGCACGATGAAGTACTGACCCCTGTTTCTCGGGAGATCCGCGGGGAAGAACGGGGGACTCGCGGGGGTGGCGGTTAGCGACGGTCGACTTTTTGCACCATCGTGACGCACACCGCGGCCGGGTCGGGGCCCAGGTGGCCACCGGCGTTCTCGGCCAAGCCGATTCGGGCACCGGTAACCTGCCGCCGGCCGGCTGTCCCGCGTAACTGCGTGACCAGCTCCACCAGCTGCGCGCATCCGGTGGCGCCCAGCGGATGTCCCCGGGACACCAGCCCGCCACTGGTATTCACGGGGATCCGTCCGCCCAGCCGCGTCGCGCCACTGCGAGACAGGTGTACCGCTTCGCCGGGCGGACATATGTTGAGCTCTTCCAGGATGGTGAGTTCCGCTGGGGCAGCCGCGTCGTGTAGTTCGATGACATCGACGTCCTCGGGCCCGCTCCCCGCGCTCGCATATGCCGCGTCTGCGGCTCGGCGTTCCGCGCTGGGCGATACACCGTCGGTCTGCCCGGCAACCAGGGTTGAGGCAACCACCCGGACCAACGGTCCGGCACTTCGTTCGGCGACTTGGCGCGATGTCACGACCAACGCGGCAGCACCGTCGCTGATCGGGGAACACATCGGCAGTGTCAACGGTCCGGCGATACTTCGGCTGGCCAAAACCTCGTCGACGGTCAGCGCGTCGCGCCGCTGCGCGAACGGGTTGAGTGCGGCGTGCCCGCGATTCTTGACGGTGAGTTCGGCGAAATCGTCCGCGGTCGCCGCGGTGGAGTCCAGATAGCGGCGTGCCTGATCCGCGTAGATGTCCATGAAGAGGGACCGGTTGCTCGCAGACCCGGTGGCGCGGTGGAGTTTCGTTCGCAACGTTTCGACCTCGCCGATGTCGACCGCGGTGCCGATCGCAGCGATACTCCGCGATTTGTCGGTATGACTCAGCTGCTCCGCCCCGACCACCAGGGCAATGTCAACAAGTCCGGCGGCGACCGCAGTGCAGGCTAGATGAACCGCGGTGGATCCTGAGGCGCAAGCGTTTTCGACGTTGATGACGGCCTGTCCCGTCAGGCCCGACTCGCGAAGGGCGACCTGACCCCGGATCATCTCCTGGCCGTGGATCAAACCTTGCGCCGCGTTGGCGAAGTACACCGTATCCACCTCAGCCATGGTGATGTCGGCGTCGCGCATCGCATCGGCGACAGCACGTGTCGCAAGGGCTCGGACCGTCGTCTGCGGATTCCGCCGGAAGGGAGTCATCCCGACCCCCGCGATGTACACGTTCCTCATCGGGCGGCGTCGGTCGACGACCGGGACAGTTGTCGGATGCGCTCGATCCCCTTCGGGTCGATGATCTCGCCGTATCGGGCCAGGTTGTTGGCGTGCCCGGCAATATGCAGGCCGAACGCGGCGTCCATGGCCGCGTCGAATCCCTGAGCATTGAGCGCCTGATTCACACTCGACTTGGCCAGCCGCAGGCCGTACGCGGGCATCCGGGCGATCTTCTGCGCGAGCTCCAGAGCGAAGTCGGCGAGTTCATCGTCAGGCACGACGTGGTTGACCATCCCGAGGCGGTGTGCGTCGCGGGCGGTGAGCGGCTCGCCGGTAAACAGCATCTCTTTGGCTTTGCGTGCACCCACCTCCGACACATGGGAAAAGTACTCGGCCCCGTTGAGTCCGAACGCGGCAACCGGGTCGGAGAACACGGTTTCCGAACCGGCCACGATCAAATCCATCGGCCACAACAGCATCAACGCACCGGCGATACACCGGCCGTGAGCGACTCCGATGGTGGGCTTTGGCAGATCACGCCAGCGTCGGCACAACCCAAGGTATGCCTCGCACTCGAACGCGTGTCGCCCCTCGACGCCCGGGGCATCCAGAGCGCCCGCCAAGGTGGCCACCGGCTGACATGGCAATTCAGTGGTGATTTCCGACAAATCGTGCCCGGCCGAAAAGTCCCGTCCCGCCCCGGCCAGAAGGACGACTTTCACGGCGTCATCGGCGGCCGCTAACTGGAACGCGGCATCGAGTTCGTACAGCAGCGTGGCGTTCTGCGCGTTTCGGCGTTCGGGCCGGTTCAACACAATGCGGGCCACCGCGGGTGCCGGCCGCTCGACAAGAATATAGCTGCCTGTCATTTCGCCGCCTCCACGGCAGACTTCAGATACTGCTCTCGCAGCTGGCGCTTGAAAAGCTTGCCGGTGTCCTCGCGCGGCAGGCTGTCGACGAACGCGACGGTGCGCGGCGTCTTGTATCGGGCCAGCCGGGCGGCGACGTGGGCACGGATGTCGTCGCCGGTCAGTCCCGCACCATTCTGCAGCTGCACATGAGCGGCCAGCACTTCCCCCAGATCCTCGTCAGGCACTCCGAATACCGCGACATCGGCGACGCCGTCGAGGCTCATCAGGCAGCACTCGACCTCAGCCGGATAAATGTTGACCCCTCCCGATACCACCATGTCGTTGATGCGGTCGCTGATGTACAGATAACCGTCGGCGTCGAGGTGCCCGACGTCGCCGAGCGTGACATGGTCACCGGCCGCCACCGCGCGACGCTTCGCGGCATCGTCGATGTAGGTGAAGTCGGGCCAGCCGGTGAAGGGCCTGCCGTACACGATGCCGTCGGTCCCGGCCGCGACTTCGTTTCCCGCATCGTCGAGCACCGCGATGTGGGCATCGGCGATGGGGCGACCGACGGTGCCCGGCCTGCTGATGGCATCAAGCGAATCACAGATGGTCAGCACACCCACTTCGGTGCCGCCGTAATACTCGTAGATGATGGGTCCGAGCCAGTCGATCATCGCGCGTTTGGTTTCCGGTGGGCACGGTGCCGCGGCGTGCACCACCCGTTCCAGCGACGAGACGTCGTAGGCCCGGCGCACCCGGGACGGCAACTGCAATAGCCGAGCGAACATCGTCGGAACCACTTGGACACTGCTGATCTTGTGGTCGTGGATGCAGCGCAGAAGTGCCTCGGCGTCGAAGCGCGGCATGATGTGAATATCCATGCCGAGGGCGGCCGCGAACGTCATATGCACGTTCGGCGCGGAGTGGTACAGCGGTGCCGGCAGCAGGGTGGCCCGTCCCGGAGCCAGGTGCAGTAGGTCCGCGAGTACCCTGGAGATTGCCGGTAGATGATCCGTCTCGATCGGTTGCCGTAATACTCCTTTGGCCAGCCCGGTGGTGCCCGACGTATAGATGACACTCATCGGGGGCGGCGAACTCGATGCGGGCCACGGGTCGCATTGCTGAACCCAATCCTCCACCACCGGTGCAGTTTCGGTCAGTTCAGAGTCGGCGATGCTGAACGCCGCGATGACTGCTTCGGGGAGCGGGGCTTCGGCCAGTTTCATCCCGCTGGGTGCTTGACGGCGGACCCCCGAAAGGAGGTCGCTGTGCGCCACGGTCAGTTTCGCCGCGCTGTTCGCGAGAACGTGGCGCAGATCGTCGCCGGTCCAATGCCAATTGACCGCGACCGGAACAGCCCCCAGTAGACCGATCGCCAGGGTGACCTCCAGTTGAGCGATGTCATTACGCATCACCACCGCGACGCGGTCTTGCGGACCGATGCCGCAATTGCGCATTCCGGCGGCCATCCGGGCCGCTCGCTGTCTGACCTCACTCAACGTGCGGTGTTCGGCGCCGCAGTAGACGCTCGGTTCAGTGGACACGGTCACCTTTCGGTTCAGTGGAAATCAGCCGGTACGGGAGTGAACGGAATCCGTTGTGTCCATTGCTGTATGGCGCGACCGAGGACCGCGTCGTAACTCATCCCGTCGATCGGCGCGATCTGCTCGACCTCGGCGAGCACGGCGGGTGGTGTGTCGTCGATCTCGATGCCGGCGGCTTGGGCCCACTTCTGGGTGTTGTTCCGGAATTGACGGGTGGTCAACGGAGCTCCGTAGAGATTCACCGGGTCGGCCATCGCCTTCTCGAGTGTCACGAAGGAGACACCGCGCCGCGCCAGTTCGCCGAGCACGCGGTCGATCGTCGCACCGGCGACGGTGGTGCCGTGGATGAGCATGATATGGGCCGAACTACGGCCGATTGCGGCGTGGGCGGCCGCGACCTGACGTTCGATCTGAGCCACCGCCGTCATCACCAGCATGTCCTCGATGGCCGCCATCGCGGTGCGATCGTCGAGCTGGATCGCGCGGTCGTAGGCGACCATGAACTGGGCGTCGTAGAACCACAGTGTCACCGGCGCGGACAGGTAATCCGTCTTGCTGAGGTGGGCTTGCACCTGGCGCGTCTTTTCGGCGGTGTCACCCTCCATACCGAATGCGTACCGGAAGTAGCGCGACGGCGATGCGCCGATCCAGTTCTGGAGAATCTTCTCGCTCGCCTCGATGTCGGATATGTAGGTTTCGCTGTCGAGCCAGTTGAGGCTGATGTGCTGGTGGGTGTGGTTGCCGACGAAGTGTCCGGCTTCGCACCAGTCGTCAAGAACCTGCATCGCGGTCGGATCGTTCTCCGCCGCGGCCGTGCTGTTGAACGCGTAGACGCCGGGGACCGAGTGGTTGGCGAAGGCATCGATCATCGCTTGGGCGACCATCCGGGGGCCCCGGCCCGGCGGGAACGGGATTCCCGTCCACTGCCATTGATCGTCGACTGTGACGGCAATTTCGGTGCCGCTCAATTGCTTCAGCTTTTCGGGATTCATCTCAATGTCCTCTCTCGATAGCTGAGAGAAGCGTGTCAAGAAGGCAGCGCCCAGACAATATGGTGGGCTCGCACCTTCATGTGTTGCGGCACAACATATCGCCCGAAAGGCGAGACGTAGCGCGCGCAGTCTTCCATATTGGTAGCCATGACAACGCCGCAGCGCGGAACGGTATCCCTCGCCCCGTTGGTGCGCTGGCTGGACCTTCGCGGCGACGAACTCTTCGGCAATCTCGCAATCGAGCTGTGGCAACAGATCCCCGAAATGCGGGATACGGCAGCCATTACGTTGCCGGCGCTGGACGCGTCGATCCGGTCCCACCTGCCGCGGTTGACGGGCATGCTCAGCGGAGAATTCGTCTCGCCGGAACTGCCGGCGGCTGCGGGCGAGTTCGCAACGCGGATGGCCGAGGCCAGCATGCCCCTTCCGGTGGTGCTGCGCGCTTATGAACTCGGCCATGCAGCGCTCTGGAATGCGTTCACCTCGCATCTGAAGTCCGCCGCAGAGATCTCGCTGAATGACCGGGTGGAGCTGCTGGAACACGGATCGGCGCAACTGTTCGAATACATCCGCCGGATGACAGGAGAAACGATCTCCGTCTACAACTCCGTTCGGGACCGCCTGCTGACCGACGCCACTTCCCGACGAGCCGAGATCATCCGAGCCGTGCTGGCGGGCACGGGCGGTCTGCACGAGCTGAACGAGGTTCTCGGCTATCGCACCGAGGGCCTGCATGCGGGCTACGTCGTGCGGTCTTCGGGGGTCGCATGGGGCGACGAACTGGCACAGATCATCCGGCGCGCGATCGCGGAAATCGCCAATCAGCATATTGCGATCCCGGCGGGTCCGAGTTCATCGCATGGTTGGTTCCGATTGGTCAATGCCAACCTTTACCCGAAGCTGCGCGAGATCGACCTGCCGGCCGATGTCACGGTCAGTTTCGGCGCTGCGCGCGCCGGCTGCGTCGGGTTTCGGACGTCGCACTACGAGGCGGTGCAAACCGACATCACATTGTCGGCTGCTGCAACGCCGGTGCTGTGTTATCCCGATGTCGCTGTCGTCGTCCTTGCCTCGGAGAACCGCCACATGGCCGACCAGTTGGTGATCGATGAACTGGGATCGCTGCTGGTGCATGAGGATGTCGATCGACTGCTACCCACGCTCGGGCGCTACTTGGACACCCTGGCAAGCCCCACCCATACCGCCGAGGACTTGAACCTTCATCCGAACACGGTCACTCAACGGATCCAGCGGGTCGAGAAGATTCTGGGACGACACATCGACGTCCGCAGTCTTCGGTTGCGGGTGGCCGTCGAGCTGGCCCGGCACCGGAGCGCCGCAACCGATCAATGACTGTCGCGCGCACGGCGACCTGAATCGAGCCACAGGCACACCGAGCGGCTGGCGAACGGAACCACTCTTGCTGCTGCGGCCCCCAACTGGGGCTGTACATGCTGGACAACCAATTGTATGTTGAACGACATAGAACGCAATGGTGGAGCGGCCACGTTGAATGCGGAACCGGAAGTCGACGACTAAAGGAATGACCCATGGTGGGGATAGGCGAGCACACGACGGAAAGCAAGACCGAAGCCGACCAGCTCCTCGAGGTGCTCTTCGGCGGCGTGGAGCAGGATCCGTTCCCGTACTACGATGCACTTCGCGAATTGGGTGACGGTATCCATCCCCTGGACATGATGCAGGGCGTCCTCGTCACGCGTTATGACCACATCCGGCAGATCGGGTCGGATCCGAAAACCTTTTCCAGCGACGTCTTCGCGTCGACTGGGCCGGGAATCCACGACCCTACGGATCCAGAACACCGTCGGTTCATCGGCACCGCTCGGCGCCTGTTCATGTTCGCCGATCCACCCTGGCACACGCAGGTTCGTTCCACGTTTCGGCATGCGTTCACACCCGATGCGGTCCGCCGCTGGCACCCCATCGTGGAGGAAATCACCAGCGAAGCTTTGGCGTGCTTGCAGCCGGGTCAGGAGATCGACTTGATGAGCGGGCTGGCGGCCGAGATTCCGGTCGCGGTGATCGCCCGGATTCTGGGCGTACCTCGTGACACCTGGCCGTATTTCCGTGAGTGGTCGTTCGCCTATGCCTCGACGTTCGATCCGATGGTGCAAGGCGAGCGGCGCGATCGAGCGATTCGTACCAGCCTCGTGTTATTCGATTACCTTGGCGAACTCATCGACCAGCGTCGAGCGCAACCGTCGGACGACCTGATCTCGCACATGCTCAGCACGGAGACCTTTCAAGGCGACCTACTCGAGAATTCGGACTTGGTCGCTCAAGTTGCGCTGCTGTTGGTCGCCGGCAACGAGACAACCACCAACCTCGTCGGTAACGGCGTCACGTTGCTGATGAATCACCCGGATGCAATGCGCGCCGTACTCGACGACCCCAGCCTGATACCGGCAGTCGTCGAAGAAATTCTGCGCTTCGATCCGCCTCTTCACTTGGCAGCGCGGAAGGTCACCACCGACGCCGACCTGGGTGAGCACGTGCTACAGCCGGGAACCCTTGTGCTGACTTGTCTTCCGGCTGCGAACCGGGACCCGCGAGTCTTTGATGCCGCATCGACCTTCGACATCCACCGTGCTGACCACAAACAGCACCTGGCGTTCTTCCACGGCATTCACTACTGCGTCGGCGCTCCATTAGCGCGACTTGAGGGCAAGGTGATCCTCGACAGGCTATTGCGCGCCTTCCCCGGACTCCGGGAGGGCAGTCATCCACCCGTGCGACGTACGTTGAATGTGGCATCACGAGGCTGGGAGTCACGGCCGGTGATCCTATGAGCGACAAGGTACACGTCGAAGTGCGCGCGGAAACCTGTATGGCCAGCGGTTTCTGTAACCGCAGGGCGCCAGGCGTATTCGCTGAAGACGATGCAGGCTGGGTCAGGTTGCTTGACGCCGATCCCCAGGGCCAGACCGTTGCGGTGCTGGAAGCCGCTGCCATGTGCCCGGTGGCGGCCATCGATGTCTTCGACCCCGACGGCCGCCTAATCTCTTAGATGGGCTGTTGGAGCACAGACTACGCCAACGATCGTTTGACGATCTTGCCCGAAGCGTTGCGGGGAATCTCCGCTACGAGCTCGAGTTCGTGCGGGAGTTTGTATTTCGCGAGACGAGGTGCCGCGAAATCCCGCAGCTCCTGCAGAGTCAGCGTTGACCCTGCTGTTACGGAGACGAACGCCACGATGCTCTCTCCGTAATCCGAGTGTGGACGGCCAACCACGGCGACGTCGAGCACATCGGGGTGGGCCGCAATGACGCCTTCGACCTCGGCGCAGTAAACGTTGCGGCCGCCGGTGATGATCATGTCCTTGAGCCGGTCCACCAATGTCATGTATCCGTCCGCGTCGAGCCGACAGACGTCGCCTGTGCGGAGCCAACCGTCGACGACGGTTCGCGCGGTTTCGCCCGGCTTGTTCCAGTAGCCCTTCATCACCGTCTCACCGCGAAGCAGCAATTCGCCGGCATCCCCAGGCGCGACATCGCTGCCATCCTCGGAAACGATCTTGCATTGCATGCCCAGCATGGCCTGTCGGCCGCTTGCGTCCGGGCGGCACCGGACCTGCTCACCCGAGCTGAAGATGCCACTGGGGCCGGCCTCCGTCTGCCCGCAGAGTTGGATGAGGTTCAGCAATGGAAACGTCGCGCCTATCGCTTCGACCGTGCTGGCCGGCATGGGAGCCGCACCGAAAATGCCGGTGCGCCACGACGACATGTCGCGTTCGGTGATATTCGGGGTCCTCAGCAGAAACTGATACATGGTGGGGACGCCGAAGAACATGGTGATGCGTTCGCGTTCCAGGCTGTTGGCGACGGCAGCCGCGTCGAACTGACCCTCCACGACGTGGGTGGCCCCGACCAGCGTGCCAGGGATGAGCATCAGGCACAGCGCCGCGGCATGGTAGAGCGGGGCCGCGTGCAGGAGACGGTCGCCGTCCATCATCCCGCAGGTAGCGACGGAGGAGACGGCCACCCACAGTGCTCGATGGTGGTCGAACAACGCCCCTTTGGGGGCGCCGGTGGTTCCCGAGGTATACAGGATCTGAGCGTCGTCGCTCTCGTGTACTTCTGGATCGGCGAGATCCGCCGGGCACCGGCGGGCCAGGGCGACCAGGTCGTCAAAACCCTCGGCGTAGCCCAGCGCGAGGCAGTCGAGGGGCCCTGCTAGGGGCTCGGTCAGTACGGTGCGCGTCTTTTCCGCCAGCGCCGGCTCGAACAGCAGCGCCGTCGCGCGGCAGTCCCGGGCGATATGCGCGATCTCCGGCGCAGCGAGCGCTGGGTTGATCGGCACGAAGATGGCGCCGAGGCGGTGGATGGCGTAGAAGGCGACGACGAATCGGTCGGAGTTGCTTGCCAACAGCGCAACCCGGGCGCCCTTCGTCACCCCGCGAGCGGCCAGCACACCCGCATACTGATCCACCGCCGCGTCGAGCTGGCCGTAGGTGTATTCGACGGAGCCGTAGACGAGTGCGCGACGCTCGGGCACGCGAGCAGCGGTCGCGCGTAGGGTCGATCCGATCGTGGGCATTGGCCGCTACCTCGTTGCCGCTGCGAGGTTGCCGTCGATCGTGGCGCCCAGGGATTCGATCAAGCCCGGGGGGACCGGCAGCCGCCAACCTCCGATGCGAGCCACCCGCTCGGCGATCCGCTCGTGTGCCTGCTCGATCAGATCGATACCTCGGTGCTCGACATCGGCCGGTAGCGAACCGTTGTCGACAACCAGGTTGCCGTCGACCAGTACCTTGTCGATATCGCGGGTGGTGGCCTGCAGGACAATGGAATCCACCGGGTCGATCACCGGCCGCAGATGCAACCGGTCGTTACGCAACAGCAACAGGTCGGCGGCCTTGCCGACCTCCACCGAGCCGCAGGTGGAACCCAGACCCAACGCCTCGGCGCCCGACAACGTGGCCGCGCGCAGGATCTGCCGGGTGGTAAGCGGAAGCTCACCGATGCCGGCCAACCCCGATGATTCCAGCACCGGCTGCAATGCCACCCCACGTTCGGCTTGCATGAGGATGCGCATCGCGGTGAAGAAGTCACCGCTGTTGTTCGACACGATGTCCGCACCGATTCCAGCAGTCACCCCTGCCGACTCCGCGCGCCGGAATATCGGTAGACCACAACCCATTTCAAGTTCGGTATCGGGGGTGCTGGCCACCGAGCAGCCGGTGTCGCGCAGCAGCGCTAGATCGGTCTGCGTGCACATGTTGGCGTGCGAATGGATCTGGCCGGCCCGCAACAGTCCAGCGCGGGAGAGGATTTCCACATCGTTGACTCGTGGTTCGCTCCATATGCACCGGGTGTGCATGGTGACGGCGATGTCGAGTTCGGCTGCGATCTCGATTTCTTCGCGGGTGACCTCGAACGGCAGTAAGCCGAGTTCGGTGAGTGCCACGCCCATCCGGACCAGGCCGCCCTCACTTGCGAAGTGCGCGGTCCGGACCCGGCGCGCGTCGTTGAACCGGTCTTCTGGCGACGTGAAGATGGGATCGGCCATCGGCGACGGGAAGAACCCGTAGCACCACAGGGCACGCACGCCGCTGGCCTTCACTCCCTCGACGGCGGCATCCGAATGCTCTGGCGAGTTGGTGATATGCGAGTGGTCGATGGTGGTGGTGACCCCGGCGGCGAGCGCGTCGAGACCGCCCGCGTACTGGCCGGCGAACACGTCGTCGGGGTCGTGAAGACCGGCGAAGTGATTGCGAATGTTCCAGTAGTAATCGGTGAGATTCCAGTTGGCGGTCAGCCCCCGCATGGTGGTCTGCCATAGATGGCGGTGAGCGTCGACGAATCCCGGGACGATCCACCGGCCCGTCGCGGCGATCACTTGGGCGTCCTCGCGGGGGAGATCCGCGGCGATGGCCGTGATCGAGCCGTCCTCGATCAGCACGTCGGCCCGCCGCATGGTCGCGGTGAGCGGATCGCCGACGAGCACCTCGCCACCTGCGAGAAGCGTTTTCTGTGACGACATCGTTGTCATATCCTTCCTTGCGGCGACGTGGGTCGTGATTGTTCGGAGCGAAGCAGGTGCTTTCGGATTTTTCCGACCGAGGTGCGGGGCAGGTCCGCCGTGAACTCGATGACGTCGGGGACTTTGCCTTTCGGGAGATGGCCGCGACAGAACTCGACCAACTGGTCGGCGCTGGGGCCATCACCGCCCTGATCATCAAGCACGACAACGGCTTTGATTCCCTCGCCGTACACCGGGTCGGGCACCCCCAGCACCGCCGACTCGAACACCGCAGGGTGGGTATTCAGCACACGCTCGACCTCCGCGGCGGCCACGTTCTCGCCTGAGCGTTTGATCATGTCTTTCGCGCGGTCCCGGAACGCGAGGAATCCGTCGTGGCGATGCAGCATCACATCGCCGGTGTTCAGCCATCCGTCGTCGAACGCCTCGGCGAACGCCGTCGCGTCGTCAAGGTAACCGAGCATCAGTGTGGCGCCGGGGTGCCCGCCGACCAGCAGGGTTCCCGACTCGCCCGGCGCGACGTCGTCTCCGGCATCGTCGACGATCCGGACACGGCCCGACTCGGTGGGCAGTCCCACGGTCATGTTGTCGTGCGGCCCGTACAGGGGGTTCATCAGCGGTGGGGCGATCGTCTCGGTCATGCCGTACCACTGCCGCAGCGGGCAGCCGAACCGCCGTTCGAAGGTCTCGAGTTGTTCAGCGGTCAGATTCTGCGCGAACAGACAAGCCCGCAACCGGTTCTGGCGATCCAGCGGTGAATCCGGTTGCGCGAGAATCATCCGCACCGGGGCGGCGAACAAACTTCCCAGCGTCGTGTCGCATCGGCTGACCTGAGCCGGCCATCGCGACGCCGAGAACCGTTCGGCGACCGCCACCGAAGCCCCCGACACCAGCGCCGACATCACGCAGTAGTACTGGGCGTTGGCGTGGAACAGCGGCAGTACCACCATCCACCGGTCGTCGGCCTGGATACGCAGCAGTTGTGCCACCACGTGGCCCGCGGTCACATAGTTGGCATGCGTCACCATCACCCCTTTCGGGCGACTGGTGGTGCCGGAGGTGTACATGATCGACAGTAGATCCTGTGGTTCTACGGGGCGGCCGAGTTCCACGACGGCTTCTGCAGCGCGTGAACCGAAGTCGGTGCCGGTCACCACAATTGCCTGGGGCGCGCCGTGCCACGCATTGCGGACGGTCTCCAGCTGTTGGGGACCGCAGATGACTGCCTTACTCGACGAGTGCGCGAAGGCGTAGGTCAGGTCGTCGGTCGTGCTGGCGGGATTGACCGGAACCACCGTTGCGCCGAGTAATGCGGCGCCGAACCAACAGGCGAAGAATTCCGGGCAGTTGCCAACGACAACTGCGAACCGATCGCCCCGACGGACCCCCAGCGACGAGAGAACCGCGGCTCCACCGCGCGCCAGTTCCCACACTTCGGCGAAGGTGAGGGTGGACGGTTCGGCACTATCGGTGTCGAACAGCAAGAACGGCGAGTTCGGTGTCGTATCGACGCGATGCCTCAACACGGATGCGACCGTTTGACGACCAGCCGTCGGCAATGCTGTGCTCACCGCGAACGTGCCTGACGGTCAAGCCATTCCGACTGAAGTACGAGCAGTTCGATGACGGAGTGCTGCGGCGTCTGCGGGTCCAGTTCCCGGTAGCGCTGATAGATGTTGACGAGCACGCGCTCCGCATCCAACCACTCGGCGTACTCGCCGAGGTCGATCCTGTCGGCGGCCTCGTACACGGACTGACCAGCAGCGTGGGCGGTATCGCTGTATTCGACGACGTAGTTGAGATAGTCGCGCACCCCGCGGATCCCGTCGACGTCGGTGATAGGGCCGTGGCCGGGTACGACCATGGTTGGTCCCAACGCGATCATGGTCTCGCAGGCGGATATCCAGTTCGCGATGGGGCCCGACCACACGATCGGCGTACACCCGATGAAGAGCAGATCTCCGGCGAAGAGTACGCCGGCGTCGGGCACGAAGACGATTGAATCAGCGTTCGTGTGGGCTGGACCCAGATTGAGTACGTCAACTCTGCGGCCCCCGAGGTCGATGGTCAGCTCACGCTCGAACGTCTGGTCTGCGTTTCTGAGCTTGATTCCGCTGAAGTCGAAGTACCCGAACCGGTCCCGGGCATACGCAGTGGCGACACCGCCGAGGTCAGCAGACTGAACGAGGGCGAGCATCTCCGGCGCCATCCCCTCATCGATCTCCGATGCGGTGTCCGCGGCAGCGATAACCCGAACGGTGCTGTCGAGCAGCTGGTTTCCGTGCGTATGGTCGCCGTTGGCGTGAGTGATGACGGCGTGGGTGATCGGCGCATCGCGCGTTATCGAACGCATCCCGTCGAGCATCTCTTGAGTGAGCGCCAGGTCGAACAGCGTGTCGATTAGCAATGATTCGCCGTCACCGGTGATGAGCCCGGCGTTGCTCCACCCGTAGCCCCCGTCGGGGAGAGTCCATGCCCAAACCCCGTCGCCGAGCCCATGTAGCCCGCGAGTGAACGGAAGCTTCGCCGGTGCCCGGTTCACCCTTGGGCTCGGGGGATCAGCTTCAGGATTGGGCCGCGGCGGTAACGGTTGCGGCGCCGGCGAGGAGACCACTCGTTGGCGGGTTTCGCCCAGTCCCGCCACCCTGAGCGTAACCACATCGCCGTGGTGTAACCAGCCCCGGAAGGCAGCCAGGTCGGCCATGTCGAGGTGTTCGATGAGGGTGCAGCCGGGCACGGTGCCGGAACCGAAAACGTCGCCGGGAGCCAGCGGGACACCACGCGACGCGTAGGAGATCACCTCGGCGAAGGTCCAGTCCATGCCGGCGAGCGATCCCGATCCGACCACGTCGTCGTTGAGCAGTGCGGTCGCCGTGATGTCGAGCCTGCCGTCACTGCGATATGGGTCGAGTTCGTCATAGGTGACCAGGTACGGCCCGAGCGTGATCGCGCTGTCCTTGCCCTTGCCCTGACCGATTGCGAGTTGGTTCTCGAGGAGCTGCAGGTCTCGTGCGGACCAGTCGTTGAGGATCGTGTAGCCGATGATCGACTCTTCCGCTTGCGCTACCGAGAGATCACGACCGCCCGGCCCTCCGATCACCGCCGCAATTTCCAATTCGAAGTCTTGCCAAGCACTTCCGGGTGCGATGGCGATGTCGTCGTATGGACCGGCAACGGTGGCGGGGCAGGTGAAGTAGAAAGCCGGTACGCGATACCAGGTGTCACCAAGTGCCCGGCCGCGGCCGAGTGCTTCCTGGCAGTTGCGCATGTGGTCGAGAAAACAGAGGCAGTCCCGAATCGACGGCGGCCGGGGGATCGGTGACTTGAGCTTGACCCGATCCAGCCGGAGCGTCTCGGCGGGTTGGGAAATCGCTTGTTCGGCGGCGTCGCGCAGGCCATCGCGTCCGCGGGGCAGCAGGTCGATGAGGGCGATGCCTTCCGGCATGGTGTGGATGACGTCGTCAACCACGACACCCGTTCTCTCGCCTCGCTCTGTTTCGCATGTGACCCACCGCACGATTGGCTAACCTCCTCGACACCGACATGTCTATGTTGACTAACATAGGCCATGCGCGCTGACATGTAAACGGTGGCGATCGCGGGTCTCAACCGACTCCGGGCGGTACGAGCATCGACTGCCATGTCGTGCCGCCCGGAGGGTGCTGTCCGAGATCGCCCTGGACGTAGGTGCGACCGTCAGGCCCGAGGTACGTGCCGGTCGCGGGGTCGTAATGTGTCGCGGCAAGCGTGGGACCACTGGCTGCCGGTGGCAATTGCGGAATGTCTTGACCGGACAACGTCGCGTTCGGGTCGCCCTTCCAGTTGAACCCGTCGTTGAGCGGCACGTACTGCTCGTCGCTCTCGCACATCTTGACGGTTGGTGCACGCTTACCCGGCACGGTCAGGCACGGCAGGTTGCGCGCGCCGCGCACGTTGAACGGTGAATCCTGCGGCACACGGCAGTACACATCCCCCTCGGGCACATCCGGGTAGTCGGTCAGGGCGGGCGCCCGCTGCTGTTGTGCCGGCAGGAAACCGGTGGTGCAGGGCGGCGGAAGGTTGAGGTTCAGATTGAAGTCCAGGAAGCCGCCCTTGTAATCCTGCCTGGTGCCGTGATTGGCCACCCCGACCCCTTGCAGGGTGGAAACCCCTTGTGGCAGCAGCACCAACAGTTGCTCCAGCGCCGGCTGATAGTTGATCGCCACCTGACCCACACTGACAAGGTTCGCCATCAGAACGGGCAGCGTGGGTTGTAACCGGTCGATGAGGTGCCTGGCCTCCGCCGTGACTGACGGACCCTGCTGCAGGATGCCTCGAACGGCGCTGTCTGTGGTTCGTAGCTGCTCGGTCACGGAGGCCAGATGAGATGCCCAGGCGGCGATCTCGTCGGCGGTGTCGCTCTGTGAGTCCAGCACCGGTCCCGCCTCGTCGATGAGCGTGACCATGGCGTCTAGGTCCTGTCGTGCGTCGATGGCCAGCTGAGTGGATCCCCTGACGATGCGGGTGAGCTCTGGCCCCAACCCGCCGGCCGCGATATATGACTCGTCGATGACCGTGCGCAACTGCTGCTTCGGGATGGCCTGCAGCCCTTCACTTGTCGCATTCAACAAAGTGCCGATCTCGGGCGGAGTGGAGGTATGGTCGCGCCCGATGGTGTCACCGTTTACCAGCGGCGCTGACGTGCTGTCGCGCGGATCTAGCGCAACATAGAGCTCGCCGGCCGCGGAAACGCTGCTCACACGGGCTTCCAGATTCGAAGGAATAGCGATACCGGAGTCCAGTGACAGCCGCGCTTCAGCCCCCTCGGGAGTGAGGCGTACGTCGGTGACCTCGCCCACCGTCGTACCGCGGTAGGTGACGTTGGCGCTCGGGTAAAGCCCAGCGGTCTGCGTCATTTCGAGAACAACCTGATAGCGGCCGATACCGAACAACAGAGCGGGCAGCTTAAGGTAGCCGCCGATCATCACCGCACCGGCGATCAACGCGACGATGGTGAAGAGCGCGAGCTGGACCTTGATGCGGCGGGTGAGATGCATGCTAGGGCCCCTGGTCCCATCGGTAGGGAGCCACCAACGGGTTCGCGGCGGTGTACGGGCTCGGCAACTGGCCAATGGTGCGGCCCCATTGCAGTTCCAACTCGGTCAGTGCGCCTTCAAAGCGAGTGCCGGTGAGTAGGCCGGAATCCAGCCGGCTCAACGTGAGGTCGAAGATCGCTGTGATGTTTGCGTAGTCGCCGCGGAACCAGTTGTGGATGGTTTCATTTGGCCATGGATAGGTGCTGAACAAGGACAACGCACGTGTCATGGCAGGGCCGGCGTCAGCCAGTGACTTCAGCACCGGACCAAGCTCTCGGAGCTCGGCCACCAGAGATTCCGTCGTCTGATCGATCGTGGAGGAGGCCAGGTCACTGAAGCTGCCGAATCGGTCGAGGGCATCCACCAAAACCTCTCGACGCTCGGCGAGCACGACGAGAGCTTCGGGGATCTGTTGCAGCGCCTTCTGGAGTATCGGCTCTTGCGAGGCGACTTGTGCGGTGAGCGCGTTCAACCTATCGGTAGCGGCGAGCAGATCTTCCTTCTGCGCGTCCAGATTGCCGATGAATCGATCGAGTTGCTCGATAAAGCTGCGAACGTCGCTTTCACGTCCGGCGAAGGCGGTGTTGAAAGCCGTTGTAATTTCTTGAATTCGACCCAGTCCGCCACCGCTGAGCACCATCGCTACCGCGGCGAGTGCTTGTTCGGTGGTGGGATAGGCGCTTCCGAAGGGCAGCGGGATCATCGATCCGTTGTGCAGCCGTCCGCGGGGTTCGGCGTCGGCGGGCGGTGCGAGCTCGATGTGCAGCGAGCCGAAGAGGCTGGACTGCCCGACCGTGGCGGTGCTGTTCGCGGGCAGGTCGACGTCGCCGTCGATCGTCATGGTCACCAGGGCATGCCAGCCTTGGAGCTCGATGCGGGTGATATTGCCGACGGTGATGTCTCCGACGCGCACCCGTGAGTTCCGCTCGATGTTCGACACGTTCGGCAGCTGCGCCTGGATCTCGAAGGCGCCTGCACCGTCGCCGGCGGTCCCCGGAAGCGGCAGCGAGTTCGCGCCCTGCCATCCGCACCCCGCCATCGCCGCGGCGGCGAGCGCGGTCAGCAGTGCGGTCGACCCGCGAAAGACGCTGAGCGTTTTCATCGCTTGCCCCCCGACGGCACAAGGATGCCGGTGAGCCCGTCGGCCGGGTCGGCGGGCGCGGCGGGTGTCGGGCGATGGTCGGGGCGCAGCCAATCCTCGCTGTAGGTGACCTCATTCGGCCGCGCCGTGGCGCCGACGACCGGGTTGAGACCGATGGGCGGGAAGTTGTATTGGCGGTTCTTGATGATCGGCGCCAGGTATTGCACACACAGCTTCGCCGACTGCTCGAATCCCATTCTCGAGGCTGCCTGCACCGCGCCGCACAAGAACGAGATCGGGTTGGCGAAGTGATTCACCACGGCGGCACCCGTCAGCGACGCGTGCGCCGGTTCGTAGACGTTGATGACGTTCTGCAAGGTCGTCGGGCCGATATGCAGGACTTGTTCGATGTCGTCGAGTTGGTCGACCACTGCCGTCGAGATCGAGGTCAATTTGTCGGCGGCGGTGCCCACTGCATCTCGCTGTTCGGTCAGAAATGCTGTCACGTCGCCGGCGGCGGTGTTGACGTCTTCGATGGCCCGGGCGACCTCTGCGGGGTCGTTGGCCAACAACCCAGTCACTGACGCCAGATTGCCGTTCAGTTGCGCCATCAAGTCAGTGCTGCTGCGTAGCGCCGACACCAGAGTCGACAGGTTGCGAATGGTTGAGAAGACGTCATCGCTGTGATCGCCCAGCGCCGACAGGGCGCCGGACAGCTCGATGATGGTCTCGCGGATGCTCGTTCCCTGCCCGGAGAGGTTGTTGGCGGCGGTGTCGATCAGTGACCCCAGCGGACTCACGCCGCCTGACTCGGTCGGTTCCAGATAGTCGGTCAGCCGCTCCAATTGGTCCCGGAAGTCGTCCCATTCCACCGGGACCGCCGTGCGATCCAGGTCGATGACGCTGTTGTCAGCCATTTTCGGGCCTCCGCTGTAGGCCGGTGTCAGTTGGATCGCGCGCGAGGTGATCAGCTGCGGCGACAAGATCACCGCCGAGGCGTCGGCCGGGATGGGGTAGCGGTCGTCGACCCAGAATTCGATCTTGGCGTGCTCGGGTTGCGGTTCGATGCGGGTGATCGAGCCGACGGGCACGCCGAGCAGTACGACGTCGTCGCCCGGATAGATGCCGTTGCTGTTGTCGAAATAGGCGACAATGTGGATGCGGCTCATCGTCATGTTCGATCCGATCACCACCACGCCGCCCGCTATCAGGAGCGCGGTGAGCATGGCGCCCAGCGTGACACGCAACCGGTGGGACCTCACGGTGTGCCTCCTTGGTTTTGTGGTACGGCCGGCGGTCCGGGCGGTGGGCCGCCAGGGGGAGACGCCGGCAGCGGCTCACGGTATGGATAGCGAGGGTCGCCGGGCTTGCCGGTGATCGCATCGGGAAGGTTCAGGTGTGGTTCACCGCCCTGTCCGGTGCGTGGGAACGGCACTGGCAGAGCGGGTGTGGCGGGCTGCCCGACCGTCGGATCGGTGCGCTCGGAGGGCAGCAGCACGTTGGGGTCCAGCCCGAGGTCGGAGAACGCGGCGTCGATGAACGGCTGAATGAACTGACCGGGGATCAGGTTCGCCAGGTACGACTTGAAGAAGGGCCCGGATGCCACCGACTCACCTAGCGACATGAGGTAGCCCCCGAGCAGTGTGATCGACTTCTGCACACGCTCTTTGCGGTTGTCGATGATCGCCAGTACGCCGTTGAGCTTGTCCAGAGCGGGACGCAGCTGCGCACGATTGTCCTCGACGAATCCGGACAGTTGGCGGGCAGTGACCGACAAGTTGCCGGAGATGTGATCGAGGGCTTTGCGGTGCTTCTGCAACTCGATGAGCAGTGCGTTGGTGTCGGCGATGAGACCGACAACCTGGTCGGTGCGCTCGGCCAGCACCGTGGTCGCCTTCCTGGCATTCGCGAGAAGATCGCGCAGATGCCGATCTCGCTCGTTGAGAGTTCTGGAGAATCGCGTCATCCCGGCCACCGCCAGTTGCAGATCGGCCGGGGTGTCGGCGAATGTCTGCGACAGCACCCGCATAGAGTCGGCGAGCTGGCCGGTGTCCAGCTCGCCGAGCGTTGTCGTCAGTTTCCCCACCGCGTCGGTCAGTTGATATGCGGGCGTGGTGCGTTGCGCGGGGATAGGCCCGGCCAGGGAGCCCTCACCCCTGGGTGTGAGCTCCAGCGTCTTGGCGCCCAAAAGGCTCTTCGTGGTGATCGTTGCCTCCGTCCGGTCGCCCAGCTGGATGTCGCCGGCAGTGGAAAAGCCGACCAGTACCTGCGGGCCGTCCAGGCCGATACTTGTCACCCGGCCCACCTCGACGCCGGCCACTTGCACTTCCGCGCCGACGCGGAGCCCACTCGCCTCCGCAAAGTAGGCGGCGTGGTGGTCGGTGTCATTGATCAGCGGAAGGTTCGGGTACTGGAAGGCCAGCACGGTGATGGCGGTGCCCAGCGCCAGCCCGGCGGCACCGAGGGCGAAGGGATTGCGGTCGGAGAACTGCCTCATCGGGGTGCGCACCGGCCCGAGCTCTGGCCGGCGACCTTGACGTACACCGGCTGGCCGCCTTTGCCGTTGAGTTTGAGCACCAGGTCGCACACGTAGAAGCTGAAGTAGTCGCCGTAGAGACCCTGGCGGGCCAGCGCCTGGTAGGCGTCGGGCAGGGTGTCCAAGATCCGATCCAGGTACTCGTGGTCGGCCACGGCGATGGCGGCGGCTCGATCCGTCTGGGCGACAGCTTCTTTCAGCGGAGCGCGGCCCTGCCTGAGCAGGTCGGTGATCGAGACCGACGCAGCGTCGACGGCCGACAGCGCGACGCCGACATCGGCTCTTCGGGTGGCCAGGGCGGCGGTGAACTCGGCGAGTTTTTCCACCCCCTTGGCGAACTGGCCACTCTCTTCCGCAAGGGACCCGAGCACAGAATTCAAGTTGACGATCACCTCTCCGATCAGCTCATCCCTGTCCGCCACGGTGTTGGTCAACGCAGCGGTCTGAGCCAGCAGCGAGCCAATTGCCGGCCCCTGACCCTGCAACGCCTGGATCAGCTGGCCGGTCAGGTCGTTGAGTTGATCTGGATCCAGTGCCCGGAACAGCGGTTTGAACCCGCCGATCAGCGAGTCGAGGTTCAACGCCGGCTCGGTGCGGGCGAGCGGAATCGTCTGATTAGGCAATAACCGTTCGAAACCGCCAGCGCCCTCAGCCAATTCGAGAAATCGGTCTCCGATGATGTTGTCCCAGCGGATGAGCGCCCTGGTGCCATGGGTGAGGGCGACCGAATCATCGACGGTGAACTCGACGAGGGCGTGATTGTCGGATTGGACGCCCACGTTCGTGACCTTGCCGACCTCGACGCCGGCGACCCTGACGAAGTCGCCCTCTCGAAGCCCTGAGGCGCTGCTGAACTCGGCCCGGAAGCTGCTCTGGGCACCAAATCTCAGTTGGGCGAACACCATCAACAGCGCGAAAGTAGCCAGCGCCCCGACCATGGTAAAGGCAATCAGACGCCACAGCGCGCCGATCAGGTCAGATCTCATAGCGGTGTCCCTTGTCTGGCAGTG
This sequence comes from Mycolicibacterium sp. XJ662, assembly GCF_053484035.1. NCBI lineage: Bacteria > Bacillati > Actinomycetota > Actinomycetes > Mycobacteriales > Mycobacteriaceae > Mycobacterium > Mycolicibacterium sp. XJ662. The sequence goes on along the minus strand of NZ_JBEFTL010000002.1, from coordinate 537,691 downwards.
TCGGTCACGGCTTACCTGCGGGCCCGGGTGCGGCCCACGGCGGTGGCGGCGGATACAGAGGTGCACCGTCGGGTCCGTACAGCGGTGCGCCGTAGGGTGGCGCGCCGAAGTAGGGCACCGGTCCGATCGCGGGCGGGCCTTCGCCCCGGATGCTCGGAGCCTCGGGAACCGCACGGGTCACCGGGAGATAGTTCGCGTAGAACGGGTGGCCGATACCGGGGTTCGGCCGCAGCTCGACGTCCGTCCCCCAACCGGTGTTCGTGATGAGTTGGCGCACCGGAAAGTTCTCGCGCACAATGGGCAGCGACCCGCACCCGGGTTTGCCCCCCGGGCCGCCCTTTGCGGCGACGATCGGCAGGTTTTCGGGATAGCGGTAGGCGTCATCGCCCCAGTTGAATCCCGCGTCCAACAGCGCGGTTCGGCCGTTGCCCCCCATGATGTCGTAGGCGCCGTTGTCGAGCCACCACTTGGCTCCCATCAGCAGGCAGGTGTAGCTGGGGTTGTACGTGTGCAGAAGGTTGGTCGTCGGCCGCAACAGGTTGATCGCCGCGATCAGGTCGGCGCTGGTGGGCTCGAGCAGATCAACACCGGCACGAGCAAGTCCCGTGGTTTCCAACAGGAGCGCGTCGAGGTCATCGCGGCGTTCGGTGACGCTGGCACTGGTGGTACTGAATGCGTCCAGCACCGCGATGATGTCACTGGCTGCGGCGCCGTAGGCATCGCTGAAGCGTTGTGTCGCCTGCCAGTTCAGCCGCACCGTCGCCATCCGCGGATTCAGCGTTTGAAGTACCTCGTTGGCTGCAGTGGTTGCTTCGCCGATGCGCTCGCCCTGGCCGCGAACGCCGTCAGCCACTGCGGTCAGCACCGCGTTCAGTTTCGGCGGATCGATCTGGTGCAGAACCGCAACCAAATCCTCGAAGACGGTGTTGATCTCGGTGCCGACGTTCGAGGAATGCACCACGGCGCCAGCGGCGAGCGGCTTGTCGCTCGGCGAGTCGGGATAGATCAAGTCGACGTACTTTGCGCCGAACAACGTCGTCGCCCGTATCTGAGCGGTCACGTTGGCCGGAATGTGGCGGAGTTGGTCCGGCGAGATTTCGAGTCGAAGCTTCGTCTGCGAGCTCGGCCCCCCGGCCTCGGCGACTCGACCCACCTCGACGCCGCGCAACCGCACCTTGGCGCCGGGCTCCATACCCAACCCGGCTCGTTCGGCTGTCACCGTCACTGGCACGGCGGTCCGGAACGCGCCCACGAACAGCGCCGAGCAGATCACCATGAACGCCACGCTGACGATGACCAGGAAGAAAACCCACCACGCCGGGCGAAGATGTTGCGGCCGTCCGCTATTGGGATACATTCGCTACCCCGTGAAGTGGAAGTCACCGGACTGGCCGTAAATCGCCAGTGAGACGAACATAGTGACGACGGCCGCGCACACCAGCGACGCACGCACCGCCTGACCTACGGCCTCGCCCACGCCGGCGGGGCCACCGGAAGCGTTGAAGCCGTAGTACGTGTGCACCAGCATGATGATCACGCCGACCGCTACTGTCTGGACAAACGACCAGACCAGGTCGGTCTCGTTGAGAAACGTGTTGAAGTAATGGTCATAGACACCCGGGGACTGTCCGTAGACGAATGTGGTGCCGAATCGGGCTGCCATGAACGACATCAGGACCGCGACACAGTACAGCGGTATCACCACGATCACTCCGGCGATGACGCGACTGGAGGCGAGATAGGCGATGGACCGGATGCCCATGACTTCGAGCGCATCTACCTCCTCGCTGATTCGCATGGCGCCTAGCTGCGCGGTAGCACCCGCGCCGATGGTTGCCGCCAGTCCGATCGCGGATGTCAGCGGCGCGATCAATCGGACGTTGAAGTACGCCGAAGTGAAGCCGGTCAGGGCTTCAACGCCGATTTCGGCGAACTGGTTGTAGCCCTGTACCGCGATCAGTGCGCCGGTGGTCAGGGTCAGAAAGCCGACGATCGCCACTGTCCCGCCGATCACAGCTAACGCCCCGGTGCCTAGACCCATGATCGCGATCAATCTCAGAATCTCGGTCTTGTAATGCCGCAACGCATCTCCGGTGAAACGGAGAGTGGCAGCGTAGAACTGCGTCTGCAGACCTATCCGATCCAACGCGGCTAGCCAGTCGTGCCAGATGCGGTTGAGCCGGCCGAAATGTCGGCTTGGCAAGCTCGTCAACTGATCGCTCCGACCAGGCGGACGGTGAGAGCCGTCGTGATGACGTTGATCGCGAACAACGCAACGAAGGAGTACACCACCGTTTCGTTGACCGCGTTGCCGACCGCGGCTGGACCACCTTTGACGGATATGCCCTTGTAACAGGCGATCAATCCGGCGGCCAACCCAAAGAGAGCGGCCTTGATGATGGCGACCACCACGTCGGCGAGCCCGGTGATCAGGGTGAGCCCGGCGGCGAACGCGCCGGGGGTGACGTTCTGGACGAAGACCGCGAAGAAGAAGCTGCCGAGCAAGCCGACAACGCTGACGATGGAGGACAGCACCACCGCCGCGAACGTCGCAGCCAGTACGCGCGGCACCACCATGGCGTGAATGGGGTCGATGCCCATCACCCGCAGCGCATCGATCTCCTCCCGAATCGTTCGGGCCCCCAAGTCCGCGCACATCGCGGTGGCGCCGGCGCCGGCCACCACCAAGACGGTCACGATGGGACCGACCTGGGTGACCGTGCCTTTTGCGGCGCCGGTGCCCGACAAGTCCGCGGCGCCGAACTCAGCGAAGAGGATGTTGAAGGTGAACACCAGCATGACGCTGAAGGGGATGGACAGCAGCACGGTAGGCGCAAGCGACACCCGCGCCACGAACCATGCCTGAATGACGAACTCCCGCCACGGAAAAGGCCAGCGCAGCAACGCCACGGAGGTGTCGAGCGCCATGCCGAAGAACTCACCGAGGCCGCGGAGCGGTTTGGCGGCGGTTGCAAGCGTCGTCATCGGTGCGCCCTGCTGACGGTTCGTGACGGGGCAACTACGACAGGTGGGGAGGCGATGGCGTAGTTGGCCATCCGATGAGTGCGCACTGCCATCCAACCCACCTCCATTCTATGTTGAGCAACATACAATCTGTTAAAGGACATGTAAAGAGTCGACGGGCAGACTGCGAATGACTCGGAGGGCGGTGATGGGGCGGCAGCAGTTCTGTAGGGCCTTCTCGCTCGCCTCGATGTCGGCTGGGTAACCATTCGAGACTTTCGGCCCGGCGGGATCGGGATTCCCGCCCAGTGCTATTGCGCGTCGACTGTGACGGCAATTTCTGTGCCGCTCAATGGCTTCAGATTCTCGGTATACAACTGGAGGCCCTCTCTCGGTAGGTGAGAGAAGCGTGTCAACGGGGTCGCGCCCAGGCAATATGGTGGGCTCGCACCTTTATGTGTTGTGGCACAACATATCGCCCGCAATGCTGGACGTACCGCACCGTCGTCATGGGCGGGACCCGCCTCAGACGTGTTTCACCAGCCCATCGCACTGTGTTGGATAACATACACCCGGCCGGGTGACACGTAACGGGTCATCTGCCAGACTACGCATGCACTCAGAGGGCGGTGATGGGCGGATGGCGGCGACCAGACGGGCACAGACAAGCAGTGAAAGCAGGCGGCTGTTGGTCTCTGCTGCGGCAGAGCTGTTCGCCGAGCAGGGTTTTCGGAAGACGACCGTCGCCGATGTCGCTGACCGCGCCGGCATCAGCCGAGGCTCAATCCCGTGGCACTTCGGCAACAAGGACGGCCTGCTCGAGGCGGTGATCGAACAGATTTCGAGCAGCTGGCTCGAGCAAGCCGAGGCGCCGGCGGGCGGCACAGCAGCCAGCTTGGATCGGATCAAGACACTCATTCAGGAGCCCAGCACCAGGCTGCTCATCACGTTGGTCGCCGAAGCCGTGGAACCAGGATCGCCAGTGCACGGCTTCTATGCCGATTTGCACCGTTCGTTGCGCAAGTGGGTCGAGAATTGGACTCTCGATGCTTCGTTGCCACCCGGCGTCAGCCGGGAGGAATATGTCGCGGTCCTTACTGGCGCCATCATCGGGGTCCATCTGGAGTGGCGGGTGGCACCCGACGATATCGACCTCGATCGAGCATTCGAAACCTTGAAGGCGATCTTCATTCGGAAATGATCGGCCCCGCGCCCATCCTCGATGCCGGTATCTGAGCCCGAGATGGCGGAAAACGAGTCTGGTGTGCCGAGTGCCCGTGGCCTGCTAGGCCAGGGTGGCGGACCAATCTCCGCGCACATCGTGTAAAAACACCGCATGACCACTGCTAGGGGCATCGTCATTGTCGGTGGCGGGTTGGCGGCTGCCCGCACGGCTGAACAGCTGCGTCGTTCGGAGTACACCGGACCGGTGACCATCGTCAGCGACGAGGACCACCTGCCGTATGACCGGCCGCCGCTGTCCAAGGAAGTGCTGCGCGCTGAGATCGACGACGTCACGCTCAAACCGGCCGAGTTCTACGAGGAAAACGACATCACCGTACTGCTGGCCAACGGCGCACGCTCGGTGGACACCGCCGCCAAGACGTTGACGCTGGCCGATGGCAGCGAACTGGGCTACGACGAGCTGATCATCGCGACAGGCCTAGTGCCCAAACGCATCCCGTCGTTTCCCGACCTCGCCGGCATCCACGTGCTGCGCAACTTCGACGAAAGCCTGGCGCTGCGCAAGGAGGCGGAGTCGGCGCAGCGCGCGGTCGTCGTCGGCGCCGGCTTCATCGGCTGCGAGGTCGCGGCCAGCCTGCGCAAACTCGGCGTCGCGGTGTCGCTGGTCGAGCCGCAGCCCGCACCGCTGGCGTCGGTGCTCGGGGAACAGATCGGCGAGCTGGTGGCCCGGTTGCACCGCGGCGAGGGCGTCGACGTGTTCTGCGGCGTCGGTGTCTCCGAGGTGAGCGGAAGCGACCGGGTCGAGAAGGTGATTCTGAGCGACGGCACCGAGCTCGACGCCGACGTCGTCGTCGTCGGGATCGGCTCCCAGCCCGCCACCGGCTGGCTGGAAGGCTCGGGCATCGAGCTGGACAACGGCGTCGTCTGCGACGCATCCGGCCGGACCAGTGCACCCAACGTGTGGGCGATCGGTGACGTCGCATCCTGGCGCAACACCGTGGGTAAGCAAGTGCGCGTTGAACATTGGAGCAACGTCGCCGACCAGGCCCGCGTTCTGGTGCCGTCCCTGCTCGGCCAGGAGGTGTCCGCGGCGACCGCCGTGCCGTACTTCTGGAGCGACCAGTACGACATCAAGATCCAGTGCCTCGGCGAACCCGAGGCCACCGACACCGTGCACATCGTCGAGGACGACGGCCGCAAGTTCCTGGCGTTCTACGAGCGCGACGGCGTGGTCGCCGGCGTGGTCGGCGGCGGCCTGCCGGGCAAGGTGATGAAGACCCGCAGCAAGATCGCCGCGGGTGCCCCCATCGCCGACGTCCTCAAGTAGCGGATTCGGTGCGCTAACCATCGCTGATCGCGTGTTAGCGCACCGAAATCACACTTAGAACTCGCCGAGGTAGAAGCGGGTGCCCTGGTCGTCGGTGCACAGCGCCGACTTGCCGTAGCTCTGCTGTGACGGCGGGTCGATCACGGTGCCGCCCGCCTCGACGACCCGGGTGACCGCGGCGTCGACGTCCTCGACGGTCCACATCGGAACCGTCACCGACTCGGTCCCGCCGCCGGCCACCCCCGCCATCGGATGGCTGTGCTGGATACCCCAGCCGTCCTCAACACGGCCCGGCTCAAACGACCAGAACAGCATCCGGCTGTAGAACGCCTTGAACGCGGTCGAGTCGGGCACCTGGTAGGTGATGTACGAAAGCTCGCCTGGCCCAGCGCCGTTGAGCTTCGGTCGGGGAGTTCCTGGTGCGGGTTCGAACACCGCGAACGGGGCTCCTGCCGGGTCGGTGGCGCCCAGCACCGCGCCGAAGTCCAACTCCTGCACCTCGCCGACACTGCCGCCTCCGTCGCGGATGGACTGCCGTGCCCCCGCCAGGTCGGTGACCGCATAGCAGCACACCATCGTCGGCGTGCCGGGCGCCGCGACGATGCCGATGCGTTGCTCGGTGTTGGTGATTTGGCGGGTGACCGGGTCATAGGTCCAGCCCAGCACGTGGCCGTAGAACGCCGCCGCGCGGTCGGCGTCGGGCGTCCACACCGCGACGTAGCCGACGTCGCCGTGCTGAATCGGCGTCGCCGCCCCGGTCAGCGGCCCGCTGAGCGTCCAGCGGTGCCCGAACGGGTCGACGATCGCCGCGCTGCGCGAACCGTGGGCCTCCCTGACCTCCCCCACCACCGTCGCGCCGTGCTCGCGGGCCCGCTCCACCGCGCTGTCGGCATCGGCCACAGCCACCATCAGCATTACCGAAACCGACTGTGCAGCAGGTGCCTTCATGCCGATCTCGGGGTATTCGTCGGCGAGGTAGAAGATTCCGCCTGCGAGCGCCAGTTCGGCGTGGCCGATGCGGCCGTCGTCCATCACGATCGGCTCGCCGACCAGCGTGGCGCCGAGCGCGTCGACGTACCAGGCGATGGCCTCGCGTGCGTTGGGCACGGCGAGGTAGGGCAGCGCCGCCGAGCGGGGCACGCTGGACGCGGCGGTTTCGGTCTCGGCAAGTTCGGCGATCGCGGTGTCGGTGCCGCTCATGACAACTCCTTGGGTTCGATTGGGAAGGGACACAGCTGATTCGAGGCGTGCGCGCAGCCGAGCCGCGAACGCCGGATCTGGGTGGACGGGAAGTTCGTCGCCGTGCAGCACGGTCAACGGGTCGTTGCTGTTGTTCACGACTTCCCTCCTTCCGGCTCCGGATAGTGCGATCTGAAGGCGCGGCGGGCCCGCACCAACAGCGCCTCGGTGGCGTGCACGGTTCGGCCGATCAACTCGGCACACTCGGGCACTGAGCAGTCGTCCATGTAGCGCAGCGCCAGCACGGTGCGATGCTGTTCGGGCAGCTTTGCGAGCACGCTCTCGGCGACGATGCGATCCAGTTCGACGTCCCAGTCGTCGGGTGTGTCGAGCGGTTCGGGCAGCTCGGCGACGGGGACGGAAAACCGGTCGTGGCGGCGGCGGTAGTGGTCGGCCAGCTTGTGGCGGGCAACCCCGAGCAGCCACCGCCGACTGATCGGCGGGGGATTCTCCTTCCTGGCGGCATCCATCGCCGCCAGAAAGGTCTCCGACGTCAGGTCTTCGGCGGTGCCACGGTCCCCGCAGCGCCTGACGAAGTAGCCGTAGACAACCGGCAGTGCTTCGTCGTACAGCGCCAACAAGGCCCGTGGAGCGTCGTCGCCATCTGATTCGGCGCTCACACCCATATCGTCGCCATTTGGGCCCGAACTCCGACGCCTTCCGGCGAAACTTTTTTCAGTTCCAGTATTCCGGCTCCCACCGCACCTCGGCGATCCGGGCCGACAGCTCGTCCGGGCTGCGCTGCGGGGCCACACCGTCGGCGACGGCCTGCACGGCGACGGCGTGCGCGATGCCGACGGCGATCTCGGGTACCTGCGACCAGTCGGGCAACAGCGGTTGGTTCGGATCGGCGAGGGCGGGGGAGGCGTCGCCGAGCGCGGCGGCCGCGGCCCGCATCATCTCGTCGGTGACGCGGCGGGCCTGCGCGGCGGTGACGGCCAGCCCGACGGCGGGGAAGATGTAGGCGTTGTTGCACTGAGCGACGGTGCGTTCGACGCCGTCGCGGCGCAGCGGGCCGAACGGGGATCCGGTGGCGATCAGCGCGCGGCCCTCGGTCCAGGCGTCGAGTTCGGCCGGATGGGCCTCGGCGCGGCTGGTCGGGTTGGACAGTGGAAAGATGATCGGCCGCGATGTCTTGTCCGCCATCTCGCGCACGATCTGTTCGGTGAAAGCCCCTGCGGCAGTGGACAGCCCGATCAGCACGCCAACGTCGACGTGGTGTACGACGTCGGTGAGCTGGGCCGGTGCGCTCAGCCCCCAGTCGGCGACGCGGTCGGCGGGCTGGGCGAACGCGCGCTGGCCCGGCGACAGGTCGGCGCGGTCGTCGGTGAGCAGGCCCTTGATGTCGACGACCCAGATCTGTGCCGCGGCCTGCTGCGGCGACAACCCTTCGGCGACCATCTGCCGGTGCACCATTCCCAGCACCCCGATGCCGGCCGACCCGGCACCCAGCATCACCACCTGCTGCTGTAACAGCGGGCGCCCCGCGACCTTGGCGGCGCCGTGCAGCGCGCCGAGGGTGACCGCCGCGGTGCCCTGGATGTCGTCGTTGAACGTCAGCAGCTTGTCGCGGTAGCGCTGCAGGATCGGCAGCGCGTGCGCGGTGGCGAAATCCTCCCACTGCAGCAGCACGTCGGGCAGTTCTTCGGTTACCGTGCTGACGAATTCGTCGATGAACGCGTAATATTCGTCGCCGTCGATGCGACGGTGCCGCCAGCCCAGATACTGCGGGTCCTCGAGCAACTCGGCGTTGTCGGTGCCGACGTCGAGCACGATCGGCAAGGTGCGGGCCGGGTCGATGCCGCCGATCAGGGTGTAGAGCGAGAGCTTGCCGATGGGAATGCCCATCCCGCCAATGCCCTGATCGCCCAGGCCGAGGATGCGTTGACCGTCGGTGACCACGATGACGTCGACGTCACGAAATGACCGGTTGCGCAACACCTCGCGCAGCCACTGCCGGTCGGGGTAGGAGACAAACAGTCCGCGCGGACGTTGGTAGATCTCGCTGAACCGTTCGCAGGCCTCGCCGACAGTGGGCGTGTAGACGATCGGCATCGTCTCGGCGATGTGGTCGCGCAGCACCCGGTAGAACAGGGTCTCGTTGCGGTCCTGCAGCGCACGCAGATAGATGTGTTTGTCCATATCCTCACGGCGCCTGCTGAACTCCTGCCAGCAGTGCTCGCGCTGCTGGGCCAGGGTCTTGGCGGCGGTCGGCAGCAGGCCCAGCAGCCCGAACTCGCGACGTTCGTCATGGGTGAACGCGGTGCCCTTGGTCCACAACGCGTCGAACAGCAGAGCGTGTCCAGCTTTTTTCTCGGGCATCGAGAAATCCCCTCCGGCGAGTGGCCCCCAAGGTAGCGCCGACGCCGGCGATGCGGGAAGCGTTTCAGCGTTCCAGTGCCGAGAGGCCGTCGCTGATCGTGTCGAAGGCGGCCCCGAGTGCCTGCGCCAGCGAAACGGTCTCGTCTGCCAACCAGTGTTCGTAGGCCGACAGGGCCACCCCGAGCATCGTCCATGCCACCGTCTGCGGTGCCAGGTCGCTCGGTGCGCTCCCCAACCGACGTGCCACGAACGCCGCGACGACCTTGCGCCAGCCTGCATACATTGTCATCGAATACGCCTGCAGTTCAGCGGTTTCCAGGATCACCCGCATCCGCTGGCGGTGACGGACCGTCTCTGCCTCGTCAAAGGTGTTGAACGCCAGTAGGGCGCCGCGCAACGCCTCGCCGATCGGCACGGCAGGGTCGAGGTCGGCGAGCAGATCGCGCAGATGGTCGAGGTGGCCGTCGAAGTCACCCCACGGCAACGCGTTCTTGGAGGGGTAGTAGCGAAACAACGTGCGGCGGGCGATCCCCGCGGCCTCGGCGACGTCCTCGACGCTGACCGCGTCGAAACCCCGTGCGGTGAACAGGTCGATGGCCACGTTGCTGATGTGGTCGGTGGTCGTGGAGCGTCGGCGGCCCACGCGCGGCGGGGAATCAGATCGCATCAGCCCACCCCACTTTTAATTCGGCACTCGATGCCATATTATGGCGATCTCGCTCACAATTGTCGAGAGTTTGTGATCCGAAAGGTGGACCGCCATGGAGCCGAATCAGCAGGTCGAGAACACCGAGCTGGTGACCGAGACGCTGGTCGAAGAGGTGTCGATCGACGGGATGTGCGGGGTCTACTGACCGTGGCTTCGTCGATGGCGGTGTCCGGCGGCGACGCGGTGTCGCCGACGGACACGGCGTTCGACCCCGAACGCGGCTGGCGGCTGCACCACCAGGTGGCGGTGCGGCCGGAGCCGTTCGGTGCGCTGCTGTACCACTTCGGGACGCGCAAGCTGTCATTTCTCAAGAACCGGACGATCGTCGACGTGGTCAACAGCCTCTCGGATCACCCCGACGTCCGGTCCGCCTGCCGTGCCGCCGGTGTCGACGACGCCCACCAGGCTCCGTATTTGCATGCACTGCGTGTGCTTGCCCAATCGAAAATGCTGGTACCGCAATGACTTCTGTAGACACACGGCCCGCGCCGGCCCCTGTGCCGCGTCTGATCGAGCAGTTCGAGCACGGCCTGGACGCCCCGATCTGCCTGACCTGGGAACTGACCTACGCATGCAACCTGGCCTGCGTGCACTGCCTGTCCTCGTCGGGTAAACGTGATCCGCGTGAGCTGAGCACCCAGCAGTGCAAGGACATCATCGACGAGCTCGAGCGCATGCAGGTGTTCTACGTCAACATCGGTGGTGGAGAACCGACTGTGCGCCCTGACTTCTGGGAGCTCGTCGACTACGCCACCGACCATCACGTCGGGGTGAAGTTCTCCACCAACGGAGTGCGCATCACCCCGGAGGTGGCCGCGCGGCTGGCCGCCAGCGACTACGTCGACGTGCAGATCTCCCTAGACGGCGCGACCGCCGAGGTCAACGACGCCGTTCGCGGCGCCGGGTCGTTCGCGATGGCGACCACAGCGCTGCAGAACCTCGCCGACGCGGGCTTCAAGGACGCCAAGATCTCCGTCGTCGTGACCCGCCACAACGTCGACCAGCTCGACGAATTCGCCGCTCTGGCAGCGCAGTACGGTGCGACGCTGCGCATCACCCGGCTGCGTCCGTCCGGCCGCGGCGCCGATGTGTGGGACGACTTGCATCCGACCGCCGAACAGCAGGTCCAGCTCTACAACTGGCTGGTGGCCAAGGGCGACCGCGTGCTGACCGGTGACTCCTTCTTCCACCTGTCCGGGCTGGGTGAACCGGGCGCGCTGGCGGGCCTGAACCTGTGCGGGGCCGGGCGGGTGGTGTGTCTCATCGATCCGGTCGGCGACGTCTACGCCTGCCCGTTCGCCATCCACGACCGGTTCCTTGCCGGAAACGTGTTGCGCGATAGTGGTTTCGGCACCGGATTTCAGAATGTGTGGAAGAACGCGCCGCTGTTTCAGGAGCTGCGCGAGCCGCAGTCCGCGGGCGCGTGCGCCAGCTGCAACCACTACGACAGCTGCCGCGGCGGCTGCATGGCCGCGAAGTTCTTCACGGGTCTGCCGATGGACGGCCCCGACCCCGAATGCGTGGAGGGCTACGGCGCACCCGCGCTGGCCCGTGAGCGCGACAAGCCGCGCCCCAGCCAAGACCACTCCCGCAGCAAGCCGGTCATGCTCAAGCTGTTGACCAAGCCTCCGGCCCGGCTGTGTAACGAAAGCCCGGTGTAGCGATGGCGCGAGATGCCTGGTTCGAAACGGTCGCGATCGCGCAGCAGCGAGCCAAGAAGCGGCTGCCCAAGTCGGTGTACTCCGCGCTGATCGCGGCCAGCGAGAAGGGTGTGACGGTCGCCGACAACGTCGACGCCTTCGCCGAGTTGGGCTTCGCACCGCATGTGGTCGGCGGGGTCGAAAAGCGTGACCTGGCGACAACCGTGATGGGACAGGATATTTCGATGCCCGTCGTGATCTCGCCGACGGGTGTGCAGGCGGTCCATCCGGACGGGGAGGTCGCCGTCGCGCGCGCGGCCGCAGCGCGCGGCACGGCGATGGGGCTGTCGTCGTTTGCCAGCAAGCCGATCGAAGAAGTGATTGCCGCGAACCCGAAGACGTTCTTCCAGGTGTACTGGCTGGGCGGTCGCGACGCTATCGCCGCCCGCGTCCAGCGGGCCCGGGAAGCCGGTGCGGCCGGTCTGATCGTCACCACCGACTGGAGCTTCTCCCACGGGCGGGACTGGGGCAGCCCCAAGATCCCCGAGCAGATGGACCTGCGCACCACGGTCCGGATGATGCCCGAGGGGCTGACCCGGCCGCGTTGGTTCCTGCAATGGGCAAAGACCCTGCGTCCGCCCAACCTGCAGGTGCCCAACCAGGCGGCCCGCGGCGAGCCGGGCCCGCCGTTCTTCGCGGCCTACGGGGAGTGGATGTCCACCCCGCCGCCGACGTGGGCCGACATCGCCTGGCTGCGCGAACTGTGGGGCGGACCGTTCATGCTCAAGGGCGTGATGCGGGTCGACGACGCCAAACGCGCTGTGGACGCTGGTGTTTCAGCGATATCGGTGTCCAACCACGGCGGGAACAACCTCGACGGAACGCCCGCGTCGATCCGGGCGCTGCCCGCGATCGCCGAGGCCGTCGGCGACCAGGTCGAGGTGTTGCTGGACGGCGGCATCCGGCGGGGCAGCGACGTCGTCAAGGCGGTGGCGCTCGGTGCGCGTGCGGTCATGATCGGCCGGGCTTACCTGTGGGGGCTGGCGGCCAACGGACAGGCCGGCGTCGAGAACGTGCTCGACGTCCTTCGCGGCGGCATCGACTCGGCGCTGCTGGGCCTCGGCCTGGCCGCCGTGCAGGATCTGCGTCCGGAGCACGTGCTCGTCCCGCCGGGGTTCGTGCAGGCGCTGGGGGTACCCGCCGGTCCGGCGGACTAAGCCGTCGCTGCTGGTACAGGCGTGGCGCAGGGGACTGGCGTGGTGACTCGGCTGTCGTTGGCGTCGATTTCGGAGAATCAATTGCTACGCATGCGCCAACAATCGGCGCACGACAGGTGAATTCGGCCTACCATCGGCGGGTGGCTTCCCTTCGCGCGCTCGGCAACGTGACGTCGAGGCAGCTACGAAGCGCGTCATCGGCGTTGATCGTTCCGGTCGGCTCCACCGAACAGCACGGACCGCACCTGCCCCTGGACACCGACACCCGCATCGCGGCCGCGGTGGCCGACGCCGTCGGGCAGCGCATGGCCGACCGAGATGAATTGAACTGGATGGTCGCGCCGGCGATCGGGTACGGCGCCAGCGGCGAGCATGAGGGCTTTGCCGGCACCGTCTCGATCGGAACCTCGGCCCTGCACCTTTTGCTGCTGGAGTTCGGCCGGTCGGCTTCGCGGTGGGCCTCGCGCGTCGTCTTCGTCAACGGCCACGGCGGAAACGTCGATGCCTTGGTCAGCGCGACGACGCTGCTTCGGGACGAAGGCCGCGATGCCGGGTGGTGCTCGTGCAGCGTGGCGAACGCCGACGCACACGCTGGGCATACCGAAACCTCTGTCCTGCTGCATCTTTCACCGCAGGACGTATGGCTCGACGAACGCGTGCCCGGCAACCGGGCGCCGTTGACGGAGCTCATGCCCCAGCTGCGCAGCGGCGGTGTCGCCGCGGTCAGCGAGGTCGGTGTCCTCGGCGATCCCACCACCGCGTCCGCCCAGGAGGGCGCGCAGCTGTTCGCGACCATGGTCGACGGCTGTTTGCAACAGATCTTGCGCTGGGCGCCGCGGCCGGACGGGATGCTGATATGACGGGCCCGCGGCTGCCCGACGGGTTCGCGATCCAGGTGGATCGCCGCGTCAAGGTGCTCGGCGAGGGCTCCGCACTGCTCGGCGGTTCCCCCACCCGGCTGCTGCGCCTGGCGCCGGCCGCACGGACCATGCTCAACGCGGGCCGCCTCGAAGTGCACGACGCCGTCAGCGCGCAGCTCGCACGCACCCTGCTCGACGCGACCGTCGCGCATCCGCGGCCAGCCACCGGACCCTCACACCGGGATGTGACAGTCGTTATCCCGGTGCGCGACAACATAACCGGACTGCATCGCCTGATAGCCTCGCTGCGCGGGCTGCGCGTCACCGTCGTGGACGACGGGTCGGCCGTCCCGGTCCAGCAGTCCGACTTCACGGACATGCACTGTGACGTGACCGTGCTGCGCCACGACCGGAGCAGGGGCCCGGCGGCAGCGCGCAACGCCGGTATGGCGGCGTGCGGCACCGACTACGTGGCCTTCCTCGACTCCGACGTGGTGCCCCGGCGCGGGTGGCTGGAGGCGCTGCTGGGCCACTTCTGCGACCCGGCGGTCGCGTTGGTCGCCCCGCGCATCGTCGGACTGCGCGAACCCGTCAGCACCGTTGCGCGCTACGAGGCCGTGCGCTCCTCACTGGACCTCGGCGTCCGGGAGGCGCCCGTCGTGCCTTACGGCACCGTGTCCTACGTCCCCAGCGCGGCGATCATCTGCCGTCGTTCGGTGCTCAAGGAGATCGGCGGATTCGACGAGACACTGCGGTCCGGCGAAGACGTCGACCTGTGCTGGAGGTTGATCGAGGCGGGTGCCCGGCTGCGTTATGAGCCGGTCGCGCTCGTCGCCCACGATCACCGGACGCAGGTCCGAGAGTGGTTCTCGCGCAAGTCTTTCTACGGTTCGGCGGCGGCGCCGCTTGCGGTGCGCCATCCCGGCAAGACGGCTCCGCTGGTGATCTCCGGGTGGACGCTGGTGGTGTGGATGCTGCTGGTGATGGGCTCGGGCTTCGGATATCTGGCCTCGATGGTGGTTGCCACCATCACCGGTCGTCGCATCGCCAGGTCGCTGTCCACGGTGGAGACCGAACCTAAAGAAGTCGCGGTGGTGGCCGCACACGGGCTGTGGTCGGCGGCGCTGCAACTGGCCTCGGCGATCTGCCGGCACTACTGGCCGGTCGCGCTGATCGCCGCACTGCTGTCGCGACGATGTCGGCAGGTGGTGCTGGTGGCTGCGGTGGTCGACGGGGTGGTGGACTGGATCGGCCGCAACAGCAAGGCCGAGGAGGACGCCAAACCCATCGGCCTGCTCACCTACATCCTGCTCAAACGACTCGACGACATCGCCTACGGAACCGGTCTGTGGACCGGCGTGGTACGGGAACGCCATTTCGGTGCGCTCAAGCCCCAGATCAGGACCTGACGTACCGCCTTGCACAGCGACGTACTCATTGTCGGTGCAGGAAGTGCCGGATCGGTGTTGGCTGAACGCCTTTCGACGGACGCCTCGCGTCGCGTCACCGTGGTTGAGGCGGGGCCCGGACCATCGGATCCACAGGTGCTCATCCAGATCGAAGACGGGCGGCGGCTGCCGATCGGCGCGGCCAGTTCGGTGGTGCGCAGGTATCCGACGACGCTGACGACGTCGCCGCAACGCCACGCACAGATCATGCGCGGTGCGGTCGTCGGCGGATCGGGCGCGGTCAACGGCGGCTACTTCTGTCGCGGCCTGCCGACCGACTTCGACGGCTGGGGATTGCCGGGCTGGACGTGGGAGGAGGTGCTCACGCATTTCCAGGCGATCGAGACCGACCTGGACTTCGACACCCCGATCCACGGGTCGGCCGGGCCGATCTCGGTGCGCCGGGTCGCCGAATTCGAGGGCTGCACCGCCGCTTTCGTCGATGCGGCGATCGGCGCCGGATATCCCTGGATACCCGACCTCAACGGGTCGACGGCCGATGCCCCGCTGCCCGCCGGCATCGGCGCGGTCCCCCTGAACATCGAGGAGGGCACCCGGGTGGGGCCCGGCGGGGCGTTCCTGCAGCCTGCGATGAGCAGGCCGAACCTCACCGTGTTGACCCACCACCGGACCGCGCGGGTTCGCATCGACCGGGGCCGGGCAACAGGGCTGGACTGTATCGGTCCGAATGGCCCTGTCGAGCTGACCGCAGATCGAATCGTGTTGTGCGCCGGTGCGATCGGCTCAGCGCATCTGTTGATGCTGTCAGGTGTCGGACCCGAGAACGTCCTGCGCACAGCGGGTATCCCGGTGCGGGCGGCGCTCCCGGTCGGCGCATCCACCGCCGATCACCCGGAGTGGGTGCTGCCGGTGAATTGGTCGCCCAGCCGCGGGGCGCTACCGTTGGAGGCGGTGCTGACCACCGCCGATAGACTCGAGATCAGGCCCTACACAGCGGGTTTCGGTGCGATGGTGAGCGGGCGCCGCAACGATCCCGCCGACCGGCCGCACCTCGGTGTGACGTTGATGCAACCGCGTTCGCGGGGCCGCGTCACCGTCACGTCAGCAGACCCGACCGTACCGCCGACCATCGAGCACCGCTACGACAGCGAACCCGACGACGTGGCCCAGCTGCAGGCAGGCGCCGAGCTGGCCCGCGAATTGGTCGACGACACAACCGATGTCGGTGCGGTGTCGTGGTCCACCTCGCAGCATCTGTGCGGCACCGCGCCGATGGGGTTGGACGACGACCCCGCGGCCGTCGTCGACCCGCGATGCCGGGTCCGCGGCGTCGACGGCCTCTGGGTGGTCGACGGGTCGGTGCTACCGACGATCACCAGCCGCGGCCCGCACGCCACCATCGTGATGCTGGGGCACCGCGCCGCGGAGTTCCTCGGGGCCTGATTTCTTCCGCCGAGCAGACGCAAAAGGCCCTAGATTTGGCCGTTTCGAGGGGTTTTTGCGTCTGCTCGCGAGGGATCGGATGATCCGCAGTTGCTGGCCGTCACGGCCCGGAGACCAGACCGCGACGAAGCCCGCCGCCGCAGCCGTGACGATCGCCAGCACCATCAGCGACACCTGCATGGCGTCGAGAAACGCCGCCTGTGCGGCCTGCGATAGCGCAGCGCCCTGCGGTCCCAGCCGCGCGGCCACCTCCAGTGCCTCGGCCAAGGAACTCGACGCCGCCTCGCGCACCGCATCCGGCAGCGCTTGCAAGTGCGGCTGCAGGCGGTCGCCGTACTGGGCGGCCAACACCGATCCCGCCAGCGCGATGCCGACGGCCGCGCCGATTTCGCGGGTCGTGTCGTTGACCGCGGATGCGACGCCCTGCTTCTCGTCGTCAACCGCGCCCATGATCGCCGACGTCGTCGGCGCCGTGCACAACCCGATGCCGGTCGCCATGATGAGCAGTGGCCACGCGAGATCGATGTACGGTGAGTCCAATTCGAGGATGCGTGTGCAGAACAAGCCCACCGCGATCAGCAGCAGGCCGGTGGAAACCACGGCGCGCAAACCCAGCCGGGGCAGGTACCACGGCGTCGTGATGCTCAGCACCAACACGGGAACTATCAACGGCGCCAGCGCAAGCGCCGTCTTGAGCGGGCTGTAGCCCAACAGCAACTGCATGTACTGCATCGAGATGAAGAAGAATCCAAAGTTGGCGAGGAAAAAGAAGGTGATGCCCACCGCTCCGGTGGCGAAGTCGGGGCGCGCGAACAGTCGCACGTCGAGAAGCGGATGGGTACGACGCAACTCGACGACCGCGAATACGATCGCCAGCACCACACCGAACGCCATGCAGCCGTAGACGATCGGATGGCTCCATCCGTGGATCGGCGCCTCGATCAACCCGTAAACGAAGATGGCGAGCGCGCCGCCGATCAGAACCGCACCGGGCCAGTCCAACGGCGTCGCCCGCTCGTCGCGTGACGAGGCGACCGTGCACGTCAGAATGAACAGGACCGCACCGGATATGGCGAACGCCCAGAAGATGGACGGCCACGACCAAAACAGCAGCAGGACACCGGATCCCATGAAACCGATCACCGCGCTCGAACCGGCCACGCCGGCCCAGATGCCAACGGCCTTGGTGCGCTCGGCCTTCGGATATGCCGCCGTCAACAGTGACAGCGTGGCCGGCATGACGAAAGCCGCGCCGGCCCCCGCGACGGCCCTCGCGACGATCAGCTCCAAGGGACTGTCATAGATCAGGGGGGCGGCCGACGCAAGAGTGAACACGGCCAGCCCGATCAGCAGCGCGCCGCGGCGCCCATAACGGTCCCCGATGGCGCCCGCGGGCAGCAACAGACAGGCCAGCACCAGGGTGTAGCCGTCGACGACCCAGGTCAGCTGGGCCTGCGTCGCCGACGTCTCCACCGCGATGTCGGGCAGCGCCGTGTTCAGCGCGACCATGGACGAAATCACCAGGGACACGCCCATGCAGGCGACCGTCAGCAACCAGAGGCGCGAGCGTGACGACAGGTTAGACACGCCGTCGGCGAGATCCTGGTCGGACCGTGAAATGGTGTCGACCATGCGTCGAGCTCCTTCGGCTGGGAGTTTCGAGACTAACAGTCTCGTAGCGAGACCGATGGTATTGTTTCCGCAAGGGAGGTCGGCTAAACCATGACCACCGAAGATCCTCGGCCGGCCCGGTCACGGGCTCGCCTGCTTGAAGCCGCGGCGAAACTGCTGCGTTCGGGCGGCCCGAATGCCGTCACGATCGACGCGGTCACCCGCAGCGCCAACGTAGCGCGGGCCACCCTGTATCGCCACTTCTCCAGCGCCAACGAACTGCTCGCCGCGGCCTTCATGAGCCTGCTGCAGCCGGCGCCGATGCCACCTGCCGAAGGTGGCGTGCGAGATCAGCTGCTGGCGGTGGTCGCGGGGTGGGCCGAGACGATCGCCGAGGTGCCCACCACCCTGACCGCGATGACCTGGCTGGCCTCGGGGCCCGATGCCGGTGCATATTCCGAAGTGCGGCAGGCGGATTCAGATGCCGTCGGCTCGCTGCGAGCGCACATCATCCAGATGTACTCGGCGCCGTTCGACGCCATCTTCGACAGCCCGCAGGCCGCCGATGACCTCGAGGAAATCGATCGCATCGAGGCGATCGCACTGCTCATCGGTCCGCTGATCCTCGGAAGGCTTTCCACCGTCGCCGATTTCGACTACCGCCGGTGCGCCGAGGCGGCAGTCGACGGCTTTCTGGCCACCCACGCCAGAACGAAGCGCTCCGCTCAGCGCAGCGAGTAACGCACAGGCAGGTGCTTGAGCCCGCCGACGAACACCGTCGACGTCAACTCCGGTTGGCCGGCCAACTCGATCGAATCCAGCCGGGGCAGCAGTTCGGAGAAGAAGCTGTTGATCTCCATCCGGGCCAGCGCCGCGCCCAGACAGAAGTGCACCCCGTAGCCGAACGCGACATGCTTGTTGGGGTCGCGGCCCACATCGAACTTGAACGGCTCATCGAACACGTCCTCGTCGCGGTTACCGGAAACGTAAGCGAGGTAGACGGATTCGCCCTGCTTGATCGGAACGCCGCGTACCTCGGTGTCTTCGGCAGCAGTGCGCATGAACTCCTTGACCGGGGTGGTCCAGCGGATCATCTCCTCGACCGCGGTGGGCATCAGATCCGGGTTCTCCTTCAGCCGCGCAAGCTGATCGGGGTTCTCGATCAGCGCCTGTAGCCCACCGGAGATCGCGTGGCTGGTGGTGTCATGCCCGGCGGTGGCCACGATCACGTAGTACGACAGGCAGTCGACGTCGGAGAGCAGTTCCCCGTCGACGCGGCCGTTGGCGATCGCCGAGGCCAGATCGTCGGTCGGGTTGGCACGGCGCGACTCCGTCAGTTGCCGGAAATAGTCGAAGAAGTCCATCAGCACCTGCATCTGCTCTTCGGGTGTGGTGCCGCGCTTGTATTCGTCCTCGTCGCCGCCGAACAGCTCCTGGGTGAGCCGCAGCATGCGCGGGAAGTCCTCCTCGGGCAGGCCGAGCAGCGACATGATCACGTACAGCGGGTAGTTGACCGACACCTCGGTGACGAAGTCGCACTCCGGCCCCACTTCGGCCATCTTGTCGACATAGTGCTTGGCCAACTCGTCGACCCGGGTCTTCAGCGCGCGCATCGCCTTGGGGCGGAACCAATCTGCGCCGATCGCGCGCACCTTGCGATGGTGCGGGTCGTCCATGTGGATCAACGTGCGCAAGCCCATGCCGGCCGCGAGTTGCTCCTTGGCGAGGTCGTCGGCCTCCGCGGTGGCCAGCAGTGGCCGGGGCTCAGACAACCAGAGATCGTTCGCGCGCTCGATGTCCATGATGTCGGCGTGCTTGGTGATCGCCCAGAACGGCCGGTACGGCGGGTTGTCGACATAGGCGACCGGGTTGTTCGCCCGCAAATGGGTAAGCGCCGCGTGTAGCCGCTTGTCGTCGGCGTAGGCCTTCGGATCCGCCAGGACCTTGGCGGCCTCATCCATCGTCGGCGTGCTCATACAGGCTCCTCCATCGCGCTCGACCTAACTTGACGGGTGTCAAGTTACCAGTATATGTGACGAAGCACACGCTGGCACCCAGACGGTGTCAGTAGTCTCGGACCCCGTGCCCTCGGCAACGCTTCGCGCGGTCACGGCCAAGGTCATGGCGGTGGCCGTGGCGCTGGTCGTGCTCTGCTCGTGCGCACCGGGCGGCACCGCCGTCGTCGACGTGCCCGCCGCCCCCGGGGTCGTGCAGACCGACGCGGGCGCGGTGCGCGGCACCGTCTCCTCCGATCACCGCTACTTTGCCGGAATCCCTTATGCCGCAGCCCCGGTCGGCCCGCTGCGCTGGCGCCCGCCGCAACCGGTGAGCAGTTGGGAGGGCCTGCGCGACGCCACCCGTCCCGGCCCACGTTGCATCCAGGACGCCACCAACGACGTCGACGGCCGGCCCACCAGCGAGGACTGCCTGACCCTCAACGTGTGGACGCCGCCGCCGTCCGACGAGCTTCGACCGGTGATGGTGTGGATCCACGGCGGGGGCTTCACCAACGGCAGCGGCGACATCTACGACGCGCGCGCGTTGGCCGGCCGCGGCGAAATCGTCGTCGTCACCCTCAATTACCGGCTGGGTGCGTTGGGATTCCTCGCGCACCCCGCGTTGGGCGAGGGCGCCGACGTCGGCAACTACGGGCTGGCCGACCAGCAGGCGGCGCTGCGGTGGGTGCGCGACAACATCGCCGGGTTCGGCGGCGACCCGCAGAAGGTCACAATCGCCGGGGAGTCCGCGGGCGGCATGGCGGTCTGCGACCACCTCGTCGCCCCCGACTCGGCCGGGTTGTTTCAGGCGGCGATCATCCAGAGCGCGCCGTGCCACGCCCAGTACGAACTTCCGGCCGCCCAGGAGGTCAGCCTGCGGTACGCCGCCGAAGCCGGATGCACCGACGCCGTCGTCGCCGCGCAGTGCCTGCGTGCGTTGCCGGCCGACAAGCTGGCGCGCGCCCTGTTCTATGACCGCATCGGCACTGAACAGTTGAGCGGTCCGGTGACCGGAACGGCGACGCTTCCGGTGGATCCGCTCACCGGCTTCGCGCAGGGGCGCGCGGCGCCCGTGCCGGTGGTGGTCGGGACGACGGCTGACGAGTTCAACTTGTTCACCGCGCTGAGCTACGTGCGCGGTCGCCCGATCGACGCGGTGCACTATCTCGAACTGCTCACCGAGGCGTTCGGCCCGCACGCAGCGGCTGTGGCGCAACGGTATTCACCGGAGCACTTCGAAAACAGTGTGCCGCTGGCGTATTCGGCTGCGACGACCGACGGGATCTTCGCCTGCGTCGCCGACCGGATGGCCGATTCGCTTGCTGACGAGCAGGCCGTGTACTCCTACGAGTTCGACGACCCCAACGCGCCGGCGCCGGAACCGTTGCGTGCGGCGCCGTTGCCGATCGGCGCCGGGCACTCGTTGGAGCTGCGCTATTTGTTCGACGTCGGCGGTGCGCCGGCGCTGACCGCAGCGCAGCAGCGGCTTTCCGAGCAGATGATCGACTACTGGAGCGAGTTCGTGTCCACCGGCTCACCGGGTTCGGGCTGGCCGGAGTTGGGCGATGAGGTCGCGGGGAAGCGGATGTTGTTGCAGCCCGACGGCAGCCGGGTGGTCACGACGTTCGAGGAGCGCCACCAGTGCCCGTTCTGGGCTGCCCTGGGCTAGGCCCCGCTTGACGCACAAAGGGGCATACGGGCGGAAAAGTACGAGTAGACCTCACCATTACGTCGGTCTCGGTGACCGCTGGGCCGGCGTCACCCAGCACGTGATCTCGGCGTGGACGACCTCGGTGCCGGCCTTGTGGACGACGCTGACGGGCACCACGACGTCGACCCCGTCGGTGATCGACGCGAAGTCCGGCGGCTGCCGCCGGGGCGCTCGGAGAGGCGTTGCCAGATGCGATACGTCGTGGTCGCGGCGGCCATGAGCGGCTACCTTACTCCGCAGTAAGGTAGCCGGGTGCCCGGCGCGGACCGGGTAGCCTGGTCAAGGCGGTGTCGAGGCCGACGTAATGGTGAGAACTTCTCGCACTTTGCCGCCCTTTTGTCCCTTCGGGCGAATTTGGCCGAGGCTGCGATCTAAGGCATACTGTTCGGGTTGCCTTGAGCCAGGTTCGCGCCTGGCGGGGCATACGACCAGCGCCCCAAGCGGGCGCGTCCGGTCCCAAATAACGATCGCGGCGGATTCCGACGCGAACGGATACGCGTGAGGGCGACACACCCGAGCGCGGGGGCCGGTGAACCATAGACAGGAAAACAGCGGCGGCAACGCCCGCGCGACCGGGTTGGTCTTGGCGCGCGGGTTACAGACCAGGCCCAGCAGGGGCCCGTTAGTAGTGAGGTAGGAGAAGCGTGGCGGGACAGAAGATCCGCATCAGGCTCAAGGCCTACGACCATGAGGCGATCGACGCCTCGGCGCGCAAGATCGTCGAGACGGTCACCCGCACGGGCGCCAGCGTGGTCGGCCCGGTGCCGCTGCCAACCGAGAAGAACGTGTACTGCGTCATCCGCTCACCGCATAAGTACAAGGACTCGCGGGAGCACTTCGAGATGCGTACACACAAGCGACTGATCGACATCCTCGACCCGACGCCGAAGACGGTCGACGCGCTCATGCGTATCGACCTGCCGGCCAGCGTTGACGTCAACATCCAGTAGGAGATTCCAGAGAAATGGCTAGGAGAGGCATTCTGGGCACCAAGCTGGGCATGACGCAGGTGTTCGACGAGAACAACAGGGTCGTGCCGGTGACGGTCGTCAAGGCCGGTCCCAACGTCGTCACGCGCATCCGCACCGCCGAGCGCGACGGCTACAGCGCCGTGCAGCTGGCCTACGGCGAGATCAACCCGCGCAAGGTGAACAAACCGCTGAAGGGTCAGTACGACGCCGCGGGCGTCAACCCCCGCCGCCATCTCGCCGAGCTGCGG
The DNA here is from genome assembly GCF_053484035.1 of Mycolicibacterium sp. XJ662. NCBI lineage: Bacteria > Bacillati > Actinomycetota > Actinomycetes > Mycobacteriales > Mycobacteriaceae > Mycobacterium > Mycolicibacterium sp. XJ662. The sequence continues at coordinate 514,838 of NZ_JBEFTL010000002.1, read as the reverse complement.
CTCGACGACGGCGCCGCCGCCGAGTACGAGATCGGCCAGGAGCTGACCGCCGAGATCTTCAGCGACGGCAGCTATGTCGACGTCACCGGCACCAGCAAGGGCAAGGGCTTCGCGGGCACGATGAAGCGCCACGGCTTTTCCGGTCAGGGCGCCAGCCACGGCGCCCAGGCCGTGCACCGCCGCCCCGGTTCCATCGGCGGCTGCGCGACGCCGGGCCGGGTGTTCAAGGGCACCCGGATGGCGGGCCGGATGGGCAATGATCGCGTCACCACGCAGAACCTGTTGGTGCACAAGGTCGATGCCGAAAACGGCGTGATTCTGATCAAGGGCGCCATCCCCGGCCGCAACGGCGGTCTGGTGATGGTCCGCAGCGCAATCAAGCGAGGCGAGAAGTAGATATGGCTGCCAACACCCTCAAGATTGACGTCCACACCCCGGGCGGCAAGACGGACGGCTCGGTCGAGCTGCCCGCCGCGCTGTTCGACGTCGACGCCAACATCGCACTGATGCACCAGGTGGTGACCGCGCAGCAGGCCGCGGCTCGCCAGGGCACGCACTCGACCAAGACCCGCGCCGAGGTGCGCGGCGGCGGCAAGAAGCCGTACCGGCAGAAAGGCACCGGACGCGCCCGCCAGGGTTCGATCCGGGCGCCGCAGTTCACCGGCGGCGGCATCGTGCACGGCCCGAAACCGCGCGACTACAGCCAGCGCACCCCGAAGAAGATGATCGCGGCCGCGCTGCGCTGCGCGCTGTCGGACCGGGCGCGCAACGGCCGCATCCACGCGGTCACCGAACTGGTCGAGGGCCAGACGCCGTCGACCAAGAGCGCCAAGAGCTTCCTGGCCACCCTGACCGACCGCAAGCAGGTGCTGGTCGTGATCGGGCGCACCGACGAGACCAGCGTCAAGAGCGTGCGCAACCTTCCTGGCGTGCATGTGATTTCGCCGGATCAGCTCAACACCTACGACGTGTTGAAGGCCGACGACGTGGTGTTCAGCGTCGAGGCCCTCAACGCGTACATCAGCTCGAACAGCAATGAGGAGGTGTCGGCCTGATGGCGACCGTCACTGACCCCCGCGACATCATCTTGTCCCCGGTCATCTCGGAGAAGTCCTACGGGCTCATCGAGGACAACGTGTACACCTTCATCGTGCACCCGGACTCGAACAAGACCCAGATCAAGATCGCTATCGAGAAGATCTTCAAGGTCAAGGTCGCGTCGGTCAACACCGCCAACCGGCAGGGCAAGCGCAAGCGCACCCGCACCGGTTACGGCAAGCGCAAGAACACCAAGCGGGCCATCGTCACGCTGGCCGAGGGAAGCAAGCCCATCGATTTGTTCGGAGCACCGGCTTAGCCCGGGGATCAGAGAGACCTAGAGAAACATGGCAATTCGCAAGTACAAGCCGACGACCCCGGGTCGTCGCGGTGCCAGCGTCTCCGATTTCGCCGAGATCACTCGCGACCATCCGGAGAAGTCGCTGGTGCGTCCGCTGCACGGCAAGGGTGGGCGTAACGCGCACGGCCGGATCACCACGCGGCACAAGGGCGGTGGGCACAAGCGCGCGTACCGGGTGATCGACTTCCGTCGTCACGACAAGGACGGCATCAACGCCAAGGTCGCGCACATCGAGTACGACCCCAACCGCACGGCCCACATCGCGCTGCTGCACTACTTCGACGGCGAGAAGCGCTACATCATTGCGCCGCAAGGTCTGTCGCAGGGCGACGTGGTGGAGTCGGGTCCCAACGCCGACATCAAGCCCGGTAACAGCCTGCCGCTGCGCAACATCCCGGCCGGTACCGTGATCCACGCCGTGGAACTGCGGCCCGGCGGCGGCGCCAAGCTGGCCCGTTCGGCGGGTGTGAGCATCCAGCTGCTCGGCAAGGAGGGCACCTACGCCTCGCTGCGGATGCCCTCCGGTGAGATCCGCCGCGTCGACGTGCGCTGCCGCGCCACCGTCGGCGAGGTCGGCAACGCCGAACAGGTCAACATCAACTGGGGCAAGGCCGGCCGGATGCGGTGGAAGGGCCATCGTCCCAGCGTCCGTGGTGTCGTGATGAACCCGGTCGACCACCCGCACGGCGGCGGTGAGGGCAAGACCTCCGGCGGCCGCCACCCAGTCAGCCCGTGGGGTAAGCCCGAGGGCCGTACCCGCAAGCCCAACAAGCCAAGCGACCAGCTCATCGTTCGACGCCGTCGCACGGGCAAGAAGCATCACCGGTAGGAGTAGACGATGCCACGCAGCCTGAAAAAGGGTCCGTTCGTCGACGACCATCTGCTCAAGAAGGTCGACGTTCAGAACGATAAGAACACCAAGCAGGTCATCAAGACCTGGTCGCGTCGCTCGACGATCATCCCCGACTTCATCGGACACACCTTCGCGGTGCACGACGGCCGCAAGCACGTCCCGGTGTTCGTCACCGAGTCGATGGTCGGGCACAAGCTCGGTGAGTTCGCACCGACCCGCACCTTCAAGGGTCACATCAAGGATGACCGGAAGGCGAAGAGGCGCTAAATGACTACGACGACTGAATATCCGACCGCCGTCGCCAAGGCGCGGTTTGTGCGCGTGTCGCCGATGAAGGCGCGCCGCGTCATCGACCTGGTGCGCGGTAAGCCGGTGGCCGATGCGCTCGACATCCTGCGGTGGGCGCCGCAGGCGGCCAGCGAGCCGGTCGCCAAGGTGATCGCCAGCGCGGCCGCCAACGCCCAGAACAACGACGGCCTGGATCCGTCCACCCTGGTGGTGGCCACCATCCACGCCGACGAGGGCCCGACCGCCAAGCGCATCCGGCCCCGCGCGCAGGGCCGTGCGTTCCGGATCCGCAAACGCACCAGCCACATCACGGTGATCCTGGAAAGCCGTCCGTCCAAGGACGACGGGGGCGGCAGGTCGGCCAGCGCGTCTCGGGCCCGCCGGGCGCAGGGCAGCAAGGCTGCCGCCGCCAAGAAGTCGCCCGCGAAGAAGGCACCTGCGAAGAAGGCGACCGCCGAAAAGGCAACCGCTGAAAAGGCGCCGGCCAAGAAGGCTGCCGCCAAGAAGGCGCCGGCTGAGAAGGCTGCCGCCAAGAAGACTGCTGAAGCGTCCGACGCGAAGGAGGGCTCGGAGTAGTGGGCCAGAAAATCAATCCCCACGGCTTCCGGCTCGGTATCACCACCGGCTGGAAGTCCCGGTGGTATGCAGACAAGCAGTACAAGGACTACGTCAAGGAAGACGTCGCGATCCGGCGGCTTCTGGCCACCGGCCTGGAGCGGGCCGGCATCGCCGACGTGGAGATCGAGCGGACCCGCGACCGGGTGCGCGTCGACATCCACACCGCCCGGCCGGGCATCGTGATCGGCCGCCGCGGCACCGAGGCCGACCGCATCCGCGCCGACCTGGAGAAGCTGACCGGCAAGCAGGTCCAGCTCAACATCCTCGAGGTGAAAAACCCGGAGTCCCAGGCACAGTTGGTGGCTCAGGGCGTCGCCGAGCAGTTGAGCAACCGCGTCGCGTTCCGCCGCGCCATGCGTAAGGCGATCCAGTCGGCGATGCGTCAGCCCAACGTCAAGGGCATCCGCGTGCAGTGCTCGGGCCGTCTCGGCGGCGCTGAGATGAGCCGTTCGGAGTTCTACCGCGAGGGTCGGGTGCCGCTGCACACGCTGCGCGCCGACATCGACTACGGCCTGTACGAGGCGAAGACGACGTTCGGCCGCATCGGCGTGAAGGTGTGGATCTACAAGGGCGACATCGTCGGCGGCAAGCGCGAGTTGACGGTGGCGCCGCCCTCGGAGCGGCCACGTCGCGAGCGCCCGTCGGGTACCCGCCCGCGCCGCAGCGGTGCATCGGGCACCACCGCCACGGGCACCGAGGCCAGCCGCGCCGCTGCCGGCGCCGAAGCTGCCCCTGCAGCGGCTGAGGCCGCAGCGGGCACCGAGGCCGCTGCCGGTGCCGCCGCGGAGACCACGACTGAGAAGACAGAGAGCTGACAATGCTGATTCCCCGTAAGGTCAAGCACCGCAAGCAACATCACCCGCGGCAACGCGGTCTCGCCAGCGGCGGCACCACGGTGAGTTTCGGTGACTACGGCATCCAGGCACTGGAGCACGCCTACATCACCAACCGCCAAATCGAGTCCGCCCGTATCGCCATCAACCGGCACATCAAGCGTGGCGGCAAGGTGTGGATCAACATCTTCCCGGATCGCCCGCTAACCAAGAAGCCCGCCGAAACCCGGATGGGCTCCGGTAAGGGCTCGCCGGAGTGGTGGGTGGCCAACGTCAAGCCGGGCCGGGTGTTGTTCGAGCTGAGCTACCCCGACGAAGAAACCGCGCGGGCCGCACTTACCCGCGCGATCCACAAGTTGCCGATCAAGGCACGCATCGTTACCCGAGAGGAGCACTTCTGATGGCAGTGGGAGTGACGCCGGGCGAACTGCGCGAGTTGACCGACGACGAACTCAAGGAGCGGCTGCGCGAGTCCAAGGAAGAGCTGTTCAACCTGCGCTTCCAGATGGCTACCGGTCAGCTGAGCAACAACCGCCGGCTTCGCACGGTGCGTCAGGAAATCGCGCGGGTGTACACCGTGCTGCGCGAACGTGAGTTGGGCCTGGCGTCCGGGCCCGTAGGTGAGGATTCGTAATGGCTTCCAAACAAGACCAGGCAAAGCCCAAGGGGCCCAAGCGCACACCGCGCGCCGAAGAGCAGCGCGGCCGGCGCAAGACCGCTATCGGTTACGTGGTGAGCGACAAGATGCAGAAGACCATCGTGGTCGAGCTCGAAGACCGTAAGAGCCACCCGCTCTACGGCAAGATCATCCGCACCACCAAGAAGGTCAAGGCCCACGACGAGAAGGGCGACGCCGGCATCGGCGACCGCGTCTCGCTGATGGAGACCCGCCCGCTGTCGGCCACCAAGCGCTGGCGGCTGGTCGAGATCCTCGAAAAGGCCAAGTAGCCAACCGGACTCAGCACCCGCAAGAGCCCCCGACACCATGGTGTTCGGGGGCTCTTCGCGTGCTGACACGCGTTATCAAGAATTGACATTGCGGGAGCGCCTGCAGGAGTATCGGCCGCGCACAGCCGAGTGGGATCATTTCGGCCTGGTACCGACCTTCGCATGGAAAATTCGTATTCGACGGCTACAGCCTGAATTTTGGGCATACTGATTTGCTGTGACTGGGGGGAAACAGCGGCTGTGGTTGAAATTCGTCACCGCGGTGTGCGGTGTCGGGCTTGCGCTGTCGTTCACGGCGCCGGCGGCATGGCCGCAACCCGGCGAGGGGGGCATGGTGGCCGACGCGCCCAGCCTCGGCCTGGACGTCCTCGGTGCGACGTCGACGTTGGCGTTCTACGGCGACCAGGGCGTGATGTCGATAACCGTTCCGGTGCCCCGGGGTCTGGTCCCCGAGAGCGTCGACGCGGTGGTCGAGATGCCGGTCAACGTGGGCGTCGGCACCATCACCGCGATGCAAGACGACCGCACGCTTTCGCGGGTGCCGCTGCCGCCTGAGGGTGGGCCGGTGACGATACCGCTGACCGGGGTGCGGATCGAGGACAACGCGGCCACTGTGACGCTGCGCACCTACCTGGTTCCGATCGAGGGCTACTGTCTGGAGCCGTCGAACCCGCTGCGGCTGGTCAACACCGCCGTGCGCTACACCGGCGTGGAAGCGGCGCCGACCACGGTCGCCGACTTTCTGCCCCCGGTGCTGCGCCAGCTCAACATGTATCTGCCGACGACACCGACACGCGCCGAGTCCGACGCGGCGATACGGTTGGCGACCGCGGTCGTTGCCCACTACGGCCAGCAGTATCCCGAAGTGACGGTCAATCCACTTGGCACCGAGACGAATGCGCCCGCCGAGCCGTCGGCGCCGATGCAGCGCCACGTCGTCATCCGGGAAAGCCCCGACGCCGGTGTCGCGCTGCAGGGCGACGCCGGGGTGCCGGTTCTGGAGATAACCGGTTCTGCGGACGCGCTTTCCGATCAGGTGCGGATGCTGTCCAGCGACGTCGGGCGGCTCGCGCTGAGCTCGAGCGCCGTAGCGGGACCCCTTCGGTCCAGTCCGGTCTTGCCGGCCGATGTCACCTCGCTGCGCGGACTCGGTCAACCCGGGGTCAACGCGACAGCGTTGGCGCCACAGGTGACGATCGGGCTGGACCAGACCCGGCTCGGCCGCTCCGCGCGCAACATCCGTGTGCACCTGCGCGGTTCGTACACGCCGCTGCCGTCGTCGGTCGGCGGCGACCTGGTCGCGTCCATCTCCGGTGAGACCATCGACCAGTGGCCTACCGACGAGTCGGGCAAGATCGACCGCTGGGTCAACATCCCGGATCAGCTGCTGCAGCGCTACATCAACCTCGGTGTGGCGATCAGAGTCGCCGGAAACACCGGCCGCTGCGGCGAATTCCAGCCGATCACGCTCACCATCGACGGCGACAGCCCGGTGGAGAGCACCGCGGCGAAGCCGCCGGTGCCGGGTGGGTTCCAGTCGGTGCCCCAGGCGCTGATGCCGCGGCTGAACGTCGGTATCGACGGCGGGTTCGACGACACTCGGCGCGCGGTGGCCCTCTTGGTCGCATTGCAGCGGCTCAGCGCGCTGCCCATCGGCACCACCGTCACCTCCGTCGACGACGCGGCCGGTTCGGCCAATCCAGCCGTGGTGGTCAGTGCCGACGGATGGTCCGACGACCGGATCACGTTGCCCGTCAACACAAACGCAGAAGACCAGATCACCGTGGCGAACGTCGACGGGACCGGCGAAGAGGGTACGGTCACCCTCGATCCCGCGCGCCCGTTCGGATCCCTGCAGACGGTGTATGACGGTGAGCGCACCCTGCTGATCGCCACCTCCAACAACGGTGCCGCACAACTCGACGATCTGCTGAACTGGATCAACGCCGATGTCGAACGCTGGTCGCGCGTCAGCGGTAGCGCGCTCATCGCGACACCCGACCGAAGCCCCGTCGTGGTGGGCACAAGCACCGTCGCGCAACCGGAAGCGGTGACCGCCGAGGACAGCTTCCCGTGGTCGTGGGCCTTTCTCGGCGCCGTCGCAGCGTTACTCGCCGTCGGGTCCGCGCTGATCGTGTTGCGTAGCAGGCGGGCCCGAGGCCGACCATGAGCACCGCGACGGCAGACGCTCCGGCTGCTACACCGGGACGGTCGCTTCTGTCGTGGTGGTACGCCCTGCACCCCACGTACCGGTTGGCGGCGCGCTGGGCGCTCATCGTGGCCTGCACCGCCGTGGCGTTTCACGACAGCATCGCAAGCGTCGTTCGCACCACACGCAACGAAGGCGTCGGCGGGTACGTGTGGGTGGTACCCGCGGCCGCCGTGCTGGTGTCGCTCGGCGTGGCGCGTCGGCACCGGACCGAACTGCCCATTCACGACCGCCAGACCGACATCATCGTCGGCAGCATGGGACTGGTACTGGCCATGCTGGTCCAGGGAGTCCTGGTGCCGCGATTCGCACTGTATTTCTACTTGCTGCGGCTCGATCTGGTGGCGATGTGGTTGTTCGTACTCAGTTCGAGCATCGTGCTTTTCGGGCTGCGCCCGGTCATCCGGTTCGGGTGGGTGTGGGCGCTGATGTTCATGGTGTTCTCGCTGCCGTACTACCTGTCGGTGGTGTTCCTGGGCGGCGGCAAGTTCGCCGCGGGCGCGTCCACGTTGATCATCGCGGCCATCGGCACCGGCATCGCCGTCGGGCGCACGTTCAGGCGCGGGTTCATCGGGTCAATGGCGACCTGGGGGGTCGGCTTCGCCGTGCTCATCGCGATCGGATTGTTCTTCAATTCCGCGCCCGTATGGGTTTACCAACAGGTGCCCGGGCTCACCGCGATATCGGTCGTGGCGGTCAGCATGTACTTTCAGGCCAGGCGTGGTGTTCCCAAACGCGTCCTGGACCGCAAAGTGGAACCCCTTGCCGCCAGCCAGGTTTGGGCTGCAGCACCGCTGGTGCTGGGGGTGACGATAGTGCTGACGCTCATTCCGTTGCCGTCCGAGGCCACCGAATCGCGACTCTCCGGCATGGCCCCCGGCCGGCCGGTCGCGGGCCAGCCGCTGGTCGCACCGACGGGATGGACCTCCACCGGTTACGAGAATTTCGGCTGGGTGCACCGGTTCTACGGCGGGGGCAGCGAGCTCACCCGACAGCGGATGACGGCCGACACCGGCGAGCCCCGCTTCGACAAGTTCGCACGGCCGCGCACGCTCGTCGTCGACAACATCGTCACCGATCGTCCGTTCGCGTTCGAGATCTATCCGATGCGGGTGCTCTACAACCTCGCCGAAGCGCGAATCAGCGCGCCCCAGCGGGTCGAACTCGGTTTCGGCATCAAGGGAAACCTCTACTCGGTGGTCGACGACAAGCTGCTCATCACCTGGACCGGGCTGACCTTCGGCTGGGGCAACTCGCAGCTGGGCCAACGCGTCACGGTTTTCGCCGTCGACAACCATGAACCCGACGCACAGTTTCCCACCCCTTCCGACAGTATGGCCTCCACACTGCGGAGCCTGATCACCATGTTGTTCCGTGGTAACGCTGTGCTCAGCGACGACTCGCCGGGGTTCAAAGACGGTGACCTGCTGACCGAGTTCGGCCGTGCGCTCGTGGCCGCGCAGTTTCTGGCGGCGGGGCACCGATGACCACGAACTTCGACGACCCTGCCGCCGGCAAGATCTCCGAAACCGAGCAGGCGCATGCGCTGCACCGCGCGATCGATGGCCTGCGCGAAGACAATCCCCTGCATTCGGCGTCGAGCCCGCTCGTGCGGTGGCAGCGGTGGATGCTGTGGGCCGCGCTCGCCGTCGTGGTCATCGGTATTGCCTGGCGACCGATGACCACTGCGGTGGTGCTGGTCGCCGCGTGTACGCTCGCCTACCTGCTGACGATGCTCGACCGGCTACTGATCTTCCGCGAAGGGCTGGCGTCGCGCGCGATCGTGATATCCGACGAGGAGGCACGCGCACTCACCGACCACGAACTGCCGCGCTACACCATCCTGGTTCCCGCATACAACGAGCCCGAGGTCGTGGGAGATTTGATCGGATCGATGGCCGCGCTGGAGTATCCACCTGACAAGCTTCAGGTGCTATTGCTACTCGAGGCCGACGACGCGGTAACCATCAACGCCGCCAAGGCATGTGAACAATCCGACGCGATCACCATCCTGTTGGTTCCACCCGCGGAACCCCGGACGAAACCGAAGGCGTGCAACTACGGACTGCAGTTCGCCACCGGTGACATCGTCACGATTTACGACGCCGAGGACATGCCCGAACCCCTGCAGCTTCGGCGGGTGGTCGCCGCGTTCCGCCGACTGTCGGAGAAGACCGCATGCGTGCAGGCCAAGCTGGTGTACTACAACGGCCACCAGAATCTCCTGACCGCGTGGTTCACCGCCGAGTACGCGCTGTGGTTCGGTTATCTGCTGCCGGGCATGATGATGAGCACGTCGCCGATCCCGTTGGGAGGCACGTCGAACCACCTGCGGCGCAGCGTGCTCGACGAGATCGGCGCCTGGGATCCGTTCAACGTCACCGAAGACGCCGACCTCGGGTTGCGCATCGCCGCACACGGATACCACACCGCCGTCATCGACTCGAGCACCCTCGAGGAAGCCAACAGCGATCCGATCAACTGGATCCGCCAGCGATCACGTTGGTACAAGGGCTATCTGCAGACCTGGCTGGTGCACATCAGGCGGCCCGTCCAACTGTTCCGCACCATCGGTCTGCGCGGTTTCGTCCGGTTCAACCTGGTGCTGGGTGGTACGCCGATCATCGCCGTGCTGAACCTGGCGTTCTGGCTGATCACCCTCCTGTGGTTCCTCGGCCAGCCCGCAGTCGTCGAAGATGTGTTCCCCGCGTTCGTCTACTTTCCCGCCTTGATCGCGTTGATTCTGGGTAACGCCGCCACCCTCTACATGAACCTGATTGCGCTACGCGAAGACGACCGATCCGACCTTCTGCTGGCGGCGCTGACCGTGCCGGCCTTCTGGTTGATGATGAGCATCGCCGCCGCCAAGGGCTGCTATCAGTTGATCCGCCAACCGTCGTACTGGGAGAAGACTTTTCACGGGCTCGCCGAACAACCCGACGACGCCGACGGGTCCACATGACCATGGCCGGATGGTCGAACCGTCGGCTCCGCGTAACGGTCTTTCTGATGGCGCTCACCGCCTACCTGGCCGTCGGTTACTGGCTTCAGGTCCAGAACGGGTTCATCATGGGCGACGCGCTGGCGCGGGTCTCGGCGGCGCAAGCGGTGCTGTTCAGCCGGGACCCGCACCTGGCCGCAATCGGGTTCATCTTCACGCCGTTGACCGCGGTGGTGCAGATACCGGCGATCGGCGCCAGCCCGTTGTGGCCGGACATGGCGGAGCGGGCGTTCTCCGGAACCATCATGTCGGCGGTCTTCATGGCCGGTGCGGTCATCCAGATCATGAGCATGGGCACCGATCGGGGGCTACCGCGCAGCTACGTGCTGGCGATCACGGCGTTGTTCGCGCTCAACCCGATGATCATTTTCTACGGTGCCAACGGGATGAGCGAGGCGCCGTTCCTGTTCTTCATGTCCTGGGCGGTGCGGCGGCTCATCATGTGGATGCTCGACGACGACGTTCATCACCTGGTGACGGCGGGCGGCATCGCGATGGGGCTGGCTTATCTGACCCGATACGACGCTGTGGCCTGCATCGCGGCTGCCGGCGTACTGGTGGGTTCGACGACCTATCTGCGCGCGCGTCCTGCCCCCCGGTTGCGCCGCGCGCTGCTGGACATGATCATGGTCAGCGGCCCTGGCCTGGCGGCCTTCCTCGGCTGGGCCGGGGTCAGCTGGTTGATCACCGGCGAGGCGTTCGGGCAGTTCACCTCGCAATACGGGAATGCCGCCATCCTCGAGCAATCCGGCCACAGCGCACCGGGTTTCGGCGAAGGGCTCACCTTTGCCGCGATCTGCATCACCTTGCTGGCGCCGACATTGGTGCCCCTTGCCATCCTGGCTGTGGCGCGCCGACGACGCGCACCCGACTGGCACGTACTTGCCCCACCGGTCGCGATATTCGGTGCCGCATTGACGTTTCAGGCCCTCAGCTATGCCACCGGGTCCACCTTCCCGTTTCTGCGGTTCTACATCATCGCGGTCCCGCTTGCGGCGTGCCTGGCGATGCTCGCCGTGCCCGACGGCGTGCTGGCACCCGCCAAGCGACGCGGTAAGTTCGCCACGGCGCGGCCCGCCGTCGGGGCGGCCGGACGACGGCGGTCCTGGGCCGTTTACGCCCCGGTGGCAGTGGCGTTCGCGGTCGCCATACCCGTCACCGCGTGGGGCATGGGAAAGCCTGAGTACGCACCGCAGGAGTACGCGCTCGGCGCGGTGCTGGCACCGCAGCCCGACAGCGTCGACGAGCGCAAAGCCATCGAGCACCGGATCGCCGCCAGCTTCTCCACCGAGCGTGAGATCGCCGATTACCTTGAACGGCTCGACCTTCCGGACGGTTCGGTCATCGTCGACACCGAGTACGGGTTCGCCATCCTGGCGGCCTCGAGTCGCCCGCGAATGTTTGTGGTGCCCTCGGATCCGGACTTCACCGCGGTGCTCAACGCGCCGACCGCGCACGGCGTCAGGTACATGCTCGCGATACCACGGGAGGGTCGTGGCACCGCGGATGCGCTGAACCTGCGGTACCCGACGCTCTACGACACCGGCGCCGATGTCGCCACGCTCGAGCTGGAAATCCCGAACAACGGTGACAGCCAACCCGACTGGCGGCTCTACCGGGTCAACGACGTGTCACCGAACGCCTAACCGCGGCTACTTCACCCGGGTGGCGATGCCGTCGAGCAGTTGACGCAACCCCGACTTGAAGTCGGCCTCGCGGTCGTTGTCGGCGTCATCGAACACCCCGTCCGCCAGCGCCGCGCTCAACGCGGGGAACCGATCCGTGTCGATCACCCGGCGAAGCAGCGTGGGGTAGTCCGGGCTGTCGACATGGCTGGCTGCAAGGTGTACTGCCGCAGCGCCGCGCGCGAAGTGCAGCACGACCAAGACCGCCGCGAGCTTGTCACGTTCGGCCATCCCGGTGCGGCCCAACGCCGCCAGGCCTGCGTCCAGCCAAGCCACCTGGCCCGGATCGGCGGGCGGGCCCGCGACGCTGGCCTGCAGAATCCATGGGTGCCGGTGGTAGAGCTGCCACAGGCCCATAGCCCAATCACTGAGCGCCGCACGCCAATCCGATGGATCCAGGGTGGGTGGTTGTCGCGTGGCGACCGACAGCATGAAGGTCAACAGCTCGTCCTTGTTGGCGACGTGCCGGTACAGCGACATCGTGCCGCAGCCCAGACGTTCGGCCACCCGGGCCATCGACAGCGAGCCCAGGCCATCGGCGTCGGCCACCGCGATGGCCGCATCGACGATGCGGTCACGGCTCAGCCCCGCCGAGCGTCGCGGTGCGCTCGGTTCGCGCCACAAAATCTCCAGCGCGCGGGGCAGAGGTTCGGTCATTTCTCGCCAGCATAAACGATTGCATGCCGTGACGCGTATGCCGTACGCTTCGTGCGTATGCCATACGCAACAACTACCGGCCGCCGGCGGCTAGCCGTAGCGCTGCTCGTCGTCGTCGCGGCGTTTCTGGCCTACTCGCTGCGGCCGTACTTCAGCGGCGGCACCCGGGTGCCCGCGACGTTCGCGCTGCACTACCCGTTGTTGATCGCCCACGTCATGTTGGGCAGCGTCGCGATGGTCACCGCCGTCGCACAACTCTGGCCCGGCCTGCGTCGCCGACACCCCGCCCTGCATCGGCGCGCCGGCCGCGTCTACGTCAGTGCAACGGTTCCGGCCGCCGCGTCGGCCATCGTCATCGGAGCCGCCACCCCGTTCGGCCCAATACTGGCGGTCAGCAACGTCGTGCTGGGCACGCTGTGGCTCTGGTTCACGGTGAACGGGTTTCTGGCGGCACGGCGACGGCATTTCGCCGAACATCGACGGCACATGATTCGCAGTGCGACGCTGACGTTTTCGATCATCACCAACCGAGTCTGGGCGCCTGTTGTTTACATCGCGTTCCATCCGTTGCAGGACACTGTGTTTGGCGGCAACCAGGAGATCTTTCTCTGGTTCGTGGCCGGCATGGGGGGATGGCTGGGCTGGGTGATTCCGTTGTGCGTCGTGCAGTGGTGGCTGAACAAGAAGCCCGTGATCGCAACGTCGCCGATTCCTTAGCAAACCGTCGCCGCGCGCGTGTAGCCTGCGGGCCATGGCGACGGAATTTCACGGCAAAATCGAACTCGACATCCGAGATTCCGAACCGGACTGGGGACCGTACGCCGCACCGGTGGCGCCCGAGGGCGCGCCCAACGTCTTGTACCTCGTCTGGGACGACGTCGGCATCGCCACGTGGGACTGCTTCGGCGGTCTGGTCGAGATGCCGACCATGAGTCGCATCGCCGAACGGGGTGTCCGGCTGACACAGTTCCACACCACCGCGTTGTGCTCGCCGACCCGCGCCTCGCTGCTCACCGGCCGCAACCCGACGACGGTCGGCATGGCTACCGTCGAAGAGTTCACCGACGGTTTTCCGGGCTGCAGCGGGCGCATCCCGCACGACTCGGCGCTGTTGTCCGAAGTGCTGGCCGAGAACGGCTACAACACCTACGCGGTCGGCAAGTGGCACATGACACCGCTCGAGGAGTCGAATCTGGCGTCCACCAAACGACATTGGCCGCTGTCTCGCGGGTTCGAGCGGTTCTACGGGTTCATGGGCGGTGAGACCGACCAGTGGTATCCCGACCTCGTCTACGACAACCATCCCGTCGCGCCGCCGAGCACCCCCGAGGACGGCTACCACCTGTCTAAGGACCTCGCCGACAAGACGATCGAGTTCATTCGCGACGCCAAGGTGATCGCTCCCGACAAGCCGTGGTTCACCTACTTGTGTCCGGGCGCAGGGCATGCGCCGCACCATGTGTTCAAGGAGTGGGCGGACCGGTACGCGGGCAAGTTCGACATGGGCTACGAGCGCTACCGCGACGTCGTGCTGGAGAACCAGAAACGGCTCGGCATCGTCCCGCCGGATACCGAACTCTCGTCGGTCAACCCGTATCTGGATGTCACGGGACCGGACGGCCAGAAGTGGCCGGAGCAGGACACGGTGCGCCCCTGGGACGATCTGAACGACGACGAGAAGAAGCTGTTCACCCGGATGGCCGAGGTGTTCGCCGGGTTTTTGTCCTACACCGATGACCAAATCGGCCGCGTCCTGGACTATTTGGAGCAGTCCGGCCAACTCGACAACACCATCATCGTGGTCATCTCCGATAACGGCGCCAGCGGTGAGGGCGGCCCGAACGGTTCGGTGAACGAGGTCAAGTTCTTCAACGGCTACATCGACACCGTCGAGGACGGGCTCAAAGTCCTCGACGTCCTCGGTGGGCCCGAGACCTACAACCACTACCCGATCGGCTGGGCGATGGCTTTCAACACGCCCTACAAACTGTTCAAGCGCTACGCCTCCCATGAGGGCGGCATCGCCGATACGGCAATCATCTCCTGGCCCAAGGGCATCCGTGCGCACGGAGAAGTGCGCGACAACTATGTCAACGTCTGCGACATCACCCCGACGGTCTACGACCTACTCGAGATCACCCCGCCCGCCACCGTCAGGGGGATACCTCAGAAGCCACTCGACGGGATGAGCTTCAAAGTGGCCCTTACCGATCCGGATATTCCCACCGGTAAGGAGACGCAGTTCTACACGATGCTGGGCACCCGCGGGATCTGGCACAAGGGGTGGTTCGCGAACACGGTGCACCCGGCGTCACCGTCGGGCTGGTCACATTTCGACAAGGACCGCTGGGAGCTCTATCACATCGAGGCCGACCGCAGCCAAACCCGTGATCTGGCCACCGAGCACCCGGAGAAGCTCGAAGAACTTCAGGCGCTGTGGTTCAGCGAGGCCGACAAGTACAACGGTCTACCCCTCGGGGACCTCGACGTGTTCGAAACCATCGGCCGGTGGCGGCCCAGCCTGGCCGGTGCCCGCGACAGTTACGTGTACTACCCGGGCGCCGCTGAGGTCGGGACGGGCGCCGCCGTGGAGATCGCGGGCCGGTCGTTCGTCGTCATCGCCGAGGTCACCACCGAGAGCACCGACGCCCAAGGCGTGGTGTTCAAACACGGTGCGGCACATGGTGGACACACGCTGTTCCTGCAGGACGGCCGGCTGCACTACGTCTACAACTTCCTCGGTGAGGACGAGCAGAAGTTGTCGTCGCGGGACACCGTGCCAGCGGGCCGGCACAGGTTCGGTGTCGCGTTCACCCGCACCGGCACGGTCGAGGGCAGCCACACGCCGATCGGCGACGCCGCCCTCTACATCGACGACGCCGAGGTGGCCACGATGACCGGGATGAAGATCCACCCGGGCACGTTCGGCCTCGCCGGCGCCGCGCTCGGGATCGGCCGCAACACCGGCTCACCGGTATCACGTTCGTACAAACCGCCTTTCGCGTTCACCGGCGGCACCATCGCCCAGGTGAACGTCGACGTCTCCGGTCAGCCGTACGTCGACGTCGAACGCGAGTTCGCGCGCGCATTTGCTAGGGACTGATGAGCACCCGGTGGGCGGCGCTCGCCGCGCTCGGCCTTGGTGCCGTCGTGTTCACCGCGTGCGACAGGACCAGCGAAGGCACGCCGGTGCCCGCCGATACCGCCGTCCCCGCCACGTCGACGCCGTCGACGCGAGCCATCCCGACCCCGCAGACCACACTTCCCGAGCCCGGCATCGCCCCTACCACGCGCACACCGGTGCCCGCGGGGGCGGCCACCTGCGAACCTTCCGACCCGCCGCCGGTCGGCGTGGTCGCGAAGGTCGACGACCCGGCGGCGCCCCGAATCACCGTCGCGCTGCCGGAGGGCTGGTCCACGTCGGCGGGCGACGGTGACGTCGGCGCGAAACTGCAGGGCCCGGACGGGCTTTCGGCGACGGTGACGATCGCGCGTACCCAGTTGGATCCGGCCGAGGCGTTCGAGCAGTACGTCAACGACGCGATGGCGGGGGCCAACGTCAGCAGCGTCAGCGTGTTACCAGCGGAGCTGTGCGGCTACAGCGGGCAGAAGCTGCTGGGGATGTGGTCGGGCGCGACCGAGAAGGCCGTCGAATTCGGTGACCGCATCGCGCACATCTGGACCAACACGAACAACTATCTCGTCGCCGTCCACGTCGAAGGGCCGGCCGACACACCGCACTTCGACCCGCTGTCCTCACCGCTGATGGCCGACTTCACCGTCGTTCTACCCTGAGGTCATGCTCACCGAGCTCGTCGAGGTGGCGGGCGGGCCCTTCCGGATGGGCTCGACGCAGTTCTATCCGGAAGAGGCGCCGTCGCACACCGTCACGGTCGCCGCGTTCGCCGTCGAACGCCATCCGGTGACCAACGCGCAGTTCGCCGTGTTCGTCGAGGAGACCGGCTACCGCACCGTCGCCGAACGACCGGTGGATCCGGCGCTCTACCCGGGTGCGGCCGCCGAGGACCTGGTGCCGGGCGGGTTGGTGTTTCGACCCACGTCCGGGCCCGTCGACCTGCGCGACTGGCGGCAGTGGTGGACGTGGACGCCGGGGGCGTGCTGGCGGCATCCGTTCGGGCCCGGCGGGCCGTCGTGGCAGGACCGGGCGGACCACCCCGTCGTGCAGGTGGCCTATCCGGACGCCGCCGCCTACGCGCGCTGGGCCGGTCGCCGGCTACCCACCGAGGCCGAGTGGGAGTTCGCCGCCCGCGGCGGGACGACGTCGACCTATTCCTGGGGAGAGGAGGTGAGCCCGGACGGGCAGGTGATGGCCAACATCTGGCAGGGCGACTTCCCGTACCGCAACACCGGCGCGCTGGGCTGGGTCGGCACGTCGCCGGTCGGCACGTTTCCGCCCAACGCGTTCGGCCTGGTCGACATGATCGGCAACGTGTGGGAGTGGACGACGACGCGGTTTCGGGGCCATCACCGCCTCGACGAGCCGCCGAAGGCCTGCTGCACACCGAGCGGACCCGCCGATCCGGCCGTTCACCAGGCCCTCAAGGGCGGCTCGTACCTGTGCGCCCCGGAGTACTGCCACCGCTACCGGCCCTCGGCGCGGTCACCGCAGTCACAGGACAGCGCGACCACCCACATCGGCTTCCGCTGCGTGGCCGACGCCTGAACGCCGAGTGTGGGGTCGACGCACGCTTACCGCGCGCAAAGCGTGCTGGTAACCCACGTTCGGCGGTGAGGTGACGGATTTGGTTCAGCGCAGGTCGTGACCTAGTATTAGGCGGTTGCCTTGGGCAGACCTCGGCCGATCCTTCCCGGATAGGCCCCGCGTGCCCTTCGGTGACAGCAGACCGCGTACGTCCAGGTCGGTATCTGGCGTGCATACAAATACCAGGTCGAGGAGATCGAGTGATTCAGCAGGAATCGCGGGTGAAGGTCGCCGACAACACCGGCGCACGGGAGATCCTGTGCATCCGCGTGCTCGGTGGCTCCGGGCGGCGCTACGCCGGCATCGGCGATGTCATCGTGGCGACCGTCAAGGAAGCCATACCCGGCGGCAACATCAAGCGCGGCGAGATCGTGAAAGCCGTCATCGTGCGCACCGTCAAGGAACGCCGTCGCGCCGACGGCAGCTACATCAAGTTCGACGAGAACGCCGCGGTCATCATCAAGGCCGACAACGATCCGCGCGGCACGCGCATCTTCGGCCCGGTCGGCCGCGAACTGCGCGAGAAGCGCTTCATGAAGATCGTCTCGCTCGCCCCGGAGGTGTTGTAGATGAAGGTCCACAAAGGCGACACCGTGCTGGTGATCTCCGGTAAGGACAAGGGCGCCAAGGGCAAGGTGCTGGTGGCCTACCCGACACGCAACAAGGTGCTCGTCGAGGGCGTGAACCGGATCAAGAAGCACACCGCGGTATCGAGCAACGAGCGCGGCGCCCAGTCCGGCGGCATCGTCACCCAGGAGGCCCCGATCCACGTTTCCAACGTGATGGTCGTCGACTCCGACGGTAAGCCGACCCGCGTCGGATACCGCAGGGACGACGAGACCGGCAAGAAGGTCCGCATCGCCAAGACCAACGGCAAGGACATCTCATGACCAGCACCGAAACCAAGAGCCTGCCGCGCCTCAAGCAGCGCTACCGCCAAGAAATCCGGGATTCGCTCCAACAGGAGTTCGGCTACGGCAACGTCATGCAGATCCCCGGCGTGGTCAAGGTCGTCGTCAACATGGGCGTCGGCGACGCCGCCCGCGACGCCAAGCTGATCAACGGCGCCGTCAACGATCTCGCGCTCATCACCGGCCAGAAGCCGGAGGTGCGCCGGGCCCGCAAGTCGATCGCACAGTTCAAGTTGCGCGAGGGCATGCCGATCGGCGCCCGCGTCACGCTGCGCGGCGACCGGATGTGGGAGTTCCTGGACCGACTGATTTCGATTGCGCTGCCGCGTATCCGCGACTTCCGCGGGCTTTCGCCCAAGCAGTTCGACGGCACCGGCAACTACACGTTCGGGTTGACCGAGCAGTCGGTGTTCCACGAGATCGACGTGGACAGCATCGACCGCCCACGCGGTATGGACATCACCGTCGTCACCTCGGCGACGACCGACGACGAAGGCCGGGCGCTGTTGCGGGCGCTGGGCTTTCCGTTCAAGGAGAACTGAGCTAGATGGCAAAGAAGGCATTGGTCAACAAGGCCAACAAGAAGCCGAAGTTCAAGGTGCGCGGCTACACCCGGTGCAGCAAGTGCGGCCGGCCTCGCGCGGTGTTTCGCAAGTTCGGCCTGTGCCGGATCTGCGTGCGCGAGATGGCACATGCCGGCGAACTGCCCGGCGTCCAGAAGGCCAGCTGGTAACAGCAGACCACTACTAGAACAGGTGCGCGGCAGGCCCTGACGGGAACCGCCGCGAGGAAGGTGAACCCCCTGTCATGACCGCGATGACGACGATGCGGAGCGCAGCGACGATGAGGAGCAGCGCCCGATGACCATGACGGATCCGATCGCAGACTTCTTGACGCGTCTGCGCAACGCCAATTCGGCGTACCACGATGAGGTGACGTTGCCGCACTCGAAGCTGAAGGCCAACATCGCCGAGATCCTCAAGACCGAGGGTTACATCTCCGATTACCGCACCGAGGATGCTCGGGTCGGCAAATCGTTGGTGGTGCAACTGAAGTACGGGCCAAGCCGTGAGCGCAGCATTGCGGGTCTGCGCCGGGTGTCCAAGCCCGGTCTGCGCGTCTATGCGAAGTCCACGAACCTGCCGCGGGTGCTCGGCGGCCTTGGGGTGGCGATCATTTCGACGTCGGCTGGGCTGAAGACCGACCGCCAGGCGGCTCGCGAGGGCGTGGGCGGCGAAGTCCTCGCGTACGTGTGGTGAGGGAGGTTTAGACATGTCCCGCATTGGAAAGCAACCGGTCCTGGTGCCATCCGGGGTCGACGTGACCATCGACGGTCAGCACGTGGCGGTCAAGGGGCCCAAGGGTTCTCTTGAACTGGCCGTCGCCGAGCCGATCAAGGTGTCGCGCGACGACGAGGGCGCCATCGTGGTGACCCGACCCGACGACGACCGGCACAACCGTTCGCTGCACGGGTTGTCGCGCACGCTGGTGGCCAACCTGATCACCGGGGTGACCGAGGGTTACACCACCAAGATGGAGATCCACGGCGTCGGTTACCGCGTGCAGCTCAAGGGCAACACCCTCGAGTTCTCCCTTGGCTTCAGCCATCCCGTCAGCGTCGAGGCGCCGGAGGGCATCACCTTCGCGGTGGAGTCGCCCACCAAGTTCTCGATCTCGGGTATCGACAAGCAGAAGGTCGGTCAGATCTCGGCGAACATCCGCCGGCTGCGCCGCCCGGACCCCTACAAGGGCAAGGGCGTTCGCTACGCGGGTGAACAGATCCGCCGCAAGGTCGGAAAGACAGGTAAGTAGATATGGCTTCTCAGACAGAGTCCGCGAAGCGCGTGGCCGTGGGGCGCAACATCTCCGAGGCTCGGCGCACCGCGCGGCTGCGGCGGCACGCCCGACTGCGCAAGAAGATCTCCGGCACGGCCGAGCTGCCCCGCCTGGTCGTGCACCGGTCGTCACGGCACATTCACGTGCAGCTGGTGAACGACGTCAACGGCACCACGCTTGCTGCCGCGTCGTCGATCGAGCCCGATGTGCGCGCGGTCGACGGCGACAAGAAGGCCCACAGCGTGCGCGTCGGTCAGTTGATCGCCGAGCGGGCCAAGGCCGCCGGGATCGACAAGGTCGTGTTCGACCGCGGTGGATACACCTACGGTGGACGGATAGCGGCACTGGCCGACGCGGCGCGCGAAGGCGGGCTGAAGTTCTAATGACTGTTAACGGAAGGACTGCATGATGGCCGAACAGGCAACTGCCGGCGGCCCCCCAGAAGGCCGTCCGGCGCGCGGTGAGCGCGAGGGACGGGGCCGGCGCGACGACCGGGGCGGCCGTGGCCGCGACGGTGACAAGAGCAACTACCTCGAGCGCGTCGTCTCGATCAACCGAGTTTCCAAGGTGGTCAAGGGTGGCCGCCGGTTCAGCTTCACCGCGCTGGTGATCGTCGGCGACGGCAACGGCATGGTCGGCGTCGGCTACGGCAAGGCCAAGGAGGTTCCGGCCGCCATCGCCAAGGGCGTCGAAGAAGCGCGCAAGAACTTCTTCCGGGTTCCGCTGATCGGCGGCACCATCACGCATCCGGTGCAGGGTGAAGCCGCAGCCGGTGTGGTGATGCTGCGTCCGGCGAGCCCCGGTACCGGTGTGATCGCCGGCGGCGCCGTTCGTGCGGTGCTGGAATGCGCTGGCGTGCGCGACATCCTGGCCAAATCGCTGGGCAGTGACAACGCGATCAACGTGGTGCACGCCACCGTCGCCGCGCTCAAGATGCTGCAGCGTCCCGAAGAGGTGGCCGCCCGTCGCGGTCTGCCCATCGAGGACGTGGCGCCGGCAGGCATGCTGCGGGCCCGGCGCGAGGCCGAGGCACTGGCGGCATCGACCACACGGGAAGGGTCGGCGTAGCCATGGCAGAGCTGAAGATCACCCAGGTGCGCAGCACCATCGGTGCGCGCTGGAAGCAGCGGGAAAGCCTGCGGACGCTGGGACTGCGCCGGATCCGGCAGTCCGTCGTCCGCGAGGACAACCCGCAGACGCGCGGGCTGATCAAGACCGTGCATCACCTCGTAGAAGTTGAGGCGGTGGAGACGAAATGACTCCGATCAAACTGCATGACCTGAAGCCGGCCCCCGGCTCCAAGACGGCCAAGACCCGGGTGGGTCGCGGTGAGGGCTCCGGTCGCGGGAAGACCGCCGGTCGCGGCACCAAGGGCACCAAGGCCCGCAAGAACGTCCCCGCGACGTTCGAGGGCGGCCAGATGCCGATCCACATGCGACTGCCCAAGCTCAAGGGGTTCAAGAACCGGTTCCGCACCGAGTACGAGGTCGTCAACGTCGGCGATATCAACAAGCTGTTCCCGAACGGTGGCGATATCGGCGTGGACGAGCTGGTCGCGGCGGGCGCGGTGCGCAAGAACACGCTGGTGAAGGTGCTCGGCGACGGCAAGCTGACCGTGAAGGTCAACGTCACCGCGCACAAGTTCAGCGGCAGCGCGCGCGAAAAGATCACCGCGGCAGGCGGTTCAGCGACCGAACTGTAGTCCGCTCGGCCGGCGGCTTTGACGTCGGTACGCTCGAAGCATGTTCGCATTGCTGCCCGGCGTCCCCGGAGTTGACGACATTCGCGCGCTGGTCAAGCGCATGGACACCGCCCGCCACCGTGGCGTGCCGGACGGTGTTGTGCTGGAGATGGACCTGCTGTCGGTGCCCAACGAGACCGGCGGGTTCGATCCGTTCGCGTTTCTGGCCGGCGACCGGCCGGTGGTGCTTCGGGGGGCCGTGGATGCTATCCACCGCGCCGCCGAGGACCCCAGGGTCGCGGGGCTGATCGCGCGGATCCAACTTCCGGGCGCGGCGGCGGGGCCGGTGCAGGAACTACGGTCGGCGATCGCGGCGTTCAGCGACGCCAAACCATCGCTGGCGTGGGCCGAGACCTATCCCGGCACCATGTCGTACTACCTGGCGTCGGCGTTCCGCGAAGTGTGGATGCAGCCGTCGGGCACCGTCGGGTTGGTCGGCTTCGCCACCAGCGCGATGTTCCTGCGTGACGCGCTGGACAAGGCGGGCCTCGAGGCGCAGTTCGTCGCCCGCGGCGAATACAAGTCGGCCGCAAACCGTTTCACGGAGAACAGCTACACCGACGCCCACCGCGAAGCCGACAGCCGGCTGATCGAAAGCCTGCACGCCCAGGTGCTGGCCGACGTGGGCAAGTCCCGCCATCTCGATCCCGAGGAGCTCGACGCGCTCGTCGACAAGGCGCCGTTGCTGCGCGACGACGCCGTCACTGGCCGCCTCGTCGACCGCATCGGTTTCCGCGACGAAGCCTATGCCCGCATCGGCGAACTGGTTGGCGCGCCCGGTATTTCACCTGAAACCGGGGACGCCGACTCCGACGACGCGCCGCCGCGGCTGTATCTGTCGCGGTATGCGCGGGCCACCGCGCCGCGGTCCGGGCCGTCGCTGCCCGCGATCGCCGCCAAGGCCAAACCGGTCGTCGCGGTGGTGACGCTGGACGGGCCGATCGTCAGCGGTCGTGGCGGGCCTCCGATGCTGCCGCTGGGCAACTCCAGCGTCGGCGCCGACACCATCACCGCGGCTTTGCGCGAAGCCGCCGCCGCCGACGACGTCGTGGCCATCGTGGTGCGGGTCGACAGCCCCGGCGGCTCGGTCACCGGGTCGGAAACCATTTGGCGCGAGGTGGATCGGGTACGCGCCAACGGAACCCCGGTCGTCGCGTCGATGGGTTCGGTGGCGGCGTCCGGTGGTTACTACGTTTCGATGGCCGCCGATACGATCGTCGCCAACCCGGGGACGATCACCGGGTCGATCGGTGTGGTGGCCGGCAAGCTGGTGGCCCGTGAGCTCAAGGACCGGCTCGGGGTGGGGTCGGATTCGGTGCGCACCAATCGAAACGCCGACGCGTGGTCGGTCAACCAACCGTTCACCGAAGAACAGCGCGCGCACGTCGAGGACGAAGCGGACCTGTTCTACACCGACTTCATCGAGCGGGTCGCGGCGGGCCGCAAGCTGAGCGTCGAGGACGTCGAGGTGGTGGCCCGGGGTCGGGTGTGGACGGGCGCCGATGCGCTGGAGCGTGGCCTGGTCGACGAACTCGGCGGGCTGCGCACCGCGATCAACCGCGCGAAGGTGCTGGCCGGGCTCGACGCCGAGGACGAGGTCCGCACGGTCGCCTATCCCGGTTCGTCGTTGATGGACCTGCTGCGGCCCAAGCCGTCGTCGCAGCCCGCGGCGGCCTCGCTGCCCGAGGCGTTCGCCGCGCTTGTCGGTCGGTCATTGACGGGTGTGCTGGAGAACGCGGACCGCTCGCTGTCCGGGGTGAGCGCGCTCTGGCTCGGCAACCACCGCTACTAGCCGCCGCATCGTTACGCCGAAAGGGACAACCGGGCCGGCGGGGGAGCTACGACTGCTCGCGCAGATACCCGTACACCGCGGCGAAGTTACGGTTGACGTCCTCGGGTATCGGCACCGGGCCGCCCAGCGCCCGTGCACCCCAAACGATCTGTGCGGTGCGCTCCACCAGCGCGGTGACGTGCAGCGCCTTGTCCGGCCGCGGCGCGACGGCCACCAGACCGTGGTTGGCGATCAGCGCAGCCGCGCGGCCCTGCAACGCCTTCACCGCATTGTGGCCGACGTCGGCGGTGCCGGATGCCGCGTAGTCCGCACAACGGATCTCGCCGCCGCAGTAGACCGCGAACTCGTCGATACACGCCGGAATCGATTGGCGCGCAACGGCGAACATCGTCGCCCACACGGGATGGCTGTGGATCACGCTGCCGATGTCATCGAACGCGCGGTAGCACGCCAGGTGCAGCGCCATCTCCGACGACGGTGCCCGACCGTCCTTGCCCGACACCACCGCACCGTCCGGGTCGACGACAACAAGATCCTCGAGAGCCATATCGCGGTAATCCACCGATGACGGTGTGATGACGAGGTTTCCGTCCTCGCGCCGGGCCGAGATGTTGCCAGCGGTACCCTCGACCAGCCCGCGGCGCAGCATGTCCTTGGCCGCTGCGAGCACCGCGTCCTCGGCGTTGTCCACGAACCTCATGGCCTGAGCACCTCCGGATTGACGATATGGGCGGGCGTGCGCCCCGCCAGCAGCGCTTCCAGGCCGTCGGCGACCATCTGCGCCTGCCGTGCCTCAGTGTTCCACGTCGCCCCGCCGATGTGCGGGGTGAGCACGACGTTGTCCATCGCCACCAGCGGATGATCCGGCGGCAGCCATTCCCCGACGAAATGGTCCAGGCCTGCCGCGGCCACCTTGCCCCGACGCAGCGCGTCGACCAGCGCGTCGGTGTCGTGCAACTGGGCGCGCGCGGTGTTGAGGAACACCACCCCGTCGCGCATCGCCGCGAACTGCTCGGCCCCGATCATGCCGACGGTGTCCTCGGTGACCGGTGCGTGCAGCGACACGACGTCGGCCGCGAGAAGCAGTTCGTCGAGGCTGTGGCGGGCCTCGTCGTGGTAGGGGTCGTAGGCGATCACCGTCATCCCCAGCCCCTCGAGCCGCCACCGCAGCGCACGCGCCACCGCGCCCAGCCCGACCAGGCCTGCCGTGCGGCCCGCGACCTCCCAGGCGCGGAACCGCTGGTAGGGAATGGTTCCGTCGCGAAACACCTCACCCGCGCGGACGTCCGCGTCGGCGGTGAGCACATGGCGCGTCGCGGCGAACAACAGTCCGACGGCCATCTCCGCGACGGCGTCGGCGTTGCGGGCGGGGGTGTGCAGCACCGGGATTCGCGCCGCGGTGGCGCCGGAGACGTCGACGTTGTTCGGGTCGCCGCGGGTGGAGGCGACCGCGCGCAGCGGCAGGTCGAATACCGGACCGGTAACCGAATCACCTTCGACCACAAGCACATCGGCGCGCTCTGCCGCCGCGCGCTCGGCGAGCTGTTCGGCCGTGTAGATCCGTAGCGGGCGCAACTCGATCCAGGGGTCATACACCACGTCGACCAACTGCTGCAGTTTGTCGAAGCCCGGACCGCGAAGCGGTGCGGTCACGAGCGCGCGAAGTCGGGTCACGATTGCCCATGCTGGCGTACGGTGACGCCCGTGTCAGCCAAAGACGTCACAATCGGCATCGACATCGGCACCACCGCCGTCAAGGCCGTCGCCGCCGACGCAGACGGCCACGTGCTGGCCAGGACACGGACCCCCCATCGGCTGCGGGTGCCCGGGCCCGATCGGTTCGAGCACGACGCCGACCAGGCGTGGCGGCGCGGCCCGCTGACCGCGCTCGCCGAACTGTGCGTGCCGGACGCGGCGGCGGTGGCCGTCACCGCGATGGTGCCCTCGTTGACCGCCGTCGACGCCGAGGGCCGGCCGCTGACCCCGGGCCTGCTCTACGGCGACAGCCGCGGACGCGCCCGCGACGCCGGACCCGACACCAGGTTCCTCACCGGCGAGTCGGTCGAGTTCCTGCGCTGGACCGCCAGGCACGCCCCCGACGCCCATGGCTACTGGCCCGCGGCGGCCGCCGCCAACCACGCGTTGGCGGGGGAGGCGATAATCGACACGACGACGGCCGGCACCAGTTACCCGCTGTACGACGGCGACAGCTGGAGCGAAAAGGTCTGTGCCGACTGCGAAGTCACCCCGGCGCAGATGCCACGCGTCGCGGCGACCGGCACGCCGGCCGGCCGGGTTCACGACTCCGAGGCGGTGCTGGCTGCCGGCGCGGTGGACGCGGTGTGCGAGCAGATGGTCGCCGGCGCCGACGACGTCGGCGACGTGTTGGTGCTGTGCGGTACGACGCTGATCGTGTGGACGATGATCGAGTCGTACCGCGAGGTGCCCGGGCTGTGGACGCTGCCGCACAGCACGCCGGGCCGGTGCCAGATCGGCGGGCCGAGCAACGCCGGCGGGCTGTTTCTGGGCTGGGTGGACCGCCTGCTGCGGCCTCGCGCGGGCGCGGCCGTCGATGCGCGACGGGTGCCGGTGTGGTCGCCGTACGTCCGCGGTGAGCGGGTGCCCTACCACGACCCGGACCGCCGCGGCGTGCTCGACGGCCTCGACCTCACCCATGACAGCGCCAGCGTGCGCCGCGCCGCCTACGAGGCCTCCGGGTTCGTCGTGCGCCAACTCGTCGAGCGCAGCGGCGCGCCGGCGACCCGCATCGTCGCCACCGGCGGCGGCACCCGCGTCGCGCCGTGGATGCAGGCCGTCGCCGACGCGACCGGGCTGCCGGTACACGTCAGCGCGATACCCGAAGGCGCCGCGCTGGGCGCGGCGTTTCTGGGCCGGGTGGCCGTCGGGTTGGAGTCGTCAATCACCGACGCGTCGCGCTGGGCACACACCGCACGCGTCGTCGAACCCGATCCGCAGTGGACGGGCCCGACACAGGACCGCTACGGCCGCTTCCTCGAACTCGCCGAGACAACGCCTGTCAGAGCACCGCGCTGAGGTAGCTCATATCGGCGAACATCCCGATCGTCTCCTCCTCCGGAAACGTGAACCCGTTGGCGGCGTAGGCGTCCCGCATCGACTGGGCCGACGGTGACCAGCCGTGCCCGCTCAGGTACTCGAGAACGTCGTTGCGCTCATCGTGATAGATCAGCTCGCCCATCTCGATGTTCGAGCCGTACTTCTTCATCCGCTCGGCGATGCGTTGCGAGCGCTCGTCGGAGAACATCGTGATGTCGGGGATGTGTTCGGTGGCCACCCGGCTGCCGGGCGCGGAAAGCTCGGTGATCCGGTCGAACAACAGGTCCTGCGCCTCGGGCGGCAGGTAGATGAGCAGGCCCTCGGCGATCCAGGCGGTCGGCTGTGACGGGTCGAAACCGTTGTCGCGCAATGCTTGAGGCCAGTCGTCGCGCAGGTCCACGGCGACCGTGCGACGGTCGGCGGTCGGCTGCGCACCCAACTCCGCCAACGTCTTGGTCTTGAACGCGATGACTTCGGGCTGGTCGACCTCGTACACCGTCGTCGCGGCCGGCCACGCCAACCGGTAGGCCCGCGCGTCCAGGCCGGCCGCCAAGATCACCGTCTGGCGCACCCCGGCTTCGGCGGCGTCGGTGAACAACCGGTCGAAGTGACGCGTGCGCACCGCCATCCCCTCGGCGGCCCGGCGCACGTTGAACTCGGGATCGACGGCCGCCAAATCGATCTCGCCGTCGATCGCCTGGGTGAAGAAGTCCAGGCCGACCGCGCGGACCAGTGGCTCGGCGAACGGGTCGTCGATCAACCCCTCGCGGTGGGCCAGCACGCGTTGCGCGGCGACCATCGTCGCCGTCGCGCCTACGCTGGATGCCAGATCCCAGGTGTCGTTGTCGCTGCGCGCCATCAAGGCCTCCTAGTCGAGAGTCGCACAAAGGTAGCCGGAGTCCCCGACCAGGGCCAACAGGTCTTCGTCGGGCAGCTGGAAACCGTTGTCGGTGAACGCGTCCCGGGTGCCAAGCACCTCGACGCGCCAGCCGTTGGCCGTCAGATAATCGCGTGCGCTGTTGCGTTCACCGGAGTAGAACAGGTCGGTCAAGGTGATGGGGGAGCCCATGCGGCGGGACCGCTCGTCGAGCTTGGCGGCCCATTCGCCCGACAGGGCCGCGACGTCCATGTGTTCGGTGGCCAGCCTGCTGCCCGGGGCGCTGAGCGCGGTGATGTTGTCAAACAGCCGATCCTGGGCATCCGGCGGTAGGTAGATCAGCAGCCCCTCCGCGATCCAGGCGGTAGGC
Organism: Mycolicibacterium sp. XJ662; assembly: GCF_053484035.1. Lineage (NCBI taxonomy): Bacteria > Bacillati > Actinomycetota > Actinomycetes > Mycobacteriales > Mycobacteriaceae > Mycobacterium > Mycolicibacterium sp. XJ662. The sequence goes on along the minus strand of NZ_JBEFTL010000002.1, from coordinate 487,022 downwards.
GCCGACGCGTCGAAACCCTTGTCCCGCAACGCGCCAACCCAGTCGTCGCGCAGGTCAACGGCGACGGTGCGTCGCTCAGCGGGGGGTGCGGCACCCAGAGAGGCCAGCACCGTCGACTTGAACTCAATGACCTCGGGCTGGTCCACCTCGAACACCACGGCGTCCGACGGCCACGGCAGCCGGTAGGCGCGGGTGTCCAAACCGGCCGCCAGGATGACGGCTTGGCGGATACCCGCCGATGCGGCGGTGGTGAAGAACTCGTCAAAGTAGCGGGTGCGCACGGCGATCTGCTCACACATGCGCTGGCGGTCGAGCATCGGATCGTCGAAGGGCAGGTCACCGTCGGCGATCCGGATGCAGTGCTCGAGCCCGACGGCGTTGACCAGCGCGTCGGCGTAGGGATCGACGATCAGCGGATCGCGCTGTTTGGTGGCCAGTGCGCGCTGAGCGGCCACAGAAGTCGCCGTCGCGCCCACGCTGGACGCCAGGTCCCAGGTGTCGTTGTCGGTGCGGCTCATGCGGTGAGTATCCCGCTGACGTACTGCAGCTCACCGAAGTCGGCGGCCGCCTCATCGTCCAGCGGCGGCAGCCCGTTGGCGACGAGCAGATCCCGGACGCTTCGGCGGGTCAGCCGCCACCCGCGGTCATCCAGGTACGCGGCGGCCTCGTTACGGTCACCGAGGTACACCAGCTCGGTGAAGTCCAGGTCGAAGCCGTGCTCACGCCACCGCTGTGCCGCGGAGCGCATTCGCTCGGCCGCCTGCTCCTGATGCTCGGGATCGATATGGGGGACGCTCTCCACCGCTAACCAGCTGCCCGGCGCGCTCAACTCGGTGATCGTGTCGAGCAGGCGGTCCTGGGCGTCGGGCGGCAGGTAGCCCAGCAGGCCTTCAGCGCTCCACGCCGACGGCTGGCTGGGATCGAAGCCCGCCGCGATCAGCGCCGACGGCCAGTCGAAGCGCAGGTCCACAGCGACTGCGCGACGCTGCGCGGTCGGTTCGGCGCCCAGTTCCGACAGCGCGGCGCTCTTGAACGCGATCACCTCCGGTTGGTCGATCTCATAGACGACGACGCCGGCAGGCCACGCCAACCGGTAGGCGCGCGCGTCCAGCCCGGACGCCAGGATCACCGCCTGCCGCACGCCGGCGCGCGTCGCATCCAAAAAGAACTCGTCGAAGTACTTGGTCCGCACCGCCATGTTGTCGGTCATGCGCTGCATGCCGCCCATGTCGCCGTCGTCGTCGAAATCGGCGGGACGCAGCTCCCCGGTGACCAGCCGGGTGAAGAAATCCACCCCGACCGCACGCACCAGCGGATCGGCGAACGGATCGTCGATCAGGGGCTGCTCGGCGTTGGTGGCCAGCGCCCTGGCGGCCGCGACCATCGTGGCCGTCGCCCCGACGCTCGAGGCCAGATCCCAGGTGTCGTTGTCGGTCCGCGTCATCTGATTCCTTACATCTCTGTTGATAGTTAGTGGATATAACGAGATGCTTGACACGGTATGTTCCCGAGCTGAGAGACTGCTGTGAGTCTGGGATGCATGGCGAGGCGTTTCCAACTGTTACTCTCGTAGACTGTTTGACGGGTAACTTCGCAGGCTGCGCGCTCGGCGGAGGTCCGCACACGACTTAACCAAGACGCTGGTCACACCAGCCCAGTTCGTACGCTGCGGCCACTAGGTCGGCTGCGCAGGAGGAAGAGTGCTTTCGGCTTTCATCTCATCGCTGCGGACAGTCGACCTGAGGCGAAAGATTCTTTTCACCCTGGGCATCGTCATCATCTACCGGATCGGCGCGTCGATCCCGTCGCCGGGCGTGAACTACCCGAACATCCAGAAGTGCATCGCCGAGGTCAGCGGCGGTGACGCCGGGCAGGTCTACTCCCTGATCAACCTGTTCTCCGGCGGCGCGCTGCTGCAGCTGTCGGTGTTCGCGGTCGGCATCATGCCCTACATCACCGCGAGCATCATCGTGCAGCTGCTGACCGTGGTGATCCCGCGGTTCGAGCAGCTGCGCAAGGAAGGTCAGGCCGGCCAGACCAAGATGACGCAGTACACGCGTTATCTGACGATCGCGCTGGCCATCCTGCAGGCCACCAGCATCGTGGCGCTGGCCGCTAACGGCGGGCTGCTGCAGGGCTGCTCGCTCGACATCATCCAGGGCCAGAACGACGGCATCGACATCTTCGTGCTCGTCGTCATGGTGCTGGTGATGACCGCGGGCGCGGCGCTGGTGATGTGGATGGGCGAGCTGGTCACCGAACGCGGCATCGGCAACGGTATGTCGCTGATCATCTTCGCCAGCATCGTCTCGGCGATGCCCGGCGAGGGCCAGATGATCCTGGAGAGCCGCGGCGGCCTGGTGTTCACCCTGGTCTGCGCCGGCGCGCTGGCCATCCTCATCGGCGTCGTGTTCGTCGAGCAGGGCCAGCGGCGTATCCCCGTCCAGTACGCCAAGCGGATGGTGGGCCGGCGAATGTACGGCGGCACGTCGACGTATCTGCCGCTGAAGGTCAACCAGGCCGGTGTCATCCCGGTCATCTTCGCGTCGTCGCTGATCTACATCCCGCAGCTGATCACGCAGTTGGTCCAGAGCGGCAGCTCCAACCCCGGCACCGGCTGGTGGCAGCGGTTCGTCGCCGAGAACTTGTCGAACCCGTCCGACCCGATCTACATCGCGGTCTACTTCGGCCTGATCGTGTTCTTCACGTACTTCTACGTGTCGATCACGTTCAACCCCGACGAACGTGCTGACGAGATGAAGAAGTTCGGCGGCTTCATCCCCGGTATCCGCCCGGGCGCGCCGACCGCCGACTACCTGCGTTATGTGCTCAACCGGATCACCCTGCCCGGCTCGATCTACCTGGGTGGTATCGCCGTGCTGCCGAACATGTTCCTGTCCGTCGGCGGGAGCGGCCCGGTGCAGAACCTGCCGTTCGGCGGTGTTGCGGTGTTGATCATGATCGGCGTCGGGTTGGATACGGTCAAACAGATCGAGAGCCAGCTCATGCAACGCAACTACGAAGGGTTCCTGAAGTGAGGGTCGTTCTGCTCGGGCCGCCCGGCGCCGGTAAAGGCACCCAGGCCCAGAAGCTCTCCGAGAAGCTCGGCATCCCGCAGATCTCGACCGGGGACCTGTTCCGCAAGAACATCGGCGACGGCACCCCGCTCGGGCTGGAGGCCAAGCGCTACCTCGACGCCGGCGACCTGGTGCCATCTGAGCTGACCAACAAGCTCGTCGAGGACCGGATCACCCAGCCCGACGCCGCGGAGGGCTTCATCCTCGACGGCTACCCCCGGTCGGTCGAGCAGGCCAAGGCGCTCGACAAGATGCTCAAACAGCGCAACACCGAACTCGACGCGGTCCTGGAGTTCGCGGTGTCCGAAGAGGAGCTCTTCAAGCGCCTGAAGGCCCGCGGCCGCGCCGACGACACCGAGGAAGTCATCCACAACCGGATGCAGGTGTACCGCGACGAGACCCAGCCGCTGCTGGAGTACTACCGCGACAACGTGCACACCGTCGACGCGGTCGGCGGGCTCGACGAGGTGTTTTCCCGCGCGCTGCAGGCGCTCGGCAAGTAGCAGATGATCGGACTGCCCGGCTTGCGCAACCGCAAGGTCGTCGCCCAACGCACCCCCGCCGAACTCGACGCGATGGCCGTCGCGGGCGCCCTGGTGGCGTCGGCCCTGAAGGCCGTGCGGCAAGCCGCCGTACCGGGGGTGTCCACGCTCGAGCTCGACGAGATCGCCGAGTCGGCGATCCGCGACGGGGGCGGGGTGCCGTCGTTTCTGGGCTACCACGGCTTTCCGGCGAGCATCTGCTCCTCGGTGAACGAGCGTGTGGTGCATGGCATCCCGTCGGCCAGTGAGACGCTGGCGGCGGGGGACCTGGTGTCCATCGACTGCGGCGCGATCGTGGACGGCTGGCACGGGGATTCGGCGATCACGTTCGGTGTCGGGCCGCTGATTCCCGTCGACGAAGCGCTGTCGCAGGCCACTCGGGAGGCCATGGAGGCCGGGATCGCCGCGATGGTGCCCGGGAACCGGCTCACCGACGTCTCGCACGCCATCGAGGTCGGCACCCGCGCCGCCGAAGATCGTCACGGCCGCAAGTTCGGCATCGTCGCGGGCTACGGCGGCCACGGCATCGGCAGGCAGATGCACATGGACCCGTTTCTGCCCAATGAGGGCGCGCCCGGCCGCGGGCCCTATCTGGCGCCGGGGTCGGTGCTGGCCATCGAACCCATGCTGACGCTGGGCACCGCCAAGACCGTGGTGCTCGAGGACGAGTGGACCGTCGTGACCGCCGACGGTTCGCGCGCCGCGCATTGGGAGCACACCGTCGCCGTCACCGACGACGGCCCCCGCATCCTCACGCAGTAGCTTCCGGCCGCCGCGAACGTGGGTTACCCGCACACTGTTGTGCGGCTAGACGTGCGGGTAACCCACGTTCGGCGGGCTCGGCGGGGTGGGCGAACTGGGCGAACTGGGCGAATGGGCGAATACTGAACCGGACGACCGGCAACCTCGTATCCCTGATGGAGGTTGAGTTTGGACGACCCGGAGGCCCTCGACGCCGACGTCATGCGGCTGCTTTACGACGAGCACGCCGCAGCCATCTGGCGCTACGCCTTGCGGCTGACGGGGGATACGGCCCGGGCGGAGGATGTCGTGCAGGAGACGCTGTTGCGTGCTTGGCGCCACCCCGAGGTGGCCGCCGACCGTGACCGGTCGCCGCGGGCGTGGCTGTTCACCGTGGCGCGTAACCTCGTTATCGACGAGCGACGCAGCGCCCGCTTCCGCAGTGAAACCGGCACGCCGGACATGGAGAAGACGGCGGATCGCGCTGGTCCCGACGAGGTGGAGACGGCACTGGACCGGATGCTGCTTGGTGAAGCCATTCGTGAACTGTCCGAGGAACATCGGGCCGTCATCCGCCGCGCCTACTACCAGGGCTGGACCACCGCGCAGATCGCCGCTGATCTGCAGATCGCCGAGGGCACGGTGAAGTCGCGGTTGCACTACGGGGTGCGCGCGCTGCGGCTGAAGTTGCAGGAGATGGGGGTGACGCGATGACCGAATTCGGTTCTCCCCGAAGCGATGACGATCGCTACCTCACCTGGGACGCCGCGTACGTGCTGGGTTCGTTGTCCAGCGACGAGCGCCGCGAATACGAGGCGCACCTGCAGACCTGCGCGCGGTGCCGGACCGCCGTCGCCGAACTCGGCGGTATCCCCGCGCTGCTGGCCAAGATCGACATCGCCGACATCGACCAACCAGACCCGCCCGCGTTGCGGCCCGAGGTGCTCGACACCCTGCTGGACAAGGTGCATGCGCGACGCAGGCGGACCCGTTGGGTCACCACCGCCGCGGTCGCGATGGCCGCCGCGCTGCTGGCGCTCGGCCTGGTGCTCGTGCTGCGTCCCGGGGTGCTGGACACCCAAACGCCCGCGCCGCAGGCCTCGGGCGCCGAACTCGAGATGGTCAAGGTGGCCGAGACGCCGATCAACGCCACGATCACCGTCACCGGCTACGGCTGGGGCACCCGCATCGACATGGCCTGCACCTACGGCGACTGGGGTCGGCGCGACGCGCCACCACAGAACCTCGGCATGGTGGTGATCGGCCGCGACGGCAGCCGCGAACAGGTCGCGACCTGGCTGGGGCTGTCCGGTGCCACCGCGCTGCCGAGCGCGAACACCCCGATGCAGATGGATGAAATCGCTGCGGTGCAACTGGTTTCGGCCGATGACGACCAGGTGCTGCTGGAACGCCAGCTGTGAATCGCGCCGCGCGTTGAACCCGACTGCATAACGCTCCGTATTCCGGGAAACATGCGGAAGCGGGGCAGCGATGGCGCATCGGGTCGTCGACCACATCGTCGAATATCTTGCGGCGATCGGCGTCGAGTACATCTTCGGGGTCGACGGCGCCAACATCGAAGACGTCTACGACGCGGCCCACTTCCGCGACGGGATCACCGCGGTGCTGGCCAAGCACGAGTTCTCCGCGGCGACGATGGCCGACGGATACAGCCGCAGCGGAGCCGGCTTGGGCGTGCTTGCCGCCACCTCAGGCGGCGGCTGCCTGAACACGGTGCCCGGGCTGGGGGAGGCGTTCGCCAGCCGGGTGCCCGTGCTGGCGCTGATCGGGCAGTCCCCGACGGTGCTCGACGGCCGCGGGGCGTTCCAGGACACCAGCGGACGCAACGGCGCGCTTGACGCGCACGCACTGTTCTCCGCGGTTTCGGTGCACTGCAGACGCGTGCTGACCCCGGCCGACATCCAATCGGCGCTGCCGGAGGCGATCGCTGCGGCCCGAAGGCTACGCGGGCCTGCGGTGTTGTTGTTACCCAAGGACGTTCAGCAGGCCGAACTAGCCGTCAACGGCGGCGCCGCGGTGTCAGATGAACTTTGCAGTCAACTCGGCGACCCGCACCCCATCGTGCGCGCGCTGCGGCGCGTCGACGGGCCCGTCACGATCATCGCCGGCGAACAGGTCGCCCGCGACGAGGCGCGCGTCGCACTCGAACGGCTGCGGGCCCTGGTGCGCGCCCGGGTGGCCTGCGTGCCCGACGCCAAAGACGCCGCGGGCACACCCGGTTCGGGATCGTCGTCGTTTCTGGGCGTGACGGGCGTGATGGGCCACCCCAGCGTCGCCGCCGCCATCGCAGACAGCGCGCTGTGTCTCCTGGTGGGCACCCGCATGACGGTGACCGCCCGCGCCGGGCTGGAGAGCGCGCTGGCAGCGACGTCGGTGTACTCCATCGGATCCGACCCGCCGCATCTGCCGTGTACCCACGTGCACACCGACGATCTGCGTGGCTCGCTGCTGCTGTTGACCGCGGCGCTGTCCGGTAACGGCCGCGCCACCGGCGTGCGGGTGCCCGACGCGGTGCCGCGCACGTGCCTCGAACCACCGACCCACGACGGTCCGGGGATCCGGTACCGCGACGCGATGACGGTGCTGGACGGCGCGCTGCCCGACGGCGCCGACATCGTCGTCGACGCCGGAAACATCGGCGCATCGGCCATCCATCACCTGCCGGTACGACGCGACGGCCGGTTCCTCGTCGCGCTCGGCATGGGCGGTATGGGCTACAGCTTCGGCGCCGGTGTCGGCATGGCGTTCGGCGCGATGAGCGCTCGCGCGAAGTGGGGGCACCACCCGCCCGAAGGGCAGGGGGACCGGCGGCAGCGGCGTCGACGCACCGTGGTGATCGCCGGCGACGGCGCATTTCTCATGCACGGCATGGAGATCCACACCGCGCTGCAGTACCGGCTGCCCGTGACGTTTCTGTTGTTCGACAACCACGCGCATGCGATGTGCGTGACCCGCGAGCAGCTTTTCTACGGCGACCGCTACAGCTACAACCGGTTCGGCCCGAGCCGGCTGGGAGCCGGTCTGGCCGCGATGTTTCCGGGGCTGGTCTCGGTCGACGTCTCCGATCTCACGCAGCTGCCGGCCGCGTTGGACGCCGCACTGGCGGTCGACGGTCCCTCCGTGGTCGGCGTCGAGTGTTCGGCAGACGAAATCCCGCCGTTCGCAGCTTTTCTCACTTCAACCGACGCCCGCACAAAGGAGAGCAGATCCCATGTCGTTGCCCGCACTTGATGACATCACCGCCCACCGGGGTACCACCGAACCGCTCGACGGGCTCATCCGCGTCGAGACGTCACCGCGGGAGAAGGCCACGCCGATCATCATGGAGATGATGCGCTCGGTCTATCCGCACGACGACGTATTCGGCGAATTCTGCACCGTCAACAGCTATATCGACTGTCCACCCGACGACTTGTTCGAATACATGTCCGACACCCGCAGCCTCGAGGAGTGGACCTACAGCCTGCGTGGCTTCACCACCACCGAAGAACCCGGGCTGTGGCTTGCCTACGACCGGCTCGGCTCAGAGACCCGGATCTTCACCCGCACCCACGCCAACAAACAAGCGATGACCGTCGACTACCACTGCGCGTGGGACCAGGGCAAGCACCTCTGGATGATCTATCTGATGCGGATCGTCGACGCACAGTCGGTGTTCGACAAGCCGGGGTCGGTGGTGTTGTGGACCAACTGCCATCACCCGTTCTACGACCACAACCCCTATCCGGAAACCGCGCCGCCGCAGCGGCCCGTGTGGGTCGGCGACTTCTGGGACATGTTCGGCGCGGGCCACCTGCTGGAGTTGCAGAACCTCAAGGCGATCGCCGAATACCGCTATTCCAACGGGCTCCCCGTGACACCGGACTGGATGAGGTGACCAGATGACCGTCAGCCTGCTAGACATCGCCACCTATCTGCCGGGTGAGCCGATCGGCGCGAGCTACTATGCGCAGTTCGCCGAATCAGATGCGCTGCGCGACAACGTGATGTTCCGCGCGCCGCGGTACCGTCACCACGTCGGCCAGGACGAGACCGCAGTCGACATGGTCGAGCGCGCCGCCGCGGGCCTGGTGCAACGACACGGAGCCGACGTGATCGCCGGCATCGACGTGCTGATCACCCACACCCAGCTACCAGACATGCCGTTCTACGGTGCCGGTGGCGCGGTGGCGTATCGCCTTGGGATGAAACCGAACTGGGTGCTCGATCTGCACAACGGTGGCTGCGCTGCGTTCGTCCTCGGCATGCAGCTGGCACGTCAGCTGCTGGTGTCGGGAGCGGGACAGACGGCGTTGATCGCCGTCGCGCAGAACGCCGCCGGGCAGGTGTTCGACCAACCCAGCGTGCGGCGCAAGGCGCAGGCCGCGGTCCCTGGCGACGGCGCCGCGGTCGGTTTGGTTGCGGTGTCGGAACACTCGCCGATTCTCGACGTCGAGTGCCGCACCTACGGGGAATTCGCCGGGGACATGACCATCGCAGTCGATCCGCCGCGCAAATGGTGGCAACCGGGATCCGGTGAGGGCTACATCGGGTTCACCGAAAGCAAGATCACCAAGGTGCTGGCGCGGGGCAACCGCCAGGTACCCGAGGTGTCCTATGCGGTATGCGACCGCATCGGCGTCAAACCCAAAGATCTCGACCTGCTCGTCACCAACCAGCCCAACCGGGTGTTCCTGCGCAACTGGCGTGAAGCGCTCGAACTGCCCAAGGAACGTCATGTCGACACCTTCGAGGAATGCGGAAACCTGTTCGCCGCGGGCATTCCGATCAACCTCGACCGGGCCGTCACCGAGGGTCGGTTGCAGGCCGGCGACGTGGTGATGATGGCTGCGTTCGCCCATGCCGGTGACTTCGCGGGCGCAGCCGCGGTGCGATGGGGTGGTCGCGGCTGATGACCACACCAGAAGGTGACGGCGGCGTGCTTCCCGATGTGATGAGCCCGTTGGCGTTGTCGCTGAACGAGAATCCGTTCCCGCCGCTACCCGCGGTGCAGATGGCGCTGACCGCCTCGATCGGTTCGGCCAACCGGTATCCGGAGTATCTGCCGCAACGGTTGCGCTCGACGGTCGCCGCGCACATCGGGGTGCGCGATGAGCAGGTGGTCCTCGGCGTCGGCGCCACCGGCGTGATCATGCAGGTGCTGCAGGCGGTGACACGTCCCGGTGAGGTGCTGGCGATGACGTCGCCGACGTTCGACGGATATCCGGTCTTCGCGCGGATGGCCCGGCTGGTGCCGATCACCGTGCCGTTGGACAGCCATGGCCGCCACGATCTGGAGGCGTTGGCGCGCGCCGCGACCGACGCGCGGGTGGTGGTGGTGTGCCGGCCGCACAACCCGACCGGCACCATCGAGACGCCCGCCGACATCGAGGCGTTCCTGCGGTGCGTGCGGCCCGACACCGTCGTACTGTTCGACGAAGCCTATGTCGAGTTCCTGGCACCGGGATCGCGTCTCGACGCTGCGGGGCTGGTCGCGAGGTTTCCGAATCTCGTGGTGCTGCGGACGTTCTCGAAAGCCTACGGCCTCGCGGGGCTGCGCATTGGCTATGGCTTCTGTGCTTCGCCACTGGCCCGCAGGCTGTGGGCCATGCAACTGCCGTTCGGCATCGCGAGCACCAGCCAGGTGGCCGTCGAGGCCTCCTACGAGGCGGAAGCCGAGCTACAGCAACGTATCTCGATGATCGCCAACGAATCTCGCTACCTGCGAATGCGGTTGGGTTCGTTGGGGGTGTACAGCACCGACAGCCACGCCAACTTCGTCTACCTGCCGCGCCGTGACCGGGACTGGACGCAGGTGTTCGACGGCGCCGGGCCGCGGGTGCGCCACTACGCCGACGGCGGCGTGCGCATCACCGTCGGTGACCGCCGCTCCACCCGCGCCGTGCTGGCCGCCGTACGTTAGAAATCAGCGGACCGGACGCGCTGGTGCGGTATGAAGAGGCGTGGCCTCCCAACCCCCGCAGCCGTCGCAGCCCGACCATCGCGACCCCATCGCGCTGGCCCGCGCCAACTGGGAGCGCTCGGGATGGGGTGACGTCGCCGACGGCATGGTCGCGGTGACGTCGGTGATGCGGGCCCACCAGATCCTGCTGGCCCGGGTGGAGACCGCGCTGCGACCCTACGACCTGAGCTTTTCGCGATTCGAGTTGTTGCGGCTGTTGGCGTTCAGTCGAAACGGGGAACTGCCGATCACCAAGGCGTCCGACCGGTTGCAGGTGCACGTCACCAGCGTCACCCACGCGATCCGGCGCCTGGAGGCCGACGGCCTGGTAGAGCGCACCCCGCATCCGACCGACGGCCGCACCACGCTGGTGCGCATCACCGACCTCGGCCGCTCGACGGTCGAGGACGCGACGATGACGCTGAACAAGGAGGTGTTCGCCGACATCGGGATGTCAGAGGACGAGTCGCGGGCGCTGGCCGACTCGATCGAGACGCTGCGCCAGAACTCCGGGGATTTCTAACGTTTCCCCGCCGAGCAGACGGAGAGGGCCCCTGAAATAGCCCGATCGCGGGCCATCTGCGTCTGCTCGCCGCTAGGGGGTGACCCCCGACGGCAGGGGAATGGTCGCCGTGACGGCGGTCCCCGAGTCTGGACGGGACCGGATGTTGAGCCGGCCGCCGACGATCTCGGCGCGCTCGGCCATCGACAGCAACCCGTAGCCACCCATCTCGTCGCTGCCCAGCGGATGCTCGAAGGTGTCGAAACCAACGCCGTCGTCGACGATTTCGAGCCGTGCGACCGGCGCAGACTGACCCGCGTCCACGGCGAAGGTGAGCCGGGCCGTCGTGGCGTTGGCGTGTTTGACGACGTTTTGCAGGCATTCCTGCGCGATCCGGTACAGCGCGAGCTCGATGTGATCGGGCAGCCGAGTTTCCTCCAGGTCCACGTCGACGTTCACCTGCGGGATCGAGCGGGCCAAGCTGGCCAGCCCGCCGGCCAGCCCGAGGTCGTCGAGCACCGGGGGCCGCAACCCGCTGATCGCCGCCCGCGCCTCCTCCAGCGTCAACTCCACCAGTTCGCGGGCGGTGCCGAGCTGTTCGGCGGCGACGGCCGGATCGGCGGCGCGGGCGGCCGCGTCCAGCCGGTAGGACAGGGTGACGAGCCGCTGGGAGATGCCGTCGTGAATGTCGCCGGCCAACCGGCGGCGTTCGAGTTCCTGCGCCTCGATCACCTGCTCGACGAACACTTCGTGCGCGCGTTCCCGCGCGACCAGCTGGCGGTGCAGCCGGGCCTGGTGCATCGCCCCGGCGATCAGCCGACCGATCACCAACAGCAACTCGACGTCGCGTTCGGTGAAGTCGCGCCGCTCGACGGTGTGCACGTTGAGCACGCCGACCAGCCCGCCGGGATCGGTCTCCATCGGAACCGACACCATCGACGTGAAATCCGAACCGCGCAATGACTGAAACGGCATGTACCGGGGGTCGGACTCTTTGTCCTCGGTGATCACCACGGGTTCGCGGTGGCTGGCCACCCAACCCGAAATCCCTCGGCCCAGCGGCAGTCTGATCTTGCCGACCTCCGCGTCGAACGGCGGTGTCGCACCGGCAAGGGTGAGTGAGTGTTCGGTGTCGTCGAGCACGTGCACAAAGCACACGTCGCTGGCGGTGGCCGCGGTGATCATCCGCGCGGCCGCGGCGGCCAACGGCTCGACGCCGGGGCCCTTGGATGCGGCCTGGATCAGTTCGCGCAGCAGGGCCAGTTCGCGGTCGGCGGCCAGCGCGTACTCGCTGAGGTCGCGGACCGCGTCGCCGGGCCGGGGTTCCGGGGTCATCGGTAGATTCCTTCGCGTAGCGCCGTGGCCACCGCACCGGTGCGGTCACTGACCCCGAGCTTGCGGTAGATCGAGCTCAGGTGGCTCTTGACGGTCTCGTCGCCGATCACCAGCTTGGTGGCGATCGCGCGGTTGGACAGCCCGTCGACGACAAACGACAGGATCTCGCTCTCGCGTTGGGTCAGGCCCTGGCGCACGCCGGGCCAGAACTCGTCGCGCTGCAACCGTGCGGCGGTGTCGGCGGCCCTGGCAGCCATACCGGGATCGATCGCGGTCTCGCCGCGGTGCACGAACTCCAGCTGGCGCACCAGTTCGTCGCTGCTGATGCTCTTCAGCAGATATCCGGACGCGCCGACGCGCAGGGCCTGGAACAGATACTGCTCGTCGTCGTAGACCGACAGCATCACGACCTTGCGCTCCGCGTTGCGCTCCCGCAGCGCCAGGCACACGTCCAGACCGCTGGAGCCCTCCATCCGCACGTCGCACAGCACGATGTCGGGATCGAGTTCGTCAATCACGCTGAGCGCCCGCTCAGCGCCGACGGCCTGGCCGACCACCACCACGCGATCGGAGAACGCCGCGAGCATGGCCTTGAGCCCCTCGATCACCATCTCGTGGTCGTCTACCAGCACAATTCGCACCGGTCCGGCGGCTACGGTCATGACACCACCTTATTGCGACCTTATTGCTGGGTCGGGGCGGCCGCTGCGCAAGTTGACCTTGACTATCCCCCCAGCGGGGGAGGCGCGAGGGCTGTGACATGCGCCACCCTATTCCTATGTCGATAACGCAGGAGAAGACGTGGCGTGCCGGACGCTTTTGGTGGGATAACGCAGCACCGACCGGAGCCGACAGCCAGCTGCGGGCGGTTGTCTTCGACCTCGATGCGCTGACCGACATCGAGTGCGACGGCCACCGGGTGGCCTACAACGCCGCCTTCGCCGCCCACGGGCTGGACTTCGAGTGGTCGGTGACGCGCTACCGCCAATTGCTCGCGCTGGACGATGAGCGCCAGCGGGTGGCGGCCGAGTTGCGCAAGCGCTGCGTGGCCACCGAGTCCGACGTGCTGACCGCGCTGCTCGCCGACGACATCTACAACACCAAGTCGATGATGTTCGACGAGCTGGTTCTCGACCATGATCTCGCGCCGCGGCCCGGGCTGGTCGATCTGCTCACCGACGCATACGCCGCGGGCGTGCAGGTGGCGGTGGTGACCAACGGGCAGCGCAGCTGGGCGGAGCCGTTGGTGCGCCAACTGGCTGGAGAAGGCGTCGTCGAGACCGTGGTGACCGCCGAAGACGTCGACAAGACGATGCCGGATGCCGCCGCCCACCGCCATGCCCTGTGGGAGTTGGGGCTGTCGGCCGACGATGCGCTTGCCGTGTGCGGCTCGGCGACGGGTCTGCGCGCCGCGAACACCGCCGGGCTGGCCACCGTCGTCATCACCGGCCAAGGCGCCCCCGACATCCCGACGGCGGTGGCGGTGCGGCCAGACTTCGCTGGAGCCGAGCCGCTGCGCATCGCCGAATGTCAACGGCTGCACGCGAAGTGGTCGAAGAGCCACAATCCGACGGCCGCGTAGGAGGCACCGCCCGCGTTCGGCGCGGTAGTTTCATGGGATGACCGACATCCCCACCGTCGAGGACGCGCTTGCCCGCCTCGATATGCCGCTGGCCGAAGCGATGATGACCCAGCGGGCCGTGCGCCGCGTCCTGCCCGACCCCGTCGACGACGCGGTGGTGCTCAAGTGCATCGAGTTGGCGCTGCGGGCGCCCACCGGATCCAACGGGCAGAACTGGGAATTCATCGTGGTGAAGGACCAGGACGTCAAAAACCGGCTCGCGAAGCGTTACCGCCAGGCGTGGTCGCTGTACGGGGCGGCCGGCAGGCGCGTCGCCGCCGGTGACGAGTCGATGCAGAAGATCCTGCGGGCCGTGCAATGGCAGGTCGATCACTTCAGCGAAATCCCGGTCCTCGTCGTGCCGTGCCTGCGCGGCGGTGCACGGGTGCCGTACATGCCGTCCCCGTTCGTGGGGGAGTCGTCGTTCTTCGGTTCGATCTATCCGAGCGTGCAGAACCTGCTGCTGGCGGCACGGGCGATGGGGCTCGGCGCTTCGCTGATCACCCTGCCGCTGTGGAGTGTGACGTCGGCGCGCAGGATCTTGGGCCTGCCGCTGACGGTGACCCCGGTGTGCATCGTGCCGCTCGGTTGGCCGCGGGGCCGCTACGGGCCCACCACCCGCAAGCCGGTGCAGGAGGTCGTGCACCTCGACGGGTATGGAAACCGCGCATGGCGCGACGTGTAGGTCAGTCGCGAAGCTGTTCGATGACCGCGCTGAAGTCCTTGTCGGCGTGGTCGGTCGCGAACTCGGCGTAGATCTCGGCCGCGTGGCTGCCCAGCGGCGCCTTGGCGCTCGTCGAGTTCACGGCGGCCATCGCCAGGCCGAGGTCCTTGTTCATCAACGCGGTGGCGAAGCCCGGCTGAAAGTCGTTGTTGGCCGGTGACGTCGGCACCGGGCCCGGCACCGGGCAGTTGGTGTGCACGGCCCAGCAGTTGCCGGTGGCGCCGGTGATCACGTCGAACAGGGACTGTGCCGGCAGCCCGAGCTTCTCGGCCAGTACGAACGCCTCGCCGACGGCGATCTGCTGAACCGCCAGCACCATGTTGTTGCACAGTTTGGCGGCCTGTCCGGTGCCCGAGGCGCCGCAGTGAATGATCTTGCCGGCCAACGGTTCCAGCACGGGCCGGGCCCGCGCCACCGCGTCCTCCTCACCGCCGACCATGAACGCCAACGTGCCCGCGACGGCACCCTTCACCCCGCCGGACACCGGCGCGTCGAGTTGGGCGAAACCGCGGTCGACGGCCTGCTGGTGGACCGCGCGGGCGTCGTCGACGGAGATGGTCGAGGTGTCGATGAACAACGCGCCGTCTTTGGCCGCGGGCAACACCTCGGCGTAGCACGACTTGACGATGTCGCCGTTGGGCAGCGAGGTGATGACCACGTCCGCGTCGCCGACGGCCGCGGCGCCGCTGTCGAAGAGCTGAGCGCCCTTCTCGGCGGCGGCGTCGCGCAAGCTCGGGACCGGGTCGAAACCGTGCACGGTGTGGCCGGCGGCAACCAGGTTCGCCGCCATCGGCCCGCCCATGTGGCCCAACCCCAAAACCGCGACCGTCGCCATGTGTTCTCCCTGCTCTATATCGACGCGCGGGCCCGGGCGGCTTCGCCCCGACCGATGACCACACGCATGATTTCGTTGGTTCCCTCCAGGATCCGATGCACCCGCAGATCGCGGACGATCTTCTCCAGCCCGTACTCGCGCAGATACCCGTAGCCGCCGTGCAGTTGCAACGCCTGATCGGCGACATCGAAGCAGGCGTCGGTGACGTAGCGCTTGGCCATCGCGCACAGCTCCACCTTCTGCGGATGGTCCTCGTCGAGCGCGGTGGCCGCGCGCCACAACAACACTCGTGACGTCTGCAACGCGGTGGCCATGTCCGCGAGCGCGAACCGGATCGTCGGCTCGTCGAGCAGCGCGCCGCCGAACGCCTGCCGGTCGGCGAGGTAGCGCGCCGCCTTGTCGTGGGCGGCCTGCGCACCGCCCAGTGAACACGCGGCGATGTTGATCCGGCCGCCGTTAAGGCCGTTCATCGCGATACCGAAGCCCGTACCTTCACCGTCGGCGCCACCGAGCATCGCGTCAGCGGGCACCCGTGCGCCTTCGAAGATCACCTGCGCGGTCGGTTGGGCGTTCCAGCCCATCTTCAGCTCGTCGGCACCGAAACTCAGCCCCGGCGTGTCCTTCTCGACGAGGAACGCCGAGATGCCCCGCGGTCCGTCGTCACCGGTGCGGGCCATCACCACGTAAACGTCGGAGGACCCGGCACCGGAGATGAACTGTTTGACGCCGTCGAGCACGTAGTCGCCGCCGTTGCGGACGGCCTTGGTGCGCAACGCGCTTGCGTCAGACCCCGCGCCGGGCTCGGTCAGGCAGTAGCTGGCGATGCTCTCCATCGACGCCAGCCGCGGCACCCAGGCCTTGCGTTGTTCGGGGGTGCCGAACGAGTCGACCATCCAGGCGCACATGTTGTGGATCGACAGGAACGCCGCCACGGTGGGATCGGCCTTGGACAGCTCTTCGAAGATCCGCACCGCGTCGAGGCGGCGCAGTTCGCTGCCGCCGACGTCGTCGCGGCAGTAGATGGCCGCCATGCCGAGCTCGGCCGCCTCGCGCAACACGTCGGTGGGGAAGTGCTTGGTGGCATCCCATTCCAAAGCGTGTGGCGCGAGGCGCTTCTCGGCGAACGCGGCCGCCGTCTCGGCGATCACGCGCTCGTCGTCGTCGAGCCCGAAGTAATCCACGAAAGGCCTACTTCATGGTCGGCAGGACGAACTCCGCGCCGTCCTTGATGCCCGAGGGCCACCGCTGGGTGACGGTCTTGGTCTTGGTGTAGAACAGGATCGAGTGCGGCCCGTGCTGGTTGAGGTCGCCGAAGCCGGAGCGCTTCCAGCCGCCAAAGGTGTGGTAGGCCACCGGAACCGGGATCGGCACGTTGACGCCGACCATGCCGACCTGCACGCGTGAGACGAAGTCGCGGGCCGCATCGCCGTCGCGGGTGAAGATCGCGACGCCGTTGCCGTACTCGTGTTCGGAGGGCAACCGCAGAGCCTCGTCGTAGTCGTGCGCCCGGACGATGCACAGCACCGGGCCGAAGATCTCGTCGGTGTAGATCGACATGTCGGTGGTGACGTGGTCGAAGAGGGTGGGCCCGATGAAGTAGCCGCCCTCGAGGCTGTCGTCGCCGAATTGCAGTTCGTCGCTGCCGCGTTCGCGGCCGTCGACCACGAGCTCGGCGCCGGCGTCCACACCCTGGGCGATGTAGTCGCGCACCCGCGCCAGCGCGGCCTCGGTGACCAGCGGCCCATAGTCGGCCTTGGGGTCGAGGCTGTGGCCGACCCGTAGGTTGTTGATGCGTTCGACGAGCCTGGCGCGCAGGCGATCCGCGGTCTGCTCACCGACCGGGACGGCGACGCTGATCGCCATGCAGCGTTCACCGGCGCTGCCGTAGCCCGCCCCGATCAACGCGTCGACGGCCTGGTCGAGATCCGCGTCGGGCATGACGATCATGTGGTTCTTGGCGCCGCCGAAGCACTGGGAGCGTTTCCCGTTGGCGGCCGCACCGGCGTAGATGTACTGCGCGATGTCGGAGCTGCCGACGAAGCCGACGGCCTCGATGTTCGGGTGCTCGAGGATGGCGTCGACGGCCTCCTTGTCACCGTGCACGACCTGGAACACACCGGGCGGCAGTCCCGCTTCGATGAACAGTTCGCCGAGCCGCAGCGGAACCGACGGGTCACGCTCGGATGGCTTGAGGATGAAGGCGTTTCCGCATGCCAGCGCCGGGCCCGCCTTCCACAGCGGGATCATCGCCGGGAAGTTGAACGGGGTGATGCCCGCGACCACACCGAGCGGCTGGCGCAGCGAGTACACGTCGATGCCGGGGCCGGCGCCCTCGGTGTATTCACCCTTGAGCAGGTGCGGGATGCCGATCGAGAACTCGATGACCTCGATGCCGCGCTGGACGTCGCCGCGTGAATCGGCGAGCGTCTTGCCGTGTTCGAGAGAGAGCAGTTCGGCGAGCTCGTCGATGTTCTGGTTGACCAACTCGATGAACTTCATCATGACGCGTGCGCGGCGCTGCGGGTTCCACGCCGCCCACTCCTTTTGCGCTTCGGCGGCGCCTGCCACCGCCGCGTCGATATCGGCGGCGGAGGCCATCGGCACCGTGGCCTGCACCTGCCCGGTGCTCGGGTTCAACACGTCGGCGGTGCGCTTGGACTCACCGGCGGTGCGCTGACCGTTGATGAAATGCGGAATCTGCTTGCTCATGAGCTTGCCCTTCGCTACTAGATAGTTGGATATCCTAGTAATGCTGCGGAGGGGCGCGCAAGGGGGTGGGCTGCCGGCGTCGCGGGGGTCAGCGCCGTTGTGCCCGCAGCACCGCGTCGGTGCGGGTGATCGGGTTGCCGTCGTGGTCGATGCCGGGGCGCGCCCTGGTCTCGGCGACGACGACGTGCCAGTCGGCCGGATCCAGGGCGTCGAGCAGTTCCTCGACTCGGAAGAACGCCTCCAGCGGCGGCGCTGCGGGGTCGTCGGGTCGGTCGTCGGGATGATGGCCGACGATGAGCAGGGTGCCGCCGGGGGTCACCGCCGAACCGAGGCGGCGAAAGACCGTCTTCCGTTGCGGCACACCGTGAAGGTAGTGGCTGGTGACCAGGTCGAATCGGGCGGCGGGCGGCGACCAGACGCTGAGATCGGCGTGTACCCAATCGATTTGGTCGGCTACGCCGGCGTCGTCGGCGCGTATCCGAGCGTGCTTCAGCGCGGTGGCGGAGAAGTCGGCGGCGGTCACCTGCCAGCCCTGCATGGCGAGCCACATCGCGTCGGATCCGTTGCCGCAACCGGCGTCGAGCGCCCGGCCGGGAGGCAGCGCACTGACTTCGGCGCGTAGTTGCGGGTTGGGCTCGCGGCTGTCGGCGATGGCCTTGTGGGCGCGGTACACCTGCTCCCACCGCCCGTCCCAGTAGGACTGATCGAGTTCGCTCGTCACTCCTCTACCTTGCGGGCACTCTGGCCGTGTAGCAACTAATCTTGCCGTATTGGCAAGACCGGGTCAGAGGCCGCCCAGCAACCGGACCGTCTCGGCGCGCATGTCGACCTTGCGCACCTTGCCGGTGACGGTCATCGGGAACTCTTCGACGAGGTGGACATAGCGCGGGATCTTGTAGTGCGCGAGCTTTCCGGTGGCGAATTCGCGCAGCGCTGCGGCGTCCAGCGGTTCGGCGCCCGAGCGCATCCTGATCCAGGCGCAGATCTCCTCGCCGTAGTTCTCGTCGGGCACACCGATCACCTGGACATCTTCGATGTCGGGGTGGGAGTGCAGGAAGTCCTCGACCTCACGGGGGTACACGTTCTCGCCGCCGCGGATCACCATGTCCTTGATGCGCCCGACGATCTGGCAGTAGCCGTCGTCGCGCATCACCGCGAGATCGCCGGTGTGCATCCAGCCGTCGTCGTCGATCGCCTCGCGGGTTCTGTCCTCGTCGCCCCAGTAACCCGTCATCACCGAGTAGCCGCGGGTGCAGAATTCGCCTGGCACACCGCGTTCGAGCGTCGCGCCGGTGTCGGGATCGATGACCTTGATCTCGACGTGCGGGTGCACTCGCCCGACGGTGGCGGTGCGCCGGTCCAGGTCGTCGTCGATGCGGGTCTGACACGACACCGGAGAGGTCTCGGTCATGCCATAGGCGATCGACACCTCCGACATGTGCAACTCGTTGATGCAGCGCTTCATGAGCTCCACCGGGCACGTCGCGCCCGCCATGATCCCCGTGCGCAGCGACGACACATCGCGTCGCCCCAGGTCCGGGTGGGCCAACATCGCCACGAACATGGTCGGCACCCCGTAGACCGCGGTGCAGCGTTCGGCCTCGATGGCCGCCAGCGTCGCCGCGGGGTCGAAGCCGGGGGCCGGGATCACCATCGTGGCGCCGTGGGTGGTGGCACCGAGGTTGCCCATCACCATGCCGAAGCAGTGATAGAACGGCACGGGGATGCACAGCCGATCGTCTTCGTCGAAGTTGATCAGCTCGGTGACGAAGAACCCGTTGTTGAGGATGTTGCGGTGAGATAGCACCGCGCCCTTCGGGGAACCCGTTGTGCCCGAGGTGTATTGGATGTTGATGGAATCCGACGGCGCGAGACCGTCCACCCGGGCGCGCAGGTCGTCGACCGATACGCCGTCGGCGCGCTGTCGGAGTTGCTCCCAATCGTCGGTGCCGATGAACACCACTTCGGTGAGGTCGGACGAAGTCGGACGCACCTCGGCGACCATGGCGCGATAGTCGGAGGACTTGAACTCGGTGGCCGCCACCAGCATCCGGATGCTCGAGTGCTGCAGCACGTAGGCCAGCTCATGTGTGCGGTAGGCGGGGTTGACCGTCACGAGGATCGCACCGACTTTGGCGGTGGCGTACTGCAGGATCGTCCACTCCGCGCAGTTGGGCGCCCAAATGCCGACGCGGTCGCCCACCGCGATCCCGTGGTCCATCAAACCCCGTGCGACAAGATCGATTTCGTCGTTGAGCTCCGCATAGGTCCAGCGTCGGCCCGTGGTCACGTCGACGAGCGCGTCGACGTCGGGGTGCGCTGAGACCGTGCGTTCGAAGTTCGTCCCTATGGTTTCTTCGAGAAGAGGGGTGTCGGTCGGGCCTGCGGCATAGGCACCGGGCGCTGTATAGGATTCGCGTAGCATGTTTTTGAGAACCTTCCCTGCCGCGTTACGTGGCAACTCCTCGACGAGCGCGATGCGCCGCGGTCGGTGGGTCGGCGGGGTCGCGCGGCACGATCACCGCCACCTCGGCCACTTTCGGTTCGGCCGCCAGGACGTTCTCCACCTCGGCACTGTAGATGTTCTCCCCGCCCGAGATGATCATGTCCTTCTTCCGGTCGACCACATAAATGTAGCCCTCGTGGGCCCGGTGTGACGGGGGATTCCGGGGTCAAGACAGTCGGCGGGACATCGAGCCTGAGTTACTGGCCGCGGCCCTCGTAGGTCGCTTCGGTGGCATCTTTCAGTGGACCCCACCATGACTCGTTGTTGCGGTACCAGTCGATGGTGGCGCGCAGGCCGTCCTCGAAATCGGTGTGCTTGGGCGCCCAGCCGAGTTCGCCGTAGAGCGCCGTCGGATCGATCGCGTAACGCAGGTCGTGGCCGGCGCGGTCGGTGACATGATCGAAATCGTCGGGGTCGCGGTCCATCAACCGCAGGATCGTGCGCATGACCGACAGGTTGTCTCGTTCCTCTTCGGCGCCAATGAGATACGTCCGTCCGAGCTGGCCGTCGGCCAGGATGCGACGCACCGCGCTGTTGTGGTCGTCGACGTGGATCCAGTCGCGCACGTTGGCCCCGGATCCGTAGAGCTTGGGTCGGCGGCCGGTCAGCACGTTGGTGATCTGGCGCGGGATGAACTTTTCGACGTGCTGATATGGCCCGTAGTTGTTGGAGCAGTTCGAGATCGTGGCGCGCACACCGTAGGAACGCACCCACGCGCGCACCAACATGTCGCCGGCCGCCTTGGTGGAGGAGTACGGGCTCGACGGGTTGTACGGCGTGGACTCGGTGAACCGCCGCTTGTTGTCGAGCTCGAGGTCGCCGTACACCTCGTCGGTCGACACATGATGCAGCCGGACCCCGTGTGCGCGCACCGCCTCCAACACCGTGAAGGTGCCGATGACGTTGGCGTGCAGGAACGGCTCCGGGTCGGCCAGCGCATTGTCGACGTGGGTCTCGGCGGCGAAATGCACGACGGCATCGCTCTCGGCGACCAGCTTGCCCACGACCTCCGCATCGGTGATGTCACCCTGCACCAGGCGGATGTCGTCTTCGACGGCGGCCAGCGACTCGCGGCTGCCCGCATAGGTCATCGCGTCCAGCACGGTCACCGAGTCCTCAGGATGCAGGCGCACGCTGCTGTGCACGAAGTTGGCGCCGATGAACCCCGCGCCGCCGGTGATCAGCAACCGCATGGTCAAACCCTAGCCGACGCGGACCCCGCTACATCTGCTCGGCGGCGATCACATAGTCGCGGCCATGACGCAGCCCGTTCTCGCGGTCCTGCAATGCCAGCGCTCGTGCGCGAAGGTCCTCGACGTAGGGGCGCATCGACGTGGCGAGGTCGTCGGAAGCGAAGCGCGTGAGGCGATCCAGGCACATGTCGAGCTGGCTGTTGACGAAGCGCTCGCGGTAGCGGATGGCGAAGTGGCGGGTCTCGAGCACCCGGAAGCCGGCCTCGCCGAGTCGACGTAGAACCCACTCGGCCGGGTATTCGCGGTAGGGCCGCTCGCCGGCGAGGAGCAGACAGGCGTCGCGCACACGCCCGATTTCCCATATGACCCTGCCGCTTTCGGTGTCGGGTTTGAAGGGCACATACGGTTCCAAGCCGATGATGTAGAGCCGGCCGTCATCCGTCATCAGCGGCCGTAAACGGTCGAAGAGCCTGTCCTGCCAGTACGGGGCGAAGCCATCGATGGCCCCGATCAGATAGTCGACCAGCACGGTGTCGAAGGTCTCGCCGGCCAACAGGCTGTCGTTGACCCAGTTGCCCACCAACATGCGGTCCCGATCGCGCATCCGGATGCCGGGGGAGTTGCGGATCGTGGCCGCCATGCGATGCGAGGCCGTGATGGCCGTCCAACTCTCGGTCGCCAGGGTGGAGATCCATTGCAGGGAGTTGACGCCGGTTCCCGCGTCCAGCAGCGAACCCCAGCGGCGGTTGCGCTGCACGGCTTCGATGTGGCGGAAGAGGCCTGAGATGCGTGTCGTGGGGTTCGCGTTCTCGGACTCCGTCGGCGTCATATCAACAACATTCGCGGTAACCGTGCCTTCGCTGCGCTTCCGCCGGGCGGGCGGGGATCCGACCGTCGAATCACTTGATAATGATAATCGTTTTCATTACAGTCGGCAAAATCCAACGAGGTAAGGAGTCGAGAAGTGCGCGGAGTATTGCGAGGAATGCAGGCTGTCACCCCGACGGCGATGTTGGTCGGGGCGTTGTGCGTCGCCGGCGTCTCGTCAGCCGAGTCGGACGAGCGTACCGATGTAACCGCCACGCACCCAACAAGTTCGGCGAGTTCGACCAGCCAAGTCCCGGACCCGGCGCACGACCATGGCCACGATCACGACGGAGAAGACGACCACGAGCACGACCACGATGACGAGCACGACCACGATGACGAGCTAGACGGCGATCACGGGCATTCGCATTCCCATTCGCATGGAAGCGACGATGACGATGAGTGCGATGACGCCGGACACGGACACGACCACGGCGGGCACTGTCACGACCACAGCCACAGCCACTGATCCGGTCGCCGAGCGTACGGAAGATGACGAAAATCGGCCGATACGCGTCAGTGACCGTACGTTCGGCGCGTCAGTCTTTCAGGCCGAGCGGTCCGGCCAACTCGGTCAGGGTCGGCACCAACGCATCCCACCCGCCGAGCACCTGGATCGCGACGTGGTCTGCGCCGGCGTCCAGATGCTCGGTCAACCGCCTGGCGATGTCGTCGGGTGTGCCGTGGGCGACCATCGCGTCGATGAACCTGTCGCTGCCCGGCTTGGCGAGGTCGTCCTCGGTGAACCCGAGGCGCTTCCAGTTGTTCAGGTAGTTGGACAGGTTCAGATAGAAGTCGACGGCTTCGCGGCCGGCCTCCCGTGAAGCCTCGGCGTCCCTGGCCAGCACCACCTTGTGCTCGGGCGCCAGAAACACCGTCGGCCCCAGGAGGTTTCGCGCCTCACCGGTGTGCACCGGCGTGGTCAGGTAGGGGTGTGCACCCGCGCTGCGCTGCGCTGCGAGCTTCAGCACCTGCGGGCCCAGCGCGGCGAGCACACGCCGGCTCGTCGGGACCTTGGCCGCATCGAGCGTGTCGAGGTACTCGACCAACACGTCATAGGGCTTGCGGTACTCCTCGGTGTGCTCGGGGTGACCGATGCCGATCCCGAGCAAGAACCGTCCCGGGTAGGCGTCCTCGACGCGGTGGTAGGCCTCGGCGACCTGCTCAGCAGGCGCGGTCCAGACGTTGATGATGCCGGTGGCCACCGTGAGGTTCTCGGTGCGCTCGAGGATCGGCTCGACGTATTTGAGATCACCGGACGGGGACCCGCCGATCCACACCGCGCCGTACCCGAGTTTCTCGATCTCGACGGCCTGTTCGGGCTTGACCACCCCGAACGTCCAGACGCCGAAACGGCCGAGTTCGGGTTTGAGCTCAGTCATTCGTTGATCCCCCTCGAGGTCACTGCAGGCCCAGCGGGCCCGCGAGTTCGGTGAGCACGCCGACCAGCTTGTCCGGCCCGGTCAGTACCTGCACGGGTACGTGGTCCGCGCCGGCGTCCAGATGCTCCTTCAGCCGTGACGCTACGGCCTCCACGCTGCCATGGGCGACGACGGCGTCGACGAGACGGTCGCTGCCGGGGGGCGCCACGTCCTCGTCGGTGAAGCCCAGTCGCTTCCAGTTGTTGAGGTAGTTCGTCAGGTTGAGGTAGATGTCGAGTGCCTTGCGTCCGACCGCACGCGCCCTCTCGGCGTCGGTGGTCAACACCACCTTGTGCTCGGGCGCCAGGAACGCCTCCGGGCCGATCGCCTCGCGCGCCTGTGCGGTGTGCTCAGGCGTCGTCAGATACGGGTGGGCGCCCGCGGAGCGCTGCGCCGACAGCCGCAGGACCCGCGGACCCAACGCGGCGACCACCCGGCGCTGTTTGGGTACGCCGTACTCGTCGAGCTTGTCGAGATAGTCGCTCAGCGCGCGGTACGGCTTCTGGTACGTGGTGTGGGCTTCGGGATGTCCGACGCCGATACCCAGCAAAAACCGTCCGGGATAGGCCTTTTCGATGCGGTGAAACGATTCCGCGGTCGGGCCCGGCTCCGCGGTCCAGATGTTGACGATGCCGGTGGACACCTTTACGTCGGTGGTCGGTTCCAGAAGTGACTCCACCCACGGCAGCTCGGCCGCCGGCGAACCACCCGCCCAGATCGCCCGGTAGCCGAGGGTCTCGATCTCGCGCAGTTGCTGCGGGCTCAGCCGTTGCCACATCGAGTGGTGGCCGAACACCCCGAACGGGCCGAGATCGGGTTTGGTCATGTCTGGTCCAACTCTATTCGTGTCAGTCCTGCGGTGCGGGCGCCACCAGCGGCAGCAGCACGATGAACCGGGTGTCGCCGGGTGCGGATTCCACCCGGAGGTCGCCGTGGTGCTTTTCGACCACGATGCGACGCGCCAGGTCCAGTCCGATCCCGGTGCCCGCGCCGACGGGCTTGGTGGTGAAGAACGGGGTGAAGATGCGGTCGATGTGGTCGGCGGGGATGCCGGGCCCGTCGTCGCAGATCTCCACGCGCACCATGTCGTCGTTGTGCCGTGCGGTGCGGATCGTCAGCGTGCCACGGCCGTTCATCGCCTGGATCGCGTTGTCGATGAGATTCGACCACACCTCGTTCAGAACGCCCGGGTAACAATGTAGTTCGGGCAACGACGTGTCCTTGTCCCACACCATCTCGACGGGTTTGTCCTTGCCCACCATGTGACCGAAGATCGTCTTGATCGTGCCGTAGATCAGCTCGTGCACGTTGGCGGTCTGATATTCGCCCCGGTCCATCTGCGAGTACTGCTTGGCGCCCGCGAGCAGCGCCGAGATCCGCTTGCTGGCGTCGGCGATCTCGTTCATCCGCAGTTCGGTGTCGATCGTGTACTTGAGCCAACCGAGCGCGCCCTGCAGCGTGGCCGCGCAGTCCACGTCGTCGAGGGAGGCTTCCACGCGCTGGAGCCAGTCGAGGTCCAGGCCGGCCTCGACAAAGGTCGGTGCCCAGTCCCAGGCACCGCTGATCCCGCGGGCCTCGAGCCAGTCACCGATCTGCTCTTCGCGGTCGGAGGCCTCCAGCGCAGACAACTCCACCGCCGTCGACTTGGCCACGTGTTCGGTGACCTCGTCCTGGATGCTGATCAACGTCCGCAGCGCCACCGGGGTGAACTGGCCGTCGGCCAGCATCGCCAACTTGTGGCGCATCTTGCCGACGCCTTCGCGCAGGTCGGCAACCGCCCGCGCGGCCGCGGCCGCCGGATTGTTGAGCTGATGGGTCAGGCCGGCGGTGATGGTGCCAAGCGCCAGCAGCTTCTCGCGCTGACCCACGATCTCGCGCTGTCGCCGCCCGCCGACGCGGTGGCCCTCCAGCAGGTGCACGGCCATCGGGAACTCGGTGCGCATGAACTCGGCGAACGCGTCGGCGTCGAGCACGAAGAACCGCGACGGCTCGGTGACCCGCACCGACGCCTCGTAGACGTGTTCCTCACCGGGCACGTAGGCCGACCATGCGCCGCAGTACACGCCGCGCTGGGAGGTGCGGGCCGTCTGGATGTCGATGCCACTGGAGCGTTTCGACATCACCAATTCGCCCTCGAGCAGCACGTAGAAACAGGTCGCCGGGTCGCCCTCGGTGCAGATCGGTCCCGGCTCGAACGTGGCGATGTGGCCGTTGTCGCACAACACCTGCAGCTGTCGGTCGTCGAGCGCCTCGAACAGGAACAGCGAACGCAGTTCGTCGGGCAGGCAGGTCTGGCTCATGGTCGTCTCCCTAAGCTTCCGCGAGATAGCGGTGCACCAACATCACCGCCATCGATCCTTCGCCGACGGCGGCGGCGACCCGTTTAGCCGATTCGGAACGCACGTCACCTGCAACAAACACGCCCGGCACGCTTGTTTCCAGCTGGTGCGGCGGACGGTCAAGGGTCCAGCCGGCGACGTTGCGCAGGTCGGGGCCGGCCAGGACGAACCCGTGGTCGTCGCGGGCGATGCCGGCCTGCTCGACCCAGTCGGTACGCGGTTCGGCGCCGATGAAGACGAACATGCGCTCACAGCCGTGCTCTTCGCGCTCCCCGGTGCGGGTGTTCTCCAAAAAGACGCGTTCCAGATGGTCGGCGCCCTTGACCGCGTGCACCCTGGTGTATGGCAGCTCCTTGATGTTGGGCTGGGCGCGGATCTGCTGGATCAGGTAATAGGACATCGAATCTTCGAGCGTGCGACGGCACACCAGGGTCACCGACCTCGCGGTGCGCGCCAGATGCATCGCGGCCTGCCCTGCTGAGTTCGCCCCTCCGATGACGAAGACGTCCTCGCCGTCGCAGTCCGCGGCCACCGACGCCGTGGCACCGTAATACAGCCCGGCACCCGTCAAACCGGTGCAGCCGTCGGCGTCGAGCTGGCGGTAGTCGACGCCCATCGCCAGGATGACGGCCCGGGTGCCGATGGCCCGTCCGTCGGAAAGGTGGATGGTGCGGGCGGCGCCGTCGACCTCCAGGCGGGTCACCTCAGCGGCGGTGATCAACTCCGCGCGGAACTTCTCGGCCTGCCGGCGCGCCCGTTCGGCGAGCTGAGCGCCCGACAACCCGTCCGGGAAACCCAGGTAGTTCTCGATGCGTGAGCTCTGGCCCGCCTGGCCGCCGGTCGCGGTGCGCTCGATCAGTACGGTCTTGAGCCCCTCCGAGGCGCCGTACACCGCGGCCGCCAGCCCCGCAGGCCCGCCACCGATGACGACGAGATCGTAGAAGTCCTCGGCCGGTGTGGTGGACAGGCCGAGCGTCGCGGCGAGATCGGCGTCGGACGGCCCGACCAGCGTCTCACCCTGTTCGGTGATCACCACCGGCAGCGTCAGGTCATCCAGGCCCGCGGCGTCGAGCAGGCGTCGGCCCTTGGGTTCATCGGAGCGGAACCACGTGTAGTACAGCCGGTTGCGGGCGAGGAATTCGCGCACCTGTGAGGAGCGGGCGCTGTAGGGGTGTCCGATGATCTTGGTGTGCGGGATCGCCCGATCGCCGGTTTCGCGCCAGGCCTCGATCAGCGCGTCGATCACCGGGTAGAGCTTCTCCCCGGGCGGATCCCACGGCTTGAGCAGGTAGTGATCCAGGTCGACGACGTTGATGGCATCGATCGCGGCGTTGGTGTCGGCGTAGGCGGTGAGCAGCACGCGGCGTGCCATCGGAAAGATGTCCATCGCCTGTTCGAGGAACTCGATGCCGCTCATCTGCGGCATCCGGTAGTCGGCGACGAACACCGCGACGGTCTCACCGCGCAACTTAAGCTCGTTGAGCGTCTCGAGGGCGTCCTGCGCCGATTCGGCGCGCACAATGCGGAAAACCTCACCGTAGTGGCGGCGCAGGTCGCGAGCGACGGCTCGGGACACGGCTGGATCGTCGTCGACGGAGAGGATTACGGGCTTGCGGGCAGTGGGGCCGGTCATCGATGTCAAGTATGCGCTGCGCGGCCCGCGGATATAGTGGTGATATTCACCGCGCGGGGGTCGACGGCCAGCGATTTTGGGGCGGGCGCTCGAGCAGGTAATATGGATCGGCGGTGCGGCTCCCGCGCCGACTCTTGCGTGCCCCTGTCTGGAATTTCTGGCTACTGGCTCACGTTTTGTAGTCGGGAGCGAGCCACGCCGTGCAGGGTGTCGCCGCTCGCGGCGACAAAGGCGCCGCAGTACGAGAAGGACACGGAGGATCTCCGAAACATAATGGCCAAAAAAGACGGTGCCATCGAGGTCGAGGGCCGCGTGGTCGAACCTCTGCCCAATGCGATGTTCCGCATTGAGCTGGAGAACGGACACAAGGTTCTTGCCCACATCAGCGGCAAGATGCGGCAGCACTACATCCGCATCCTGCCCGAGGACCGCGTCGTGGTGGAGTTGTCGCCCTACGACCTGTCCCGGGGCCGCATCGTTTACCGGTACAAGTAGTTTTCGAACGAGAAGAACAGGATCGACACAGCCGTGAAGGTGAACCCGAGCGTCAAGCCCATCTGCGATAAGTGCAGGGTGATCCGCCGGCATGGGCGGGTCATGGTGATCTGCTCCGATCCGCGCCACAAGCAGAGGCAGGGATGAGCGCTTGCGCGAAGACCAGACAACAGCGCTGAGCTTCCGCATTTACAACTGAATGACGAAATCCCAGCACCACTGAGCGGATCGGCCGCTCATCACGTCCGGTACGGAGGCCGGACCCCATCGGGGAACGGGCTGGGACCAGACCTCCGCATAGAAGAAGGAACACTGCCTGATGGCACGTCTCGTGGGCGTAGACCTCCCGCGCGATAAGCGCATGGAGGTCGCCCTGACCTACATCTACGGCATCGGCCGTACCCGTTCCAACGAGATCCTCGCGGCGACGGGTATCTCCAAGGACCAACGCACCAAAGACCTCACCGACGATCAGCTGACTCAGCTGCGCGACTACATCGAGGGCAACCTCAAGGTGGAGGGCGATCTGCGCCGCGAGGTGCAGGCCGATATCCGCCGCAAGATCGAGATCGGCTGCTACCAGGGTCTGCGGCACCGCCGTGGCCTGCCGGTGCGCGGCCAGCGGACCAAGACCAATGCGCGCACCCGCAAGGGCCCCAAGCGCACCATCGCCGGCAAGAAGAAGGCCAGGTAAGCAGATGCCACCAGCAAAAAAGGCTGCCGCGAAGGGTAAGACCACCCGTCGCCGGGAAAAGAAGAACGTCCCGCACGGCGCCGCGCACATCAAGAGCACGTTCAACAACACGATCGTGACGATCACCGACCCGCAGGGCAACGTCATCGCGTGGGCGTCGTCGGGCCACGTCGGCTTCAAGGGCTCGCGTAAGTCGACGCCGTTCGCCGCGCAGCTGGCCGCCGAGAACGCCGCCCGCAAGGCGCAGGAGCACGGTGTGCGCAAGGTCGACGTGTTCGTGAAGGGTCCGGGTTCGGGCCGCGAGACCGCCATCCGGTCGCTGCAGGCCGCCGGCCTCGAGGTCGGCGCGATCGCCGATGTCACGCCGCAGCCGCACAACGGCTGCCGTCCGCCCAAGCGGCGCCGGGTCTAGGAGGAGATTTCAGATGGCTCGTTACACCGGACCCGCGACCCGCAAGTCGCGCCGCCTCGGCGTCGACCTGGTCGGCGGCGATCAGTCCTTCGAGAAGCGTCCCTACCCGCCCGGCCAGCACGGCCGCTCCCGGGTCAAGGAGAGCGAATACCGCCTGCAGCTGCAGGAGAAGCAGAAGGCCCGCTTCACCTACGGCGTGATGGAAAAGCAGTTCCGCCGCTACTACGAAGAGGCCGTGCGACGCTCGGCCGTCACCGGCGAGGAGCTGCTGCGCATCCTGGAGAGCCGACTGGACAACGTGGTCTACCGCGCCGGGCTGGCACGCACCCGCCGTCAGGCCCGCCAGCTGGTCAGCCACGGCCACTTCACCGTCAACGGCGTCAAGGTGGACATCCCCAGCTACCGGGTGTCGCAGTACGACATCATCGACGTCAAGGAGAAGTCGCTGAACACGCTGCCGTTCCAGATCGCGCGCGAGACCGCGGGTGACCGGCCGATCCCCAGCTGGCTGCAGGTCGTCGGCGAACGCCAGCGCATCCTGGTGCACCAGCTGCCCACCCGCGAGCAGATCGACGTGCCGCTCTCCGAGCAGCTCATCGTCGAGTTCTACTCGAAGTAACAGACTTCTGCGGCGCACCTGACCGCAGAAACCCAACCGGCATCAAATAGCGGGTGCCGAGAAGGAGATAGAGAAACACCATGCTGATCTCTCAGCGACCCACACTGTCCGAAGATGTACTTGCCGAGGACCGCTCTCAGTTCGTCATCGAGCCGTTGGAGCCTGGATTCGGTTACACCCTTGGCAATTCGCTTCGGCGAACCCTGCTGTCGTCGATTCCCGGCGCGGCAGTCACCAGCATCCGCATCGACGGTGTGCTGCACGAGTTCACCACGGTCCCCGGGGTGAAGGAGGACGTCACCGACATCATCCTCAACCTCAAGGGTCTGGTCGTCTCGTCTGAGGAGGACGAGCCGGTCACCATGTACCTGCGCAAGCAGGGCCCGGGCGAGGTCACCGCGGGCGACATCGTCCCGCCGGCCGGTGTGACGGTGCACAACCCCGATATGCACATCGCCACCCTCAACGACAAGGGCAAGCTGGAGGTCGAGCTCGTCGTCGAGCGCGGCCGCGGCTACGTGCCCGCCGTGCAGAACAAGGCGTCGGGCGCCGAGATCGGCCGCATCCCGGTCGATTCCATCTACAGCCCAGTGCTCAAGGTCACCTACAAGGTGGAGGCCACCCGCGTCGAGCAGCGCACCGACTTCGACAAGCTGATCCTCGACGTCGAGACCAAGAACTCCATCAGCCCGCGCGACGCGCTGGCGTCGGCCGGTAAGACGCTGGTCGAATTGTTCGGTCTGGCACGGGAACTCAACGTCGAGGCCGAGGGCATCGAGATCGGGCCGTCGCCTGCCGAGGCCGATCACATCGCCAGCTTCGCGCTGCCGATCGACGATCTGGACCTCACGGTGCGGTCCTACAACTGCCTCAAGCGTGAGGGTGTGCACACGGTGGGCGAGTTGGTCGCCCGCACGGAGTCCGACCTGCTGGACATCCGTAACTTCGGTCAGAAGTCCATCGACGAGGTCAAGATCAAGCTGCACCAGCTGGGTCTGTCGCTCAAGGACAGCCCGGCCACGTTTGATCCGTCCGAGGTCGCCGGCTACGACGCCGCCACCGGCACCTGGAACAGCGACGCCGGCTACGACCTGGAGGACAACCAGGACTACGCCGAAACCGAACAGCTCTAAAAAGAGTCCGTCCCTAATAGGAGTTCGCAATGCCCAAGCCCACCAAGGGCCCTCGCCTCGGCGGGTCGTCCTCGCATCAGAAGGCGCTCCTGGCCAACCTGGCCACATCGCTCTTCGAGCACGGCCGGATCAAGACGACCGAGCCCAAGGCGCGGGCGTTGCGGCCCTATGCGGAGAAGCTGATCACCCACGCCAAGAAGGGCACGCTGCACAACCGGCGTGAGGTGATGAAGAAGATCCGCGACAAGGACGTGGTGCACACGTTGTTCGCCGAGATCGGCCCGTTCTACGCCGATCGCAACGGCGGCTACACCCGCATCATCAAGGTCGAGGCCCGCAAGGGCGACAACGCGCCCATGGCCGTCATCGAGCTGGTGCGGGAGAAGACGGTGACATCGGAGGCCGAGCGTGCCCGCCGTGCGGCGGCGTCGCAGGCCAAGCGCGCGGAGAAGGTCGAGCAGCCGGTCACGGCGGCCGCCGCACCGCAGGCTTCCGTCGAGCCGGAGGCCGCCGAGGGCCCGACCGAGGACGAGTCGGTCGAGGAGGCCCAGGCCGAGTCGAGCGAGGCAGAGGCGCAAGCCGACAAGGATGACGACAAGTCCTAGTGACGTGAGCGACGGGCCCGCCATCGGAAACGGTGGCGGGCCCGTTCGTCTACGCGTTGCGATCGCTTACGACGGCACCGATTTCGCCGGCTGGGCAACCCAGACCGGGCAACGCACGGTAGCCGGCGTCGTCGACGACGCGTTGTCGACGGTGTTTCGCACCCCGGTGCAGCTGCGCGCGGCCGGACGCACCGACGCCGGTGTGCACGCCTCAGGGCAGGTCGCACACGTCGATGTGCCCGCCGATGCGCTGCCGCACGCCTATCCCCGCACGCCACGTCAAGGCGACAGCGAGTTCCTTCCGTTGGTGCGACGGCTGAGCAGGTTCCTACCCTCAGATGTGCGCGTGCTTGACATCGACCGTGCGCCAGTGGGTTTCGATGCGCGGTTCTCGGCGCTGCGGCGCCATTACACCTATCGGCTGTCGACGGCGCCCTACGGCGTCGAACCGCAGGACGCCCGGTTCGTGACGGCGTGGCCGCGTGCGCTGGACGTCGACGCGATGACCGCCGCGTCCCGACACCTGCTGGGGCTGCACGACTTCGCCGCGTTCTGCCGTCACCGGGAGGGCGCCACCACCATCCGTGACCTGCAGCGGCTGGGCTGGTCCCGCGACGGCGAGCGCGTCACCGCCCACGTCAGCGCCGACGCGTTCTGCTGGTCGATGGTGCGATCACTGGTGGGTGCGCTGCTGGCGGTTGGCGAGCATCGCCGCGAACCGGGCTGGTGCGCAACGCTGTTGGAGGCCAAGCGACGCTCCAGCGAGTTCGCCGCGGCACCGCCGCAGGGACTGGCGCTCGTCGGCGTCGACTACCCGCCCGACGATCAGCTCGAGGCCCGTACCAAGGTCACCCGCGGCCTGCGCTTCGTCGACTAGACGACGGCTAGATGCGGCCCACGATGAAGTCCGCGGCCTGGTTGACCATGCCGGCGTTGATGTAGGCCCGCGCGGCGTGGTCGGGCCAGTTGCCTTCCCAGGTCTTGGGGTCGGCGGGGCTGCAGATCGGGTCGGCGCCGTGGCACAGCTCGATCGTGCGCTCGCTGTAGAGCGGGCTGAAGTTCGTGATCGGCCCGACCCAGGCGATGCCGTTGCCGAACAGCGCGACGGCCGCGATGTGGCGGTCCATGCCCGGCGGCAACGGCTTATCGAAGCCGAGCGCCGCGATGGGCGCGGCCAGCACGACGTCGGTCACCGCGGCGCCCAGCGAATAGCCACCGAGCACCAGGCGCGTGTCGGGGCACCGGGCCGCCATGTCCTGGATGCGTGAGCTCATGTCGTTGGCGCCGATGTCGACCTCGTAGTCCGCGGGGTAATTCACGGCGTAGAGGTTGATGTTTTTGTCGGTCTTGCTGCGCACAGCGCTGATGAGCGCGTTGCCGATCACGCCGGCGCCTGCGGCTTCGGTGCGGCCACGGGCGAAGATGAGCTCGGCCTGCGGGCAGGACTGCGCGGCGGCGACAGGCGCAAACCCTTGGTGGCTAATCGTTGCCGGGGTCATCAGCCCGGCGAAAGCGAGCACAACCGCCCCTGCAAGCAGAATTCCGCGACGTCCCCACCGACTGACAAGATCGAATTTCACCCAGCCGATGATAACTGAAGATATCGACGCGACCGTCGACGACGGTTTTACACCAGACCTGCAACGAAGTTGGCGGCCTGGTGTGCCATCGCGGTGTAGTCGCGGTGCGCGAACGGATTGCGACCGCGCGAGCAGACCGGGTCGCCGTCGGTGCACAGGTCGATCGCGCGCCCGCCGAACACCGAACTGGTGATCGGGTTGCCGAACTTGGCCGCGGGGTTGCCGAACACCGCGACCGCGGCGACCTTGGAGATGGCGTTGTCGGGAAGCATGGGCCCGAGCGCGCCGAGGCGGTTGCCCAGCGGCGGCACCCCGGCGAGCATGTCGACCACGGCCGCCCCCTGAGAGAACCCGCCGAGGACAATCCGGGTCGACGGGCAGCTCTGCGCGATGTTCGAGACGAACGCCGACGCGTCGGCCGCACCGTCGGTGGCCAGCACGAAGTCGTAGCTGGCCGGGTAGTTCACCCCGTAGCTCGACAACGTCCGTGCGCCCAGCTGCGGGCGCAACGCGTCGACGAAGGCCTGTCCGACGCGCCCGATGCCGGGTGGTTCGCCGGTGCCGCGCGCAAAAACCACCGTCACATCCGAGCAGGGCTGCGCCGAGGCGACCGCCGGGGCGACGAGGGTGGCCGCCGCGGTCAGCGCGGCAAGGGCAGCGCCGATGAGCCGTCGGCGAAGACGATGGGGTTCCACGGGGTCCGATGATATCGGCGGGCCGCGCCGTTCAGGTCAGAGGTGGCCGGCGGCGAAGTCGGCGGCCTGCTGAACCAGTCCCGAAGTGACGTAGTCGTTGTGCGCGAACGGATTGCGGCCGCCGGAACAGATCGGGTCGCCGTCCTTGCAGAGGTCGATCGCCCTGCCTGCGAAAACCGAACTGGTGATCGGGTTGTCGAACTTGGCCGCCGGGTTGCCGAACACCGCGACCGCCGCGACGTTTCGCTGCAGGCTGCCGGGCAGCGGGGGCGCCGACCCGATGGAGCCGATCTTGTTGCCCAGCGGTGGCACACCGGCCAGCATGTCCATCACCGCGGCGCCCTGCGAGTAACCGCCGAGCACGATGCGGGTCGACGGGCACTGCTGCGCCAGAACCGCGATGCGGTTGGTGGCGTCGGCTGCACCGTCGGCAGCGGCCAGGAAGTCGTAGGAGGCGGGATAGTCGACCGCGTAGGCGGTGATGCTGCGGCCGCCGGCCCGCTGGCGCAGCTCGTTGACGAACGCGCTTCCCGGTGTCCCGAGGCCCGGGGTGTCGTCGGTGCCGCGGGCGAAGATCACCTCGATATCGGCGCACGTCGACCTCGGTGCGACCACGGTCGGTGTCACAGGGGACGCGTACGGACCAGGTACTTCTCCGGTGCCGTGCCCGGGTTCCGGCGGCCCCGGTGGCGGGCCGGGCTGGGCCATAGCCAACGGTATCGGGGCGCAGATGAGCGCGACCGCGGCGACGGCGACCGCCGGCAGGCGCAACGCGCGCAGCAAAGTCACGCCGCCATACTCACATACCCCACGGCCGAAGGCCTAACGATCGGAACCGGTCGGCAACTTCTCGACCGGTCCGTCCGGCCAGGTCGCCTCGGCCACCGCCGCGGACCGATCGCCTATCCGGGCCAGCGCCAACCCGCAGAGCACGATCGCGCCGCCCACCGCCTGCGTGACGGTGATCGACTCACCCACCAGCACCCACGCGGCGAGTACGGCGAACATCACCTCGGAAAGCCCCACCAGGGACGCGAACCGCGGGCGCAGCAACGCGATGCCCAGGATGCCCAACGTGTAGGCCACCGCGGTGGCCAGCACACCCATGGCAAGGACCGGCACCAGCCAGGACGTCGTCCAGCCAGCGACGACGGCGTCGTTGGCGGTGAACGTCAGCGGCATCACGCCCGTGGCGCCAAGCAGCGACACCGTGGCGGCGCCGACGACCAACCCGCCCGCGGCCAGGGTGACGGGATGCACGGCCTCGTCGCCGTCGCTGTGGACGTTGGCCGACATCACGAAGTAGCAGGCCGCGCACACGGCGGCCGCCAAACCCCAGCCGACGCCAACGACGTTGATGTGCGCACCGGAAAAGACGTTGAGCACCAACATCATTCCGGTGAATGCCAGGACGACGCCTGCCAGCGTGGCGTGGCTGGGCCTGCGCCGGGTCCTGGCCCAGACCCACGCGACGACGAGGATGGGCGCGGTGTACTCGAGCAGAAGCGCGACGCCGACGGACAGGTGCGCGACCGCGTTGTAGTAGAACAGCTGCGCGCCGGCGATCGGGATCACTCCGTAGGCCAGCACCGCCCTGCGGTGCGTCGCCGCCTCCCGGACCCAGCCGGGCCGGGTCAGGGTCGCGAAAAGCGCCATGACCAGCGCACCGCCGACCAGCCGCGCGACCACCGCGGCCGTCGGCGTCCACCCCGCGTCCATCAGCGACCTGGCGAACGGCCCCGATGAACCGAACGCCAACGCCGAGGTGAGCGCCAGGACCAGGCCGAGCCGGAAGTGGACGCCGGCCATCTACACCTCCGGAAAGCATGTCATGAGTAAAGTTGGCTTTGCTCATGACGGTATCGACGAGAGGATCATGGGTCAAATGCTTTTCAGCCATGACACCGAGGTCACGCTGCGGGCCATCTGTGTGCTGGTCAACAGCGACCGGGTGGCGGGCGACCGGCTCACGGACATGGCTGCCCTGAACCGCTACCTGGACGCCTTCGGCTGGACGGGGCGCCGCGACCACGACGACGCCGAACTGCGCGCCGTGCAGCGGCTGCGCGACCGGCTCGCGACGATTTGGACGGCCGCTGACGACGAGGAGCACGTGGTCGGCGAGGTGAACGCATTGCTGAGCGACACCCACGCCGCCCCGTGGCTGACGCGGCATCCGGAGATGCCGGAGTGGCATCTGCATCTGGCGTCGGTTTCCGACCCGCTGTGGCAGCGGATGGGAGCCGAGATGGCGATGGCGCTGGCCGACCTGATCCGCATCGGCGAGTTGCGTCGGCTCAAAACCTGTGCCGCGCCCGACTGCGCGGCCGTCCTGGTCGACCTTTCGCGAAACCGCTCGGGCAAGTTCTGCGACACGGGAAACTGTGGTAACCGCCAACACGTGGCGGCCTATCGACAACGCCGCGCGCGAGGGGGTCGGCATGGGTCTTGAACTCAAACAGGAATTCGCGTTCTGGGCGGCGCTGAAACCGCCGATCGACTTCGGCGCGGGCCCGCTGGGCCAGAGGATCTACGCCGAGGTGATCGAAGGCGAGGCAACCGGAGACCGGTTTTCGGCCCGGGCCGTCGGCGGCGGCGGCGACTGGATGCTCATCGCACCGGATGGCTACGGGCGCATCGACGTTCGCGTTCAGTTCGCCACCGACGACGGCGCCCACGTCTACATGCAGTACCTCGGGCTGCTCGAGCTCAACGAGGTCGTCGCACAGGCGTTGGCGACGGGCAGCGCCACATCCTTTGAGGACCAGTACTTTCGGACCACCCCGCGGGCCGAGACGGGCGATCCGCGGTACGCCTGGATGGGCCAGAGCGTCTTCGTTGCCCGCGGCCGGCTGCGCGAAGGCTTCGGGGTGGAATACGAGGTCTACCGGGTTCTCTAGACGAGGGCGCGGGCCCGCGGCAGATCCGGCCACGAGCTGTCAGGGGCGAACATCGCGACCGCGTCGACCACCGCCTGGCGTGCCGCATCACCGCGGACGTCGTAATCGTCAAGTGCGGCACGCAATGCGAAGATCGGCGCACCCTGCCTGCGGGCCACGTCGAACGCCGCCTGCAGATCGTCGCCCCGGGCCTGGGGATCGGTGTGTGTGGCCGCCCGCAGGCGCAGCAACTCGGCGTCGTAGTAGTGCATCGAGGTGTCGTCGGCGAGTTGCAGACCCGCGGCGAGCTGTGCGCGGGCGTCGTCCTGTTGACCGGTAGCGAGCAGCAGCCGCGCGATGTGACCGTCGAACGACGGCACGAAGACCGTCGCGCCGAGGAATCGGCACACCTGAGCCCAGCCGGTCAATGTCGCGACCGCCTGCGGTATTTCGGGAATGTCGACGTGACCGGCGGCCAGCGCCGCCGAGGCAGGTACGTAGCCGGCGAACGTCGCGGCGAGGGCGGCCCACTGATCGAAGCCGTGGGCGGTCGCGCGTTCGATCATGTCGGCGGCCAACACGCCGGCCCGGTCCACGTTGCCCGACTCCAGGCAGATCCAGATCTGCACGTAGCGCAGGTAGCACGTGCTGAACGGGCCCTGCGGAAACTTCAGGCCGTCGGCGCGAGCTTCGCTGCGGGCCAACGCATCTTCGGCGCCGTCGAGGTCGCCGTGCACCCAGCGGGCCAACGCCAGGCTGCACAACCCCAAGACGACGGGGTCGTGCGGCATGAACCACTCGGCCTCCACGTCCCGGCTGTCGCGGGCCGCCATCAGCTGATCGGCCTGTTCCTGGTTGGCCAGCGCCTCGTCGAACTCGCCGCGGAACCACGCCACCGTCGCCGCCCCGCCGAGGTTTTCGGCGCGCCACCACTCACGTCCCGCGTCCACGCCGACGCGCAGCGAATCGACGATCTGCTGTGCCCGCGCGAAATCGGCGCGTGTCACGTAATAGGAGAACAGCGCCATCAACGTCGCGAACAACCCGTCGGCGTGGGGGTCAGTGCCGCACAACGAAAGGCAGCGCTCGAAATCCACCACGGTCTGCGAGCTGCCTGCGCCTTCTGCCGCCGCGGCGAGAAACCCGCGCCGCAGCCGCAGGTTCATCTCCGTGTTGTCCCGTTCGGCGTCGTGGGGTAGCGCGCCGAGCAGATCCAGGGCGTGCGCGAGGTACCTGCGCGCCTCGTCGAGCGCGCCGCGCTGGCGAGCGATGGCCGAGGCCTGCTCGTATGCCGCCACCGCCTCGCGATAGCGGTGCGCCTCTTCGAATTGCGCCGCGATAACGGGCCAGTCCTGCGACGACGCGGAGATCAGCGCGTCGGCGACGCGGCCGTGGAGGCGCTGGCGGATGCTCGGTGGCGGCAACTCCGCTGCGACCTCCCGCAACAGCTCGTGCCGGAACCGCCAGACATTGTCGCCCGCGGGCTCGAGCACCGTGGCGTCGCGCAGTTCGGTGAGTACCCGGTCGAGTTCGTCGTCCGGTAGAGCCACCACCGCGCGCAGCAACGCGCGGTCGAACGAGGCGCCGATCGTGGCGGCCGCCTCCACCACCGAAGCCCCCGACGCGCTCGAGCGCAGCCGCGCGAACAGCGCCTCATACAACGTGTCCGGAACCTGTTGGGACTCCGCGGCATCGTTGGGCTGCTCCTTGAGCTTGGCCACCACTTCCTCGATGTAGAGCGGTACACCGTCGCAGCGGCGGCGCACGGTGTTGCGCGCCTCCGGGGACAATTCGGGGTGCAGCGTGGAGATCAGCGCATCGGTTTCGGCGTCGCTGAGCGGGTTGACGTCGAACACTTGGTATTCGGGGGAGTCGGGCAGCGACGATCGGTCGCGCGAGGTCATCACCACCAGGACCCGGGCCAGGCCTGCCTCCAACAGCCTGCGGATCACCTCGGTGGTCGAGGCGTCGAACCAGTGCATGTCCTCGGCGACCACCAGGGCACGCCCCGTCCGTGTGCAGGCGACCAGATATTCGGCGACGGCGTCGGCGATCTGCCCGTGCAGCCTGTGGCCTTCGGCAGGCGCCGGATCGTAACCGGTGGCCGGGGGAATCCCCAACACCGGTGCGAGTTTCGGTAGTGCCGCGTCTGCGTCGATGCCTTGCGCGTCGAGCTCGGTGCGCAACAGCGCAAGACGCTCCTCGGGAAGGGAGCTGCGGGCGATGGCGCACCTGCGCTCCAACAGTTTTCGCACGGGGTGCAACCCGACATCAGCGTGAAACGGTGAGCCGAACAAGTGCAGCACCACGTCGTCGCAGCCGTCCATCATCGCAACGGCCGCGCCCGCGAGCCTGCTCTTGCCGATGCCGGGGTCACCGCAGAACGCCACCCCGGGCGGGCGCAACGTGCCTGAGGCGGCCTGAGCCAAAGCCGTTCGCAGATAACGGGTCTCGTGCTCCCGGCCGACCAGCGGCCCGGGCGCGGCACCGGTGGCCTCACGTTCGCCGACGGGCCGGTAGGGCATGACCTCCGTATCGATGCCCTTGACCTTGTGCGGTGTGCCCGGCACGAGTTCGAACGCGTCGCGCACCAACCGTTCGACCGCGTCGGAGACCGCGACGGTCCCGGGTTCGGCGATGCTGCACATCCTCGCGGCGAGGTTGGCGGCCAGCCCGTAGACGTCGTCTTGTGCGGTGTCCAAGTACACCAGGCCCCGGTGGATGCCGACGCGCACGTCGATGCCGAACCCGAATCGCCGTCGCACCCGCTCGGACAGGTGCGAGATCGCCTTGGTGAGGTCGAGGCCGGCCTGCACGGCCCGACGCACGTCGTCCTCGTGGGCGTGGGGGTGGCCGAAGACCGCGAGCAGGCCGTCGCCCTTGGTGTTGCCGACGTGGCCGCCGTAGTGGTCGACGATGCGCAGCACCTCGTCGCGGTAACCACCCACGACCGTGCGGTAGGTCTCGGGTTCGGTGCGGGTGGACAGCGCCGTGGAGTCCACCAGATCGGCGAACATGATCGTCAGGCGGCGCAGTTCACCGTGGTCGACGGGCGCCGCGAGCAGTTCCTCGGCGTCGACGTTGGCGGAATCGACCGCGAGCACCTGGCCGGCGAGGGCGTCGGCGGTGGCCCTGTCGCCGCTGTTGATGGCGCGCACCGCGCGATCGAGCAGGTCGTCGATCGTCGATCGGTGCTGCGCTGGGTCGGTCACCTTCCAATTGTTACTGCCTCAGGGCAGGTAAAGCCCCCGAATGCGGTGGAACCGGCCATGACCCAGGATCGCGTTGGCCGCCTGCAGCCCCGAGAGCACGGCGGACTCGATGCATCCCGAGTTCAGACCCGAGTCGGTCCAGTCACCGGCCAGCACCAGGTTGTCGTATCCGGCCTCATCGGGGCGCAGGCGATAGTCGTCGGTACCCGGAAGCGACAGCACGTAGCGGTCGGACGGGTCGATATTGACGCTGAGGTGCTGGGTGGCCAACGCCTCAGCGCCGCGGCGGCCGTCCGCGCCTGCGAGGTAATGCCACGCGAAACCCTGGTCGGTGACCGCGCCGGGCAGGTGCACGCCGACCAGGCTGTCGAGGAAGTTCAGCGCTTCGCGTTGCGCGATCTGTCTACAGCGCCTGGCGTAGGCCTGCTGGTCGACGGCCGGTGACCAGTCGACGTCCAGCGCGCCGCAGAAGTAGGCGACGGTCTGCGGCCGGTCGTGGGCGGGCCAGTCCTCGGCCCACAGGGTCTGCGGCATCGACGAAAAGGTGTCGATGGGCGGAATGTAGCCGCTGGTCGTGACGGCCGGCGCCGCCAAGCCGAGTTCGGCGTGATCGGGCCGCAGCCAGATCTGCAGGCCCTGGGTGGCGATCGTGCGCACATGCGTGGTCATCTCCCGCCACTCGGGCCGGTCGGCGATCAGCTCCTGCGCCACGACCTCCACCATGCCGAGCGACACCGCCAGCACGATCCGGTCGAAGTCGACTCCGCGGCGAAGGAGCCGGGTCTCGACATCGTCGCGTACACCGAAGTGCGATTCGAGATCGCGCATGCCGTCGCGCGCCTGAACCTGTTCGGGGAGCGGCTCGTTCGGGAAGACCGGAAGCCCGCGCACCCGGGTGAGCGGTTCGTAGCGGGACAC
The DNA here is from genome assembly GCF_053484035.1 of Mycolicibacterium sp. XJ662. Lineage (NCBI taxonomy): Bacteria > Bacillati > Actinomycetota > Actinomycetes > Mycobacteriales > Mycobacteriaceae > Mycobacterium > Mycolicibacterium sp. XJ662. The sequence goes on along the minus strand of NZ_JBEFTL010000002.1, from coordinate 445,773 downwards.
CGCGTCGGCGAGCCGCAGCTGACGACCGATCGTCACCGCGTCGACGTGCCGGCGGCCCGGGTCCAGGTGCAGTGCGTCGACGCGGTGGAAGAACTCGAATTCGACGCCGCGGCTGCGCAATACCTGATAGATCGGCGCCATGACGATATCGCCCATGCCCGCGGTCATCTTCCAGAAGATCGCGCCCTTGTAGGTGAAGAACATCAGCCCGACGAGCAGCATCCCGACCCCCGCCGACACGGTCGGCCGCTCCAGTTGTCCCTTCTCGTAACCGAACACCATGTTGTACATCGCGCGCAGTACCGGGAACTCCAACACCTCCGGATGCGCGCCGTGCCGAAGAACCCAGCCGCCGTAATCCTCGTCGTTGACGGCCCGCAAACCGCGTGGATCGGTGACCAGCCCGTCCGCCAGGACCCCGCGTACGGTCGCGGTCAGCAGTGACAGCAGCGTCCACGACAGCCGGTGATCGGCGCGGCGTTCGTAGTCGAGGGTGTCGCGGATCGCGTCCAGCGCCTGGGTCAGCGGATCGGAGTCGATCGACGGCGGATCGGTCAGCGCGATCAGCGCGGCCAGCACAGCGCGCTGTACGGTGTCCAATGTCCTTTTCGGCGTGGGTCTTTCGGCCGATGCCGACATCACCAGCCCGTCGTCGCCCATCGTGCGCAGGGACTCGGCGAAGTCGAGGATCAGTTGCAGGGCGCGTTCGACGAAGGCGGTCACGGTCAGCTCGCCGCCCTCGGCGTCGGGTTCGCCGGGCAGCTGCTCGTTGCCGGTGAACCGGCCCAGCCACAGCCGCCATTGCCCCTGCCACCGGTCGGTCGCCCCGACGTCGTTGGCCGGGACGAAGGCCTGATCCCAGGTCTGGATGGGCGCCGACGGGTCGGTGTTCGCGCGGTCGAGTTCGGCGTAGCACTGGCGAATCAGCGTGAACGCGTTCTCGTAGGAGCCGATCCACACGTGCAGCCCGTGTTCCTCGATGCGGCCGTGCTCGCCGCGGCTGGAGGCGCCCTTACCGCCGAGGCGCCAGCCGCGCTGGTAGACGGTGATCGACTCGAAGCGCTCGCGCCATCCCGGTTCGCTGAGCCGCCATGCGGTGCTCAGCCCCGCCATGCCCCCGCCGAGGATGGCGATGCGTTCCTTCTTGCGGGTCACCCGAATCGGTGTGTCACAGCGGGACTTCGACGTCCACCGTCTGGATGAGCGCGCCTGCTTGGTCGATGACCTCGACGACACCCACATACATTCCGCTGATCATCCCGGCGGGTTGCGCAGCGATGTAGAACTTGGTCTCTCCGTCCTCGAGCGCACCGCCCGGCGCTTCTTTGACGGTCGTGTCGTCAAGGCGCACAAAGAACTTCAGGTGGCCGGCGGGAATGGGATCGGCTGTTCCCGGGCGCATGAGACCCGGCGCCCTGATCTTGAGCGTGCGCTGGCCGGTCCCGCTGACCGGGTACGTGTCGGAGTCGATCGCCGTCTTCTCGAACGGTGCGGGGCCGATCAGGACGGTCTCGGTCAATTCGGTTCCACCGAGCAGGGCGATGTCGGCCAGTTTGACCATGGCCCGGGCCCAGACGGTGGGGCTGTTGGGCTTCTTATCCAGCAGGTCGGCTGTTTCCTGCGCCACTGCGCTGGTCTGGCGAAGCATGCGGCGGCTGATCGACTCCATCGCGTCGGCGACGAGCCTGCGACCCTCGGCGGCGCCGGGGTTCTGCGGCGCGTTGGGGCTGTCCACGCCCAGAATGTCCTTGGTGGCCTGTAGTCCGCCGGTCAACGCCAGGTCGACCATCTGCATGTAGGAGCCGATCAGTTTGGCCGCGGTGAAGGTGTCGGGGTCGGCGGCGTCGGCGATCGCGCCTTTGGCGATCACCCTGGCCTGGTCGACGACGTCTTTGGCGGTCTCGGTCAGCCGTTGGGCGACGACGCCGGGTTCGTCCATCGTTTTCTCCCTCTCACCTCAGGGGGTGGGTGCCTTGGGCCGGAAGTTCTCGGTGGCCGCATCGACGGCTTTCTTGGATGCGGTCTTCATTTCGGCGACCACCATGTCGGTGAGCTGATTGCATTCGGCGAGATCGAGGCCGTCTTGCCAGCGGTTGTCGAACTCTTCGACGAACTTAGCGGCGAAGGTCAGCCGGTCCTTGATGAATGTTGTTGTGTCGGAGCAGTATTCGTCGCGCAGATCGCCCGGAAGTGCGGGCACGATGACTGGCCACGTTGTCGAGGTGTCGGGCTTTGGTGGCTTACCGGTCGAGTTGCTGAATGGCGTCGTCGTGCCCTTGTAGTTGGCGGCCGAGTAAAACATGTCGGTGGCGTTGGTGGCCCAGCCGAAGGATTCGGCGAGTTTGGTCATCGCAGTCGCACTCATGCCGCTGATCAGCAACTGTTTGCTGGTGCGCACTTTCACGCCCTTGTCCGGCTGCCCGGCGACGATGGGCTTGATCCAGATGTAGCCGTTGTCGACCAGCACCAACTTGTCCACGTCCGGGTTGGTGTTGTCGAAATCCAGGTCGTAGTTGAGGAACAGCCCACCCGAGCGTTCGGCCTTCCAGAACTTCAACGCGGTGTCGAGCGTGTAGCGGTCGCAATCGCCGCTGACGGACTCGCGCATCCGGGACCAGCCGTAGGGGTTCGTCGGGTGCACCGGTTGCATATCGCAGAAGAACCGCTTGTAGAACTTACTCCAATTATCCGGCTCGATAACGGATTTCAACTTGTCGTAGGTGATGTTCGGCCATTCGGCCGTGGTGGTGACCACGCTGCAGTATTCCCGTTTGACCTTGCGCAGCCCGAAGGTGCTCTGCAGAGACGCCGCCGCGGTCGCCAGGGTGCCCGACATCAGCCGCAGCTGAGCGGAGAAGTCTTCGAGGCGGGTCGGCGGGTTCTCCAGTACCGCGCCTGCGAACTCGTCTGCGACGCCAGGGCCGACCTTGCCGGTGTCGTTGAAGCCGGCGCCCTCCGACGGCGCGGCGGCCAACATGCGGGTGAGCAGGTTCGGCTCCCGCTGTGTGCCGACACCAGCCATGGCCAGCTGATCCAGTACGTATCCGGCCACGATGGCCCGGTATGCCCAGCTCGGCGGCAGGGGTTCGCTGTCTTCGGAAGTGAGGTCTTCCACCGCAGCGTCGAGGGTGGTGGGGGTGACCCGCTCGCGGCCGGTGCGGTGCGCGTCGAAGTAGCGAAGAAGCTCCCCGTACCATCCACGTTCACCGGCGCTGCCGGTGAGCCCGGTGAAGTCGTACGCCATGGTGCGGAGGTCTTCGAACGCCACGCGGGAACGTATGGCGGGTTGGTTCAGGGTGGTGAGGTCCTCGGTGATCGCGTTGTAGAGGGCCAAGACGGACTGTCGTATAGCCATTGCCCCGCCTCTCGCTATCGAACGCTTTAGCATACCGTTGTGCGGCCCCGTCGCCGCGCCGATTTCGGGAGGATTTCGGGTGGTCAGCGACCAGATTCGAGACGACGGCAGCATCGCCGATCTGCCGTGGGCCGCGGCGTTCGATCCGGCCGCCAACGCCAGGGTGCTGAGTTCGGTGCAGGCTCGTGGTTTTCGGGCCGCGACGGAGGTCGTCAACCGGTTCGTGCGCCTCGCCGAGGCGGGCTTGGAGGGCAGCGGCGCATCCGACGGTCCGGTCGCGACGCCGGCGCGGGACGTCGACCGGGTGCTGTCGGCGTGGCAGAAGCTCGCCGATCAGCTCACGCGGTCGCTGGCGGGAACCGGTGCGGTGGCAACGCAAACCGATCCGGCCAATCTCGACCTGGCCAACGCCACCTCGAGCGGGCACCTTGTGCTCGACGCCGATTCAGCGGGTGCGGTCTCGTCGGAAGTATGGCTGCACAACGGCGGCGCGGCCGATCTGGGCAAGGTGCGGTTGCGCTGCAGCGACCTGTTGTCCCACGACGGCGCGGTCATCTCCGCGACGATGGTGCGCTTCGAACCCGATACGGTGCCGATGTTCGCCCGCTCCAGCCGCGGCGTGACGGTGCAGATCGATGTGGGCGACGACGTCGCACCCGGTTGTTACCGCGGCACGCTGCTGGCCGACGGGCACGCCGACGTCTGGTTACCGATCGCCTTGACCGTGCGTAGTCCCGACGCATGACCGGCGCCGCGCAACGGCAGGACCTGATCACCGAAGTCGAGGACCGTCTGCGCCGGGTGGCGCGCACGGTGCGGCGCTCGATGCTGGACGCCATGCCCGACGGCGAGCCCGTGCAATGGCTGTACGGTCCGATGCGCGAATACCCGTCGCGGCCGGGTAAGGCGCTTCGCCCCGCGCTGTGCCTTTCGGCCGGCCGGGCCTTCGGTGGCGATCCGAACGACCTGCTGGGCATCGCGGTCGCGATCGAATTGCTGCACAACGCTTTTCTGGTGCACGACGACATCGCCGACGGCAGCGAGATGCGCCGCGGCCGACCGACGCTGCCAACGACCCACGGTATGGCCGCCGCGCTGAACGCGGGTGACGGCCTGGCGATCGTCGCGAGCCAGGTGCTGCGACGCGCGACCAGACGGTTGGACCGTGACCTCGCCGATCTGGTGTGGGGCGAGTTCGACACCATGGCGCTGCGCACGCTGGAGGGCCAGGCGACGGAGGTGGGCTGGCAACTCGACAACGTCGAGGACGTGACCCCCGAGGATTATCTGCACCTGATCATGCACAAAACGTGTTGGTACACCACCATTCACCCGCTTCGGGTGGGTGCCATCGTCGGGTCTCGCGGCACCGCCGAGCTCACCGGGCTGGTGCGGTTCGGCTTCCATTTCGGCGCCGCGTTCCAGATCCGCGACGACCTGCTGAACCTCCTCGGCGACGAACAGACCTACGGCAAGGAGATTCTCGGCGACCTCTTCGAGGGCAAGCGCACGCTGCCGCTCGTGCACCTGCTGTCCACGGCCGTCGGGGCCGATCGTGAACTGGTGCGTGAGCACCTTCGCCGCAGCCGAGCGCAACGTTCCGCTGAGACGGTCCGCGCCATCCGCACGTTGATGGACGACTACGGCAGCATCCGTTTCACCAGCGAGTACGCCGAGGGGATCCTGTTGGTCGCCGAGGAGTACTTCGAGCAGGCGTTCGCCGACGCGCAACCCGGACCCGATCTGGACTTCTTGCGTGCCCTGGTGCCCTACGTGTGGGCCCGCTGGCGCTGATTTGGTGCGAGCCGCGTACCCGCGGGGACGATAGGCTCGGTCGCGGGGGAGCCATGGTCCGGGACGCGACGAACAGACTGCAGATCAGCGGGCACCGCTTCTTGACGCGGCGGCTGTCGCACGCCCTGGTCCGCGGCGACGCGCGGATGCTCGACGATCCGCTACGCGCACAGTCGCTTTCGCTGATCGTCGGCTGTGTGTTGGCGGCCATCGCGATCGCCGCATGCGCGATCCTGGCGTTCCTGAGCCCCAGGGGCGCGCTGGGAACCGCGCCGATCGTTCTGGTGCGCGATTCCGGCGCCCTCTATGTGCGGATCGGCGACACCGTGCATCCGGTGCTCAACCTGGCATCCGCCCGGCTGATCGCGGGCACAGCGGCCACACCCGAACTGGTCAGCGCTTCGGCTGTCGCCGATGCGAAAAAGAGTGCGCTGGTGGGTATCCCCGGTGCGCCCAACATCTCGGCGACGCTGGCGGAATCCGCCTGGACGGTCTGTGAGGACGCGTCATCGACCACAACGGTGCTGGTCGGGGCGGCCGACGGAGATCTGGATTCGCGGCGCAATGCGCTTGTCGTCGCCGGCGGAGAAGGGGCCGCAGCCACCTATCTGCTCTACGACGGGGTACGGGCGAAGGTGGATCTGCGCAACCCCGCGGTGGTGCACGCGCTTCGACTCGACGGTGTCGAGCCGCGTGTCGTGTCTCGGGCGTTGCTCGACGCGGTGCCGGAGGTGCCCGAGCTCGCGGTCCCCGCCATCGAGGACGCCGGAACACCGGGACCGGCTGCGTTGCACGGGTTCTCCGTCGGCACGGTTCTCCGCATGTCGCAGGCGGATTCGACCGAGTACTACGTCGTGCTCGGGGACGGCGTGCAGCGGATCGGTGCGGTGGCCGCCGACCTCATCCGGTTGACCTACGCCGCGGGCACCCGCGAGATGCCCACCGTCGAGCCGGGCGTCATCGGCACCGTGCCGGTGGTCGACGACCTGCCCGTCGGGCGGTTTCCCGACCGCGGCGGTGTGGCCGACGAGCCGGTGCTGTGCACGCGGTGGATGTGGTCCAGCGCGGCCGACTCCGCAGAAACTGCGGTGCTGGTCGGGAATTCACTGCCGGCCGATTCGGCGGTGACATTGGCTCAGGCGGACGGCGCCGGGATCCAGATCGACCGGGCACACCTGCCTCGCGGTCGCGCCGCCTACGTGCGGGCAACCGGTGTCACGGGGGCCGGTGCCCGCACCGGCGCGCTCTACTACGTCGACGGCTCCGGTGTGGTGTTCGGTGTGCACGACGAGGACGCCGCCACACGGCTGGGCCTGACCGCCGCACCGGCGCCCGCGCCGTGGCCCGTGCTGGCCAAGCTGCCACGGGGCCCCGAACTCAGCGTCGCGGCAGCGTCAATAGTGCGCGACAGCCTCGGGCCGCCGGCGTAGCCGTGCTCCTGCGATGACGCACGCCGACACCGCAACGCAGATCGCCGCGCCGCGCACGGCGATGTGTGCGGGTCGTTGGTCGGGTGGGTTTGCGGCGGGCATCGACACCGTGCGGGGCGCGCCGGGAGGGGCCGCGGAGACGGGGCCGGCGGTTACCGCGGCGACGGGGTCGACGACCCCGTGTCCGACCATTGGATTCCATCCGGAAGCGGGATGACGCGCCGTGGCTTCGATGCGCTGCATGACCTGTCGCGCCGTCAACTCCGGTGCGCGCGATCGCAGCAGCGCGGCGACGCCGCTGACAACCGGGGCGGCATAGCTGGTGCCCGCGATCGGCGTCGCGCCGTCGGACCCCGGTAGTTCGTCGATGACGCCTTCGCCGTCGGGATCCAGCGACACCACCCCTTCACCGGGTGCGGCGACGTCGACCCACGGGCCCGCCAAGGTGAACGCCGACGGGGCGCCGTTGGGTGCCACGGAGCCCACCGTCAGCACGTAATCGTCGTACCAGGCCGGGCTGACCACCACGCGCACACCGGACCAGTCGGGCCTGCCGGCCTGCGCCGGGTTCTGTTGCGGGCACTGTCCGGTGCCGCCGACATTGCCCGCCGCGGCGACCACGACGGCGTTCTTGACGTCGACGGCGTATGCCAGCGCGGCGCCGAGGGCACGGTCGTCGAGCGCGTCCTCGGCGGGCAGGCACGCGACCGAGGACACGTTGATCACCGTGGCGCCCATATCGGCGGCGGTGCGCACCGCCATGGCGAGGGTGTCGACGTTGCCGAACCCCGAACCCGAGGCATCGTCGACGGCGCGGAACTTCATGCTGGACTGGCGGATCGCGATGATCGTCGCGTCGGGCGCGACGCCCTGAAATGCGGGTTCTCCTGCCGCCCCGAGGATACCGGCCACGATCGTGCCGTGGCCGTCGCAGTCCTGCGTGCCGTCGCCGGTCGACACGTAGTCGCCGCCGGGGACCAGATGCGGCAGCAGCCGATGTCGCGCCACCCCGGTGTCGATGACCGCGATCGTCTGACCGCGCCCGCGGGTCAGTGGCCAAACCGACGGCAGCCCAAGGTCGTCGAGTTGGCCCGATGTGGTGGCTTCGGTGCGGTGCACGGGCAGCACACACGGCTCCCGCTGTCGGGTGGGTTGCGGTGGCGCGGGTGATGCCGCTCTGGGCAGCCGCGAGTTGTCCACGGGCGGTGGGGTCACCGCCGTGGCTGGCGCCGCCACGCACACCGGAAACATGGCCAACACCGCCGCCCACAGCAGCCGCGCCGCCGTCACAACAGCCCCATGGTGCGGACCGTCCCGTAGACGCCGGCCACCCAGCAGGCCAGCGGCACCACGGCCGCGACCGCGAGGTACTCGATGACGTCGACCAAACGCTGCGTCACGGGGCTGACCGGCCGCGTCAGCCCGGCGACACCGGCGATGACCGCCAAAAGGCTGAGCCAGTGGACATGGCCGGGCGATGCGGCGGTGGCGATCACGAAGCACGCAGTGGCCGCGACGATTCCACCGGCACCCAGCGCGGTGCGGCGAGCCGGATCCGCGTGCGTGCGGGTGCGAAGAAGCAACACGGCAGCGGTGACGGCGACGAACGCGGCGGCGCCCACCTTCGCCGCGTCGTCGGTCAGCGCTGCGAACGCGACGATCCCGCAGCCCAGCACCGCCGCGCTCGTGGCGCCCACGATCACCCCGGTCAGCACCCGATGCGCCCGCCGCACCCGGTCGGTGTCCGGGGTCGGCGCATCGGGCGGTGACGGACCGACACCGGTCATCAACATCGAGATGCGTGGCGCCACAGACAGGGCCGCGAGCGACGCGGCGGCCAGCGACGCCCCGATGGTCGCGGCGGGCAGGTGCCACCCGACCGCGACACCCGTCACCGCGGCGGTCAGTACGGCGGCCGTGGCGATCGCCGTCAACCACGTGGTGGCGCAGCGTGTCAGGCGCAGCAGGGCCACGGCCGCTGACAAGGCAGCCGCAGCCGACAGCAGAACATGCGCCGCACCAGCTGCGCCAGGGACGGCCGCGAACCCCGTTGCAGCGGCGAACATCACCGCCGCCGCGCTCAGCGTCGCCGCCAGCGCGCCGTCGGCGTATGCCCGGTCCCTCAGGATTGCGGCCACCGCCGTAACCACGGTCAGGCCCCCGGCAGTGACCAGCGCCGCGGGGGTCGCCGACCATCCGAGCGCTGCGGCGGCGGCGACCGCCGCGACCAGACAACCGGCCACCGACAATCGTGGCGGCCGCTCGTCGATGTCGGCAAGCTGCACCGCGATCTGGCTGACGTCGCTGGGTCGCCACACCGGCTTCGGCGGCACGGCGGCGGTGAGCAGCAGCGTGGTTCCGTCGTCAACGTCGTTGTCCGCCAAAGTCATCGCTTGGTCGAGCGGCTGACCGTCGACGTGGAGGAGCCGCCAACCGGTGCCGGTGACCGCAGCGGTCGTGCCGTGTGCCAGTTCCACGATGGCCGGCATCAGCGCGCACAGGTCGATGCTGCGGGGCAGCGCGAGATCCACCTCGTGGAAGTTGTCGCCCCGATCGTGCGCAACGGTCAATCGGCATAGTGCATTTCGCATCGCGACCCCCCGGAATCCTCCCGCCCGCAGTCACCGTAACCCCGCTGCAGGGCGCGTTCGCGCAGCAATCTTGTGCGCTGTGGATGGAACCGAAACGCCGTTCCCGGCGTCCAACTGTTTGATGGAGTTCGTCCGGGAAGCGCGACCTGCGGTGCCGCCGACGGTGTCCGGTGAGCTGGCTGTCGAGGCGCCGCCACCGGTACCCAAGGTGGTTGCGGTGAACCCACTTGCCCGGCTGATGCCCCTTGCCATGCTGGTGGCCGCCGTCGGGATGATGGCCTTCTATTTCACGTCCGGTGCGGCGTCTGCCCGCAACCCGATGTTTCTGTTCTTCCCGGTGATGATGCTGGTATCGGTGCTCGGCACCGTCGCCTACGGCGCGCGCGGCGCCAACCGCTCCGCCGAGATCAACGAGGACCGGAAGAGCTACCTGCGCTACCTCGACACGCTTGACGCCACGATCGCGCAAGCCGCCGAAGCCCAGCACCTTTCGCTGTGGCGGAGCCACCCGGACCCGTCAGCGCTGTGGACGCTGGTGGGCGGTCCGCGGATGTGGGAGCGTCAACGACAAGACGCCGACTTCGGCCACGTGCGGGTCGGGATCGGCGATCAGCCGCTGAGCACCGTGTTGGTGGCGCCGACGCTCGGACCGTCCGATCAGCACGACCCCGTCACCGTGGACGCGATGCGCCGGTTGATCGAGCAGCGGTCGATGCTCGCCGACGTGCCCGTCGTCGTGGCACTACCCGAGCACAGCGCGGTAACCGTCGAGGGGGACGTCGGCGCCGCCCGCGCGTTGATCCGGGCGATGGTCTGCCAGCTGGCGGTGGCACACGGACCCGACATGCTCGCCGTCGCCGCGGTGGTCGGTCCGGATACCCGTCACGAGTGGGAGTGGCTGAAATGGCTGCCACACCACCAGCATCCCCGCGAGGTCGACGCCGTCGGGCCGCAGCGGCTGGTCTACGGCAGCCTCCAAGAGGCCGTGGAGGCGGTGACGTCGCCCTGGGCCGTGGTGATCGTCGACGGCGCGCCGGCGGGTGGGTGCGACCAGGTTGCGGTCACCGTTCTGGAGGTCGGCGCGACGCTCACCGCGCCAGGGTTGCGCCTGGCGGTCGACGGTACCGTGCGGGTTGATTCGTTGACGCGGAGCCAGGCCGCGACGTGTGCACGACGGTTGTCGCCCTATCGCATCAGTGGCAGCCACGCGGGCCCGACCCGCGGGTGGTTGGAGCTGATGGGTATCGACGATCCGCACCGCATCGACCCTGAGCGGCGGTGGGCGTCGACCAAAAGCGGGCGCATCATGTCCATCCCCATCGGCGTCGCGCAGGATGGGTCGCCGGTGCGACTCGACATCAACGAGGCCGCACGTAACGGTATGGGCCCACACGGGTTGTGCGTGGGCGCAACCGGTTCGGGAAAATCGGAGTTCTTGCGCACGCTGGTGCTCGGTGCCATCGTGGCTCATTCGCCCGAGGTGCTGAACCTGGTGCTGGTGGACTTCAAGGGCGGCGCGACCTTCCTCGGATTGGAGCGGGCGCGACACGTCGCGGCGATCATCACCAACCTCGCCGACGAGGCGCACCTGGTCACCCGAATGAGCGATGCGTTGGCCGGTGAGATGCACCGGCGCCAGGAGTTGTTGCGGGCCGCAGGCGGGTTCGCGAACATCACCGACTACGAGCGCGCCCGAACGCAGGGGGCAGCACACCCGCCGTTGCCCGCCTTGTTCATCGTCGTCGACGAGTTCTCCGAGCTGTTGAGCCAACACCCTGATTTCGCGGAGCTGTTCGTGGCGATCGGCCGACTCGGCCGCTCGCTGGGTATGCACCTGCTGCTGGCCAGCCAGCGCCTCGACGAAGGCCGGTTACGCGGTCTGGAAACCCACCTCTCCTACCGGATCTGCCTCAAGACGTTCTCGGCCGGCGACTCGCGCGCGGTGCTGGGGGTTCCCGACGCCTACCACCTGCCGGGCAGTCCGGGCGCGGCGTATCTCAAGACCGCATCGGGGGACCTGACCCGGTTTCAGACCGCGTTCGTATCCGGCATCACCGCGGCGCCCGCTGTCGAGTGCGAACAGCCGTTGCTGCCGCGGACGTTCACCGCGGCGCCGGTCCTTCTGCCCACCGCGGCGAAGAACCCGGGGCCCCGGGAGGAACGCACGGTGCTGGACACGGTGTTGGACCGCGTCGGCGGGCGCGGCGCCGCCGCACACCAGGTGTGGTTGCCGCCGCTGACCACCTCGCCGACCCTCGATCAGCTCCTCCCCGGCCGGGTTCGTGGGCTGAAGGTCCCGATCGGGTTGGTGGACCGGCCGTTTGAGCAACGTCACGACGTACTGACCGTTGACCTGTCCGGTGCCGCGGGCAACGTGGCTATCGTCGGGGCGCCGCGGTCCGGTAAGTCCACGGCGTTGTGCACGATGATGCTGGCGCTGGCGGAGGCCAACGATCCGGGCGAGGTCAGCTTCTACTGCCTGGATTTCGGCGGGGGAACGTTGTCGTCGCTGCGCGATCTGCCGCACATGGGATCGGTGGCCGGACGGCGGGATGTGGACTTGTGCCGTCGCACGGTCGCGGTCATGCAGTCGATCGTCCGCGCCAGGGAGGACCGGGCCCGACGCGCTTGCGGTGACCCGACCGATCCGTTCGGCGACGTCTTCCTCATCGTCGACGGCTGGGCCACCTTACGCCAGGAGTTCGACGCGCTCGAGGCGCCGATCACCGCCCTTGCCGCGTATGGCCTTTCGTTCGGAGTCCACGTCGTCGTGACAGCATCGCGCTGGGCTGAGTTGCGGCCCGGGCTCAAAGACCAGATTGCGACGCGCATCGAGTTGCGGCTCGGCGAACCTGCCGAATCGGAGATGGACCGCAAGCGCGCCCGCCAACTCAGCACGGCTAGTCCGGGGCGCGGTCTCACCGCCGACGGTCGGGAGATGCTGCTCGCGCTGCCCCGGTGGGACGGCGTCGAGCGGTTGCAGCGCCGCTACGGCGGACGCCGCGCACCGGCGGTGGAACTGCTGCCCGGCCGCATCGAATTGGAGGACCTCGTCGCCGCGCAACCGCCAATTCCGCCGCACGTCCTCATCGGCATGGGCGAGCGTGAATTGCAGCCGGTAACACTCGATCTCGCCGCGCAGCCACATCTGCTGGTGCTGGGTGAAGCCGAGTCGGGTAAGACGTCGGTGCTGCGCCTGCTGTGTCACCAGATCATCGGCGGCGCCAGCACCGAGGAAGCACAGATCGAGATCGTCGACTTTCGCCGCACCCTGCTGGGCGTCGTGGAAACAGATCACCTCGCCGGATACGCGGCGTCCTCGGCGGCGCTCGCATCGCGCATGCGGTCGCTGCTGTCGCGCCTGGAGGCCAGAATGCCGGGGGAGAACGTCACCCAGCAGCAGTTGCGCGACAGGTCGTGGTGGTCGGGGCCGCAGATCTACGTCGTCGTCGACGATTACGACCTGGTCGCGACGTCGACGGGAAACCCGTTGACGCCGCTTGCCGACCTGTTGCCGCACGCCAAGGATCTGGGTCTGCACGTCATTGTCGCCCGCCGGTCCAGCGGTGCGGCGCGGGCGATGTTCGATCCGGTACTGGCCCGGCTGCGCGAACCGGGTTGCACCGGGCTGATGTTGAGCGCGGACCCGGAGGAGGGTGTGCTGCTCGGCGCGGTTCGACCGGCACCGTTACCGCCGGGCAGGGCCACGCTGATCACCCGCGCCGATGCGCATCAGCTCATCCAGGTCGCCTGGGTCGAGCCGCCGTGACCGAAACCGTTCTCGAAGTCGGACCCCGTCGCATCCGCGGCCCCAATAGCGTTCCTCCCGAATGGGTTTCGGCGGCACTGGAGTGCATCGACGACGACATCGCGCTGCTCGACGACCGGCCGGTGGCGGTGCAGGAACTGTGGCAGGACGTCATGCGGGCGGCCGCCGGCGAGGAGGCCGGCACGCTGGTGGTGATCTGCCCGACGTGGTGGCCGTCGGCGCGCACCGACCGGGCGCGGGAGGCGGCCCACGCCGTCGCCGAAGACGTCGTCGTCCTACAGCGCACCGAGCTGTTGCGAGCAGTGGCTGCTCCGCGGCGACCGACGATCGTCGAGTTGGCAGGTGACCTCGTCGTCGTCACCCACGCCGACGGGCGCGCGGTCGTCGTCGCGCACCACGGCGACGCGGCCACGACGGCGGAGGCGGTCGCTTCGGCGGTCGGCGCGTCGCCCGTCGTGCTCATCGATGCCCCGGACGCCGCGATCGTCGGCCGGCTGCGGAGCGACGGTATCGAGGTCCTCGAGGTCGACGAGGACGCGGTGCGGCGGGAAGTGTTGCGGTCCAGGCGCATCGAACGCCCGCCTGCCAACGCGCGGCGCGGACGTCGGCCCTGGGTGGCGGCGGTCCTCGTCGGCGCGGTAGCCGTAGCGGCGGCGGCACTGCACGGCGGAACCGCCGCCGACTCGACGGCGTGGTTGGTGGAGGGCCGGGTGGGCATCTTGGTGCCCGCCGACTGGACCGTGCAACATGTCACGACCGGCCCGGGGTCTGCGCGGGTGCAGATCGCGTCCCCTTCGCGTGGCGATGTCGCCGTGCACCTGACGCAGTCGATCGGGGCGCCCGACGAACGCCTCGAGGTGACGGCAGCCGCGCTACGCGCGGCGCTTGACGCCGAAACACCCGGTGTCTTCCTCGATTTCACTGCGGCCGGTCACCGCGCCGACCGCGACGCGGTGACGTATCGGGAAGTTCGAGCAGATCACACGGTCGCCTGGGCGGTACTGGTCGACGGGCGCGTGCGCATCGCGATCGGCTGCCAGAGCCCGAAAGGAGAGGAGCAACTGGTGCGTGAGGCTTGCGAACAGGCGATCCGCAGCGCACATGCGGTGCATTGAAAAAAGTTCTTCGGCGATGGAACCGAACGGGCCGCGCCTGCGTCCAACTTGATAACGGCACGATGAAAGGAAGCCCATGACCACACCCGCAGGCGGTGCGCTGAACACCGACTTCGACCTGATGGCCGCGGTCGCCGACAAGACCGATGCACGCAACGACGAGATCCGGGCGTTTCTGCAGTCGTTCATCGGGCGGATGAGCAGCGTGCCGCCGTCGGTGTGGGGCGGTGTGGCCGCCACCCGGTTCAGGGAGGTGGTGGACCGGTGGAACACCGAATCGCTCAAGCTGCACACGGCGCTCGCGCGGATCACCGAGACCATCCGGCAGAACCGGCAGACGCTGGCTCAAGCCAGCGAGAGCCACTCCCAGCGCCTCGGCGCCGTCGGCACGGAGTTGTGAGCCATGGACCACACGCTTGCGTACAACTTCGGTGAGATCGAGCACACGGTCCGGCAGGAGATCCACGCCACGTCGGCGCGGCTGAACGCGGCGCTCGACGATCTGCGCGCCCAGATCGCGCCGCTGCAGCAGATCTGGACACGTGAGGCTGCGCAGGCCTACCGCGTCGAACAGAGTCGCTGGGAGCAGGCGGCCGGTGCGCTCAACGACATCCTGTTCAACCTGGGCAATGCGGTTCGCGACGGCGCGGATGACGTCGCGGCCACCGACCGCAGCGCCGCCAACGCCTGGGGCGCCTAGCCCCGCCGGGACACTGTGCGGTCCCGCCTTGGAGGGGAGCCGGGCGGGACCGCACAGTACGTTTTGACCTGCGACGACGCTCGCAGGTAAGCTGCGTCGTTGGCGTGCGGAACGCCGGGCCTCGGGTCAATGTCGGTCGCCGAGGGTTTCCCACCGCAACCGCCCTGACCGGCATTAGGTAACCCGAGAAGAGAGGTATGCGCTGTGCCTACGTACACGCCGAAGGCGGGTGACACCACGCGCTCGTGGTACGTCATCGACGCCACCGACGTGGTGCTCGGCCGGCTCGCCGTCGCGGCAGCGAATCTGTTGCGCGGCAAGCACAAGCCGACATTCACGCCGAATGTCGACGGTGGCGACTTCGTCATCGTCATCAACGCCGAAAAGATCGCGATCAGCGGTAACAAGGCCGACCGCACGTTCTTCTACCGCCACTCGGGTTACCCCGGTGGCCTGCGCAGGCGGTCGCTCGGTGACGAGATGGAGAAGCACGCGGACCGGGTCGTCGAGAAGGCGATCCTCGGCATGATCCCCCACACCAAGTTGGGCCGCCAGATCAAGAAGAAGCTGCGCGTCTACGTCGGGCCGGATCATCCGCACACCGCCCAGCAGCCGATTCCGTACGAGATCAAGCAGGTGGCCCAGTGACCGAGTCAGTTGAGACGACCCCAGACACCGACACCACCGAGACTGTGGCCGAGACCGAGGCCGCCCCGCGTGAGCCCGTGGTCTTCGACCGCCCCGTGCAGACCGTCGGCCGCCGCAAGGAGGCTGTGGTGCGGGTGCGGCTGGTGCCCGGCACCGGCCAGTTCAACCTCGACGGGCGCAGCCTCGAGGCCTACTTCCCGAACAAGGTGCACCAGCAGCTGATCAAGGCCCCGCTGGTGACCGTGGATCGGCTGGAGAGCTTCGACGTCTACGCCCACCTCGACGGTGGCGGCCCGTCCGGGCAGGCCGGCGCGCTGCGCCTGGCCCTCGCGCGGGCGCTGATCCTGGTGCAGCCCGAGGATCGGCCGGCGCTGAAGAAGGCCGGCTTCCTGACCCGTGACCCACGGGAAATCGAGCGCAAGAAGTACGGGCTCAAGAAGGCCCGCAAGGCGCCTCAGTACAGCAAGCGCTGATCGACTGTTTGCAAAACCGCCGGGTTCGCATCGCGAGCCCGGCGGTTTTGTTTTTGCCAGTAACGTCCGCCGGGGTACGGAACGATGTCCGATTGAGGCCTTAGCTGCGGTCGACCAGACAGCCTTTACCTCCCAGTTAATTAGCGCAACGCATTATACGCGCGAGTTACGTTCTGTTTCTTAAATTTTGGTTTGACTTACCCCTTGAGCGTGTAACCCGTCTGTTCGGAAGCAGAGGGCCTTCCGCCAGGCAGGCAAACCTGCCACTGCGGCGGATCGCGTGTCGGGGGCCGGATCCGCTGCTTCCTGACAGAAGGGAATATCTGATGCGGAACATCGTGAAGAGAGCATCCACGGGCGCTTTGATCGGCGGATCACTGCTGTTCACCGCTGGCCTGGGCCTGGCGGGCGCGCAACCGCTCAACGTGCAGGACGGTCTCGTCAACGTGGGCGTCGGTGACGTCACCATCCTCGAGGACGTGAACGTCGGCGTCGCGGCGACCGTCGCGGCAGCTATCTGCGACGTGGCCGACATCGGCAGCGTCAATGTGTTGGCTGAGGCCGTCGACAGCGGAACGGCGCCGTCTGAGACCGTCTGCGACGTGCCAGGTGGCGAGATCACGCTGACGCAGAACGCTGGTACTCCTGGCCAGTCAGGTCAGGCGCCTGGTGGCGGCCCCGCACAGGCTCCCGGTAACCCGACGCCGGGTGGCCCGAACAACTAAACAACGCCCCAACCTCACCGCCCGCACCCTTTGGTGCGGGCGGTGAGCCGTCTCAGGCCTAAATCGGTCCGTGACCTGCCCGGACGGCGTCTTTCGCAAAGTTCGTGTTTGGTCGCACGGCGGGTGCGGGAAGTCCCGTCCGGGCGGCAGGGGCGCCTCTCGTGCGTCGGCGGGCCATTCCTGCCATCGCGGCCGCGCGAACGTTGCGCCGCGCCGGATCACTGCCGCCCATCGACAAAGGAGCATTTGATGAGGAACGTCGTGAGAAACGCTGCTGCAGGCGCCCTGATGGGCGGATCGCTGCTGTTCACTGCCGGGCTCGGTGTCGCCACCGCGCAGCCGGACGACGCCCAGAACAACAACGACCGGGTCAACGTGGCCATCGGCACCGCTGGGGTGCTGGAGGACGTGGCTGTGACCGATGCAGCGCAGATCGCGGCTGCGCTCTGCGACGTCGAGGTTGCCGAGGTGAACTCGGTCGCGGAGGCCGTCCTGAACAACGGTGCTGAGCAGGTCGTTTGCACGAACAACCTCGGCACGGTGAACATCCAGCCGGGTGGCCCGGGACAGTCGGAGCAGGCCCCCGGCCGGGCCGAGGTGGCCCCGGGACAGGCCGAGAGCGCCCCGGGACAGGGTGAGACCGCGCCGGGCGCCGCAGAGGCTCCCGCTGAGCAGCCCGCTGAAGGCCAGAACTAAATAGTCAGCGTCCACCGCCCGTGTCCGTCTGTTCGGACGCGGGCGGTGAGTCGCGGTTGGATACCGATTCGGCGGCGGCACGAGTGGTGTCGTCGCCAATTGGTTTTTCCGGCGGCGTCTGTGAGAAGTTTGTCGGCATGGCTCGACTGTTCGGCACCGATGGCGTGCGCGGGGTCGCCAACCAGGATCTGACCGCCGAACTGGCGCTGGCCCTGAGCTCGGCGGCGGCGCGCCGGCTGGGCACCGTCGGCGGGCAGGCCCGCCGGGTGGCCGTCGTCGGCCGCGATCCACGGGCCAGCGGCGAGATGCTCGAAGCGGCCGTGATCGCGGGCCTGACCAGCGAGGGCGTCGACGCGCTGCGGGTCGGCGTGCTGCCCACCCCGGCCGTGGCGTACCTGACCGGCGCCTACGATGCCGACTTCGGCGTGATGATCAGCGCGTCGCACAACCCGATGCCCGACAACGGCATCAAGATCTTCGGGCCCGGCGGCCACAAACTCGACGACGCCACCGAGGACCGGATCGAAGAACTGGTCCATCAAGGCCCCGGCGAGCGACCCGTCGGCGCGAGCATCGGCCGTGTCGTCGACGCCGAGGACGCCCTCGACCGCTACCTGCGGCACGCCGGTAAGGCGGTCACCACCCGCCTCGACGGGCTGACCGTCGTCGTCGACTGCGCCCACGGTGCCGCCTCGACCGCGGCTCCCCAGGCCTACCGGGCTGCCGGCGCCGACGTCGTCGCGATCAACTCCGCGCCCGACGGCCTCAACATCAACGACCGGTGCGGTTCCACGCACATGGAAGCCCTGCAGTCCGCCGTGGTGTCCCACCGCGCAGATCTGGGGATCGCGCACGACGGCGACGCCGACCGGTGCCTGGCCGTCGACGCCAGCGGCCGCATCGTCGACGGCGACGCGATCATGGTGATCCTGGCGCTTGCGATGCAGGAAGCCGGTGAGCTGGCGTCGAACACGCTGGTCACGACCGTGATGAGCAATCTAGGGTTGCATCTGGCGATGCGCGCGGCGGGGGTGAACGTGCGCACTACCAGCGTCGGTGACCGGTATGTGCTCGAGGAACTGCGGGCGGGCGAATTCTCGCTCGGCGGCGAGCAGTCCGGCCACATCGTCATGCCCACGCTGGGCACCACGGGTGACGGCATCGTCACCGCCTTGCGGTTGATGTCGCGGATGGCACAGACCCGCAAGCCGCTTGCGGCGCTGGCCGAGCCGATGCAGACGCTGCCCCAGGTGCTGATCAATGTGAAGGTGACGGACAAGGCGACGGTGGCCGACGCGCCGTCAGTTCGCACCGCCGTCGCGCAGGTGGAAGCCGAGCTAGGCGATACCGGCCGAATCTTGTTGCGGCCCTCGGGAACTGAGCAAGTCGTTCGGGTGATGGTGGAAGCGGCCGACGAGGACACCGCACGGCAGTTGGCGGTGCGGGTGGCCGAGCAGGTCAGCGCCGCGCGCTGAGGATGGAACCGAAAGCGCCTCCGCTGCGTCCAAACCTATATGGGACAAGCTGACGCCGCGGGTGTCGATGTTGCGGCGTTGCTCGGTGTGGCAGACCAGTATCAGTCGGTGGCCGACCTTCTCGACGGCGCGGTGCGTACGCATCTGGCCGGTCTGACGTTCGACGGAGCGACGGCGGGTCGGGAGTATGTCGCGCGGGGTGACGCTGTGCGCGATGGGCTGGAGCACGTGGTGCACCAGCTACGGCAGTGGTCGCGCGCGTGTAGTGAAATCGCCACCGTATTACGGATTTCGGCGGACCGCTACCTGGAGGCCGACGCGCGCGCCGGCAGGCGAGTGGGTTGAGCGATGGTCTTCGATGTTGCTTCGCGATTGGCTGAGGGCATGCCGTCTGTGGAGGCCGTGCAGAACTATGTGTGGGCATGCCGGATGCTCGGCTATGAGCATCCGGATCTCACGACGGACGCGGCACAGGTGTGTGAGCGGTACGCCAGCGAGGAGGGTTTGAACCTAGCGGCGTTGGATGCCGATTGCGCGTCGCTGCGGGCGGCAGCGACGACGGCGGCAGAGGCACTCGCGCGGCAGGACGATCAACGGCTTGCGCTGACGGCGGCGTGGCATGGTCGGGGCGCTGATGCGGCGCGGGAGTTCCTGCGGCGCCACGGTGAAGCGTCGGCGGTGGCAGCGGCGGCGGTGCGCACCGCAGCGGATGGCCTGGGCGAGTTGCGGGACAAGCTGTGGCAGGCCGTCGACGGCAAGGTTGCGACGGTGTTGGCCGTCGATGATCAGGTGCAGCGACCCGATTGGCTGGCGGCGGCTCAGACCGTGACCACCGGCGCCGGCGACCGAGCGGTGGCCAGTGAGCTGGTCGACCAGGAGGTAAAACCGTTTGTCGCCAACGTGATCGGCGGAGAATGGATGACGGCGATGCGGGCCGCTGTCGATGCGATCGAGGCGGCATACGATGCGGTGACGGCTGAGCTTGCGTCTGAGGGTGATGCGGTGTTCGCGGTGCCGGGTGATCTGGGCCCGGCGTGGACGCCGCCTTCGGAGACCGTCGCGTCGCAGGCGCCGAGTGTCGCGCCCGCGTGGAGTGCGCCTGCGCCCGTTGCTGTGCCGCCTACTACTGCGGCGCCTTCGGCACCCGCTGTGGCCCCGCCTGCCGTGGCGCCGTCTGCCGTGGCGCCGCCTGCCGCTGCGGCGCCGGTCGATCCCGCAGCAGCGGCGCCTGCGCTGGCTCCGCCTGCGATGCCGTCGCTCGGCGGTGGCGGCATTCCCGAGATAGGCGGTGGGCTATCAGGTTTCGCCCAGCAGCTGGGCGAAACGCTCGGCGGTCTGTTGGGGTCGGTGGGCGATGCGGGGGCCGAAGTCCCCGAGCTCGATGAACCGGAACTCGACGCGGCGGAGCTGGATGAGCCGGAGCTGGACGAAGCTGAAGAAGTCGATGACGCGGAAGCGGAGGAAGCCGCGGCCGGCGAACCCAATACTGTTTGTGAGCCACCTGCGGAAGAGCCTGTGCCGCAGGAGGATGAAGTGCTCGCGGACGAAGCTGCGGTGGAGACGGCGCCGGAGCCGACGCCACCGCCGGAGCCGCTGCCACCGCCCATTACAGAGCCACCGCCGCCTGCATCACCTGAGCCGCCACCGGGAGCGGGCACTCCGTGTGAGATAGCCGCCGACGAACTGCCGCAGGTGGGGGAGTAACCGCGCGCCGTGATCACAGCCGCGGGCGCCAACTCGGCACGGTACGGTCCGAGCGTGAGATTGCGTATGCGGGAATTGGGGTTCTTCTTCTTGCTGGGTGCTGCGGCTTCGTTGGTCGGCGACCATAGCCACGTTGTCACCGGTACGACTGAATACTTCACCGAGGCGGTGCCGTTCGTGTGGAGCAGCCCGATCTGGTTCCCAATATTGGTGGGCGCTGCAACCGCATCGTTGGCCGAGATTCGCTTGCACCTCCCGCGACCGCGGACCGACGTCACGGTGCGGCAGGGTGTCGCGGGGGTCGCGGCAGTAGTTGGCACCTACATCACGACGGCACTGGTACACGGCGCACCTCCGGTGCCGGCCACGGCGCTGATCGTCGCGATAGCGGTAATCATCTGGTGTGTGCTGGGTGACGGGCCGTCAACGGTGTGTGGTGTGCTTGCCGCCGTCATCGGTCCAGCGGTCGAAATCGTGCTCGCCAAAGCCGGTCTGTTCGCCTACCACGACGACTCCGATGGATTGTTCGGAGTTGGACCATGGTTGGTACCACTGTATTTCGCATTCGGTGTCGTCGTTGCGCTGCTCGGTGAGATCGCTGCCAGCCGAAGGGAATCGTCAATGCTCAGTAACTCGGTGGCGGCATCGTCCCGTTGAGTTTGCGTTCGGCGGTGATGCGTGCTTCGTTGTCGGCGGCGCGGGTGCGCCGTCGTCGTGGCATCTTCAGGGCGCGTTGCGCCGAGGGTGGAGGTGCGTTGGCCGGCGGTGGGAGGTCGGCGGTGGTGGTGTCCCAGTGTGGGAAGTACAGCTTGCTGGTGGGATGGGTGCGATAGGTGTGGCCGCTGGGCGCGGTCCAGATGACGGTGCCGTCGGGGCATTGTTGGTCAGACCAACCACAAAACGTCTTCACCAAATGATGAAAACGACACAGGCACTTGATGTTTGACGGGTGCGTCGGCCCGCCCGGGTACGGGGTGGTGTGGTCGAGATCGCAGTACTCGGCCGGGCGGTCACAGCCGGGGAAGCGACACGTCATATCGCGCAACCGCACAAACCGCTCACAAGCCCGCGACGGCCGATAGCGCGGCTCGGCTTCTGTCGCCGCAGGGCGATACTCGGTTTGGATTTTGGCGCCGTTGGCGACCAACTCGGCCAACAACGCCGGCGGGATCACCCCACCACCGACGATCACCCCCGCCGACCCCGAGCTCTCGGGATGGTTTGGCGCCCACAAATTGGCACCGGCCACCGATTCGGGCGGCGGCGGTGTGGGCTCGGCCTCTGACTCCTCATCGATCGGCGGGGGCACCAACTCCTCATCGACCGGCTCCGGTGTCCCCTGGTCGGGGGCAGATGTTTCCGCGCCGGTGTCGCGGGACCGCTCCGCGGTGGTCTCGGCCGGGGGTTGGGCGGTGGGCGCGGTGTCGGTGAGCACGTGAATGACGAACCGGGCCGCACGCGGGTCATCTGTGTTGGCCCACGGGCATTGCGGGCTACCGCACTGGCAGGTGAGCCGATCCGCCCCGGCGGCCAACGCCCCCAACGCCGCCGCGCGCCGCTGCCGGGCACTGCGCGGATCGCCATCACATATCCCCGCGACCATCTGCTCCAGACACGCCATCAACAACTTCGCGTCAGTGGCCGAAAGCCGCCCATACAACGACGCGGTACCGGTGGCGTCATCGGGCTTGCCCACCTGCACATCACACTCGCGCGCCGCGTCGCGATAGCGCCGCCGCGCATCCGGATCATGGGTCTCGACCACCGCGTCGACGGCCAACTCCAACCGCTGCTGACCCAACGCCCCCCACGCGGCCGCGCGCTCGGCGATCTCGGCATCCACCCGCGCCAACGGCTCGCCCTCCAACACCAGATGGGTGCGCCAGGTGATCGTCGAAATCACCTGCGCGCTGATCAAACCCTCACTAAACAGCGCCGCAACCTTGGGCAGCCGGTTACGCAACGCCAACCCGATCGCCATCTGTTGCCCGGACCGATACCGGGTGATCCCCATCGCCGCGGCCACCTCGGCGGCCGCGCAATCCCACCCATCGACCACCCAATGCTCGCGCTGCTCATAAGACTCCCTGCAGCGCGCAGCCAACTCACCGGTCGCGGCCAACCGCCGCGCGGCAACCGCAGCCTCAAAACGAGCGCACGCCTGGATCTCAGCGATCAACCCCGCATCATCGACCGACCGAAACCCCTCGAACATGTGTTCGATATTGCCATGCCCCACCGACAAGAATCGGCGCTCAGATCACGCGTGCGCGAAGTATTGCCGAGAGTGCGGTTGTTACCGCCCGTCCCACGATTCGTGTGCGTCAACCGCACACTCGGCGACCACGGGCGGCGGAAACTCGCCCGCTCTACGCGCGGACCGCAGCGCCGGCGGGGCGTCTCCCACGCGACGACCGACGCCGACGCGGGCGCTGAGGCGCCTTGGGCGGCTCTGGCCGGCTGAGTACCAGCGGCTTCGAGAACGTGCGTTCGCCTGGCGCGATCTCAAGTAACACCGGGTGCGATGCACCGCTGAACCGCGTGATCGTCGGCTTCACACCCGCTTTGCGGACGAGCTGTCGCACATCGGAGACCTGGTCGTCGAGCATGAGCGTCACCACCGTGCCGTCGGCTCCGGCGCGCGCCGTGCGACCGGACCGATGCAGGTACGCCTTGTGTTCGACCGGGGGATCGGCGTGTACGACGAGGTTCACGTCATCGACGTGGATTCCTCGCGCCGCGATATCCGTCGCGACCATCACGGTCGCCGAACCGTCGGAGAACGCCGCGAGATTGCGGGTGCGGGCATTCTGCGACAGGTTGCCGTGCAGTTCTACCGCCGGAACACCCCGCGAATTCAGCTGGCGAGTCAAGTTTTTGGCGCCGTGCTTGGTGCGGGAAAAGACGATTGTCCGACCGGGCGATGCCGCCAGGTCGGTCAGCACGTTGATGCGCGAAGCCTTCTCGACATGCAACACGTGGTGTTCCATCGCGGTGACCGGCGCTTCCACCGAATCCACGCTGTGCACCACAGGGTTGTTGAGGTAACGCTTGACCAGCACATCCACGCCGCCATCGAGCGTGGCGGAGAACAACATCCGCTGCCCGTCTCGCGGCGTCTTGTCCAGCAGCCGCTTCACGGGCGGCAGGAAGCCGAGATCGGCCATGTGGTCGGCCTCGTCGAGTATTGAGATCTCGACGGCGGACAAATCGGCATGGCCCGATTTCACATGGTCTTCCAGACGTCCGGGGCATGCGATCACGACGTCGACGCCCGCACGCAGCTTTGAAATCTGCGGCTGGGGTCCGACACCGCCGAAGATCGTCACCGTGCGCAAGCCCGTCTCGGCGGCCAGCGGCGCCAATGACGCCGCGATCTGCGCGACGAGTTCGCGTGTGGGCGCGAGGATGAGCGCCCTCGGACGACCCGAAACCCGCTTGGTGCGATGTGTAGTGAGCCTCGTCACCATCGGCAACAGAAACGCGTAGGTCTTACCGGATCCGGTCCGGCCACGGCCGAGCACGTCACGGCCAGCCAGTGAGTCCGGCAGCGTGGCTGCCTGGATCGGAAACGGGGTCTCGGCGCCGTTGGCGGCGAGAACGCTGACGACAGCCTCAGACAGGCCGAGGTCAGCGAAGGTGGGCACGCTTGTGCCACAGGTGTTTTGAACAGACAAGTAGGAAACTCCGAAAGTGAGGATGGTCGTCCTGCCCGGCGCGGAAGATTCCGCGGCGCTCGGTATGACGATCGAGAAGCGGCAAAAGGCAGAACAGAAGATGCCGCTGGGCACCACTCTACAGGCAGTCGGCCCAATTCGTTTAATCGGCTACGGCAGCAGCGACTGCAATTCCTCGACGAAACGCACCGATTCGCGCCTATCGACGCCGAGTGGATGAAGCAACATCGTCGTCACACCCGCCTCGGCGTAGGCCGCCAACCGTTCCTTGACGAACCCTCGCGGCCCCACCAGCGACACTTGGCGCACCAACTCGTCGGGCACCGCATTGATCGCTTCGGTCTTCTTGCCCGCAAGGTAGAGGTCCTGGATGTGATCGGCCACCTCGCCGTACCCGTAGCGGGTCGCCAGATTGTGGTAGAAGTTGCGGCCGCGCGCCCCCATCCCGCCGATGTATAGCGCCAATTGCGGCTTGCCCCAAGCTAACCGGTCGTCGACGTCGTCACCGATCGCCAGCGTCGCGCTCGCCATCACATCCAACGGCCCTAGCGCGGCATCCCGTTTGGCGAACCCCGCCTTCAGCGAAGGCCCCCACACCTCCTCGGCCTTCTCCGGATAGAAGAACACCGGCTGCCACCCCTCGGCGATCTCCGCGGTCAGCGCCACGTTCTTCGGACCCAGCGCCGCAATGGTCACCGGAATACGGTCGCGCACAGGGTGATTGATCAGATGCAGCGGCTTGCCCAGCCCGGTGCCCTGCGAAGCAGGCAACGGGATCTGGTAGTGCTTCCCGTCGTGCTGCACCTTTTCGCGGCGCCAAACCTGCCTGCAGACCTCGACGACCTCGCGGGTGCGGCCCAACGGCGCGTCGAAGGGCACCCCGTGAAAACCCTCCATCACCTGCGGGCCCGAGGTGCCGATGCCCAACCGGAACCGGCCCCCGGACACGTAGTCGAGGCCGGCCGCCGTCATCGCAAGCAAGGTGGGCGTGCGGATGTAGATCGGAACGACGCCGGTGCCCAACTCGATCCGGGACGTCTTCGCGGCCAAAAAGCCCAGTTGGCTGATCGCGTCGTAGGAGTAGGCCTCGGCCACCAGGGCGAGGTCGACGCCGATTTTCTCCAACTCGACGACCTCGTCGACGGCGTCGAGAAATGAGTCGGCGTAACTGAGGAAGATGCCGGTGCGCACTGCGAATGGCTCCTAGGGCTTCAGAAGGGCGATGACCTTGTCCTGCAGATCCACCGGGTCATCGGAGAACGGGTCGACCGCCGGCGACTTGGGCAGCGCGACCTCAGGGTCGGCGAAATCACGGTGGGTCTTGTCGCCGGTCAACAGGTGCAGCAGATAGCCGGTCATCAACGCCCGCACCACCTTCTGGGTGCTGCGATCGGCACCGGGCAGCCCCACCACACGAGCCAGCCGTCGGCCCTCGATGATCCCCCCCGCCTTGGCTTTGTTCACCGTCCGCAGCGTGGCCGACTTCCACACCCGGCTCAGCTCCACCGCGTTGGACCGCAACGTCATCGGATCACCCGGAGCGGTCAGCACCAGGCCGGGCACCGCCAGCGACGCGGCGGGCTCCTCCGCCGCGGGCCGGGTGACGCTGGGAAATGCCGCGACGACGGCTTTCGGCGCGTTGGGTCCGGCCGGCATCCCGGCCGCCGTGAACACCGCGGCCGAACCGCCGAAACCGTGTCCGACGACGCCGAGCTTGGTTGGATGCACGCTGATCTTGCCCGGGCCCAGCCGCACGCCGGTGATGATGTCCAGCGCCGTGCCCAGGTCGAACGCGAAGTTGAGGACCGACGGCGCCAAGCCGGTCTCGGTGTCGGGTGCCGCGGCGACGATGCCCCAGGACGCCAGATGCTCCAACGTGCCGTGGTAGCGGTCGGCCTTGGCCACCCAATCGTGACCGAACGCCACCCCCGGTAGGTTCATGCCGGATTCCGGGGTGAACACGACGCCCGGCAGACCGGCAAATGCCAGGTCACCTCGCAAAACGCGGTGCGGACCGCGCCGGGTCAACGCGGTGAAAAGCTTCTTCGTGCTGGCCACCACCGAACCGTAGCGCAGCGGGTGTGACGTAGCTCTTGCACTACCCTTTATGGCTATGTGCGGAATCGTCGGCTACGTGGGGCAACGCCCTGCCTGTGACATCGTCGTCGACGCCCTGCGCCGGATGGAGTACCGCGGATACGACTCCTCGGGGGTCGCCTTGCTGGACGGTTCCGGCGGGCTGACCGTGCGTCGGCGGGCCGGGCGGCTGGCCAACCTGGAGGCCGAGCTCAGCGTGACCGGATCGGACGGCCTGACCGGCACCACTGGCCTCGGTCACACCCGCTGGGCCACCCACGGCCGACCCACTGACCGCAACGCCCACCCGCACCGCGACAGCACCGGCAAGTTCGCCGTCGTGCACAACGGCATCATCGAGAACTACGTGACCCTGCGCGGTGAGCTGGAAGCCGACGGCGCCGAGTTCGTCAGCGACACCGACACCGAGGTCGCCGTCCATCTGATCTCGCGACAGTTCCGCCACGGTGACACCGCAGGAGACTTTCCCGCGTCCGCGCTCGCTGTGCTGCGCCGGCTCGAGGGCCACTTCACGTTGGTGTTCGCCAACGCCGACGAGCCCGGCACGATCGTCGCCGCGCGGCGCTCCACGCCGCTGGTGCTCGGCGTGGGGCAGGGTGAGATGTTCGTCAGCTCGGATGTGGCGGCGTTCATCGAACACACCCGCGATGCCGTCGAGCTGGGCCAGGACCAGGCGGTGGTGGTCACCGCGGACGGCTACCGCATCACCGACTTCAATGGCGAGGACGACGGCGCAAGTGCCCGCTCGTTCCACATCGACTGGGACATGTCGGCTGCCGAAAAGGGCGGCTACGAGTACTTCATGCTCAAGGAGATCGCCGAACAACCCGCCGCGGTCTCCGACACACTGCTCGGGCACTTCACGGACGGGCGCATCGTGCTCGACGAGCAACGGCTGTCCGATCAGGAACTGCGCGAGATCGACAAGGTCTTCGTAGTGGCCTGCGGTACCGCGTTCCACTCCGGGCTACTCGCCAAGTACGCGATCGAGCACTGGACACGGCTGCCCGTCGAAGCCGAGTTGGCCAGTGAATTCCGTTACCGGGACCCGGTTTTAGACCGCCACACGCTCGTCGTGGCGATCTCGCAGTCCGGTGAGACGGCCGACACGCTGGAGGCCGTGCGGCACGCCAAGGAGCAGAAGGCCAAGGTGCTGGCCATCTGTAACACCAACGGCAGCCAGATCCCCCGGGAATGCGACGCGGTGCTCTACACCCGTGCCGGACCCGAGATCGGCGTCGCCTCCACCAAGACGTTCCTGGCGCAGATTGCCGCCAATTACCTTGTCGGACTGGCACTTGCACAGGCCCGCGGCACCAAGTACCCCGACGAGGTGGAGCGCGAGTACCGCGAGCTGGAAGCCATGCCCGAGCTGGTGTCTCGGGTGCTGGACCTGATGGAACCGGTTCGTCAACTGGCGCACCAGTTCGCGCAGTCGCACACCGTGCTGTTCCTCGGCCGCCACGTCGGCTACCCGGTGGCGCTCGAAGGTGCGCTCAAACTCAAAGAACTCGCCTACATGCACGCCGAGGGCTTCGCCGCAGGTGAGCTCAAACACGGCCCCATCGCGTTGATCGAGGACGACGTGCCGGTCATCGTTGTGATGCCGTCACCGAAGAACGCGCCGATGCTGCACGCCAAGCTGCTGTCGAACATCCGCGAGATCCAGGCGCGCGGTGCGATCACCATCGTGATCGGCGAGGAAGGCGACGAAACCGTCCGCCCGTACGCCGACCACCTGATCGAGATCCCGCCGGTGTCGACGCTGTTTCAGCCGCTGCTGTCGACGATCCCGCTGCAGGTGTTCGCCGCGGGGGTCGCGCAGGCGCGCGGCTATGACGTCGACAAGCCGCGCAACCTGGCCAAGTCGGTCACCGTCGAGTAGTGGCGGTCGGACACTTCAAGGGCGACCGAGCCCGCGGGCGCTTCCTCGAGGTGTACCAGAAGGCGATGGCCGAGCTCGCACCGGTCAGTGAAACCCACGATGTGCCAACGCCCTTCGGCACGGTCCGGGTGTACCGGTTCGACGGTGCGGCCGACGCCACGCCGGTCATGCTGTTACCCGGCCGCAACGCCTCTACGCCGATGTGGCGCACCAACATCGACACCCTGCTGGGCCGCCGCCCCCTGCTCGGTGTCGATCTGCTGGGTGAGGCCGGAATGTCGGTGCAGCATAAGCCGATCACCGGACCCGACGACGAGGCGCAGTGGCTCGACGACACGCTGGCGGCGTTGGGCTTGGACCGGGTGCATCTCATGGGGGTGTCGATCGGCGGCTGGACCGCGGTCAACTATGCGGTCCGCCGGCCGGGCCGGGCCGCCTCGCTGGTGGTGCTGGATCCCGTCTTCACGTTCGCCCCGGTTGCGGTCAAGGCGGTGCTGGCCTCGCCCGCGTTGTTCCTGCCGGGGATTCCGGACGGGCTGCGCAGACGCGTCCTCAGCTGGATCTCCGGCGGCGCCGAGGTCGACGACTCGCTGCCCGAGGCCAGGCTGATCTCCGCCGGATCCACCGATTACGTCCTGCGCAAGGCGATGCCCAAGATGATCACCGACGAGCAGTTGCGCTCACTGGACATCCCGGTGTTGGCGCTTCTCGGGGGCCGCAGCGTCATGCACGACGCCGTCCGCGCCGCCGCACGGGCACGAAACCTGTTGCCGCGCGCACAGGTCGAGCTGTGGCCCGACGCCTCGCATGCCATCAACGGAGAGTACGCGGCCGAGATCGCCGACCGCGCGAGCGCGTTCTGGGACGACGCCGACCGTCGAAACTGACCATGCGCAGTCGGGACCGACGTAGGCTGAGCGGTGATGCGGTACTACTACTCGGCTGACGCGATCCGCGCGGCCGAAGCCCCGCTGTTGGCGTCCCTGCCCGACGGTGCCCTGATGCGTCGCGCTGCCTACGGTCTGTCCACCGCGATCGCCCGCGAGCTCGCCGCGATCACCGGCGGCGTCGCCGGACGCAGCGTCTGCGCGGTCGTCGGCTCCGGCGACAACGGCGGCGATGCGCTGTGGGCCGCGACGTTCCTGCGCCGACGGGGTGCGACGGTCGCGGCGGTGCTGCTCAACCCCGAACGCGCCCACGCCGAGGCGCTGGCGGCGTTCACCGGCGCCGGCGGCCGCATCGTGCAAAGCATTCCGGAGGCAACCGATCTGGTGATCGACGGCATCGTCGGGATCTCCGGGTCAGGTTCATTGCGGCCCAACGCCGCGGAGGTGTTCGCCGCCGTGGATGATGCGGGAACTCCCGTCGTCGCCGTCGACATCCCCAGCGGCATCGACGTGCACACCGGCACGGCCGTCGGCGCCCACGTCACCGCGAAGTTGACCGTCACGTTCGGCGGTCTCAAACCCGTTCACGCGCTGGCGGATTGCGGCCGCGTCGAGCTCGTCGACATTGGCCTGAACCTGAAACCGTCGGACATGTTCGAGCTCGAGGCCGCCGACGTCAAAGCACGGTGGCCGCTACCCGGGGCCAGTGACGACAAGTACACCCAGGGGGTGACCGGCGTGCTGGCCGGGTCGGCGACCTATCCCGGCGCGGCAGTGTTGTGCACCGGTGCCGCGGTCGCTGCGACGTCGGGCATGGTGCGCTACGCCGGGACCGCTGGGCAACAAGTACTTTCACAGTGGCCGGAGGTCATCGCCACACCCAGCGTCAGCGCGGCCGGCCGGGTGCAGGCGTGGGTGGTCGGCCCCGGGCTGGGCACCGACGACGCCGGCGCATCCGCGTTGTGGTTCGCGCTGCAGACCGAGCTGCCGGTGATCGTCGACGCCGATGCGCTGACCATCGTCGCCGCCCACCCCGAGATCGTCGCCGAACGCACCGCACCGACCGTATTGACACCGCACGCAGGCGAATTCGCACGGCTGGCGGGCTCACCGCCGGGAGGCGACCGCGTCGGCGCCACCCGTGCGCTGGCCGACAAGCTCGGCGCCACAGTACTGCTCAAGGGCAACGTCACCGTCGTCGCCGAACCCGGCGGGCCGGTCTGTCTCAGCCCCGCCCGCGAGTCCTGGGCCGCCACAGCGGGATCCGGCGACGTGCTGTCGGGTATGATCGGCGCGCTACTGGCCGCGGGCCTGCCCGCCGGTGAAGCCGCGGGCGCCGCGGCGTTCGTCCATACCCGCGCGGCGCGCCTGTCGGCCGTCGACCCCGGGCCGCAGCCCGCGCCCACCTCAGCGTCGCGAATCCTCGCGCACATCCGCAGTGCCATCGCCAGTTTGTAGTCGAAAGGGTTTTGTTATGTCGCGCAGGCGCAGTTCCGCACCGATTGTCACACCGGCCTATACGGGACGGCTCGAGATGGCGCCGATCCCGTCGCTGCGGATGCCCGACGAGTCGATGCCCCCGGACGCGGCCTACCGGTTCATCCACGACGAGCTGATGCTGGACGGCAGTTCCCGGCTGAACCTCGCGACGTTCGTCACGACGTGGATGGACCCGCAGGCCGAGAAGCTGATGGCCGAGACGTTCGACAAGAACATGATCGACAAGGACGAGTACCCGGCGACCGCCGCGATCGAGCAGCGTTGTGTGTGCATGGTGGCCGACCTGTTCCACGCCGAGGACCTGCGCGACGACGATCCGGCCAGCGCCGTGGGCGTGTCGACCATCGGCTCCAGCGAGGCCGTGATGCTGGCCGGGCTCGCGATGAAGTGGCGCTGGCGCGACCGCGTGGGTAAAGACTGGAAGGGCCGCACCCCCAACCTGGTGATGGGCTCCAACGTGCAGGTGGTGTGGGAGAAGTTCTGCCGTTATTTCGACGTCGAACCGCGGTACCTGCCGATGGAGAAGGACCGCTACGTCATCACCCCCGAGCAGGTGCTCGACAACATCGACGAGGACACCATCGGCGTCGTTGCGATCCTGGGCACCACCTACACCGGCGAACTCGAGCCGATCGGCGAGATCTGCGCCGCCCTGGACAAGTTGGCCGCCGATGGGGGAGTGGACGTGCCCGTACATGTCGACGCGGCCAGCGGCGGCTTCGTGGTGCCGTTCCTGCATCCGGACCTGCAGTGGGACTTCCGGCTGCCGCGGGTGGTGTCGATCAACGTCAGCGGCCACAAGTACGGCCTGACCTACCCGGGCATCGGGTTCGTGGTGTGGCGCAGCGCCGAACACCTTCCGGAGGACCTGGTGTTCCGGGTCAACTATCTCGGCGGCGACATGCCGACGTTCACGCTGAACTTCTCCCGGCCCGGCAACCAGGTCGTCGGCCAGTACTACAACTTCCTGCGCCTCGGCAAAGCGGGTTACGGCCAGGTCATGCAGAGCTTGTCGCAGACCGCGCGCTGGCTCGGCGACCAGCTGCGCGACAGCAAGCATTTCGAGGTGATCACCGACGGCTCGGCGATCCCGGTGATCAGCTTCAAGCTGTCCGGCGATTTCGGCTACACCGAGTTCGACATCTCGCACACCTTGCGCGCCTACGGCTGGCAGGTACCGGCCTACACCATGCCGGACAACGCCAACGACGTCGCTGTACTGCGCGTCGTGGTGCGGGAGGGCTTTTCCGCCGACATGGCCAGGGCGTTACGCGACGACCTGACCACCGTTTTGAACCACCTCGACGAGCTCAAACCCGGCGGGCACTTCAACCGCGTACAGCCCTTCGCGCACTGACGCTTTCAGCTGTCGCTGAGCAGCCGCCAGGTCGTCAACGCGACGCTGGCCCGCAGCAGCCCGTCGGATTCGGTGAGGCTGAACCCGAGCGTTTTGCCGAGCTGATCGATCCTGCGCGCCACGCTGCTGTGATGCAGGTGGAGCACGTCCGCGGCGCGACGCAGCGAACCCGTCGTGCAGTACGCATCGAGTGTGTCGAGATCTGCTGGTGCGCTTGCCAACCGGGCGACAGCAATCACATCGGGATGGTCGCGGGCGATGCCTTCCGGCACCTGCGCAAGCAGTGCCACGGCACCGAGCGCGTCGTAGCGCACCACCGGTCGACGGGCGGTGGTGAACCGCAGCGCCGTACGTGCCTCCCGCCACGACCGGGCGGCGTGCTTGGCGACGCCGACGCCCGCGCGCACCCCCGCCGGAAACGCCTCGTCGTCCACACCACCGGCCAACAGCACGCCGACGTCGCCGAGTTGCGCCGCCTTGACCGGCCGCATTGTGCACACCCCGGCGCCGATCCGGTCCAACGGCGTCGTTGAGCGCACGGCGGCGACGCGGACCGGTGCGCCGGCCGCAAAACCCAGCAGGCGCAACGCGCGGTTTCTGCCCGCATCGTCGGTGTCGCCGGCGATGACCAGCTCCACCAGCGCGGGGTCGGCCATCGTGGTCTGCGCGGGGCCGTACCGTTCGACGACGGCGGCCACCGCGATCGCCAGGCGCTCCAATGCAAGCTCGTCGAGGGACCGGGACGCTCCGCAACGCTCCAGCCAGACGGTGCCGATGTCCTCGTCGTCGAGCGTGACGACGGCTTCCGACGACGCGGACTGCGCCGAACCCGAGGCCTCGGTGCCGGCGGGGGACATCCGGATCGATTGTCCGGTGGCGTGCAGGCGGATGCCGGCCGTGCACTCGGCCAGGCCCGCCGCGGCCCGCGCCAGCGCGGGCAGATCCACGCGTCTGCGCATCAGGGTGTCGAAAAACGTGACCACACGCAGCGCGCCTTCGGCGTCGGCGTCCAGCCGCGACAGCCGCGCCACCAACGCTTCCATGTTTGCAGCGTAGGCGCCGATCGTCGGATGATCACCTGACTATTGCCGACGAATGTCGGATGTCTCGCGGGCGACAAGCGTCGAGCATGGGAAACATGGACCCCGAACTTGAAGCGTTTCTCGCATTGTTCCCCCCAGCCGAACTGTCCGACCCCGTCGAAGAACGCAAGAACTTCGCCGCGCTGGCCGCGGGGATACCGGTGCCCGACGTCGCCGACCTGGTGGTCGAGGACCGTACGGTGCCTGCCGAACCGGAGGTGCCGATCCGCGTCTACCAGCCCCTGGGCGCCGAAGCCGCGATCGTCTGGCTGCACGGCGGTGGCTTCGTGATGGGCGATCTGAGCACCGAGCATCCGTGGGCCACCAGGGTGGCCGCGGGCGCCGGCGTGACGGTCGTGTCGGTCGGTTACCGGCTGGCCCCCGAGAACCCGTTTCCCGCCGCGCTCGACGACGCCTACGCGGTGCTGGAGTGGACCGCGAAGCACGCCGGGGAGTTGGGTGTGGACCCCGATCGGATCGCGGTCGGCGGGCACAGCGCCGGTGCCGCGCTCGCGGCCGCCGTCGCGCTGCGCGCCCGCGACGAAGGAGGCCCGACCATCCACTTCCAACTGCTCAACCAGCCCGGTCTCGATGACCGGCAGGACACCTGGTCGGCGCGCAACTTCACCGAAACGCCGTGGATGAACCGGGACAAGGTGACGGCGATCTGGAAGCACTACCTCGGCGGCGCGACCGCAACCCCGTACGCGGCGCCGGCGCGGGCAACGGAACTGTCCGGCCTGCCCGCGGCCTACATCGCGACCGCGGAATTCTGCCCGAACCGCGACGAAGGCCTCGTCTACGCGATGCGGCTGATGGCGGCCGGCGTCCCGGTCGAGGCACACCAGTGGTCGGGCACCTTCCACGGCTCGCAGGCAATCCTGTCGGCGGAGGTGTCGCAGCGGCAGATCGCCGAACTCGCGGCAGCGCTTCGCCGAGCGATGACGAACTGAAACACCCATCCGAAGAAGGGATTTCGATATGACAATCAGCCCGATCGACCTGTACTCAGCGGCGATCCGCCTTGCCGGGGAGCATCAGGCTCAGCACACCGAACGCAGGTTCGACGCCGTGCGCAGCGGATGGCACATCATGGCGTTTCACGCGGAGACAGACGACGACTCGCACGCCGATCACTGGGAGATGCATCCGGGCGCCGACGAAGTGGTGTCGTGCCTCACCGGCGCGATCCGCATGTACTTCCGCGCCGAGGACGCCGGCGCCGACGAACAGATCGCGTTGGCCGAGGGCGCCGCAGTGATCGTGCCGAGGGGACGGTGGCACCGCATCGAAGTCGACGTCCCCAGCGACATCCTGGCCGTCACTGTGCTCGAAAACACTCAGCTCGAGGCGCGGGCGAACGCGTAGGTCAGCCCGGGTTCGCCGAGCGCCCGACACCGCGGCGGCGGTCGCGCGCGGGGATCCAGACCATCCGTCTGGGACAATCGGCCGTAGTGACATGACCATGCACACGACCGAGCTGACGACATCCGCCGCCGCGCCCGCCCAGGCAGTGGTGGATCTCGACGCCATCGCCCACAATGTGCGGCTGCTGCGCGAGCTGGCAGGATCCGCGCAGGTGATGGCCGTCGTCAAGGCCGACGGCTACGGCCACGGCGCCGCCCAGGTCGGTCGGGCCGCCCTGGCCGCGGGCGCTACCGAACTCGGGGTAGCCACCGTCGGCGAGGCGGTCGCGCTGCGGCGCGACGGGGTCACTGCGCCCGTGCTGGCGTGGCTGCACCCGCCCGGCACGGACTTCGCGCCGGCCCTGAGCGCCGGCGTCGAGATCGGCCTGTCGTCGGTGCGTCAACTCGACGAGTTGCTCGACGCGGTCGAACGCACCGGAGCCACCGCGACGGTCACCGTGAAGGTCGACACCGGGCTGAGCCGCAACGGCTGCAGCCCGTCGGACTATCCCGCGCTGCTGACCGCGTTGAAGCGCGCACAGGTCGACGGCGCGGTGCGGCTACGCGGCCTGATGTCGCATCTGGTGCACGGCGACTGCCCCGAGCATCCTCTCAACACCCAGCAGGGTGAACGCCTGACCGGCATGCTGCGTTACGCGAGCGAGCAGGGGGTGGCGTTCGAGATCGCGCATCTGAGCAACTCGCCTGCCGCGATGACGCGCCCCGACCTGGCGTTCGACCTCGTCCGCCCGGGCATCGCCGTCTACGGGCAGACCCCCATCCCCGAACGCGGCGACATGGGCCTGCACCCCGCGATGACGCTGAAATGCCCGGTGACGCTGGTCCGTTCGATAAAAGCCGGGGACGGGGTGTCCTACGGGCACACCTGGATCGCCGAGCGCGACACCACGGTTGGGTTGATCCCGATCGGGTATGCGGACGGTGTGTTTCGGGTATTGAGCGGGCGTATCGACGTGTTGATCAACGGTCGGCTGCGACGCAACGTGGGCCGGATCTGCATGGACCAGTTCGTGGTGGATCTGGGCCCCGACGCCGACGTGGCCGAAGGCGACGACGCGATTCTGTTCGGGCCCGGCACCCAGGGCGAGCCCACCGCACAGGACTGGGCGGATCTTCTGGGCACCATCAACTACGAGGTGGTCACCAGCCCGCGCGGCCGCGTCGTCAGGACATACCGTGGAATCCGACAGGCAGGCACGAACCGTTGACGGACAACGAAATCGAGCCACCAGACGACCGTGGCGCGGGTGGCCGCTGGCTTGCGGGCGGGGCCGGGCTGACCGCAGTAGGCACGGCCGCAGGGTTCTCGGTCGCCCGTTCGCTGCGCCGCCGGCTCAGCGTCGATGACCCGTACGCATACGAGGACTTCACCCTGCTCGACGCCGACCGCGGCTACGTGGTGACCACGCCCGACGGTGTGTCGCTCGCCGTGCGCGAGGTCGGCCCCAAAGACGCGTTTCTCACCGTCGTGTTCGCGCACGGGTTCTGTCTGCGTATGGGCGCCTTCCACTTTCAGCGGGCCCGGCTCACCGAGCAGTGGGGCGATCAGGTGCGCATGGTGTTCTACGACCAGCGCGGCCACGGCCGGTCCGAGGGGTCCCCACCTCAGGACTACACGGTCG
Source organism: Mycolicibacterium sp. XJ662 (assembly GCF_053484035.1). NCBI lineage: Bacteria > Bacillati > Actinomycetota > Actinomycetes > Mycobacteriales > Mycobacteriaceae > Mycobacterium > Mycolicibacterium sp. XJ662. The sequence goes on along the minus strand of NZ_JBEFTL010000002.1, from coordinate 409,764 downwards.
CCCAACTGGGCCGCGACTTGGAGGCCGTACTCGCGGTGATGGCCCCGCAGGGTCCGGTGGTGCTGGTCGGGCATTCGATGGGCGGTATGACCGTGCTGTCCCACGCCCGCCAGTTTCCGCAGCGCTATCCGACCCGCATTGTCGGCGCAGCACTGATCTCCTCTGCCGCCGAGGGTGTTTCGCGATCACCGCTGGGCGAGATCCTGAAGAACCCGGCGCTGGAGGCGGTGCGCTTCGCCGTACGCTACGCACCCAAGGCCGTGCACCGCACCCGCGGCGTCGCCAAGTCGGTAATCGCGCCGATCCTGCGCGCGGCATCTTACGGTGACGAGGAGATCAGCCCGAGCGTCGTGGCGTTTTCCGAGCAGATGATGCACGACACGCCGATAGCGACCGTGGTGGAGTTTCTGCACGCCCTCGAGGTACACGACGAATCCGGGGGGCTGGCCACCCTGGCGAAGGTGCCCACGCTGATCGCCTGCGGTGACCGCGATCTGCTCACCCCGAAGGAGTACTCCGAGGACATGGCGGCCGCGCTGCCCAAGTCCGAGCTGGTGATCGTGCCTGGCGCAGGGCATCTCGTGCAGCTCGAACAGCCCGACACCATCGACGACGCGCTGGTGCGGTTGGTCGAACGGGCCACTCCCTCCAAGCTCGTCGCGCTCACCCGCCGCGTGGTCGAACGGGTCCGCAACCGTGACTGAACGCGCCTCCGGTACAGCGGAACTACCCACCGCAGAAGACACCGTCGCGCTGGGCGCGCGGCTGGGCGCACAGCTGCGCGCGGGGGATGTGGTGGTGTTGTCGGGACCGCTGGGTGCCGGGAAAACGGTGTTGGCCAAGGGAATCGCAGAGGCGATGGACGTCGACGGTCCGGTGATCTCGCCGACGTTCGTGTTGGCTCGGGTGCATCGTGCCCGAAAGCCCGAGGCACCGACGATGATTCATGTCGACCTGTACCGGCTGCTGGATCAGCCTTCGGTCGACCTGCTGGCCGAGCTGGACTCGCTGGATCTGGACACCGACCTCGAGGACGCCGTCGTGGTCGTCGAATGGGGTGAAGGTCTTGCCGAGCGACTCTCCGACAGCCACCTCGACGTGCGGCTGGAACGCGGTTCGGACAGCGAAGTGCGCACCGCGGTATGGGACTGGAGCGCGTCGTGAGCCTTTTGGTGCTGGCGATCGACACCGCAACCCCGGCCGTCACCGCGGGCGTGGTGCGCCTCGAGCCGCCGGCGCGGCTGCTGGCGCAGCGGGTGACCGTCGACGCCCGCGCGCACGCCGAACAACTGACCCCCAACGTGGTGGCGGCGCTGGCCGATGCGCAGGTCACCTTCGACGACCTGGACGCAGTCGTGGTGGGCTGCGGCCCCGGGCCGTTCACCGGGCTGCGGGTCGGGATGGCCACCGCGGCGGCGTTCGGCCATGCGCTGGGCGTGCCCGTGCACGGGGTGTGCAGCCTGGACGCCATCGGTGTCGAAACCACCGGTGAGGTGCTGGTGGTCACCGACGCCCGCCGCCGCGAGGTGTACTGGGCGCGCTACCGCGACGGCGTACGCATCGACGGGCCGGCGGTCAACGCCCCCGCCGATGTGCCCGGCGCGGCTGACGTCCTGGCCGGACCCCCGCTGTATCCGACGCCGGCCGGGCTGGTGCGAGCCGTCGCGGACTGGCCGGCCGAACCGGCCCCGCTGATCCCGCTGTACCTGCGACGCCCCGACGCCAAACCGTCGGCAGCGCCCCGATGAACGTCGAATACGGCAAGCTGACACCCCGCGACGCGGCCCGGTGCGCGGAGTTGGAGGCGCAGCTGTTCGATGGAGATGACCCCTGGCCGGCGCGGGCATTTCTGGCCGAGCTGGCGGCCAAGCACATCCACTACGTCGCGGCGCGCGCCCAGGACAAGCTCGTCGGCTATGCCGGCATCGCACGCCTCGGCCGAAAACAACCCTACGAGTACGAGATCCACACCGTCGGCGTTGACCCCGCCTACCAGGGGCAGGGCATCGGCCGGGAGATGGTCGCGAGGCTGCTCGAAATCACATCGGGTGCAACGGTTTTCCTTGAAGTTCGCACCGACAACGAGGCCGCCATCAAACTGTACGAGAGCCTGGGGTTCGTCATCGTCGGCGTGCGCAGGCGCTACTACCGCGTCAGCGGCGCCGACGCCTATACGATGAGACGAGATCCGTCATGACTGTCATCCTCGCCATCGAAAGCTCTTGCGACGAAACCGGCGTCGGCGTCGCACAACTCGATGCCGACGGCACGGTGACGCTGCTCGCCGACGAGGTGGCCTCCAGCGTCGACGAACACGCCCGGTTCGGCGGCGTCGTCCCCGAGATCGCCAGCCGCGCGCACCTGGAAGCGCTGGGCCCGACGATGCGCCGCGCGCTGGAGGTGGCCAACGTCGCCAAACCCGACGTCGTCGCGGCCACCATCGGGCCCGGGCTCGCCGGTGCGCTGCTGGTGGGAGTCGCTGCGGCCAAGGCTTATTCGGCCGCGTGGCAGGTGCCGTTTTACGCGGTCAACCATCTGGGTGGGCACCTGGCGGCCGACGTCTTCGACCACGGCCCGCTTCCGGAGTGCGTGGGTCTGTTGGTGTCGGGCGGGCACACCAACCTGCTGCACGTGCGGTCGCTGGGTGAGCCGATCATCGAGCTGGGCAGCACCGTCGACGACGCGGCGGGGGAGGCCTACGACAAGGTGGCGCGGCTGCTGGGCCTCGGCTATCCGGGCGGCAGGGTGCTCGACGACCTCGCCCGCACCGGCGATCGCGACGCGGTCGTCTTTCCGCGCGGCATGACCGGCCCGCGCGACGATCCCTATGCGTTCAGCTTCTCCGGGCTCAAGACCGCGGTGGCGCGCTATGTCGAAAGCCATCCCGACGCGGCACAAGCCGACGTGGCGGCGGGCTTCCAGGAGGCCGTCGCCGACGTGCTGACCCTCAAAGCCGTGCGCGCCGCCACCGCGCTCGGGGTCAAGACGCTGCTGATCGCCGGCGGGGTGGCGGCCAATTCGCGGTTGCGCGAGCTGGCCGAGGACCGTTGCGCAGCCGCCGGGTTGACGTTGCGCATACCGCGGCCGCGGCTGTGCACCGACAACGGCGCGATGATCGCGTCGTTCGCCGCGCATCTGATCGCCGCCGGTGCGACGGCGTCGCCGCTGGATGCGGCCAGCGACCCGGGCCTTCCGGTGGTGCAGGGACAGGTCGCGTGAGCACGGACGACAAGCTCGCCGTCACCGAGCTGCTGTACCGCTATGCCGAGCTGATCGATGCCGGCGACTTCGACGGGGTCGGGCGGCTGCTGGGCCGAGGACGGTTCATGGGGGTGGCAGGCGCGGAGGACATCGCCGGTCTCTTCGCCGCCACGACCCGTCGCTTTCCAGAGCACGCCAACACCCCGCGCACCCGGCACCTGGTGCTCAACCCGCTCGTGGAGGTGGACGGCGACACCGCGCGGGCGCGCTCGACGTTCTGCGTCGTGCAGGCCACCGACACGATCGCGCTGCAGCCGATCGTCGTGGGCCGCTACCGGGACAGCTTCGCCCGTGATCCCGCGGGCTGGTACTTCACCGACCGTCACGTCGACGTCGAGATGCTCGGTGACGTGTCCGATCACCTGCTGCCAGGAATTAGGCAGAGGGGTGACCTTGAGTGCTAGCACTCTCATGTATAGAGTGCTAGGTGGCAGGCGGCCAACCCCTGTGCCGGCACCCGCGACGACGGCTCCTGGGCACGGACGCTATGCCGAACACCTGGTAACACTGGAATCTCTAGATCCGGGGCCTGGCCCCGGATCTACTACCCGAACCACTGGAGGGCTCCATCGTGGCGAGCGTGAACATCAAGCCACTCGAGGACAAGATCCTCGTACAGGCCAACGAGGCCGAGACCACGACCGCTTCCGGTCTGGTCATTCCCGACACCGCCAAGGAGAAGCCGCAGGAAGGCACCGTCGTCGCAGTCGGCCCCGGCCGCTGGGATGAGGACGGCGAAAAGCGGATCCCGCTGGACGTGTCGGAGGGCGACACCGTCATCTACAGCAAGTACGGCGGCACCGAGATCAAGTACAACGGCGAGGAGTACCTGATCCTGTCGGCCCGCGACGTGCTGGCTGTCGTCAACAAGTAAGCGCCCGTGTACCGCCCCGGAAATCCCCGTTCGAACGGGTGATTTCCGGGGCGGCATGCGTAACTAGGGAAAGACATCCATGAGCAAGCAGATTGAGTACAACGAAACTGCGCGCCGCGCACTGGAAGCGGGCGTAGACAAGCTCGCCGACGCAGTGCGCGTGACCCTCGGGCCGCGTGGTCGACACGTCGTGCTGGCCAAGGCCTTCGGCGGGCCGCAGATCACCAACGACGGCGTGACGATCGCGCGCGAAATCGACCTCGAGGATCCGTTCGAGAACCTCGGCGCGCAGCTGGTGAAGTCCGTCGCAACCAAGACCAACGACGTCACCGGCGACGGCACCACCACCGCGACGGTGCTCGCCCAGTCCCTCGTCAAGGGCGGGCTGCGCAACGTCGCCGCCGGCGCCAACCCGATCGCGCTGGGCCAGGGCATCGCCAAGGCCGCCGACGCGGTCTCTGAAGCGCTGCTGACGTCGGCCACCCCGGTCTCCGACAAGCAGGGCATCGCCCAGGTCGCCACCGTCTCGTCCCGCGATGAGGAGATCGGTGAGATGGTCGGCGAGGCGATGACCAAGGTGGGCCACGACGGCGTCGTCACCGTCGAGGAGTCCTCGACGCTGAACACCGAACTCGAGATTACCGAGGGCGTCGGCTTCGACAAGGGCTTCCTGTCCGCATACTTCATCACCGATTTCGACGCCCAACAGGCGGTGCTCGAGGACGCGCTGGTGCTGCTGCACCGCGAGAAGATCAGCTCGCTGCCCGACCTGCTGCCGCTGCTGGAAAAGGTTGCCGAAGCCGGTAAGCCCCTGCTGATCATCGCCGAAGACGTTGAGGGTGAGGCACTTTCGACGCTGGTGGTGAACTCCATCCGTAAGACGCTGAAGGCCGTGGCGGTCAAGGCGCCGTTCTTCGGCGACCGCCGCAAGGCGTTCCTCGAGGACCTCGCGATCGTCACCGGCGGACAGGTCGTTAACCCCGACGTGGGCCTGGTGCTGCGTGAGGCCGGCCTCGACGTACTGGGCACCGCACGGCGCGTCGTCGTCGACAAGGACAGCACGGTCATCGTCGACGGCGGTGGCACCAAGGAGGCCATCGAGGGGCGCGCCCAGCAGTTGCGCACCGAGATCGAGGCCAGCGATTCGGACTGGGATCGCGAGAAGCTCGAAGAGCGGCTGGCCAAGCTGGCCGGCGGGGTCGCCGTCGTCAAGGTCGGCGCGGCCACCGAGACGGCGCTCAAGGAGCGCAAGGAAAGCGTCGAGGACGCGATCGCGGCGGCCAAGGCTGCGGTCGAGGAAGGCATCATCGCCGGTGGCGGGGCGGCGCTGGTGCGTGCCCGCGCAGCCACCGACAAGCTGCGCGAAAGCCTGTCCGGCGACGAGCGGCTCGGTGTCGACCTGTTCGCCGCGGCGCTGTCGGCACCGCTGCACTGGATCGCCACCAACGCCGGGCTCGACGGTTCGGTGGTGGTGAGCAAGGTCCTGGAACTTCCGGAGGGACAGGGCTTCAACGCCGCGACGCTGAGCTACGGCGACCTGGCGGCCGCAGGCATCGTCGACCCGGTCAAGGTGACTCGTTCGGCGCTGATGAACGCGGCCTCGGTCGCCCGGATGGTGCTGACCACCGAGACGGCAGTGGTGGACAAGCCCGAGGAGCCCGAGGACGACGGCCACGGTCACGGTCATCATCACCACTGATCGCCGGAACAACGAAGACCCCCGGTCCGGTTGGGCCGGGGGTCTTCGTTTCGCACGACGATTTTGCGGGACGGGTGCGAGCCGCGGTCATCCCGCAACGAGCGTGGGCGCATCGTAGGGATTGAATATTCCGGGCCTGGATCGTAGTTGCTTGCCATAGCAAGCGCTTTGAGCGCGATAAATTTTGGAGGTGATTCCATGGGTAAGCCGACTCCGTATCAGGCTTCCGTTGTGGTGCCGCTACCAGACGATGCCGAAATCGCCGCTCGGGTTGGGGACGGATATGACCCCGACGCTGCCCTCAATGTCATGAAGATGATGAGCGGTACCGGGGATTTCTTGCCTGCGTTGGCCGGCATGGTAGAGGCCGTCTTCGGTGAGCCCGACATCGATGCCAAGCACCGCGAGGTCATCATTTTGCGTGCGGCGTCGGTGCTCAACTGTCCCTACGAGTGGCAGGCGAACGAAAAAATGGCCCGCAACGCTGGCCTGACGATATCTGAGATCGAAACGATTGCCGGAGAGGGTAATTCGACAGTCGACAGCCTGGACGCCGACTACCAGTTGTTGATCGCAGCCACTGATGAGCTTCTCAAGCTCGGCACACTCGCCGACGGCACTCTGCAAGCTCTGCTGGATACGTTCGGGACCACGACGACGCGCAAGTACGTCGTCACGATCGCTTGGTTCAGTTTGCTGAGTTTGTTCCTCAACGGCACCAGGGTTCCACTCGAGACAGCCGACAAAATCGGCCAGCGCACCTCCCCGCTGGGATGAACAACTAGGGCTGCAATGCAATACCGCCGAGACCGCGGTCGTCGAGAAGCCAGCGGAGCCGGAGGATGAGGACGGCCACGGTCATCACCGGCGGCCACGCCCACTAGTTGGTTCGACGAAACGCCCCAGTCCGATTGAGCCGAGGGCATACGCTGTCAAGACAGTCGGTAATCAGACGACGAGGGAGCATGCCCCTGCCGCGCTTGTCTCACGCCACAGCGCCGCTTTTCGCCGCTGTGGCCGCGACCGCGCTTGCGCCACCGGTTCTTGCCAACCCGCTGGATCCCATCCCGGGCAACGGTTTCTTTCTCGTCGGACCAGACATCGCGCCCGGCCTCTATCATTCGGATGGAACTGCATCGGCATTCGGGGTGTGGATAAACGATGTGCCGACGCAGGATTCGATGTGCGTGTGGTTCACCTACAGCACATCCGACGCGAGCAAGGACAACGTCGTCGCGACCAACATCTCGATCGGTCCGATGTACGCCAACATCAACTCGACGGTAAAGGCATTCGAGTCGCGCAACTGTCAACCGTGGACCCGCGTGCAATAAACGCACCCCCGGATCCGATGGGACCCGGGGGTGTCGTTCGGCGATGCTTGGCGCGGAACTAGTTGCCGCCCCTGAGCAAGCCGTGCACCGCGAACTTCACCAATCCGTTGGCGGCCGACAACGTCGACTGCGTGGTGGGCACCACTGACTGAACGGCGTCGTTGAGCGACCCCACGCCGTTTTGCAGGCCCTTGTTGTTCTGGTCGACGATGCTCTGGAGGCCCTTGTTGTTCTGGTCGACGACGCTCTGCAGGCCCTCGTTGTTGATGTCGACGATGCCCTGCAGGCCCTTGTTGTTCTGGTCGACAACATTCTGCACCGCGCCGTTCGTGCCGCCGACGACGTTCTGCACCGCGTCGTTGGCGCCGTCGACGGCCGAGCTGAGAAGGCCTCCGAGACCGCCATCGGCGAACGCGACACCTGCCGGCCCTCCGACCATCAGGCCGCCGGCCATCAGCCCCACCCCGAGTGCCTTTACCGCCTTGTGCTTAGCCATGTTCCTCCCTTGACCTCCTGTGTGAGGCTGACTCTGGACCGAATCAGCCATTTGCCAATGATAACTTCCAGCAAGCAAAGATCAATACCTCCCCAACTATTGCCGAACTATTAGTACTGGTACATGCGGTATTAGCTTCGCATTTCACCTGTCTTAGCAAATTGAACATGCAAGTTAAATATTTACTGGACCGTAAGTGGACGGTTAGCTGCGCACCCGTCCGATTTGGCCGAGCTCGGGAGGTCGGTATAGCCTGGGCCCCGTGATCAGCGTGTGTGCCGGCTATTGGCGCTTTATCAAGGCTCCGGGTGGGGCCGATAGAGCGCAGCACTAAGCACGCGTCCACCCGGAGCCCAGGCAGTGACCATCAGGTCGCTGCCTTTCGTCATTAAGAGGGCACCGGAGATTCACCCAGGTGCCCAGTCCAGAAAGGCACTTCCGACATGAACCTGGCGCAGACCGCCACCCCGCCTGCAACGTCTGACCGGCGCGTCCGCAGTTTCAGCGAGATCCCCAGCCCGCACGACGTGCTCACCGAGTTCCCGCTCGGTGCCCGGCGCGCGGAGCGCGTGGCGCGTGACCGCGACGAGGTCGCCGACATCGTGGCCGGCCGCGACGACCGATTGCTGGTCGTGGTGGGCCCGTGTTCGGTGCACGACCCGGTCGCGGCCCTGGACTACGCCAGCCGGCTGGCCAAGGTGGCCGCGGAATTGCGCGATCAGCTCAAGATCGTGATGCGGGTGTACTTCGAGAAGCCGCGCACCACGATCGGCTGGAAGGGGCTGATCAACGATCCGGGTATGGACGGGACCTTCGACGTGGCCCGCGGTCTGCGCATCGCCCGCCAACTGCTACTCGACGTCATCGACATCGGGCTTCCGGTGGGATGCGAGTTCCTCGAGCCGACCAGCCCGCAGTACATCGCCGATGCGGTCGCGTGGGGCGCGATCGGCGCCCGCACCACCGAATCGCAGGTGCACCGTCAGCTGGCGTCGGGCTTGTCGATGCCCGTCGGGTTCAAGAACGGCACCGACGGCAACATTCAGGTGGCGGTCGACGGTGTGAAAGCCGCTGCGGCCCAACATGTCTTCTTCGGTATGGACGACACGGGCCGCGGTGCCCTGGTGAACACCGCCGGCAACGACGACTGCCACGTGATCCTGCGCGGCGGCACCGGCGGGCCCAACTACGACGCCGATTCGGTGGCCGCCACCGCCGCCAAGCTCACCGCCGCGGGGTTACCCGGACGGGTGGTGGTCGACTGCAGCCACGCCAACTCCGGTAAGGACCACGTCCGCCAGGCCACCGTCGCCGCCGAGGTTGCACAGTTGGTCCGCGACGGCGTGCCCGTCAGCGGCGTGATGTTGGAGAGCTTCCTGATCGGTGGCGCCCAAGCCTCCGAGGCCCGCCCGCTGACCTACGGGCAGTCCGTCACCGACAAGTGCATGGATTGGCCGACAACCGATTTGGTGCTGCGCGAGCTGGCCAAGCGCGGCTAGCTTCCGTTTGACTGGTCGGTACTTGCCGTGGCCGGGTCGAAGCGGGTCGTCAAGTTCAATCTGCTTCGGATGCCGCGTACCGGTCGAATCTCAAACGCAGTTGTTCAGGACCGTTGGCGATTCCCGCCGCCCACCGGATGTCGGCGGGATCGGCAAGGCGCATGTTCGTAAGCCGCTTGAACAGTTCCTCAAACGCGATCGCGATTTGGATCCGGGCAAAGTGTGCACCCAGACAGCGGTGGATGCCCAATCCGAACCCCATGTTGCCGGGCCGGCGGACGTCGAATTCCAGGCGGTCGGCGTTCTCGAACTGGTCCTCATCGCGGTTGGCCGAGTCGTATCGGATCAGGACCTGCTCGCCGGCAACGAGGTGTGTGCCACCCACTTCGACGTCCTTGGTGATGCGACGTCCAAGACACCCGACCGGAGATGAGTGCCGGATGAACTCGTCCAGATCTTGGCGGACCCAGCGTGGATCGCGCAGCCGCTGTTCGAGGTCGGGTTCATTGGCGACATGCCAGGCGATTGACCCCAGGGCGCCGCGGGTGGTGTCCAGGCCACCGAGGAACAACACGGTCATCACGCCCAACCGCTCGTCGTCGGTCAATGGCCGCCCCTCAGGACCGATTGTTCCGGTGGTGACAGCGTTGAGCACATCGTCACGGTCGACAGGGTTGTCTTCGCGTTCGGCGAGATATTGCCCGGCCAGTACCGCAAGCTCGAAGAACGACTCGTCGGTCGCTTCGGCGGCCACGCGGATCACGATGGAGGCCGCGTGCTGCATTTTGGCCGGGTCTTGCTCGTTGAACGCAATTTTGGCCAGTGCGTTACCTACGAACGGCGCGGCGTACTCCTCGATGAAGTCGAACTCGTCCTTGTCGATGAAGCTATCGATCAGGACCTGCGCCTCGCGGCGCAGCTCTGGTTCGTACCGCAGGAGGTAGGTCCGGGTGAAAAGCGGATTCAACAGTCGCCGCAATTCGGTCTGGAACGGAGGATCGGCATCCAACGGATTCAGCGGAACCGGCGAAGCGCCACGTGGATTCACGCCCGTGGACGAGAAAGTTTCGGCGTCCTCGAGCACCCTGCGCGCGTCCTGGTAGCGGGTGACCACGTACTGGCCGCCACCATCCGCCGACGTGTGAAACACCGGGCATTTGCGGCGCGCGTACGCGAACACGTCCCATTTGACCGCCTCGTGGTCTGGATCCCACATGTCGTAGTGGTCGACAATGTCTTCTGGCACTGGGGCGGGCGTGGTGGTCAAGTGTGCGCTCCTGATATTGATCCGACGGTAGCAACGTAAACCATCAACGTTAGATTACACAAGGGTGAATATTACCAAAGTGCTCTCGTTTTCTGAGGATGGCTCGCCTTAGACAAAACCAAACACCGTTTGCTAATCTGCATTTCAGGCCGGCGCGTCGGTTGACGCAGTTGGGCAGGTTGTCGACATGGAGGTGCAGCTGTGAAGGTGACGATCGACGACGGACGGTGCCAGGGGCACGCACGGTGCGTGACGATCTGCCCGGACGTCTTCGGCATGGACGATGACGGCAGAGGCCTGGTACTCGATTCCGATGTCCCCGAGCGTCTGAAGGACGAAGTCGATGAGGCGGTGCTGGCGTGCCCTGAGTCCGCCATCGCAGTGGAAGGCTGATCGCGTCGACCGCAACGGCTGTCAGCGGTCCGTTTGCTCAACGACGCCTTGTCGTTCGAGCTCATCGATTCGGTTGTCGCGGATCCCGAAGCGGCGCAGCACCGCTCTGGTGTCCTGACCGATGGTAGCCACCCTTTGCCGGATGGAGGGGGTGAAGCCCGACAGGCGGGGAGCGGGAGCCGGCTCAAGCAGCTTACCGTTGCGGTAAACAGTATTTCGACTCTGCAGATGGGGATCGTCTGCGAGCTCGTCCAGTCGTAGGACCGCGCTACCGCAGCCGTCGACGATCGAAAACTCGCGGGCCCAGTCGTCACGTGTTCGCGCGGCGAAACAGGAGGCAAATATGTCGCGAAGGTGATCCCAGTGCGCTCGATTCGATCGGTCGGGCAGTTCGCTAATGTGCAGACCCAGAGTGGAAACCATCTGAAGGTAAAAGCGGTCTTCGATGGCACCGACGGCGAACCATCCGCCATCGGAGCAACGGTAGGCCGTGTAATATGGCGCCCGTCCGCTGAGCACGGAGGTACCCGGCCCTTGCCACAGGCCTGCGCTGAATTCGGCGAGTTGCGCTGACAACAGTGCCGCCGCCCCATCGACCATCGCTGCGTCGACGACTTGGCCTCGCCCCGTCGACTGCCGCTGGATCAGTGCAAGCGTAACACCCAGGACGGTCGACATAGAGCCAGAAGCGAAGTCTCCCAGCAGATTCAACGGGATGGCTGGCCCGTTCTGCTCGTCGCCCAGCGCGCCGAGCACACCCGCTGAAGCCAGGTAGTTGATGTCGTGACCGGCCGACTGCGCCAGGGGCCCGCTTTGCCCGTAGCCGGTCAATCGGGCGTAGACGAGCCCCGAACTGATGGCCATCAAATCGTTCGGGCCCAGCCCGCGCCGTTCCATGACCCCGGGGCGGAAACCCTCCAGGAATACGTCGGCTTGAGTGGTCATCTGCCGAATCAATTGCGCACCGTCCGGCTTTTTGAGGTCGACGATGATCGACTGTTTGCCTCGGGAGAAGAACTGGGACGGATCGAAGTTCTCGCGGGGCCCGGGGCGGCTTACGCTGATGACTTCGGCGCCGAAATCGGCGAGCATCATCGAGCAGAACGGTCCGGGGCCGAGTGCGCTGACGTCGAGCACGGTGATCCCCGCCAGCGGGCCGGCGTTAGCGTGAGGCGACGTCACAGTGTGTAGCTCCTGGTAATTCCGTTGTAGAGGAATGGGCATCGGGTTCCCGCAATCCATCGAGGATCTCGGCTGTGTGTTGGCCTAGCCGCGGCGCGCCGCGTCGCACTTGTCCCGGGGTGTAGCTGAGTTTTGGCACTACCCCTGGCATCGCCACGGGCTCGTCATTCAATCCGGGCTCGGGCAGATGGATGATCATTTCGCGTGCGGCGTAATGCGGATCCGCGGCGATGTCATCGGCCTTGTAGATGGGGCCGGCGGGCACGCCAACCTCGGCGAGTTGCGCCAATACCGTTGCGGCGTCGAGTTGAGCGCTCCACATCGCGATCGCATTATCGAGCTCGGTCTGGGCGTCACCGCGGCCGCCATGCGTGAGGTATGGGGAGTCCTCCGCCAACCACTCATCGCGGCCGATCAGCGTGGCAAGCCGTCGGAATACCGAATCCTGGTTCGCGCCAATGATGATCCACTGACCGTCGCGGGTGGGGTAGACATTCGACGGTGCGACCCCCGGCAGTAGCGCACCGGTCGGCTGCCGGATTCTGCCGAGCTTCTGGTATTCAGCGAGCGTGGACTCCATGTACATCCACATCGCCTCATACAGCGCGACGTCGATGACCTGGCCGCGGCCCAGCCCGCCGGGACGGTCCCGCGCCCACAGCGCCATCAGCGCACCAATGAACCCCTGGGTAGCGGCCAGCGCGTCACCAATCGAGATGCCGACTCGCACCGGTGGACGGTCCGGTTCGCCGGATAGATGCCTGAAGCCACTCATCGCCTCGGCGACCGATCCGAAGCCGGCACGGTCGCGGTACGGTCCGCTCTGACCGAAGCCGGTAATCCGAACCATGATGAGCCGCGGGTTTTCGCGATGAAGTTCTTCGAATCCCAATTGCCAGCGCTCCATCGTGCCCGGCCGGAAGTTCTCGACAACCACGTCGGCGGTGCGGGCAAGTTCTCGAAACGTGGATTGTCCCGTCGCCGTTCGGAGATCAAGCTCGACGGACTTCTTGCCACGTCCGATGATCGACCAGTACAGGCCGATCCCCTTGTACAAGCCGCCCCACGTTCGCATGGGATCGCCCACGTCAGGTGGTTCGATTTTGATGACCTCAGCGCCGTGGTCGGCGAACAGGTGCCCGCAGAACGGTCCTCCGATGATGTGTCCTACTTCTAGGACACGTAAACCGTTGAGTGACCCGCCATTCGGACAGTCGGCGACCAAGGGTTCAGCCGTCACGTCGCCGCCCTGTCGACGGCGTACGGCAGGTCGTCGGCAAGGACACCGCTCATCAACTTGGGCCCGGGGGTAAACGTTGCCGGCATGGCAATGTAGCCGTTCACCAGCGGAACGGTGGGGTAGGGAACCACCTTGTCACGTTGGATCCGATAGTCCGGTAGACGCCGCAGGGCCTCCCGCAGCAGGAGGGTCATTTCCAGCGATGCGACATAGGTGCCGATGCAGCGGTGCATGCCAGAACCGAACGAGAGATGCCGGTTGCGTTGCCGGTCCAAGTGAACCTCGGCGGGGCGGTCGAACGCTTCCGGGTCGGCGTTGGCCGAGCCCAACGCCAGCAGGACGCGATCTCCGGGTTTGAGGTCCACACCGTGAACCGTCACGGCGTTGGCGACAGTGCGGGCCACACCGGTGCTCGGACTGGTGTACCGAATCAACTCGTCGACGGCAGCCGGGACGCGGCGCAGATCCTCTCGCAACCATTCCCACTTATCGCGATGCTGGTCCAAGAAGAGGAAACTGTTGGCGATCAGCGCGGTGGTCGTGTCGATGCCGCCGTTGAGCAGCATAAAAATCATCTCGACGGCGATGTCCTCGCTGATCGGTTCACCGTCCTCCTGGCCGTCGAGGAGTTGCTCGACCACGCTGCCGTCGCCACGCCGCTGTGCCTGCCGATCGCGCACGATTGCACGGATATCGTCCAGCATTTCGCCGACCGCACTTGCCGAGCCCTTCTCACGGTATGCCGCCTTGTGCAGTGTCGTCGCGTAGAATTCCCAGTTGGTAAGCGGCAGGCCCAAGTAATCGACCGTAATCAGGGCTGGAGTCGGATTCGCGAGGTCGTCGACGAAATCGATTGCGCCTCTCTCGATCACGCGGTCCACACACCATGACACAAGCTCCTGCATGCGCGGCGCGTAGTCGTTGACGGCCTTCTTGCTGAACCGGCCCGCGATGATCTTCCGCAATGTCTGTGACCGCGGCGGATCCATCTCCATCATGCCCATTCGAACCGGATTCGTCGGAATGGTTACTCCACCGGGAAAGGTCTCACCGGTACCCAGATCAAGGCCGCGGCCGCAGCGAAAGTTCTGTGGATCGTGCAGAATCTGCTGGACGGAACTGTATTCGGTCGCGATGTAAAAGCCGCCGAAGTTGTCACTATGTGCAACAGGGCATTTCGCGCGCATCTCGGCATACTGCTCACGCCAGTGCGTGGCGAACTCGGGAGAGTGGTGGTTGAACTGCATCACGACGACTCCTCAATGTGGATACCGGGCGGTGGAGCCCGCATGCCACGATATCTAACACTGTTTGGAACTACAAGCAGGCTCTCGTCCCCGCAACGGCCCACGTATCGAAGGGGCTCCATGGTTTGAGCAGAAGCCCGTGGTCAGCCGGTTTGGGGGCCAGATTCGCACCGTTTGCTGTTCGGCTGTAAATGGCCCCAGGCGGGTACGGGTGCCCTAGAACCGTATAGTGTTAGTTTATTGTTGAACGTCGGAGAGAAACGGTGTACGCAATCATGTCCACAGCCGCCCAACGGGCCGACACCGTGGCACCATTCGTTGAACCGCTCGTTAGGGCGACAGCACTGGCCACCGACCATATTGGCGGCCAGTTGCCGACCGGCCAGACAACAGTGAGTTCCTGATGGGTGTACGTCCGCGTGTGGCAGTCATTGGCGCCGGTGTCGCTGGAATCGCCTGCTCGTACAGGCTGAAACGCGCTGGAATTCATACCGTGTTGTTCGAAAAGTCCGGTGTCGTGGGCGGCCGGACCCGCACGGTGTGGCGCAACGGTTTCGGATTCGACACCGGAGCCGGTGCGTTGCCATCGACCAGTCGTGAAGTCGAGACACTGCTGCGGAGCTTGAATCTTGACCATGAGATCGAGAAGCGCGGCGCGACGATCGGCGTCTACCGTGAGGGACGCGTCTCGCGTATCCGGCGCCGGCAGCCGCACAGTCTGTTGAGGTTCGATGCGCTCAGCACGCATTCCAAACTGTCCTTGTGGCGGTTCGGCGTCGATCTGGCCAAGGTGTACCGGGCGATCAACCCGATAGATCTCTCCACCGCCGCACCGTTCGACACTCAAACGGTGCGGGACTACGCCGAATCACGTTTCTCAGCAGAGGTTTTCGACTACCTTCTTGCACCGCTCACCCGGGCACTGTTTTTGGTGGAGCCGGAGCAGACGTCTGCGGTGGATCTATTCGCTGCCGCGAAAGCACTCCTGGTGGGTAATAGCCTATGGGCCCACCCGGACGGTGTTGCCTTCTTCGCCGGGCGTGCCGCGCGCGGGTTGAACGTGCGTTTCCATACCGAAGTCGACAGGGTTGCCGAGGACGACCAGGGAGTGGAAGTGACCTGGCGGACCGGCGGGAACGAACACCAACAGCGTTTCGACGCCGCGGTCCTTGCCATTCCAGCACCCGATGTCGTGCGGATTCACAGCGCGCTCGATTCCGACCGTGCCGCCTATCTCAACGCGTTGGAGTACTCGTCATCGATCGTGGTCAACATCGGCGTCGCCCGCGCCCCAGCCGAGGAGTCCTCGATGGTCCTGGTGCCCCGGTCCGTCAATCCGGATCTGCCAGTCGTCGCGCTCGGCCACAACCTGGCACCCCGCCGTGTGCCGCTGAATGCCGGTATTCTCACCGTCTTCTGGACGCGCGAGTGGTCCCGGCAGCATTGGACTGATGATGACGCGTCGATTGTTGCTGGCACCCGACAGGCGGTGAACGACCTCTTCCCGGGGTGGTGCGATGATGTGCGGGAGTCGTGCGTTTCGAGGTGGCCGCGAGCCCTGGTCGCCAGCCGGCCGGGGACCTATGCCGGTCTACTGCCGTTCGCGGAACGCTGCCGACGGGACCGCCGCATTCAATTAGCGGGCGACTATCACGCTCAGACGAGTATCAACGCCAGTGTTGGCGCGGGGCAGCGAGCCGCCGCCGACCTGGTGCGAATACTACAGAGGGAGCGCTGATGTCCGGTAACGCACGACGAACCGCAGTTGTCATCGGGTCCGGCATATCTGGAATGGCTTCAGGCTTTCGCCTACACCGTAAAGGGTTTTCGGTGACGGTGCTGGAACGAGAACCGACCGTCGGCGGCAAGATGAGCAGCATCGACCGAAATGGCTTCACCCTCAATCGAGGGGCCAATATCCTGCCGTCGTCGTATGCGACGATCAGAAACCTTGTCCGCGAGCTCCATTTGTCAGGAGAGATCAACGACGTCCGAGGCTTGCTCGCAATTCCCAGGGCCGGCCGGCTGCATCGCATCCGGTCTACCGGTGCGCCGATGCTGGCCGACGTACTACGCACCGATCTGCTGTCTCTGCGAGGCAAGCTCAACGCCCGGAACCTGGTGATCGACGGCCTTCGAATGAAGGAACATCTCAACTACGAAAACCTGGGGGCGGCAGCGCGGTTCGACATCGAGACGGCTGCGCAATATTGCGATCGCCGACTAACCCCTGAACTCGAAGAGTTCCTGGTTAATCCGATGCTGCGCGCCCTGTACTGCGCTGAGTCACACGAGCTGTCCGTCGTCGACTTCTTCTTTGCCGCGGTGAACTTCGTCGGTTCGGGATTCATGAACTACCCGGGAGGCATCGGATTCCTCGTCGATTCGATTGCCAATCGGCTCGACGTTGTCACGAATGCCGAGGCAGTCAACGTCACCGAACGCGATAAGGATGTTGTCGTGACGTACGCGGCCGACGGGGGCGAGTCTGCGATCGTGGCGGACGCTTGTGTGATCGCAACCCCGGCCACCGAAGTACCGAAATTGTTCCCACAACTCAATGCGGGTCAGCAGGATATTTTGCGGGACCGGCTCGAATACGGGACGGCCTACGCCGCGCACTTCGCACTGTCGCGTAAACCGGACGAGGACGCGATGGTGATCCCGGTGCCCGCATCACTGGACCGCGGGCTATGTGCAGTTGTACTGCCGCACAACTACAGTCGCGGTGCCGCGCCGGACGGCAAGGGTGTTGTCAGCACCTACTGGTTGGGTAGCTGGTGCAAGGAGCGCAGTGATGTCGCAGACGATGCGTTGGTAAAGCAGATGCTGCCGTCCGTCGAAAAGGTGTTGCCCGGGGTATCCCGCGATGTGGAGTTCGCGCACATCGAGCGATGGCAACCCGCCGTCATCCGCAGCTACCCCGGTATGTACTCCTACGTTCAGGAACTCGTCGACCTCACCGACCATCGGTCCCGGGTCCAGCTGGCGGGCGACTATACAAGCGCGTCGAGCACCAACGGATGCGCGGCCTCGGCGGAACTCGCCGCGCAGCGGGTGATCCGGGCGGTCGGGTGAGCATCACCGCGTTTCCGCCCGTTCACCTCGGTGCCGATCCCCCCGAGGCCGAGGTGCTGGCCGAGATCGAGCAGCGGGTGCTCTGGCTGTCGACGGCCATGATTCATCACGCCAACCGGATTCGCCCGAATTCGTCCGGGCTGAAGGTCGGCGGCCATCAGGCCTCCTCAGCGTCGATGGTATCGATCATGACAGCGCTCTGGTTCGGTCAACTACGGTCGGGCGACCGGGTTTCGGTGAAGCCGCACGCGTCCCCGGTTCTGCACGCGATCAACTACCTGACGGGTGAGCTCGATGAGGCGCATTTGCCGACACTTCGCGAGTTCGGTGGATTACAGAGCTATCCCAGCCGCACCAAAGACCCGGACCCGGTCGACTATTCGACGGGTTCGGTCGGAATCGGGGCGACGGCTCCGATCTGGGGCGCGATGGCGCGGCGTTACGTCCATTTCAGGTTCGACGATGCCGCCGGGATTGTCGGGGATGGCCGCTCGGTGGGTGCAGCGCTGGGTCGACAGTATTCCCTGGTCGGTGACGCCGAACTAGACGAGGGCGCCGTGTGGGAGGCGATTCTCGATCCCGCAGTCACCGAGCTGGGCGAGTTGGTCTGGATCGTCGATATGAACCGCCAGTCGCTGGACCGCGTGGTTCCGCTGATAGCCGCAAATCGGTTGGAGCACATGTTCGGGGCTGCCGGCTGGCAGGTGATCACTTGCAAGTTCGGCAAGCTGCTGGAATCGCTGTTCAACCGTGATGGGGGAGCGGCATTGCGGGACCGCATTCTGACCATGCCCAATGCCGAGTATCAACGGCTGCTGCGACACGCCCCCGGCCAGCTGCGTGAGCTGCTGCCGGGTAGGGGCAGCCACAATGCGGAGATCAGAAGGCTGATTGCCGAACTCGACGACGCAACCCTGTTGGCGGCGATCAGGGACCTGGGCGGCCACGATCTGGATCGGTTACGTGGGGCCTACGCGCAGATCGACGACACCCGCCCTACGGTGATTCTTGCCTACACCATCAAAGGTTATGGACTTCCGACGCAGGGGCATCCGCAGAATCACTCGTCACTGTTGACGGTGGCCCAATACGATGAACTCGCCAACGCCCTGGGGATGGACCCGGACCATCCGTGGCAGCGATTGGACCACACCACCGCCGCGGGACGGCTGTGTATCGCGACGCGAGAGCGTTTGGAGCGCCCGCGGGTTCCGGATCCGGCACCCCCGCCGATCCCTGCTGATTTCGGGCGTACGCCGTCAGGGGTGACCACAACACAAGCCGCGTTGGGTCGCGCTCTGCTGGATCTCACCCGAGAGGTTCCCGAGGTTGCCCGGCGGGTCGTCACGGTAAGCCCCGACGTGAGCTCGACAACCAACCTCGCAGGATGGGTGAACAAGGTGGGCGTGTGGTCGCTGACTGAACGCCGCAACTGGTTCGACGACGACGGCGAAACCCTCATGCACTGGCACGAGAAGCCGACGGGGCAGCACATCGAACTCGGGATCGCTGAGACGAATCTCGTCGGCCTGATCGGCGAACTGGGCGCAACCTGGAGCCGTTGGGGCCAGACTCTGTATCCGATCGGTGTGCTCTACGACCCCTTCGTCGAACGTGGTTTGGAGCCTTGGTCCTTCAGCATCTACGCGGGCGGGCAATCGATCCTCGTCGGGACACCGTCAGGCGTCACGTTGGCCGCCGAAGGTGGTGCGCACCAGTCGATCAAGACCCCATCGGTCGGGCTCGAACAGCCCGGATGTGTCAGCTACGAGCCGGCATTCGCCATCGATACCGAATGGATCTTGTTGTCCTGCTTGGCCCGCATGGGCCGGCCCGGCGGTAGTTCGTCGTACTTGCGGTTGTCGACCCGACCCGTCGATCAGACTCTGGGTGCGATACCGACGGATCCGGCGGCCCGCGAGCGGCGCCGCCGTCAGGTCATCGCGGGGGCCTATCCGCTGCAACGGGCGACCGAGCCGGCGGTGACGCTGGTTGCGATGGGTGCGATGGTCACCGAAGCCCTCACCGCAGCCGAACGTCTCCGCCGGCAGGGCATCGGCGCCGACGTCATCTGTGTTACCAGCCCTGGATTGTTGTTCGAGGCAGTGCAGGCGCGTCGCGGGTTCTGTGAGGCCCCATCCTGGATCCTCGAGCGGGTGTTTCCCGTGGATCGTTCCGCGCCGATGGTCACCGTCCTGGACGGACATCCACACACCTTGGCGTTCCTGAGCGGCGTGAATCGGGTCGCGGGGGCGGCTCTGGGCGTCACCCGCTTCGGCCAGGCCGGCAGCCTCGAAGAGGTCTATCGCTACCACGGGATCGACGCGAACAGCATCGTGCGCGCTGCCCTCGACCTGATCTGCTGAGAGGGAGCGGGGACATGCCGCTCCCTATCCCCAGGCCTAGCTTCTGGCGAGGATTTCGCGCAGTGCGACTGAAGTCCGGTGCAACAACTTCGGGACGTAGTCCACTACGCACAGCGTGACTTCGCAGTCGATCAGCGCACCGGAGACGATGGCCGCGCGCGCTTGAAGGAGCATGGAATAGAGGCGCAGGCTCGCCCACAGTGTGTAGAAGTCGAGGGCAACCTGCGACGACTGCGGTCCGCCTGCGTGATGGTAGGCAGTTACGAATTGCTCCCACGGAAGCATCTTTCGCGCCCATCCCTGGACGTATCCGAGGTCCTCTGCGGGATGCCCCAGATGCGCCAGTTCCCAGTCCAACACCGCGCTGAGGCTGCCGTCGTGCACGAGGAAGTTGTGAAAACCGAGGTCCCCATGCACCAGCACACGAGGACCGACGACGTCGTCGATGTGGCGTCGGGTCCAGTCGAGCGCCGCAGCAACGGTTGCATTGGGCTCACCGAGTTGAGCGATGGTCGCTTCGAAGGTCTCGAGCTCGCCCCTCAGTTGGTCGGGGGTGAAGCTGCGCTCGACGATCCCATGTAGACCGTCGAAGGGACCGTCGCCCAGCGCGTGCTGGCGGCCGAGTTGTTCGGCGAACTGCAATGCGAGCGCTTCAGACGGCGGCGGATCGAAGACGTCGCCTTCGATGTGACCGTCGATGCGGCCCACGAGCAAAAACGGTGCGCCGAGCGCCTCGTCAGAGGCTTCGAGCAAGAACGGCTCCGGTACCCGCAGACCGGCCGCATGCACACGTCGAAGGACCTCGAATTCCGGCGTCACCGACGTACCCACCACTGAATTGGCCCAGTCCTGACGTAACACAAAGTATTCCGGTAGTGCGGCCGCACCTTTCTGACGTAGCAGCACGGTCTGTTTGGAACGTCCGCCGGCGAGCGGCTGCGCTTCCACGATGGCTGTCGCCTCGCCGCCCATCGAGTCTGCGCGCAGAAAGCGTTCGAGGCCGTCCCGGTCGAAGTTACGCTGTCCGCCATTATCGGATGTGGCGACGCTGCCGCGCACCTTGGTGGCCACGGCTTCCTCGGCGTCGAGAACTGCGCCGTCCGCTTCAACGGCATCGCGGCCCAGTAACGAGTCGAGTTCGGCGAGCGCTTGCAGTGACTGGCGCGCACCGTCGTTCGGTGCCGTCAGCCGCACGGCTAGCCGCGCGAGGATCGTCTTGCAATCATTGGCTCGGCTCAGCGCGGCGCCGTCGAGCGCCGGGATGATGGCACGTCCGAGCGTGTCGGCGACGTTGAGTAGGTATGCGCGTGCCGCTTGGTCGTCTACTGAGGTGATGTGCCTGGGCGCGGTCATGAATCCCTCCGGTGTGGGCTCATGAGGTCTTCGGTGGCCCACTCGCGCCGCGACAGTCCTCTTTGCTGGGTCGCGCGGACCAGCGCGGTAACCGGTTCCGTCCCCCCGCGCGGGTTGGTCGTGATCTCGAGGTCGCAGAAGCCGTTCTTGCCACGGTATTCGAATTCACACAGCTCGTCGATGCATGCCACACCATTGTGCAGTGTCAACGCACCACCGATCGGCGTCTGGATGTCTATCCGGATGCGTTCGCCGTCGGGCAAGTCGAAGGCGGCTACGCCGCCGCGGTGTGTCGTCGCATCCGTTTCCATGAACACCAGCAGGTCGACCGCATCCGCGTAAGTGACCACGCCATCACGGACAACGATGCCGAAGCTGCGCAAGGAACCGTCAACGGCGTGCCACGAAGCCGCGTTGAAGGTGAGTTCCGGGCCGCACGTTCCAGCAATCCAACGGTGGCTCAGTAGGGTTTCCCAATCGCGCTTTCCCCAGCTGTGGTCGCGATAGCACAGCCCGTTGATCTGAGTCAGCCGCCCGCCGAGACGGATGTGTCCCTCGACCCGGCCGGCGGCTTCGAGGTGCCCCGGCGCGAAGTCGTCGGTGACGGTACCGCCCGCACGAAACAGGTCGAAGCGCGGCGTGTAATCAGTTGCCACGAGCTCCATTTCGCAGTCGTCCTCACGGATGGTCCAGACCGCATGGCCGTTCTCGAATCGAGCCTGATACGCATCGCCGACACAAAATCCCGTGTCGGCCGAGGCACCTTCTGAGAGCGGCATGTTCACATGTTGGGTGAAGCGTTCGCCATCGCGGGTGTGGATGCCGACCCAGCTCGTGGAAATGCCCTGTCCCGGCTCGTGACCGATGCGATGAAAGCCGCCCACGCCGGCGGCCGCATCCCACCAGATCAACACGACGCTCTCCTGCCACAACGGGTCCGGCCCTACGGGGTGGGGGAGTTCATCGTTGGCAGAGAACGGCTCTGTGGGTGCAGCCATGTGTGCTCCTAATCGTTGTTCGCACGCTGGGTAGAGCTCACTCGCGGGTTTCCGTCGGCTTGTGGTTCTGCCGTACCGACGCGACAGCAGGTGAGGTGATGTCATCATTCCACAAAACCATACATCGTTTGGTAGTTATGTGACCAGCGATCAGCTGTAGCAGGGCCCGCCGCCCGGCGGACTACATGATGCAGGTCCGCGCTCGATCCAGCCCAGGTCCATCCAAGCCGCCGACAGCCAGGTCTTGCTGGGCTCCATGACGAAACGAAGGGGCCCCCGCTCGCAGTAAGCTCTGCTGTCCATCGTGACAGCGCAACTGGTCCCCTCATGGGTGATCTTGCCGTGCGGTGGCAAAGGTTTCATGGCTCGAGTCGCAGGGAATCTGACCGCCATCGACCAGTCGTAGTGGACGGCACGGTCCCCGTTTATCCAGCCGATATGCCTCACTCCGTCTGGGGCGCCGGGGATATCACCAGTGCAGCCGAAATTTCCGCGGCCCCAGATGCCGCAGTTCTGTCCTCCCGGCGCGACGAACCACACCCCTCCAGGGAGCACATATGCCGCGGGATCCACCACATCGTAATACCTGATGTCGGGGAATGGACCGATGACCGACTCCGCCGGCGTGGGGTCCGGGTCTGCTTGAGCCGAAGCAGGACTGCTGACCGCCGCGACGGTGGCGATCAGGGCCGCCACAATACTGTAGAGACGCTTCACGGCTATTCCTATCTGAATCAGGCTGCAACACTACGAAATACGTGGAACATTGCCATAGCAGGTGGCATTGCCGACATCAAGAGTGCTCTGGCAGATGACCTTTCCGTGGTGGATGACGCGCACAGAGACCCACCGCCTGGGAGCCGCGACCGGCCGCCAATCGGCCCGCACCTGGCTGCCATTCGGCGGTGGGCCGTCAAAAGTACGCACTGGTGCGTCCACCCGCCATGGCAGCGCAACAGAATTCGCCGTTATGCGCCCGGTGCTGGTCTGGTATTCGACATCGGCGATGCTGACGCTGTCGGATACCACCTCATAGGTGACGAGATCGTCAGCCCAAGCTGCCGGTGGGTGAACCAATACCGGTATGCACCATGCTGCCAGGCAAACTGCCAACAACCGAGAGGCGGGCCTGCCCAATGTCTTCATGTCAGCGCTCACTTTTGGACCATCACCGCGA
The DNA here is from genome assembly GCF_053484035.1 of Mycolicibacterium sp. XJ662. Lineage (NCBI taxonomy): Bacteria > Bacillati > Actinomycetota > Actinomycetes > Mycobacteriales > Mycobacteriaceae > Mycobacterium > Mycolicibacterium sp. XJ662. Next base: position 386,300 of record NZ_JBEFTL010000002.1, on the reverse strand, counting down.
CGACAAGGAAATAGCCCGATTGCGGTTCGTAAAGACCGCTGGTGCCGAACTCGGTATAGGAGCAGTCGGGGATCGTCCGGTAGCCCTGTAGGAGCATGCCCTCGACGGCATCGGCCTCGTCTCGGCCGGCTCCCTGTAACGAATGAACGTTCTCGGCCTCGATGCCGAGCTCCGCCAGTATCGGCATCGGGTGCGGGTCGTCGGCCGGAATGTTCTCCCCGGTGTGGTCGAGGTAGTCGGAGGTCGAGCTGTTGATGATCACCGCGGCACGCTCGAGCTCCGGGCTGTAGGTCAACGGACTGCACTCTGAAGCGCCCCGGGCCTGGGTGACCGCTTGTGCCACTGCGGCTGGCGTATCAGCCGAGCCGGGTGCAGCAGGAAGACCGGCCACGCCGACCACCGCGGTCAAAGCTGCAACGGTACGTGCCCTGTGCAAGAGCCTCTCCTTCGCGAATCGGTGTCAGCGGCAGACGTGGGAGCGTTTGATCTTGCTGCCCCAGAACTGCATCTGGTGGTAGGACGGGCCGCTGAACCAGGTGGGCTGGCGGGCTTTGATTCCGTTGCTGACGTTGAACATCTGCTGCCACAGCCCATGAAAGCTGTCACCTTGGTAGAGCGGGAAATACATGTCACCGGCACGATCGAAGCTTCGGGTGAGCGCACCGACGCGCGGGGTGAGAAAATCTGTCGATCGGTCGAGGTTGGCCGCGACGACGCCGGCCTGTTGCGGTATCCCGTCGGCGTTCCAGTCGCCATTAGCGCGTACGACGGCGTTGTTGAGACCCGTGATCTGGCGCTTGATCGCCTTGTACTGGGCGGTGTACCACTGGCACATTTCCCGCTCGGCATTGATATCGGCATCCGTCACGAACTGCCGCGTCGTGTCAAAGGGAGGAGGAAACTTCGGCTGCCAGTCGCTGGGCACCGGCGTCACCGCTGGAAGCAGTTGTGGCCGATCGAAATGTGCGACCGGATCATATGGTTCATACGTGTCGGCACCGGCCGACCCGCCGGCGAACGCCGCAGCGCAGAACACGGCCAGGGCGCCTGCAGTCGCGAGGCCACCGCGCAGCAAAGCACTCATTCTCACCCGCCACTGTTTCTGAGAGCGGCGTCGATACCGCCGACGTCGGTGATCAGCCAATCGTTTCGGCTGTCAATGGTGATGCTGTAGGTCGCGGTCGATTGCAGCCCTTCGGGTGCTTGCATAGTCTTGGTCAGGACGCTGACGAACGCGTCGACGGTATAGACACCGCCCGCCTCCGACTTGACGATCGAAGACAACGGCCGCACCGTGGATTGCCACTGCATAGGTGCGAGGAGCTGTTCCATGGAGTTGGCGGCCTCAGTCAGCTTCTCCTTCAGTTCGGGCGAAGTCCCATCGACCAGCTTCAGCTTCCATTCGTCGAAGTTCTGGTAGTCCATCTCCGCAGCGTTGAGCGCGTATTCGGTGGCGATCTGCTGCGCGTGTTCTCTGTCGGCCGCCCGCTGTGCCTGTGCTTCCAACTGGCTTTGAGCCCCGATGTACAGCCATCCCAGGACACCCGCTGCGCCAGCCAACAGGGTGAACACAAACGCCGTGATCAGGGTGCGCAGTGAGAAGGACACCCGCCCGCGAGACCTTGATCGCTGCACCGAGCCTTCGGTTCGTCCGACGGTGGCGGCCTCCTCACCAGTTTCCTCTGCCACCCTCTCGTCGCTTGTCGGCGACGGTGAGTTGTCAATCATCTCGTCTGTGTTGGTTATGGACATCAAATCTCCTCGGGGGTAGCGCAGACGGCCCTCGACCTAGCGATCGGGGATGGTGACATGAAGTTTGATCGCTCCCTCCTCCGGTATGCCGGCCAGCACATTCGATAGGATCTGACCTGTATCGAAATTCATGAGTGCGCCACTGATGCCTCCGAATTGCGGTAACAGGGTTTGCGTTATCACCTTGAGATCGGGCGCTCTGTTATCCAGGAACAGCTGTATGCGTTCCAAGAAATTGCCGAACAAGACCATGTTTTCGGGGTTGTTCCAAGCGATAGCATTCATTGTGCCGTTCCACACATCGGATATGGCGGGGCCAAAGTCCCACAGATGCGGACCCAGCTCGGCCAGGTTGGGCCCAACCCAGTCGGCGTTTTGAAGCAGCGTTTGGAAGTTGTCCAGTACCTGCTGGCCCTTGCCGTCCATCCCTACCACCATGTTCCGGCTGAGTAGACTGGCCCGGGATAGGTTGGGCAGCACCTCTTTCGGATCAGGAAGTGCGGCGTCACTCTCGGCAAGGATTCGTTTGAGCTGATCGGGATCCATTTGGTTGAGCATCCGCACCACGGTGGTGGCGAGCTGCGATATCGACGGCGGCACAGTAATTGATTCCGTCGAGATGCGTTGGCCGTCGGTCAACATCGGGCCGTTAGCCGTCCGTGGCCGAAATCCGATGTAGGCCTCGCCGAGTGCGGAAAGATTGTCGAGCCGCACGTCGCTGTCAACGGGGATCTGATGATCGGCTTCGACGTAGAAGTCGATGGTAGCGGTATTCACCGATGACGACACTCCGGTGACCTTTCCGACGGATGCGCCGCGCAACAGGACGCTCGACCCGACGACGAGACCCTTGACGTCCGGAACCTCCATCGACAGATCGATGCGGTTATCGGGTGCTCGGATGTGCAAGTCAAACGATGAGATGTATGTGGCGCCACTCGCGATGAGGACTGCGAAAGCGGTGAATGACGCGATATTCTTCGCGATCCTCACGGCATTGCCCCCAGTATCCGAAGCACGTCCTCGACATTGCCGCTCATCTCTCGCCCGTCCGGCCCGGTTATCGAGGTGATGTTGATGGCCGGGTACTTGTCAACCGGATAGAAGTACTCCGCGAACAACTCGCGCCAGCGGGGCGCTTCGGCTTCGAAATCCCATTTGCTCTGCTGAAGTGCTCCGGTGGCGTTAGCCAGGGAGTTGAGCAGCGGCTCAAGCCAGAACCCACCGGAATAGATGCTCCCGATCGAGGGAACCACGGTCCCGATATAGCTCCCATGCTCCGTGGTTCGGTCCCAACCCAGCATGCCTGCCGGCGACCACCAGTACTCATAGGTCTCACGATTGCGAACCATCACCTCTGCGGTCCCCGCTACACCGTTCAGCCACTGGTCGACCGTGTCGATGTTGTCAGCGAGGTCGGCGAGGTCGACCGCGACACGGTTCACCAAACTGCGCAATTGGCCCTGCTGCGAAGGTGTCACGTTGTTGATCTGGATGATGGTGTTCTGTGCGCGCTGAATAGCACCGCTGCCAACGAAATTCGCGAGGTTGGCGAGGGTGTCCTCCAGCTGGGGAGGCGACGTCGTTTGTGTCAGCGGAACTCTGCCGTCGTCAGCCAGGCCCGGAGCCGCTTCACCGGTTGTCGGATATTCCAGCGCGACGTATGTGTCGCCGAGAACGGTGGATTGTTGCAGTGTCGCACGGATATTGGACGGGACGACCACACCTGGGTCGATCTGCGATACGACGTCTACATGATCGTCTTTGAGATCGACACGGGTGACCATGCCGACGGCTGTGCCGCTTTGTACGACCTTGGCCCGGTCAGGCAGGTTGAGCACGTTCGCGAACTCCAGGACGATGCGGTAGCCGTCGTTGCCTCTCCCGCCGGGCTGCGGCAACGAGTTGACCGTGATCGACGCGCACGATGACACGAGGATGGCCGCTCCGGTGGCAGCGGCCACTGACCGTATCCGCCGGGTCATCGCTTGCTCGCTTCCTGTAGTACGTACTGCAGCAGGGCGACGTCGACGGCATATGGCTGGCCATTGACATCGGCGCAACTGCCGGGCATCGATGCGTTCATGAAGCCGCACAACGCAAGCCCGTCGTGGGTGGGAACCCGGAACAGCGGCGGCCGGTAGGCGATATTGAAGGTGCCCCAATCCTTTACATTGACATGGTTTGCCAAGGTATTGATCCACCACGGCACGGGGTTGAACAGATCTGCGAGTGCTTGCGAGTGGGGAGTGACCTTTCGAACCGCGTCGCTGACCGTATCCAGCGTGAGCTGTGTCGTATCGCCCAGCCTGGTTTCCATCACGGCGACCGTCTCAACCAGCGGGCCCAGGGCGCCAAGACCTGTCGGACCCGAAAGGCGCGCGGCGCCATCAAGGGCCACCACCAAGTCGCCGCTGGTGATAAGGGAGTCCTGCAGGATTTCCTTCAGTGGATCTCGCATTTCTTTCAACGCTGTGGACAGCTCAGCGGTATTCCGGATGATCGATCCGATATCACTGATCGCTTGGTCGGGGCTGTCGAGCAGAGAAGACGTCGTCGTCAACAACTGTCCAGCGGCCGTACCGTTGCCTTGCGCCAATCGATCGATTCCGGCGACGGTGCCGGCGATGTTTTCTGAGCCGGCCGAGTTGATCGCGTTGAGAAATGTGTCTGCCGATCCGATGACCTCGGACAGGGTCTTCGGCGAGATGGTCCGATCGAGGGGGATGCAGGCTCCGGGGGCCAACTTTGGGCCGTCGGTGTAATTGCCGACCATCTCCATCGAACGGTCGGCCAGGATCGTTGGTGATCGGATTATCGCCTTGACGTCGCTGGGCAATTCACGCTGCTCGGAGACCGAGAACTCGACGCGAACGTGTGTCGGCGCCGATTCGATAGACGTGATCGTGCCGATGGGATAACCCATCTGGGTGATCGGGTTGCCTACGTACAGTCCGACGGTGTCGGGCAGGTAGGCGCAATAGGCGGCGTCATGTCCGCTGTCGCCCGTACATCCTGAACCCGCAGCCGCAATGATGGCGGCTAGACCTACACCGACAACGGCGCGGGAAATTCTGCGAAGGCCTGTCGTGGACATCAGCAGGGACTTCCCGGCATCGGGATGCACACGTCGGTGGCAAGCAACTCCGGGCGCGCGTTCTGGGCGTCGAGCACACGCTCGATCTTGTCGCGCACCCGCCGTAACCGGGGCACGATTCTGCTGTTGTTCTCGACCCATCGTCTGATGCGGTCCTCCCACTCGCGGATCTTTTGGATGAAGTCCTCTCGATGATTGACCCAGAACTTTCCGTACGGGATCAGGATCGCGTCCGCGATGTCACCCAGACCTTTCAGCGATTGGGCAAAACCCTTGCTGTACAAGACGAGTGTCTGTTCTAAAATCGAGACCTTACTCACGAGTTCTTTGAGCCGATCTCGATAGTTGCTCAGTTCTGCGATGTACTCATCGGAGAGGTTGAGAATCGCAGAGATCTGTCCCCGCTGACGGTCGATCGTGGCAGTGAGCGCGTTGCCGGCGTCGATAACCGCCGTCATGGTATCGAGGTTTGTTCCGTGCAGCCCCTCTTGTACGCGGTCCAGCGATGCACGTATAGGAGCGGGGTTCGTATGCTCGGACACCTTCGTCGTATCGGCGAGGGCACGCATCAAGCTGTACGGCATCGTGACACGGGAAACCGGAATTGGATTATGCCCCAACGGTTTGTCACCTAGCGATACCAGGTTGACGTAGTATCCGCCGACGACTGTGAGCATGCGCACATGGACCTGGGACTGGTCGCCGACGAATGCGCTTTCGTCCACCGTTGCGCGGACCTTCACCTGGTTCCCCTCAAGTGTCCGGCTGGCGACCCTGCCAACTGAGATTCCGGCCATCCGGACATCGTCACCTCGCTGGACCGCTGCGGCGTCATCGGTGTAGAAGACCACCGACTTCTGGCCCGGTGGACGCACGTATACGGCAGCGGCCGTCACCGCCAAGACCGCCACCATCGCCAGCGCGCCAACACCCCAAAGCATCGGGCTTCTCCAGAAATTCACCGATTGCACAAGATCACCCGCTGGCCATTCAGTAGTACGTCCATTGACGCCGGCAGTTGCGCGGGACCCCTCGAACACGGAAGTGGCGCGTCCGGCTCCGCCGGCGGCACAACGCTGTCCCAGACGACCGGAACGCGCTTGACCTCGTCGCTGAAGTCGTAGAACGCTGTGATTGCGCGATCCAGTGCTTCGTCAAGGTCTGCCTTGCCCGGCGTGAAACCCGCATTCGCCAGAAGCCGAACCACATGACCGGTGTAGAGCGGGCCGTAAAGAGCCGACTTCCGGAACTCATCCAGCACGGTAAGGGCCGAATCGATTGGTCGATTCATCCATTCGAGGACCTGCACAAGGTCCTTCGCATGTCCGCCAAAAGTATCGGCGATGGAGTTGAGGTTCTGCATCAACGTCGCCACTACCTGTTGGCGGTTCGATGTGAATTCAGTCAGCTTCCGTATGCTGTCCAATACCGGTCCGATTCCACTGCCGTCGCCGAGCAGATAGTTGGCAGCGTTCTCGGTGAATCGGTCTATTTCCTCGGGGCTCAATGTGGCAAGGACCGGCTGTAGCCCGTTGAAGAGCGACGTTATGTCGAAAGACGGCTGCGTCATTCTCACCGGAATGTGTGTGATCGAGTCTGGTTCGGATGCAGAGTTGGTCGCGTGTTCGTGAGCGTTGGCCACGTCGATATACCGTGCGCCGGTGAGCGCCTGATACTTGATGGCCAGCCGGGTTGCCGGTACGACCGAGTAGCCTTTGTCAAGGCTGAGGTCGACCACCGCGATGTCCTGGCCGGCTTTGTGTTCCAGCCGCATCCCCTTGACCTTTCCGACCCGTACCCCGCGGATGCGCACGTCAGCATCGGTACGCAGACCGGACACATCAGTGAATTCCGCGGTATACGATCGTGTTTCGTTGCCAACCGGTTGGCGCAGGACATTCACGATCAAAGTGAATACCAGCGCTGCAAAGATGCTGGCCAACACGAACCGCCACAGGGCCGCGCGAGGTTTGATCACGGTCCTCCCATCGCATTGATCGGCGCCTGCACACCCGGGATCTGATCCAGCACGATGTGCACTTGAAGTGCCCGCTGTTCGGATGATCCGGCGTAGAGCTTCTCGAATCGCGTGCGCAGTTCCACCAATGTTTCGTTGACGCCCACCGGTGTCAGTAGCGCCGGAACGGTATCGGTGAGCGATTGCGTCAGCTTGACTGCGGGAAGCAGATTGGTGGCGTGTGAGGATTCCAGTTTTCCTACCGCGCCGAACAGCGAGTTGGCGACGACTTCCAGCGTCGGTATGGCGCGTTCCCGCCAGTACTCTTCCGAGACCGCGCCCCCGATGACGGCCACCTGTTCTTGCCCAGGCAAAGCCTCTTCACCAGACACCTTGAACGTGATGGCACTCGAGCCCTGATTCCAGCCGTATCCAGCAGCGGTAACGGCATCGGTGAACGCCGGGAAAGCCACGCTGATTCCTGTGGCGTTTCTGAGCAGTCGTTCGGTCGAGACGGTCTGCACCTTGTCGACCGATTCCGCCGCGATCAGCATCGACTCGATCAATGGGTTGAGCCCATCGGTGTACTGCGTCGCCCTATTGACCACGTCGACCAACTGCGGAGTGATCACACTGCCGGTGATCGAGCCCATACGGGTCAGCAATGCCTGCAAAGTGAAGTTGCCTTGCGGCGTCGTGGTGATGAACGCACCACTTCGCAGAGGTTCGCCAGCCTCACCGGGAATCAGATTGATACCGGTCACACCGAAGTAATTGGCAGGGCGAAAGTCGACGTTCATGGTGTCGGTCAAGTCCGCAGCAAGGGCCGCTTCCAAGTCGGCATTGACCCGAACGGTGCCGCTCGGCAGGCTCTTCACCGCTGTGACTTCGCCCACGGTGACACCGTGCATCATCAGCGGGGTGTTCGTGGCGACGCCCTGGCCGACGAACGGCATATCCATCACGACCGAGATCTGGTTGGTCTGGCGGGCGAACGGGTTCGTGACCACGAGGACGCACACAACCGCGAAACACAAGGTCACGACCACGCCGATGATCGTGAGCCGGCGCGTCTCTGCTTCTGCAGACATGCGGAATAGCATCTATCGCCCTATCCCTTGAACACGAATTCTGGACGCAGACCCCACATCATGATGGTGGTCGTGAGATCGAGGACCATGATCGTCACCAGGCTGGCGCGAATGGCGCGGCCGGAAGCATGGCCAACACCAACGGGCCCACCTGAGGCGAAGAATCCGTAATAGCAATGGATTATCGTCACAGCCGTGCAATAGATCGTGGCCTTCAGCACCGAGAATGCGATGTCCTGCACGGTCAGGAACTCAACGAAATAGTGGTTATACGTACCGACAGGCTGGGAGTACACCTTCTGGACGATCAGATTGACCGTGAAGAAACTCAAGGCCAGCGTCATGACGAAGCCCGGAATGATGCACGCCAGTCCTCCGATGACACGGGTGCCGACTACGAACGGGATTGCCCTGAGCCCCATGGCCTCGGTGGCGTCGATCTCTTCGGCGATTCGCATGGAACCGATTTCGGCGGTCATACGACAGCCCGCCTGAGCGGCGAAGGCCACACCGGCGACCAGCGGGGCCATCTCTCGGACATTGCCCCATCCGCCGATGATGCCCGTCAATGCTCCGAGCCCAATGAGATCGAGTGTTGCGAACGCCTCGATGGCGACAATTCCCCCGACAGTGACACCTAGGATCACCAACACGCTGATCACGCCGCCGTCGACGATGATCGATCCCCGACCCCACGCCAGGTTGTTCATGACGCGCAGCGTCTCTCGTGGGTACTTTCGCACCGTCGTTGGAAGCAGCCAAATCGTCTGCGCAACAAAGGTTGCCCACTGCCCGGCTGCCCGGAAGGCTTGATTCAAGTGGCGCACCGGCAAGACCCGCCTGCCGAGGAAGGACGACGGTGCAGCGGAATACTGCTGCGCCGGGGCCGCCACTACGCCACCGCCATGGGAAAGAACATCGACTGCACCTGGGTGATAACAAGATTGACACCCACGATGAGCAGGACGTTGAGCACTACCGACGCATTTACGGCATCGGCGACGCCCCGCGGGCCGCCCTTGGCCTCCATACCGCGCTGGGACGAGATCACGGCAACTATCGCTGCGAAGCAGAAGCCCTTACCCATCGTGAACCAGAGGTCGACCATCTTCGCGAACGATCCAAAGGACAACCAGAAGCTGCCGGGCGTGACGCCATTCACCATCGTCGCGATGAGGAAAGCCGCACCTACGCCCATGGCGAGCACCAGGACGACGAGGATCGGAGTGATCAAGAGCAGGGCCAAAAAGCGTGGCACGACAAGACGCCGCACCGGATCGATTCCCAACGCCCGCAGGGCATCTAGTTCTTCGCGAATGGCCCGCGCGCCGAAATCGGACGTGATTGCTGCGGCGGCCGCGCCGCCCATCAACAGGCCGGCCGTCACGGGCGCTCCCTGTCGGAGGACGGCCACACCCGTCGCCGACCCGACGAGCGAATTGGCGCCGACTTCGTTGACCAGACCGGATATCTGCACGGCCACCATCGCGCCGAACGGTATGGCCATGAGCACAGCCGGTAGGGCCGTCACCTTCAGCAAGGTCCAAGCCTGGACGATGAGTTCACCGAAGTTCAGCTTCAGCGCGACGGTATCCGTCACGGCATACCTGAACACCGACCCCGCCATGAGCACGCTTCGTCCAGTCGTGTGCGCGCTGCGCACCGGAATCTCGGCGAGGCGGACGAGCATACTCGCCATACGACGCTGCGCCCGCGCCAAAGAGCTGGCGGAGTCGCGATGGTGAGGGTGACCGTCCGAAGCGTCGGCGGATTCGGTTGGCGGAGACCCTGAGCCCCCAAGCTCAAGCGTTGTCCGCAGTGTCGTCATTCGCCGTCCTTCTTGGTTTTATGTGAGGGCGATCACCCACCGGGGAGCCACGTTATCAAACGGTGTCCGGTTATGGGAGGCCTTAGCGGGTGTCAGTTTGCGTCAGAAGCCGCGGCGCAGAACCCCGTACCCCGGCATCGCCCGGTTGATCTGCCGCCGGTCCTCCGGTTGTTGCCGGATGCCGACGGCGCCGTGAGGCCCCGTGAAGCCGGACATTTGAGCGTCCTATCAGCAGTTCGGAACGCCGGACTTCAGGGCAGCGGCTGTTGGCCGTTTGCCGCGGCAGTTGCGAATGCGGCCCCGCCCTTGACGGACGAACATCGTTAGATAAAGTGTTATGTGTCGATGACTCACGCGCCGGGCGCCGGCCGTGTGGGGCGCTCGGCTCAGCGGCCCTCCCGCGTCAGCGATGGTCCGGCTCGCAACTACGACGGCGGCTTGGTGCGGCGCAGCGGAAGGCAGGCGATGGTCGCAGACACTCCGACAGCGATCGTCATCTCGCCGAAGACGCGCCTAAAGGTCCGTATGGTCGGACCCTTCGTTGTTCTCCTCGGAACTGTATTCACCACGCGCTCTCGCGGCGTCGAGGTACGGGCATGAAGGGATGTGATGACCCTTTGACCGGACAACCATTGTGCGGGCGAACAGCTTTGGTCACCGGTGCCAGCCGTGGAATCGGAGCGGCGATTTCGCGGCGACTTGCAACGCTGGGTGCCAGGGTGTTGTTGGTCGGTCGAAGCGTGGCTCGCCTCGAAGGTGTTTCGGATGAACTCCGCGACCATGGTGCCGAATGTGATTTCTTTGCAGCAGATTTGAGTTCGCCCGCGGATCTCGCGCGATTGGTCGATGAGGTCAAGAGCCGCCATGCTCGCGTCGACATACTGATAAACAATGCCGGCATTCTGCCCGATGCCAAGCGCGCCGAGCGGTTTACTCACGACGAGTGGTCCGGAATCGTAGAACTGAATCTGACATCGCCATGGTTTCTGGCGTGCCGGATCAAAGAGATGATGCCCGCCGGTGGCGGAGTGGTGATCAACGTCGCAAGCACAGCGGCCATGTATCCATCGGTGGGGCTCGCGCCATACAACGTCAGCAAGGCTGGGCTGCTCATGCTCACGCAGTCGCTTGCCCTGGAATGGGCGGGTGCGGGGGTTCGGGTGCTCGCGGTGGCGCCTGGCAAGACCAACACCGAGATGATCACCCCTATCTTGGCTTGGGCTGAGAAGAACGACGTCGAGGTCAATCCCCTTGGCCGGCTGGCCGAGCCGTCGGAGGTCGCCTATCTCGTGGCTTTTTTGTGCAGTGACCAGGCGAGTTACCTGACGGGCGTCGTCGTACCCATTGACGGAGGCGAGTTACTGACATCGGGCCGCTGATCCGGCCTCCGACAAGCGTTATTGACAAGACTAACCAAAACACGCGTTGTAAAGGAGACCGTAATGCCCGTGCCGATCGTGGCGGACGTGCTTGCTGTGCGGTTGTTTGAGCTCGTCGCACTCGCCCTGTTTCTGTTCGGCTGGTGGTACGTGCTGCGCACGCGGAGTTGGATACTGGTGGGCGGCTATGTCGGTTCGACGCTGACCGTGCTGTTCGACTGGACGTTCAACACCAAGTGGTTCTTCAACGTCGCGTACAGTTCGAACTTCATTCCGCTGTTCACGATCGGCGAAACCGTGCAGCCCGTTGCGCTGTTGTTCACATACGCTTTCTTTTTCGGAATTCCGACAGCATTTCTGGCGCGTAACCGGGAGTGGCTGGACCGCAGGTTTGGTGTGTGGGGTTGGCTGCTGGTTTTCCTCGGCATGGGATTGCTACAGCCGCTGTTCGAGATCCCGATGGTGTCGTGGTTGCATCTGTGGACGTATTACCAGGCGCCGCAATATCTGCTTGGCGGCGTGATCTGGTCGAACATCTGGTTCTCGGGTCTACTTGGCGTCAGTTGTTACGGAGCGCTGCGCCTCGCCCTACGCTGGGAGAACGCTCGTCGCACAGAGCTGGTCGGAACCGGCCCGGCCAGTCCGGCCGTCGACGGGCTGATGGCGGGACCGAGGGAGAACACGTTGCGCCAAGTCACCAGCGGCGCGGCAGCGATCTGGTCCGCGTTCTACCTGAGTACGTTGGTCCAACTCATGTTCTGGTACACGATCGTCTCTCCGTGGGTGCCCAGCCCGAGGGAGTTCTGAATGACTTGGGATGCTTCGCACCATACCGTTCATCAACGGTGTTAGATAAACTTTATAGTCACCGGAACCGTCGACGCACACAAGGAGAAATGTGGCTCGGCCTAAAGAGGCGCTCATCTCACGTCGCCGCTCGCTAGAGGCGGCGCTAGACATCATCGACAACGAGGGGCTGGCCTCCTTAAGCATCCGTCGCCTGGCAGACAAGTTGGGCGTCAACGGCGCATCGTTGTACCACCATTTCGAGAACAAGGACGAGATCATCACCGGGGCGGCGCAACTTGCGCTCGAAGACGTGCGTGCACCTGATGTCACGTCGGGGCGCTGGCGAGAGTGGCTGTCGCAGAATGCGCGTGAGCTTCGGACGGCGCTGCTGGCGCATCCCGAGATCATTCAGGTCGTAATCGGCCGACGCAGCGTAGGCCTCGGCCCTAAACGCATCGAGGTTTCGGCCAAACACCTGATCGATGAGGGTGTCCCGAGCGCAGCTGTGATGCCCCTGATCGAATCACTGGAGCTCGTTGCGATCGGCAGCGCACTTCAAGAGACGCGTACGGATGCCCAAGGTGACGAGGCTGATCTACTGTCTGGCGAGGAGTATCCCGCCTTGACCAAGGTTCTTCGGGAGAGGGGCCTGTCATCGGACGAGATGTTCGATGTGATCATCTCCAGCGTTGTCAACGCTTTCGAGGAGGCCATCCGCGAGCGCCAGTCTCGTTGGCTTCCTGCCGCAAAGGTCGAGACGGAATAGCTTGGCGAGGTCGACACTTAGCCCCAGCCAGAGGGCACGCATCGCTGACCGGCCCAACAGAGCCCAACTCGGACGGCAACGACTCGACCCGTTGATCACCGGGCTTTGCCGCCAAACCTCCGTCACAGCAGGCGTTGTCGCCGCGCGTGCTGTGCTCGATGCGGGTATCGACACTGGGTTCGGACACTGGGTCCATTCGGCACAGGTGGCGTTTCGGGGCGGGAGCCTCGACGGCACCGCATTGGCGAGCGTGATCACGGATCGTGAAACCGGCGCCGAGACGGCGTTTCGCGCCGTTTCTGTGACGCAACGTGATCGGGTGGTTGCCCGCGGTCAGGTCTCGTTCGAGGCACCGTCTTTCGGCGCGCACGCCGAGGAATTGGTTGGCATGGGCGATACCCCGGACCCGTACAGCGTGCCGGCGGTGCTGTCACCGGCAACGCCGGCAGGGTTCCCCGTCGATATCCGGCCGATCGACGGCAGTGGTCGAACCTGGGTCAGATTCTGCAACGAGTTACCGGACGACCTCTTGGTGCACGTCGCCGCGCTGGCGTTGACGGTGGATCCTGTCGTTGCCCGTGCATTGCACGATTCTGGTGATTATCAGCCCATCAACTATGGGCTGTGGATCCATCGCTGCTTCCGCGCCGACGACTGGGTCTTGTTGTCGCAGAATGGTGCCCGCGCCTATGGGAATCGAACGTTCTTTACCTATGCACTGTCGTCGTCGCATGGCCGCGAGATCGCAACCGTAGCGCAGGAGGTCCGGCTTTCCCGGCGGATGGCGGCATAGATTAATCAGACAGCGTTTGGTAATGTCGCGGGAGTACCCATCCCACATGCAAAGGGGCGCCGGACGTGTTCCACCACACCGCGATCGCAGTCAAAGATGTCAATCGGTCCCACCAGTTTTACACCGAGGTCATGGGATTCAAGCTGCGAAAAGTAGTCAAACGGCAGGCGCCGGGCGGCGGTTGGACGAAGCACATCTTTTATTCGAATGGCGACGAGCCCGGCTTCTTCGCGATCTGGGACCTGCGCGGTCTCGAAGACGCCGGCGTCCCAGATGACAGTTGGCAGGGCGGATTGTCGACCGGCGTCGGGCTGCCGTACTGGGTGAACCACATCGCGTTCGAATGTCACGACATCGGCAGCCTCGAGGAGCACAAGCAGCGCTGGCTCGATCGTGGCTATCACGTGCTCGAGGTCAAACATGAGTTCATTCATTCGATCTACACCCGTGACCCCGATGGCACCCTAGTCGAGTTCACCTACGACACCGTCCCTCTGACCGAAGACGACAAGCTCGAAGCGATCGAGCTGATGGCCGACAACACGCCGGCGAGCGTCCCCGAGTACGAGGGGATCGCGCACAAGTCCGAGCACGCCAAGGCTCGCAAACAGGCGGAGCGGATCGCCGACGCCAGCGCTGCGCACTGAGGCATGCGGGAGCCGACGGTGGTGGATACCGAAGTCGGTCCGGTGAGCGACGACCGTTCAGCTTGCGCGCCGGCGATCCCCGGCGCGCAGCACCCCACTCGCTAGCGGGCGACCGATCAGATCCTGTGCGAGATATGCTGCGTTGATCGCGGATTCAACGTCGATGCCGGTGTCGATTCCCATGTCTGTGGCCAGGTAGACGAGTTCCTCGGTCGCGACGTTACCGCTGGCCCCTGGCGCGAATGGGCACCCGCCAAGCCCGCCCACCGACGAGTCGATCATGGTGACGCCGAGCTGCATCGCCGCGAATATCGTGGCAAGTCCGGCACCGCGGGTGTTATGCATGTGCAACCCGACCGGAACTGCCGGATGTCGTCTCTGGATGTTGGAGATCAAATCCGTTGCACGTCTGGGTGTTGCCGTCCCGATCGTGTCGCCGAGACACACCCGGTCTGCCCCGGACGACACCGCACGATCCACGAGCGAGATGACCCGCGCCGGCGGTGTCGGGCCGTCGAATGGACAGTCCCATGCCACCGCGAAGATGACCTCGAGGGTCCCACCCGCGGCTTGCACCAAGTCGGCGACCTGGGGCACGAGGGCGATGGATTCGTCGGTGGAACGCCGAACGTTGGCGCGTGAGTGCCCGTCGGCAGCTGAAACCACGTACTCGAGGTCGGTCAACCCGGCATCGAGTGCTCGTTTGGCACCCGCAGTGCTGGCCACCAGGGCAGAGAACTCGATGCCCGGATAACGGTGTAGTGCCCCGGCGATCTCAGCGGCATCGCTCAGCGCGGGCACTGCGCGTGGTGAGACGAACGCGGTAGCTTCGATCCGCTTGACGCCCGTGGCCACCAATGCGTCCAGAAGCGCGAGCTTGGCCGATGTAGGGATGGGCGTTTCAATCTGTAGGCCGTCGCGCATCCCGACCTCGCGGATGGAAATACGTTCCGGCAGCCGCAAATCAGCGCCCGGGCCAGGGCTCACGACAGCTGGGGCAGCACATCTGAACTGAGCAGCTCCACCATCGCCCGGAATTCGTCGGCGGGTTGACCGCCCATGTCTATCGACAGCAGATTTACGTCGGCACGCAGCATCTGAGAAACCTCCCCAAGCCGGTCGACGATTTCGGCGGGGCTGCCGACGATTGCCGGGCCCTTCGTGCTCAAGAACTCGAAGTCGAACGGCTTCTTGATGAACGGTGGAGGGTCCGGATTGACGCGGCTGATGACTGTCGTCATGAGGTCAAAGTAGGCCTTGTACCGCGGCATCCAGCGTTCGCGCGCACGCTGGCTGTCGGTGTCGACGTTGAGATGCCAGCACGCCCCGACACGTGGCTGGCGGGTGTGGCCGTAGGAGGCGTAACGCTCGAGGTAGTTCTCGACGACGGGGATGAACATCGCCGGGTTGCCGAAGGCGCTCGGCAGCATCAGGTCCAGGCCGAGCCGGGCGGCGAGCTCAAGCGTGGACTCCGAGGCACCCCCGCCGATCCAGAGTGGAGGCACCTGTTCAGGCGCCGGCTGCAGAGTGAACGCGTCCAACGGTGCGCGATGATTGCTCTGCCATGTCACCGATTTTCCGGTCCACAGGTCAAGAAGCAGCTCGACGTTCTCCTCGAACAGCTCATGGGAGTCATTGGGGTCCTGCCCGAAAAGGGTGTAGGTCGAGGTGAAGAAGTTGCCGCGGCCGGCGACCATTTCGACGCGGCCGTCGTTGAGGGCGTCCAGCGTCGCGTAGTCCTCGGCGGCTCGTACGGGATCGAGGTTCGCGAGCAGCGTCACTGCGGTACTGAGTTTGATGTTTTTGGTGCGCTCACCGATCGCGGCCAGGATCACCGGCGGGCACGAGTAGATGTACTCCAACCCATGGTGCTCACCGATGTGCACACCCTCGAACCCACCTTCGTCGGCCACGACGGCCGCTTCGACGATGGCACGGTGTCGTTCGACCGCAGTTTCGCGATTGCCGGTGACTGGATCGGTGACCTGGTCGCCCAGTGTCATCAAGCTCAGGGTCATGTTGCCGCTGTCTCCCATCCGCGGTGGAGGTGAAGGTGAATTATCCGAATTTAACAAACACCGTTAGATTATGCAAACCCGCATGTGGCTGTACTTATTCACGAGCAAAGCCAGTGGTTTACGCAACAGTGATCGGTTAGGAACCCGACGACGGGTCGCAAGCGGTCGGCCGGCCGTGGTTACCCGGGCCGACTAGGTGAAGTGGCGACGTGGGTTGTTGTCACATCGACATGCCGCCGTCGACGGGCAGCACCACACCGGTGATGTAGCCGGCCTCGGCTGAAGCCAGAAACTGGACTGCGGCGGTCATTTCGGCCGGCTCCGCGAACCGCTGCTGCGGGATCGCCGAGGTCAGCGCGGCGAGCTTCTCGGGTGGGATGGCCTTGACCATCGCGGTCGCCGCATTCGGCGATATCGCGTTAGCGGTGATGCCGAAGCGGGCCACTTCCTTCGCGACAGTCTTCGTGAACCCGATGATCGCCGCTTTGGCCGCGGCGTAGTTGGACTGTCCGACATTGCCGTGCATCGCGGTGTAGGAGGTGACGTTTATGATGCGTCCGAATCCGTTGGCGCGCATGAACGGTATCGCCGCGCGGGTGACATTGAACGTGCCACCGAGATGGACGTCGAGGACCGCTTTCCAGTCCTCATCGGTCAGTTTCCACACGACGGTGTCGCGGGTGATGCCGGCGTTGTTAACCACCGTGGCAACGCCCCCGCCCCACTCGGCAACATGCTGTACCGCCGAGGCGATGGCCTGCGAGTCGGCCACATCGACCGCGATCGGCATCACGTCCTCTCTCCCGGCCCACGTCGCGTCGAGCAGGGCAGGGTCATTGTCGAAGGCGGCAACCCGGGCACCCGAATCGGTGAATGCACTGGCGATCTCGTATCCGATGCCTTGGGCCGCGCCGGTAACAAGCACGGTATGGCCGGTGAAGTCGAAGCTCATATTCATGCGGGGGAGACCCTGCTCCATGGAATGTCTTTGTCGACGCGGGGCTCTGCGGGGAGTCCCAGTACGCGTTCACCGAGGATGTTGCGCTGCACTTCGGATGTGCCGCCCTCGATCGAGTTCGCCAATGAGCGCAGGTACGCCTTGGTCAGGACTTCACCGCCGTGCACCGCGGCGAAGTCCGGTGCGGTCTGCTCGTAATCATCCACGGCCAGCGAAGTTTGGCCCTGTACATCGACGCAGAACTCATAGATCGCCTTGTTGAGTTCAGCCATCTGAAGTTTTGCGATCGAACCTTCAGGTCCAGGCGTGGCGACGCTCGACGCGGCGCGTACGTTGGTCAGACGCGCCGCCTCGGCGCGGATCCACAACCGCGTGAGTTGATCACGGGCGAGGGCGCTGCCGTCGCCGGACTTCACAGCACTGCAAAAGGCTTGAATCGCTTGTGCAATCGGACCCTCGCCGCGCTGCAATGGACGGCCGCCGAGCGAGACCCGTTCGTTGCTCAGAGTGGTGATGGCCACCTTCCAGCCGGCGCCCACGCCACCAAGGCGATCGCTGTCGGGTATCTCCACGTTGTTGAGGTAGACCTCGTTGAATTCTGCCTCACCGGTTAGTTGCCGCAGCGGCCGAACGTCGACTCCTAGCGAGTGCATGTCCAGCAGGAAGTAGGTGAGGCCGCGGTGCTTGGCGACCGCTGGATCGGTGCGGGCGAGCAGCAACCCGTAGCGCGCGACGTGGCCGAGTGAGGTCCAGACCTTTTGACCGTTGACCACCCAGGTGTCGCCGCGCTGTCTGGCCCGGGTAGCCACCGCGGCGAGGTCGGAGCCGGCGCCCGGTTCGCTGAAGAGTTGACACCAGATGTGCTCGCCGGTGAACAGTGCGCGCAGGTGCCTGTGGCATTGCTCGGGTGTGCCATGTTTTAGGATGGTGGGCGCCGCCATGCCCAGGCCGATCACGTTGCGGGCACTCCAATCAGGCGAGCCGGCTTGCTGAAACGCGTTTTCGCACTCTGCCTGCAGCGACGAATCCAATCCGAGGCCGCCGAGACCGTGCGGAAAATGCACAAACGCCAAGCCAGCGTCGAAGCGTGCCGCGCGGATCATCTGGTCCGGAACGGTGGCGATGTCATGTGTGGCGAAGAATTCCGCGAGCGCGGTGTCCAGTATCCGGCGATCGTGTGTGGTCGACATCGGCGATCACGCTCCCTTCGGAAGGTTGATCAGCGTTGCGAGCCGGTCGCGATGCCGGTTCGTCGACCGCAACAGCAGCGAGGAGGCCTTGGCGCGCTTGAGATAAAGGTGGGCCGGATGTTCCCAGGTGAACCCGATACCGCCGTGAATCTGGATGTTCTCGGCGGCGACGTGGGTGTACGCATCGGTCGCGACGGAACCTGCAAGCGCGGCCGCGACGCCCAGGTTCTGCGGGTCATGGTCGGCCGTCCAGAGTCCGTGCCACACAACTGTCCTGGCCAATTCGACCTCGACAAGCATGTCTGCGCAGCGGTGCTTGATTGCCTGGAATGAGCCGATCGTCCGACCGAACTGCACCCTGGTGCGCGCATAGTCGACCGCTTGCTCAAGTGCTCGCGACGCTCCGCCGAGTTGTTCGGCTGCCAACAGCAGAGTCCAGATGTCCACGGTATGTGCCAGAGCCGGCGCGGCAATGGGCAGCCGACGGGCGGGGATACCGGTGAGGTCGGTGTGCGCTAGCTTGCGGGTTTGATCCAGCGGTGTGAACTCGGACCACTGCAGCTGCGCGGTGTCTTCGACGACGTAGATCTTCGGGCCGTCGGCCGCTGTGGCGACCACCAGCAGGATGTCTGCTTGCGGGCCGGCAAGCACATAATCGGCGTGACCGTGCAGCGTTTCCGCACCCTCGCCGGTAACCACTGCCGTGATCGAACTCTTAAGCGGATCATGTCCTGCCCAGCCGACTGTGGCCACCGATTCGCCCATCACCAACCGCGGCAACATGTCCTTCTTCGCTGACGCGTCAGCGCATTGCAAGAGGGTTGACGTGGCGAGCCCGACCGAAGCCAGCATCGGCGCGCCGTAGAGGGAGCGGCCGAGCTCCTCGAAAACCACGCCGAGCTCGCAGTAACCCGCGCCACTGCCGGCAAACTCCTCAGGTACAGACAGTCCATGAAGACCGAGTTCGGTTGCCGCCAGCTGCCATACATGCGGATCATAGGATGAATCGTCGGACATCCAACGCCGTACGGACTCCTCGGGCGAGTGTTTCTCCAAGAAGCGTCGGACGACGGCGCCGAATTCGAGCGCATCGTCAGTTGGCATGAAGCTCATGGCGTCTCGTTCCCGTGCTCGTAGCCCAAGCGACGGCCCTCGAGGAAATCCCCGCGCGCATCGTGTGCTTCACCGGACATGTTCAACTCGAGGGTGTAGCTCAGTTCTTGGCGGTAAGCCCTGCGGATATCTCGGGCGATCGTTCCGTTGATCGCGGCTTTCAGGTTTCTTACGACAGCGGTGCGCTTCGCTGCGACCGTCGCCGCGAGGTCGTGTGCGGCATCGGCCAACTGTCGTGCGGGCACGACGCGGTAGACGCTGCCGTAGGCGTGCAACTCTTCGGCGAAGAAGGGCTCGCACGTGTACATCGCTGCGCGCAACCGCTTCTCGGGTAGGAGGCCGGCAGCCTGGACAATCCCGCTGGTGGCGCCGTTGTCGGCTTCGGCAAGCACAAAGCTCGTCTGCTCTGCGGTCAAAATGATGTCACATACTCCCGCGACCAGCACCCCCAATCCGATGCAGTAACCGTGTATTGCGGCGATCACCGGCACCGGGCATTCGCTGATTGCCAGGGTCAGTTCCTGAGAGCCGTTGGCCTGGCCCAGGATTCCTGTGAAGCCGGGGAGGTTCTGGACCTCCTTGACGTCTCCGCCAGCACAGAAACCGCGGCCATCGGCGCGCAACAGCACCGCATGTACCCGATTGTCGGTGTGGTAGCTGCGCAGATGGGTGACGAGGTCGGCCATATCGGAGAGCTTTAATGCGTTGACCGGTGGATTGTCAATCACCAGTTCGGCTATGCCGTTGTCTGCGATGTTATGGCGTATCACGGTCATACCCCGCCGTATTGCTCTTTCAACGCCTGCCGGGAAACCTTGCCCGTGACGTTGCGGGGCAGATCATCGACTACGGCCAGCGACTTGGGCAGTTTGAACCGCGCCAGTCGGGCCTGGGCAAATTGGTTTAGCTCGTCCAGTGTGGGTGGGTGTTGTAGTCGGGACGGCACAACGACCGCCATCCCCACTTCACCCCACACCTCGTGGTGGACACCGATGACGACCACATCGGACACCTCGGGATGCTCAGCGAACACCCGCTCGATTTCGGCGGGATACACGTTCTCGCCGCCCGACTTGAACATCTCCTTTACCCGGCCAGCGAGGTAGTAGTAACCGTCAGCATCGCGGCGCGCGGCGTCGCCGGTGCGATACCAGCCATCGGTGAAGTAATCGTCATTGTCTTTGCGCCAGTATCCGGGTGTGACGCTTGGGCCGCGCAGCCAGATCTCGCCGGTTTCGCCCGGGGCAACGTCGTCGCCGTCCTGGTCGACGAGGCGGATCTGGGTATGCCGGGCGGCCCGTCCGGTCGACCCGGCCTTGACCCTGGCCAACGCAAGCGCGGGTTTGTCGACCGCCGTGGCCATCGGTCCGTGCTCGGTGCCACCGTATTGCGGTTGTAGCGGCACGCCCCGGTCGGCCCACTGTTGCAGGAGTTCGGGTTCGGCGATGGCGCCTGCCACGATGAACTGGCGTGCGTGCGAGAAGTCGGCCGTATGGAACCCCGGTTGCGCGGCTATACCTCTGTACATTAACGGGATCGCGGCGAAATGTGTGACCGGCAATTCAGATCGGGTGAGTGCGGCGAAGACGGGGTCGGGCGCAAAGCGTCGCATGATCGATACCGCTCCACCGAAATACAGGATGGGGTTCGCCATGACGTTGAGCCCGCCCGCGTGAAACAGCGGCATCGGGTTGAGGTGGTGGTTGCCCGGCTCGGAGTACCGTGTCGTTTGTGCGGTGTTCAGCGCCTGCCACACCAGCGTGCCGTGGGTCGAGAGCGTGCCTTTAGGCAGTCCCGTTGTGCCCGAGGTGTACAGGATGTGGGTGGGGTCGTCGAATGTCAGGTCGATGTGGGGAGGGAGGTGGACGGCATCGGCAACAGCCGTGTCGTATTCCGATTCCTCACCGGCCCAGGAGACGCGCTGCGGAACCGCCGCTTTGTCGGCGACGTCGTTGGCGACCGCAGCCCAATCGGCGTCGTGGATGATCAGCTGCGCTTCCGCGTCGAGCGCGATATCGGTGATCTCAGAGACTGCCAATCGCCAGTTCAGTGGGACCAGTAATGCACCGATACGCATTGCGGCGAACTGGATCTCGATGACGCGCGGATCGTTTTCCGCGATGACGAGAACGCGGTCACCTTTGGCGACTCCGCGATCGAGGAGCACACGGGCCAGCCGGCCCACCCGTTCCTCGAGTTCCGCCCAGCACAGCATTGTGTTGTCGTCGGCGCTGCCGAGTGCCGGATCCTGAGGTCGGTGGTTTGCGTGGTAGTCAACCCAGTCAAGGGCCGCGAAGGCCATCTGTCTCTCCTCGTGCTCAATTGACGAACTGATGCCGCACCAGCCAGTCATGCACCAGATCGGCGGCCCGGGCGAGGTGTGCCTTTTGGTCGGCGCCACTGAAATAGTGATTGGCACCGGGCAGATTCACGAGTTCCTTGTCCGCGTGGCCAACGGCGTCGAAGACTTGTCTCTGGTGGCTGGTCGGCACTGCATCGTCGCGCCCGTTGACCAGAATGAACACCGGAACCGTGACGCGCGGGGCGGCGTCTCCCGCGTCTACCTGGGCTGTCTGCAGGCTCCATTGGGACAGCCAGCTGCGTGCGGTGGTGAACCGCATCAATGCGCCAGGGCTGGTGTTGGCGATACAAGGGTCGCCAAGGTAGCTCGATCCGGGCCGGCGTCCGTTGGGATCGATGGAAGGGTCGAGCCAGCGCGGATCGGCCATCGTCCCGTGCACCACGAATGCGTATTCGGCGTGCGGCCGTCCCGCCGAGCGGAATTCGGCCAACTTCTGCTGGGCAAACGCGGTGATGCGGCGGCTGCGGTCCTGCTGGGCGGACCGATACGCGGCGAGAAAGTCCGGGGAGTACGGCGGTTGGTTGGGATTGGACGCGTCGTACAAGTCGAACTCGGTTCGGCGATTACGTTCCGGCTCGACCTCATTGGTGATCGAGGCATCGAGAAACTCGGTCAGCAGACGGTGCCGGCTGCGCGGCGCCGCCAACAGCATCACCCCGTCGGCTTCGGCGAGCGCCGTCTCCGCGAGAAGGGTGTCCTCGCCGGCTGCGGTTTTCGTGATGATCGGCGACTCCGCCTCCGCTTGATAGCCCATCATCGGTGAGCCGCCGCCACTCCAGCCGGCAAGAATGATGTTCTTGTAGCCGAGTCGATTTCGCGCATCGTCAATGCATGCGTGCAGGTCGAGCAGCACATTCTCCATCTGCAGGGCGGAGTCGCCGACCGAGTACCGGTTGGCTGCGCCGATCACATGCAGACCGGTACGTGCAAGTTCGGAGAACAGCGGCAGGTACCCGGGAGAACCGATGGGATGCATCGCGAGGACGACGGTGTCCGAATCGTCATCGCCGCGGAGCAGCTGCGCCTGCCGGACGGCGTTGTCGGCGATCGAACCGTATACGTCCTTGCGGACCGTTTTCTCCTGCGAGACAACCAGATATGGGGTGCGGGTGTACTTCGTCCGCGGCACGTCTGGGACGGGATAAGACAACGGAGCGCCTCCAGTCAAGGACCGATGTGACAGCAATCGATCGTCGCTGATTGCTGTCGGTGTAGTTACCGCGGACCGATCAGCGGGCCGACGCCCCGGCATCGATCGGAAGCGAGACACCCGTGATGTAGCGCGCTTCATCGGTCACCAACCAGGCCACGGCGTTGGCGATGTCGTCGGCCTCGATCAGCTGCACCGGAAGGGCATTGCTCATTGCCTCGAACAGTTCAGGGAACTGTTCGGCAGAGCCCAGGAACGCGTCATTGGCCACCATCATCGTATTAGCGCCGGTCGGATGGAGAGTGTTGACCCGAATGTTGTGGCCGGCCAAGGCGTTCGCATAAGACCGCATCACGCCGACCACCCCGTGCTTGGCCGCCGTGTAGCCGAGCAATCCATAGGTATTGGTCCGCAAAGACCGTGCTGTGCCCTTCAGCCCGGCCACCGAGCTGGTGATGATGATGGCACCGCCGTCGTTCTGCTCCACAAGCGTCGGGACCGCGGCCTCCAACGTGTAGACCACACCGCTCAGCATGATGTCGATCGCGTCGTGCCACGCTGACACCTTGGTGGACGTGGGGCCGACGATCGGCATGATGCCGGCGTTGGCGATGACGATATCGACCCTGCCGAGCGCGCCGATGCCTTCATCGAATACTTCCTGTACCGCATCCTGGTCCCGGACGTCGGCCTGACGCGCCACGATCCGGCGGCCGAGGGCTTCGACCTGTCGCACGGTTTCCTCGAGGTCGTCCTTGGTCGCCAACGGATAAGGCACCGAGTCGATCTGCTCGGCGATATCGAAGGTGATGATGTCGGCGCCTTCTTTGGCGAGCCGCACCGCGTGCGCGCGGCCTTGGCCGCGAGCACCGCCGCTGATGAAGGCCACCTTGCCCTCGAGTGTTCCCATGTCGCTCCTGGTTGCCGGTCTGCCGTGATAGGGGCGCCATGGCCCGCGCAACAGATATTAATCAAACACAGTTGGGTTAGCAATACCGTATCGCCGTCAGGAATTGCGGGAACCCGCCCATCGCCACAATGTGGAGTAAAAACCGCAGCCCAACACGATTTCGGTGGCTAGCCCGCGGTGGGTCCGGGAGTACCGCGGTTGACGTGCACCACCTGCAACTCGGTGTACGCATACAGACCCCACGGGCCGTTCTCCACACCCAACCCGCTGTGCTTGAGCCCGCCGAACGGTGTGGTGGGTCCCAGGCTCGCGTGCGTGTTGACCCAGGTCGTCCCGGCCTCGAGCATCGCGGCGACGTGTGCGCCGCGCGTCGGGTCTGCCGTCCACACGCTTGCGCCCAGGCCGAAATTCGTCTGGTTGGCCAGGCCAACCGCATGGTCGACCTCGTCGTAGGCGATGATCGGCAGCGCCGGGCCGAACTGCTCCTCGTCGACAAGCGGTGACCCATCGGCAATATCGGCGATGATCGTCGGCTCCATGAAGTACCCCGGTCGATCGATCCGACGGCCACCTGCGGCGGCCTTCGCGCCGTCCGAAAGGGCCTTGTCGACCAATCCGATGACGCGCTCGATCTGGGGCAGCGTCGACAACGGCCCCAGTTGGGTGGTGGAGTCCGTCGGGTCGCCTACTGCCGTGGCGTTCGCGACGGCGGCCAGCGCTTCGACAACATCGCCGTAGATCCGGCGCGGGACATAGACGCGCTTGATGAGCGCGCATGCCTGTCCGTTGTTGAAGAAGGCGGACCAGAACAGCCCCGGTGCGATCTCGGCGACGTCAACGTCGTCCAACAGAACCGCTGCGTCATTACCGCCGAGTTCCAGGGTGACCCGTTTGAAATCCGGTGCGGCACTGGTATTGACAGATCGGCCCGCCTCGACGCTGCCGGTGAAGCTGATTTTTTGGGCCAGCGGGTGTTCGGCGATCCATCGGCCGACCTGATCGCCGCCGGTGACAATGTTGAGCACCCCCGGCGGCAGGATGTCTCGAAGGATTTCGCCGAACCGCAGGGTGCTCAGCGGTGTGAACGGTGATGGCTTGAGGACCATGGTGTTACCTGCGCGCAGCGCCGGTGCGATCTTGAAGAACGCGAGTCCGATCGGCATGTTCCACGGGGTGATGGCGCCGACGACACCGACTGGTCGGCGGATCACTTCGACCCGCGCAGTCTCGTCGTCACGAAGCAGTTCGCGGGGAAGATC
This sequence comes from Mycolicibacterium sp. XJ662, assembly GCF_053484035.1. Taxonomy (NCBI): domain Bacteria; kingdom Bacillati; phylum Actinomycetota; class Actinomycetes; order Mycobacteriales; family Mycobacteriaceae; genus Mycobacterium; species Mycolicibacterium sp. XJ662. The sequence continues at coordinate 361,241 of NZ_JBEFTL010000002.1, read as the reverse complement.
CAGATTGGCGTAGTACGCCAGCCAACCCGCCGCAACGGGCACTTCGAACCCCGCGAACGCGGCGGTCTTACCCGACTCCTCAATCAGGATGCGGGCCAACTCTTCTGAGTTGGCCTCGATCGCCGCGGAGGCCTCCATCAGTTTCGCCCGTCGAAACTCCTCGTCGGTACGCCATGCCGCAAACGCGTCGGCGGCCGCCTGAAAGGCTTGGTCGACTTGGTCTTGCGTGGCTTCGGGGGCCGTTGTGAACGGCGCACCTGTCGCGGGGTTGACGACGACGAACTCATCGAAGGTGTGCGCGGCGACGCCGTTGATGGTCTGTGCGGGCATGGGACTCCTTTGACCGCTGAGCCCCCAATCGTGGTCGCGCGATGCGGGGCTGCCGGGTTCTCGACGGGACATTGGCGCGGCGATTGTGATCCGCGTTACGGCGTTTACCGTACAGTGTTTGTTTGATGGGCGGAAACGCTGACGCACACACCCCGACGCGAAGGAGCGCACAAATGGCCGAGTTCCAATCCGCAGAGCAGTTACAGCAGTTCGTGACCCCGTTTCTGCGTCAGCTGGTCAGCGATCCCGAACTGCGCCCGAAGTTCGTCGCCGGGGATACGTCGTTCAGGGTGCAGTACACCGACCCCGACGAGGTGTTCATGCTCGACTGCACGGTCGATCCGCCGGTGGTGTTCGATGGTGACGACGCGGCCGGGCGCGAAGCCGAGGTGCTGCTCACCATGTCGGCCTCGGACGCACACCGGTTCTGGCTGGGCAAGCTGAATGTGCCGATGGCCATTGCGCGGCGCAAGGTGAAGGTCGAAGGATCGGTACCGAAGTTGCTCAAGCTGCTGCCGGCCATCACACCAGCCTTCGACAGGTACCGGGAATACGCGGACGCGAACGGATATTCCGTCAACTGACGTCGCGGGCATAAGTCATCCCGGCACCTCGTCGAACTGCTACGCCGTCACGACGCGCGGCGGATGCCCCGCTTCAGCAGCAGTTCGCGCTCCGATTCCGTGAGCCCGCCCCAGATGCCGTAGGTTTCGCCGACGGCCAGGGCGTGCGCACGGCACTGCGCGATGACGGGGCACTGGTTGCACATCTCCTTGGCGCGCCGCTCGCGCTGGGCGCGGGCACGGCCACGTTCGCCGTCGGGATGAAAGAACATCGAGGAATCGACACCCCGGCACGAACCGGCCATCTGCCAATCCCACACATCAGCGTTGGGTCCGGGTAGTTGTTGCGGCAAAGGCATTGGAGAACCCCTCTCTGCGTGTTCTTCCGCAAACGGTTGAACACGTGAGTTCCTGGAACAGATCCGAGCGCAAGTCGCCGATGACTACTCGTGCACACAAAGTAGGTGGGCTCACGAAATTTCGTCAATAGTTCAAACGCGTGTGGAACGCCATAACCGCAGGCCAAGAATTTACCTCACGTTCATTCTTGGGCCTTTTCGCCGGCGTCAAACATGCTAAGCGAATTCCACCGAGACCACCACGGCGACCGTTTCACCTGATCGCGCCGCCATGGGGTAATCCAGCAAACGCAAACAAGCAATGGTCGGCTTACCTGGAGTTAACTTTGTGGGCATCAACTGTTAACCGAATCCGTCCGGTCGGCGTGTCGTTGATAGCGTCGGCGCTCCGATGACCACTTCTGACTCCGCGACGGTGTTGGCCGACGCCGCGTTCGGTGACGACCCCGGCCGCTGGCCGCTGCCGCCCGCCGCGTCGCAGCACGAACTGTGGCTGCGCGCGGTCGCCGCGGGCGGTCAGGGACGCTACGCCAGCGCGCGCGCCGACCTCGCCCGGCTGCGCCGCACCCAACGGCCGGAGCCGTTGATCTCGTTGGCGCACAGCACATATGCGTCATTTTTGCGGCAACTCGGTTGGCACGGCCACGCCCGGGGCTGGGACGGGCGAGCGTTGGCGCTCGCCGGCTCCGACGCCGAGGCCGGCGCCGACGCGCTGATCGGGCTGGCCGCTGACGCGCTGGGGGTGGGCCGGTTTGCGGCGGCTGCACGCGCACTTCAGCGGGCGGCCGAGCGGATCCCCGACGCGCCGGCGTCCCGGCTGGCCGTTCGGCTGGCCTGGGTGAGGGCCGAGCTGGCGATGGCGTGCGGTCAGGGCGCGGACGCCGTGCGGCACGCCGAGCAGGCCGTCGAGGCGGCGGCGGCATTCGGCTCGACGCGACACGCCGTCAAATCCGACGTCGTACACGCCGCCGCGTTGTGCAGCGCCGGTGACCTCGACGCTGCGCGGCTGGTCGCCGACGCCGCGCTGACCGAGACGGGCCGCTTCGGAATGATCCCGCTGCGCTGGGCGTTGGCTTGCTTGCTGGCCGACATCGGCAGCGCGACGTGCCCGCACGACCAGATCCGTGCCATCCGCGACGAATCTGCCGACACAGTCCGGTCACGGGGCGGCGTGTGGCCCGTCTCCGTGACCGAGGGCACGTCATCCTGAAAGTTATTGTTTAGCTGAGCCGCCCCCGCCGGACTGCCACCGGTTCGTAACGCTGGAGAGATCGCCCACGATGACAATTTCGAGAGAACGTCTCGATGCTGTCGTTGCTGAGGCAGTAGCGGGCAACCGAGACGCACTCCGACAGGTGCTGGAAACCATCCGCCCCATCGTTGTCAGGTACTGCCGGGCACGGGTGGGAGCTGCGGAACGCAGTGGGCTTTCAGCAGACGATATTGCTCAGGAGGTGTGCTTGGCCGCCATCACGGCGCTGCCGCGCTACAAGGATCAGGGACGACCGTTCCTGGCCTTCGTGTACGGCATAGCTGCACACAAGCTCGCTGACGCTCACCGCGCAGCGGCACGGAACCGCTCCGACCCGATGGAAGTCGTGCCGGAGGGCTACTCGCTGGACGCCGGACCCGAGCAGATGGCCCTGGAGGCCGAATCGTCTGAGCAGATGAAAAGGCTGCTCGCCATACTGCCGGAAAAGCAACGTGAAATCTTGATCCTGCGTGTGGTCGTCGGCATGAGCGCCGAGGAGACCGCCGAGGCGGTCGGAAGTACGGCCGGTGCGGTCCGGGTGGCCCAGCATCGCGCGCTGGCGCGGCTGAAGCAGGAGATCATCTCGACAGGGCGGCACGACCATGCCTGACTTCGGACGCTGGAACGCAAACGGGGGCGACCCGTCCCTCAACGACATCAACCGCACCGACCGGTTCCTGGACGCGCTGGCGTTCGAAGAGCCGGTGTATGCCACCGATGCCGGTGAAGCCGAGCTGGCACAACTGCTGGCCGGGTGGCGCGACGAGGTGCGCGACGCACCGCTGACCGCGCCCGTCACGCCGCGCGACGCGGTGCTGGCGCTGGATCGTGCCACGGTGTCACGACGACGCAACCGGTCGCTGGCGGTCGTCGGATCGGCGGCGGCTGCGGTGTTGTGCCTCGGCGGCTTCGGTGCGGTGGTCGCCGGCGCCGGACCGGGTGACGCGCTGTACGGCCTGCGCACCATGCTGTTCGGTGAGCAGCAGACCACCCGCGACGATCCGGTGATGCTGGCGTCGCAGCAGTTCGCCGAGGTGCAGCAGCTGATCGACGAAGGCCAGTGGGAAGCCGCGCAGGACAAGCTGCAGACGCTGACCACCACGGTGGCCACGGTCGACGATGTTGACCGCAAACAGGAATTCGTCAGCGAGTGGCAAGAGTTGACGGTGAAAGTTCAGGCGCAGGACCCGGCCGCGACCATTCCGCCGGATGTGCCGCCGCCGGTGTTCCCGGAGGTGCCGGTCGCGGTGCTCGACACCACGACGACGGTCTCGGTTTCGCCGTCGCCGTCGGACACCACGGCCCCGTCGCCGTCGGATGTCACGACGTTGCCGTCGCCGACCGACACCACGCTGCCGTCGCCGACGGATGTGACAACCATGCCGTCGCCGACCGCGACGCCATCGCCGACCGCGACGCCATCGCCGACGGCGAGCCCGTCGCCGACGCCGACGGCGAGCCCGTCGCCTACACCGACCGCGACCCCGTCGCCGACGAGCTCGCCTGCGCAGCGGCCGACGCCGACATCGACGGTGCAGGAGCCGCCGTCGTCCACGGCGACGCAACCGCCCGCAGCGACACCGTCACCGACTGCGACGCCCACGCAGGCGCCGCAGACGACCGAAGTTGCAACGACGCAGCCGCAGACCACGCAGCCGCAGACCACTCAGCAGGTGACGACCACGCAGGCACCGACGCAGGAGTCACCCACCAGGGAGGCGTCGAAGACGGTGATCACCACGACGACCGTGGTGCCGCTGCCCGAAGACGAGTAGAGCTAGCGCGCGCTCAGCGGTAGCCGTCGGTTTCCGAGGCCGCCTCATTGAGTGAGGCGTCGGCGTAGCCGCGGCAGTAATCCCACGTCACGTAGGCATCGGGTTCAGGATCGTAGGCCGGCTCGTGGGGCCGCACCGTGCCGTCGACGAGCAGCTGCAGCAGGTTGGCGCGCAGCATGTCCCAGTCGTGGTAGTGATCCTGCTGGCATTCGTCGCAGCACACCACCAGGCCGCGGATGCCCTTGTGCGCCAGCAACGCCTCGTACACCGCAAGGTCGGCCAGGTCGGCCTCCACCGCGGTCCGCTCTTGCGGGTCCAGCGGCTGGCCGGGCTCGATCGCGTCGAGCGCAGCCGAGGGGTCGCACGGGTCATCGGCGAACGGGTCGGGTGGCAAACCCGGAGGCAGGTGGTCACGCACGCCTCCACCCTACGCAGCCGGATCCATTTCGGTCCAGCCGTCGGGCGGCATGGCGCCCGACGATTCGGAACACCGTGTGGCACCGAACCGTCGACCTCGATGCCGATAGGATGGTCGTCTAGCTCGACGACTGTCCTCGTCACTGGAGGCCCATCCATGTCGATCGCTGAAAGCAGCGTTCCGCTCGCCGTGCCGGTGCCGACCGGCGGCGATGACCCGACGAAAGTTGCGATGCTCGGGCTCACCTTCGACGACGTGTTGTTGCTGCCCGCAGCCTCCGACGTGATTCCCGCCACTGCCGACACCTCCAGCCAGCTCACCAAGAAGGTGCGGCTGAAAGTGCCTCTGGTCAGTTCGGCGATGGACACGGTGACCGAGTCGCGGATGGCCATAGCGATGGCGCGGGCCGGCGGCATGGGGGTCCTGCACCGCAACCTTCCGATCGCCGAGCAGGCCGGCCAGGTCGAAACCGTCAAGCGTTCCGAGGCCGGTATGGTCACCGACCCGGTCACCTGCTCACCGGACAACACCCTGGCCGAAGTCGACGCGATGTGCGCACGGTTCCGGATCTCGGGGCTGCCCGTCGTCGACGACACCGGCTCCCTGGTCGGGATCATCACCAACCGCGATATGCGCTTTGAGGTCGACCAGGCCAAGCCGGTCTCGGAGGTGATGACCAAGGCGCCGCTGATCACCGCGCAGGAGGGCGTCTCCGCCGAAGCCGCGCTGGGGCTGTTGCGTCGCCACAAGATCGAGAAGCTGCCGATCGTCGACGGCCACGGAAAGCTGACGGGCCTGATCACGGTCAAGGACTTCGTCAAGACCGAACAGTTCCCGCTGGCCACTAAGGACAAAGACGGCCGGCTGCTCGTCGGCGCCGCCGTCGGCGTCGGGGATGATGCCTGGACGCGCGCGGTGACGCTGGTCGAGGCGGGCGTCGACGTGCTCGTGGTGGACACGGCGCATGCCCACAACCGCGGCGTGCTCGACATGGTGCACCGGGTCAAGACCGTGCTGGGCGACCGTGTCGAGGTGGTCGGCGGCAACGTGGCCACTCGCGCCGCCGCGGCCGCGTTGGCCGACGCGGGCGCCGACGCGGTGAAAGTCGGTGTGGGACCGGGCTCGATCTGCACCACCCGCGTGGTGGCCGGCGTCGGCGCACCCCAGATCACCGCGATCCTGGAAGCCGTCGCCGCATGCGCGCCCAGGGGAGTGCCGGTGATCGCCGACGGCGGACTGCAGTACTCCGGTGACATCGCCAAGGCGCTGGCCGCCGGGGCGTCGACGGCGATGCTGGGCTCGCTTCTGGCCGGCACCGCCGAGTCGCCCGGCGAGCTGATCTTCGTCAACGGTAAGCAGTTCAAGAGCTACCGCGGCATGGGCTCGCTGGGAGCCATGCAGGGCCGCGGCGGCGCGAAGTCCTACTCCAAGGACCGCTACTTCCAGGACGACGCGCTGTCCGAGGACAAGCTGGTGCCGGAGGGCATCGAGGGCCGGGTGCCGTACCGCGGTCCGCTGTCCACCGTCATCCACCAGCTCACCGGTGGGCTGCGGGCGGCCATGGGCTACACCGGCTCGGCCACCATCGAACAGCTGCAGCAGGCGCAGTTCGTGCAGATCACCGCCGCCGGGCTGAAGGAAAGCCATCCGCACGATGTCGCGATGACCGTCGAAGCGCCGAATTACTACGCCCGCTAAGGGGACACATTGGTCATGCGTGACTTGGTCGAAATCGGCATGGGCAGAACCGCCCGCCGCACCTACGAACTCGACGACATCAACATCGTGCCGTCACGGCGTACGAGGTCGTCGAAGGATGTGTCGACGGCGTGGCAGCTCGACGCCTACCGGTTCGAAGTACCCGTGGTCGCGCATCCGACCGACGCGCTGGTGTCGCCGGAGTTCGCGATCGCGCTCGGGCGCCTCGGCGGGCTGGGCGTGCTCAACGGCGAGGGCCTGATCGGCAGGCACGCCGACGTCGAGGACAAGATCGCCCAGGTGGTCGAGGCTGCCGAGAAGGAACCCGAACCCTCGGCGTCGATACGCCTTCTGCAGCAACTGCATTCGGCGCCGCTGGACCCCGATCTGCTCGGGGCGGCGGTCGCACGGATCCGCGAGGCCGGCGTGACGACGGCCGTGCGTGTCAGCCCGCAGAACGCGCGGGCGCTGACCCCGACCCTGGTCTCCGCCGGGATCGACCTGCTGGTCATCCAGGGCACGATCGTGTCGGCCGAACGGGTCGCCTCCGACGGGGAGCCGTTGAACCTCAAGACGTTCATCTCCGAACTCGACGTGCCGGTGGTGGCCGGCGGTGTGCTCGACCACCGCACGGCACTGCATCTGATGCGCACCGGCGCGGCGGGCGTCATCGTCGGCTACGGCTCCACGCAGGGCGTCACCACCAGCGACGAGGTGCTGGGCATCAGCGTGCCGATGGCCACGGCGATCGCCGACGCCGCCGCGGCCCGCCGGGAGTACCTCGACGAGACGGGCGGGCGGTACGTTCATGTGTTGGCCGACGGCGACATTCACACCTCCGGTGACCTGGCCAAGGCGATCGCCTGCGGCGCCGACGCCGTCGTGCTCGGCACCCCGTTGGCCACGGCGGCCGAGGCCCTGGGCGACGGCTGGTTCTGGCCCGCCGCGGCGGCCCACCCGTCGCTGCCGCGCGGGGCGCTGCTGCAGATCGCGATGGGCGAGCGGCCGTCGCTCGAGCAGGTGCTCAACGGGCCGTCCGACGACCCGTTCGGCTCGCTCAATCTCGTTGGGGGGTTGCGCCGGTCGATGGCCAAGGCCGGCTACTGCGACCTCAAGGAGTTCCAGAAGGTCGGGCTGACAGTCGGAAGCTGAAGTTACTCATCCTTCCCTCAAGCTGCGCCCATGCGAGAGCTTCGCCCACCCGCGAGCAGTCGCAATCAACCCTTGAAACCGCCGCCCGAAATGGGGAGCCTAGGCGTCTGCTCGCCGAAGAAAGTGGCTGCGGACGGGCCGGCCAGCAGTAATCTCAGCGGAATGCGTACGCATCACCAGTCGGGGGCCAGCCATCGGCTGCCGCGATCATCCAACACATATCGGACGGTCGCCATTTGCCTGGCTTCGGCCGCACTAATCGCCGTGATCGCGATGTTCGGGGTGTGGCAACGACATTCCGACGGGTCGGGTCCATCGGCACAGGCTGCGCCGGCCACCGCCACCGTGGAAGCCCCGCTGCCGGCGGTACCCGAACCGGCAGTTCCATTACCGCCACCGGCCGATGACGTTCTGGCAGCCTCCTTCGACGCATTTGCCTCCGAGGTACCCGCGGACATCGGTTTGGCCTACGCATCCTTGGGCCGGCCCGACCAGGTGACCACACTGGGCGCGTGGAGCAGCGGGCCAGCGTGGTCGACCATCAAGGTGCCCCTGGCGTTGGCGTTGTTGCGGGAGTCGGGTGGTGGCAGCGTCAGCTCAGCAATGCGATCAGCCATCACCGCGTCGGATAACGCCGCCGCCCAGTCGATGTGGGAGCAACTGGGCGGCGGTTCGGCCGCTGCGAGCAAGGTGCAGGAGGTACTGAGCGCGGCGGGTGACCCGCTCACCGTCGTACCCAGCGAGTTACGCCGGCCGGGATTCTCGATATTTGGTCAGACCATGTGGTCACTGTCCGACCAGGCCCGGTTTCTTGCGCACGTTGCCTGCGACCCCGCGGCGGCTCCGGTGACGGCTCTGATGGGCGACATCGTGTCCGGCCAGCAGTGGGGACTCGGCCAGATCGGGGGCGCATATTTCAAAGGTGGTTGGGGCCCGGGAACTGACGGACTGTACTTGGTTCGGCAGTACGGGGTGGTGCCGACGGCGACGGGTCAGGTCGCCGTCGCTGTCGCCGCCGTGCCGGACTCGGGTGGCTTCGGTGATGGCACCGCAGTGCTGAACCGCATCGCAGGGTGGGCGCAGAGCCACCTTGACGAGATGGGTGGCGGCGGATGCCCGGTCAGGTAGTCGCACTGCTAGTGCGTCGGAAGGCCCGTGGGTGAACTCCCCGCAGACCCGGTTGTCGCGATCGGACGGTTCGTGGATCGAGTTGGGCCGGGTGATGGCGAAGGCCGGTGAGGGCACCATCTATAGCCTCGCGCACCGAGCAAACCTGGTGGCGAAGGTATTTCACCCCGACCTTGCGAGCCTGGACGAAAAGATCGCCAAGGTCACCGCCATGGTCGGTACAGTTCCGCCGGGTGCAGTACTGGATGACGGGTTCGTGGTGCAGGCATGGCCGCAGCAGTTGGTGTATTACGACGGTGCGCCCGACGGTTTTCTGATGCGGCGCATCGACACGGTGCAGGCGGTGGAGATCCACTCGTTGAGCAACCCGGCGCACCGGCGCCGACCCACTGCCGTCGACGCCACAGTGGAAAACCGGGGCATCGTGGGCACACCTGGTCACTGCCGCCGAAAATCTCTGTCTGGCAGTCGATGTGGTGCATCACGTCGACGCTGTGATCGGCGACTTTCAGGAACGCAACATTCTGGTCGACGACACTGTCCGGGTCACGTTGGTGGATTGCGATTCCATGCAGTTCACTGACCCCGATGGACGTCAGTACCTTTCTCCGCGTGGGCGACCAGGAGATCAGCCAGAGCCGGACCTGGCCCGCTAGCGGATGACTCGCTCCGTCGATACCCACCCACTGCCGGTGTACCGGTGCGTGACTTCGATTGTCGCGTCGGGTGAATGGCCGAGGTCTGCGGTCGCTCCGCTGGTGTCGGGATAAACCAGCGTCTCGTCGGTTATGATCGCCGAATCGTCGATCTGCACGTGGTCAATCCGTCGAGGTTCGCCGTAAGTCTCACCACGAACCGGTGACTCACCAGGCATGATGATTCCGCCGATCGGCCGGGGAGAATTCGGATTCGAGAAGTCAAACACGCGGACAAATTGCATATTGGACGTACGCCCGGCACAGCACATGGCGAATGTAGAGCCGAAGCATGAGTAGCTGACCACCGCGTCCTCGGTGCCGTCGGCGTCCGCGTCGAGCCACCCCACCAACTTCGGATCTCTGATCGACGCACCGCCGAATTCGCCGGAGGCGGTCCGAGCTTCACCTTTGCCATCCCTGACCGTGATCGGAACGTCGTGATCCCAGCCCCTGGAACCGTCTCCGCATGAGCCGACCGGGAATGTCATGTTGCCGATAGTGAGGTCGGTGACGCCGGCAGGTCTGCTCGGACCTTTGGGTGGTTTGCATCGGCACAGGACGATATTTCTGATGCTGCCGGTGAATACGCCGCCGGCGGCCGAGTAGCCCTCGACCGTCATCCTGTAGGCGTTAACGGTATTGGGGTCGGCATCGAAGATGACGGTGCTGGTGCCGTCGTTGTTGGGTGTGGCACTGAGCGGTTTCCCGTAAATATCAATGGCTTTGGTGATGTCGTCACCCACACTGATGCCGTCAATGGTGCGACCGCCGTTGTGGGGCGCAATGGATTCGAGGGTGCCGTTGGTGAAGGTGTAGTCACAGTCGATCCAGTTAATGGTGACTGCTTCGGTGTCGGTGATCTCGGGGAAGCCGGGGTGTTGGCTTCGAATGTCGCCAATGGAGGCGCCCAGGTCGATACCGCCACGGCCGGTGCCGCTCAGCGATTTATTGGCCTCATCGATGTTCTGGGTGGCCAGTAGTCGGGCGGCGAGTTGATCGGCGTTGGCGGCTTGGACGTAGATGCCGCCGGTGGCGTCGGCGATGCAGCGCAGTTGGTCGGCGGCGGGTCCGTCGACCTTGAACCCGATGGTGGAGATGGTCAATCCGGGATGGGACTGTTTGATCTGGGCGGCGGTGTCACAGGGCGGGGTGTCGCAGGTCTCTTCTCCGTCGGAGACCAGCACGATCGCCTGGGGCGTGTCATCGGCGGGTAGTTGATCGGCCGCGGTCTGCAGCGCCAGGCTGATCGGGGTGTAACCCGACGGCGTGATCGAGTCGATGGCGTCGTTCATCGTGTCTCGGTTCATCGGCCCAAGTGGTAGCAGGACGGTGACGTCGCGGCATCCGGCCTGTTTGTCGGCTTCGGCGGAACCTGTGGTGGTGCCGTAGGTTTGCAGCGCAATGGTGGAGGCATCAGGCAGTGCGTCGATCAGGCCGTGGGCGGCTGATTTGGCGGCGTCGATGCGGGGCCCGGGGGCGTCGGCCTCGGTCATCGACCCGGATCCGTCCAGAATCAGAACAGTCGGCACTGAGGACGGCGCCGGTGGCTCTGCCGAGGTCATGGTCGGCGAGCTCATCTCGCGGCCGGTGGCGCATCCCGCCAGCAACACGCAACATGCAACCAAAGCCAGGACAACTTGCCTGTGCGTCATTGGCGGATTCTAAACGCCGAATGCTTGGTGCGGCGACGTGTTGGACGCATTGCCGCACCATGTCCTCCGAACGGTCGACGACCTGTGCTCCACACGAATGCACTTGGCGCAATCGATGTTCCACGACCGCACCATGCCGTACCGAGCAGAGCCAGAATGCGGTCGTCACGCAGAAATCGACGATCGGTGCGTACATTCGCGGAATTCTCCTGGGAAGCATCGGTATTCGTAATTTCAATCTTGGAAAATTGGGGCCGGGGGTACCCAGGTGGTCGTCACGGTCGTGGCATTCGGCGTGGCGCCGCGCCGCCTCAGGTATCGAACTTTCGCGACGAACGCCGGCCCTGAGGGTTGTGTTTGCGTTTTCAAATGACTCGGCCGCAGCGAAATTCGACTACCGGCGCTGGCGCGAGCGGTAGCCTGCTCAGGGGTGTGGACTGGCACGGCGCCGCCTAGTGAGTCAACGGTGGCAGTTGGCGATCTCCGCCGATGCTCACGTAAGGAGTGATGAGAGATGGGTGACCCATTCCGCAATCCGGGAGCGGGCCTTCCTCCGAGTAAGTACGGAGCCGGCTACACCGTCGGTGATGGCGCTACCGAGCCTCCGGCGACCTACGGTTACCCGGCGCAGTATCCACACCAGACACCCGAGCCTTCCGCTGCCGTCCACTACCCGCCGCCGCCCGGTCAGTATCCGGAGATGGTTATGCCCGTCGCGTATATGCCGGTGGCCAAGACGAACGGGATGTCCATCGCTGCGTTGGTGTGCTCGTTGGTATTTGCACCACTCGGCATCATCTTCGGTCACATCGCACTGTCACAAATCAAACGGACCGGTGAAGACGGCAAGGGTTTTGCCATCGCGGGTTTGGTGATCGGCTATATCTTCACAGCCCTCTTGGTGGTCTACATCGTCGTGGTCGTAATCTTTCTCGGCGCACTTGGATCGGCGATCAACGATTCGACCTACTACGACAGCACCTACTATTCGATGGCTTTAGCCGCCTTTCCGACACCGTCGTAGACGGCCGACGCCTATTACCTGCTTGGAAACCACAAGCCACCTCTTCGTTGGGAGAACGGTTCGAACAGCGTGCATCTTCGGCTCGTCATATTGAGTACTCGACGGGTTGCCACCCTCCGGTGGAACGGTGCGCAGCATTTCGACGACACCACCTAATCGAGTCGGTGTCGTACGAACATCGGACAGTTTGGCCGAGACCCCTCATGACAGAATCCAAGTTTGCTAATTTTGAATGTGCTGACGTCAACTTGAAGCGTTTCGAGTGCTTGGGGAGGGATTGAATTGAGTCAGTCCGACTGGGCGGTTGAGCTAAATGACGAGAACCCGGACCCTCGGGTGTCATGTGTCGTACTCGCAGATGTGTCGGGATCGATGCAGGGGGCGCCGATCGCAGCCTTGGAAGGCGGGTACGCGTCATTTACCCACTATCTGAACAACGATGTCCTCGCCAGCAAGCGAGTCGAAGTCGCTGTGGTTACCTTCGGCACGGTGGCAACAGTCCTGGTCCCGATGCAAGAAGCCCGAGGCCTGCAGCCGACGAGGTTCACGGCCTCGGGGCGGACCAATATGGCGGCTGGTATTCATCTGGCCCTTGACATCATCGAAGACCGAAAGGCCGCGTACAAGACCGCCGGCTTGCAGTATTACCGCCCGTGGATCTTGTTGTTGACCGATGGTCAGGCGAACCAAGAGGGTTTCGACGAGGCGGTGGCACGGCTCAACGCGGTAGAAGCCGCCCGTGGGGTCACAATCTTCGCCGTTGGTGCCGGACCCTATGTCGACTGGCAGCAGCTGAGTCGACTATCCATCCAGCGCGGACCCGCTCCGCTGGACGGGTTGAAGTATGAAGAGTTGTTCGAATGGCTTTCGGCGTCGTTGAGTAACGTCTCGAACTCGACCGAATTCGCCCGCACCGATGAAGCCCTCGCCGGTATGGGGCAGCAGATTACGTTACCTTCAGTCAGCGGGTGGGCTAGCGTGTGACGACGTCCGACGACGACTCTGGTCGCGGTGGACATTGGGAGTGGGCCGCGTGCGGCGCATCCGTGACCGGGAGTCAACACATCAGCCGCGGTTTGGGTTGCGACGACGCTTTCGCGTACGGCCATGTCGGTGACTTCATCGTCGCGGCGGTGGCCGACGGAGCGGGGTCGGTGTCGGGTACGTCGGCCTGGGGTTCCTATAGCGCCTGTCAGGCAGTGCTGAGCTTTGTCATGCACCCGGCATTCATTGCCAGCTTCCGCTCCGCTTCGGCAACCGACGCCGAAGCGATGATGCGGTGGTTGTTTACCTGCGCACGTGACAGCGTGACTAAACAAGCCGAGGGGATGGGCGTTTCGGTCGGACTGCTTGCCACGACCCTGTCTGTGGCAATCGCGTCAAAGGAACTGCTCGTGTTGGGTCAGATCGGCGACGGGATCATCGCGTCGGAAAGCGCTGACGGCATCGCTACACATCTCATCGAAGAGAAGGACGAGTACGCCAACGCGACATGGTTCATTCACAGTGACGAAGCGTTCGAGAAATCGTTTCGGGCATCGGCGCACGTCGGGGCGACTGCGTTCGCGTTGAGCACCGATGGGATGAGCTACAAGATCACCGACATCGTGACCGGAGAACCGTTCGAGCCGTTCTTCAAAGGCGCGTGGCAGCGGGTGCGTTCCGGTGCCGGGGCTTCGGATTTCGCGGCGCTTCTCCGCGGTATCGAAGACGATCAAACCGGCGACGACAAGACCATGGTGCTCGCCGCCATGCGCAGGGTTGACGATGAGTACTACCCGTCGGCCCGTCCAATCTTTCGCAGCGAGGTGAGTTCGCCGCCACCGCCAGCTCGACCTGCGGTGATGGAAGCAGCCCCTGCGCCAAAAGAACCCGCACAAGCGCAGACCGACGCTCCCACCCCGTTGGACGCTTCCGCCGAAGAACCGTCAACCGCGCCACTCAACGACCAAGCAGAGAAGGGGCGACACCGCTGGCGCAGACGCCGCACCAATACGGCGACCACACCGCTTGAGTCAGAACAGGCGCATTGAGAATGGATCTCACGACCAGCTCCGGCCTGGCAGTGCACCTAGGTGCGGTGCTTGCTCGAGCCGGTGAGGGCACAATCTATGAAATTCTCGGTCGCCCCGGCTTAGTCGCGAAGGTCTTTCATCCAGACCTTAAGAATCTGACGGAAAAGCTGGCCAAAGTCGGCGCCATGATCGCAACGCCGCCCGACGGTGCTATTCAGTCGGATGGTTTCGTCGTATTGACCTGGCCGACAGATCTGTTCGACGGACGGAATGGCGTCGCCGGATACCTGATGCCCCGAATCGATACGTCCGACGCCGTAGAGATCCACACGGTGAGCAACCCTTCCAACCGAGCGAATCCACTTCCCTCGGCGCCGGGTTGGACGCCCAACGTCACTTGGTCGCATTTGGTGAACGTCGCCGCGAACCTCTGTCTTGCAGTAGACGTCGTCCACCGGGTCGATGCTGTCATCGGGGATTTCCAGGAACGCAACATTCTGGTCAACGACACCACCAGGGTGACCCTGGTTGACTGCGATTCAATGCAATTCACCGACGGAGCCGGGCGCCAGTACCTGTGCGGTGTTGCGCGGCCTGAATTCACCGCGCCTGAGTTGTCCGGTGTCGATCTGCTTGCCACCGGAAGAGAAAAGCCGTCGGACCTATTTGCGTTGGCGGTGCACATTCATCTGTTGTTGATGGCCGGAAACCATCCGTTTCTGAGAGGCGAGTGGGCCGGTGCGGGTGAGCAGCCGGATGCGTTGACCTTGGCGGCGTCGGGGCAGTGGTCGGGGGGTCCGGGATCGGCTTTGCATACACATCCGCTGGCGCCTCCGATCAGCTTTCTGCCCGAGAATATTCAGGGATTGTTCATCCGCGCCTTCACCGACGGCGCACAGAATCCGGATGATCGGCCGACGGCAGCCCGGTGGCGACAGGCGCTGCTGGGCATGCAACTGGGAACCTGTCCGCGCGGTCACCAGATACCGATAGAGGCGGACCCCTGTCCGTGGTGTGTGATCGATGACCGGCGAGCGGCACGACGAAGTTCGCAGACGTCGCGTTCCGCCGCAGGCAAAACGGATCAGGTCATCTATCGAGTGGATGCACCGGCGCAGCTCAAAGCCGCACCCGTCGCGCCCCGTTTCTCGCAGCCGCCCGCGGCGTCAGCGCCATCCCCTCCCGGTAGTGGCCTCAACCGAAACCTGGTGATCGGAGCCAGCGTTGCCGCCTTTCTGGCGATCGGCTTGCTGTTGGTGTTCCTCATTCCGTCCGGAGGGCAATCGGATAACAAGGCTTCGTCGGCAACCGAACTGAATCGGCGGTCGGGTACCACTTCCGCCCGATCCGTCACGACTTGGGTGCAGCCTCCACCGTTGATCGCCCAACCGCCCCCGGACGCTACGCCGTGCGATGATCTCGGCGCGGGCAGGTACAGCCGCGCCGCGGCGGGGACTTCGGTCACTTCTTGCCCGTTTGCGATGAGCGTTCGTGACGCAGTCAACGCCACCGGCCAGTCAGTGCCGCCGACCGTCAACGCGTTCAGTCCGGTGACCCGCAAGTGGTATGCGATGACGTGTGTGATGGAAGATGTGTTGACGTGCCGGGGCGGCAACGATGCGGTTGTCTATGTGTACTGATTACAGCTGGGGAGGTAGCTGATGGCTGACGACAACGAACCGACGTGGGGTAACGACCTCGTCCCACCCACTCGACCGGACCCTGCCGCGACCCCATTGCCGAACCAGCGCTCGATGCCGGTCGTCGGGCCCCGGGTGCCGCCGCCGGCACCGCAGCCGCATGCCGATTACCAGCGTCAGGCGAAGCAGCACTTCGGCGCCCAGGCGACTCCCGCGGCCACGCCTCAGCCGATGTCCTATCCCGCGGTACCCTCAATGCCGCAAGCGCCGCCGCCGCAAGTGCCAACGCCGCGCCATCCCGTGGTGCCGCCGGTGGCGTACCCTGCTGCGCCCGTTCGTGATTCGTTCATCCAGCGGTTGATGCAACGCGGCGTCAGGGGAGAATTGATTCGTCACCCGCGGTTTCAGGATATGCGGCAACGGAACCCGGACCCGTTCGTCTATGTCAGTTACGCCGTGGGCGTTGTGCTCAGCCTGCTGCTGTCGCTGATTCCGTCAAGCTTTGTCGTGACAGTGCTGACTACCATGTTGTGGATCGGTGTCGGATATCTGTACTTCGCGCTGGGAACGAAACTGGCTCACCAGTTCGTGTTATTCGGAATCTGTCTTGTCGGTGCGTTGGTCATGGCAGCGCGGATGATCTCGTCGATGGTGCTCTTGTCGTCAAGGCCCAGCGGCTACTCGGCAGTTCATTACGAATCGGTCGCGGAGTCAATGTTTGTGCTGCTGATCAACCTTGCCGGTGTCGCTGCGTTCATCTACGTCGGTGTGCAGGTGCATCGGGTTATTCGACAGATGTCGCAGCCATGAATCGGCCAGTGACCCACAGTATCCGGAGCCGATGATGACTGATAACTCGAACGGTCCCGGTCCGGTGTTGCCGCCCAGCCGCTTTGGCGCGGGTTTCAGCGTGGGTGGCCCCGAGTCTCAACCCACTTATCCGCCACCGGCGTTCGCGGCGCCGGAACCGCCGCCACCGAGTCCGGCATACCCACCGCCGCCCGCGGCGCCCATGCAGTACCCGGTCGCGTGTACTCCGTACCCAGTGCTGATGCCGGTGGCCTACGTACCCGTGCAACGGACGAACGGTCTGGCCATTGCCGCACTGGTGTGTCCGTTGGTGACGTGTGTGCTGTTCCCGCTGGGCATCATCTTCGGACACATTGCGCTGTCGCAGATCGCGCGCACAGGGGAAGGCGGTCGAGGCCTCGCGATCGCCGGATTGGTGATCAGCTATGTCCTCGCAGCGATTGTCGGCGTTTTCTTGCTACCGCGGTTTCTAGGGGTCCCCTTTTAGCGCGCCGTCAGTACGTCGACGACGTCGAGCGCTGGCACCATAGCTTGGTTGTACTTGCGCTCGCGAGGATGAGTGTGACGACGGCGATCAGCGCCGGCAATCCGGTATTGAGCAGGACCATACCAACCAATTCACCGCTAACCGCGCGGCTCATCCCGACACTGTTGGCGAAGTTGGTCATCCAACCGACCGCTTGGAATGCGGCAATAGCCCAGAATATGTTCGTGGCGAGCACCAGCACGCTACCGAACATCACCATCGCCCGACCGGCTGAGATACGGCACAAGAGCAGAACTCCGCCAATCAGCAGCGCTGGCACCAAGATCAGTTGCGCTACCACCGAGGCGGCTGATCCGTACGCCCAAGCGGTGACCGACGGGTCCATTCCCAGGCTGGAAAGCTGACCGACCGACGAGAGCAGGCCCCCGATAGCCTCCCACCCCCGGATGACGTCGATGCCGTACCAGAGTGCACCGACCAAGCTCAGAATCGCCGCGATGGTCGCGGTACCGGGGATAGAGCCCGCCCCCGAATACGTGGGGCCGGGGATGACCGGCTGGGCAGTCGGTGTCGGCATCGGGTAGCCGGTCGGCGCGTAGGGATCCGGAACCGGCGGAGCCGGGTAGGCAGTCATCGCATGCGGGTCTGGCGCAACGGGATAGGGCGGCGGGGCCGGAGCCGGCGGGGGAGGTGGTGCTTGAGGCAGCGCGTAGGCCTGCCCGGTCTCGCCGTACGTTGTACCGGCTCCAAATTTGCTCGGCGGTAGCTTTTTCGACATTCCATCCCCCCGTCGCACATCGCCGACGGCACTTAGTTTCAGCGCCTGACATGCGTCAACGTATCACAGAACGACGCGCTGAAGGTTCCGTTGTCCGAGATGTCAACCGAACGTACGACGTGTTCGCTGGCATCGCATGCGTTGGGAATTTTGCCGAAGGGAGCGTCGTGCCATGCGGTGTGTCGAGGTCGATGTACGGGGAGCCGCTTAGCGCGTTCGAACGAGGAAGTCTTCGCCTCGTTGTCGACGCCGCTGAACAAACCTGCTCCACCTCAAGGTGATGTGGCACATCACGAGTCCGAGACACGTCCGCAGCCTTGATTCCGACCGAGCTGTTGTCTCGCTGGCCCCTCTTCACCGAGGACGACTCCATCACCGCCTGAGATGACCGGGCGCCGTTCATACGGGTGCTGCGGTGCGCACTTTGACGTGGGACAATCCTGGGATGAGTTCCTAAACTGCGGGCGTCGGCGGCCATCGCGCTGGGGCGCCGCTTAGTCGAGAGGAAGCGGGTTGGCCACGCCTGCTGGGTCAGTGTCATCGTCCGGAGGGCGGCGAGCAGGCGGGTTTCGGCTATCGACCGGGCAATCCATCGAGTTGGGTCCGACACTGGCAACCGCCGGCGAGGGATCAATCCACACTGTCGTGGATCGGCCGGAGTCGGTTGCCAAGATATTTCATCCAACGCTGAGTCAGCTTGAGGCCAAGCTCGACAAGGTCGCGGCAATGGTAGCGGTGCGACCGCTCGGCGCGACGCAGGACGATGGCTTTACGGTCCTGACTTGGCCGACTCAGCTCGTCAAGCGAGACCACCGACCCGTCGGCTACTTGATGCCCAGTATCGACACCACAAATGCGGTGGAGATCCACATCCTCAGCAATCCGTCAAACCGTGCCCATCCCTTGATTTCCGGACCGCAGTGGCCCCGCAACGTCAGCTGGGGTCACCTACTCACTGTCGCCACCAACCTATGTCTGGCGGTCGAGGTAGTGCATCGCATCGACGCGGTGGTCGGCGACTTCCAGGAACGCAATATTCTGGTGTCCGACACCTGCCGAGTGACTCTGGTGGACTGCGACTCGATGCAGTTCAAAGGTGCGGACGGTCGGGTCTTCCCGTGCGGTGTCGGACGACCCGAGTTCATCGCACCTGAACTGGTCGGTCAGGACCTGGGTACTCACCCTCGAAGTAAACCGTCGGACCTATTCGCACTTGCCGTTCACATCCACCTGCTCCTGATGGCCGGCAATCACCCATTCCTACGCGGCACGTGGACCGGCGAAGGAGAACAACCCAGCGCGGTGAAGCTGGCCATGGCCGGCGACTGGGCCGGCGGACCGCGGTCGCGCCTGCGTACCCATCCACTGGCTCCACCAGTCGACTTTTTGCCGGCAGCGGTTCAAGACCTCTTCGCGCGTGCCTTCACCGACGGTGCCACCGACGCCGAACGGCGGCCATCCGCAGCCGAATGGCGCGCCTCGTTGCGTGAAATTCAACTCACCAGCTGCTCTCGTGGCGCGCATCAAATTCCTCGCGAAACTGCGGTGTGCCCCTGGTGCACCGTCGAGGACGAACGCGCTCGACGCAGGAGTCGTGCGGCAGCGGCCGGGGTCGAACGTCAAACCGTCCACCCCGTGAAGCCGAGTCCAGGTGCGTCGGTGAGAAAGCCTGCAACGCCGGTGAAGAAACCGGTCTCCACTCGAACAGCCTTGAAAGGCAAGCACTCTCCGTCCGCGACGACCAAGGTGTCTCCGACCCCGAGGAAATTGGTCACTGATCAGAAGCCGCCGGGCAGTGCTCGGCCTGTTGCGCGCGCCAAGGCCAAACATCCAATATCAACTCGGCCGAAGGCCGGCGGTCGCCCTAAACGATCTGGGTGGCTGCTCGAGTTCGCCGTCGGAGTCGTAATTGCCGCCTTGTTAGTAGGCGCGACGCTGTGGGCGTTATGGAACTACAACGCTGGCTTCAGGTCGACGATAACCGCATTCTTAGACATCGCCGATCCGGCCCCCGGCGCTGACTGTCCGAACGTGGCAGGGGATCCGTACCGATTTGCCGTGCGCGGAAACGACGTGACGACATGCCGCTTCGCCTATGTCATCCGGAACCAAATGAACATAAGCCCGGCAGTGCCGGCGTCGTTTCGTGTCTACAACACCGACGACGCCGAGACCATCACGGTCGCGTGTGACAGGGTCGATACCGCCATAACCTGCACGGGTGGGTCGTATCTGGTTCGTCTGCGCTGATGGCGACCCGGTCGCGGCGGTGTTCATTGAGATTCTCCTCGATGGCGCGCGGCAACTCGGTATTTGTCAATTGGGTTTGCGCTTTCAGCACGTCAGGTAGTCCCTCGGATCGCTGACGGTATCCAGCCATTTCCCGTAAGCATCGCCCCCGGCCCGGCGCACTGCGGCACAGAGTTCGCCGACGGTGCGGCCCGCCGGACGATACACGGTATAGATTGGCGTTCCCTCGTCGCTCATCTGGCGCAGCGAGGGGCAGGAATGATCGGTGCGTAGGTAGGACGCGTCGGGGAAACGGTCCAGGCCACGCTGGATCTCCATGTCATACCTTCCCGGGGTCACTGCGTTCTGCAGTACGACGATTCCCATACCGTCGCAGGCGGGTACGGTGATCGGCTTGCTCACATTCAGCGCTACCGCGGACGCGTCTGGTCGATGGGTCGGCGTCGTGGTACCCGCTCGCCTGCTCGTGGTGTCGACGTCGTAGCGGGCGGAGGTCATCGTGGTTGTCGTCGCGACTATGTTCCCCGCCGTTGTCGATTCAGATCCGCTGTTGGAAGCGATGATGATGAGAATGACGGCGGCTAGCAGCCCAAGCGTACCGGCGCCCGCGGCGAGCAGAACTCCGGTGCGCCGCTGACTGCCGGGAGCCGCTGCGGCCCCGGACCCAGTGAAAGGTTTTGTGGTAGTGGGCTTGTGGGACGATGCTGGGGCAGTGCCGATTACCGGATGGACTTTTTGGGTCGCCTGGTTCTCAGCTGCGTATCGGCTGCGACGATGCATGCGTTCGTCATCGATGACACACCATGGGCAGTGTGGCGCCTCGATCGGGATCTGGTGCCCGCGTGCGCAATTACCCACTCGAACCATGTGCAGTGCTTGACGCCATTCGGTGGCGGTCGGTCGCGCCTCGGGATCACGCGCACCGTCGGTGAATGCCCGGATGAAAAGCGCCTGTATCTGGTCGGGCAGGAAGTCGACAGACGGTGCTAGTGGGTGAGAATGCAGCGCCGAACCCGGCCCACCGGCCCATTGCCCGGCCTTGGCCAACGTGAGCGCGTCGGGCTGATCACCGTGGCCAGTCCATATACCGCGCTGGAAGGGATGATTACCCGCCATCAGCAGCAGGTGCATGTGTACGGCCAATGCGAACAGATCCGACGGTTTGCGGCGCGCCGTGGTGGCGAGGTCAAGGCCGGCCAGTTCGGGAGCGGTAAACTCTGGACGACCGACCCCGCACAGATATTGGCGACCAGCCTGGTCGGTGAATTGCATCGAGTCGCAATCCACCAGGGTCACCCGCGTGGTGTCGTTGACCAAGATGTTGCGTTCCTGGAAATCCCCGATGACCGCATCGACCTTATGGGCCGTTTCCACGGCCAGGCACAGATTGGCGGCGACACTGACCAAGTGGTGCCAGGTGACGTGTGGGGTCCATTGTGGTGCCGAAGGCAGCGGATTCATTCTGTCGGATGGGTTACTCACGGAGTGGATCTCCACCGCATTGGAGGTGTCGATCCGCCACATGATGTAACCGGAGACGCCGTCACCCTCGACCAATTGCAATGGCCAGGTGAGTACCACAAACCCGTCCGACTGCATCGCGCTGTCCGGTGGTGTTGCCACCATGGCCGCGACTTTGGCGCGCTTGGCGTCCAGCGCCCTGAGTTCAGGATGAAAGATCTTGGCTGCCCAGTCGGGCCTGCCGGCGATCTCGTAGATGGTGCCCTCACCGGCGCGCGCCAGCACTGCGCCCAGTCGCACTGTCGAACCGTCCCCCAGGCGCAACACCGAAGTCACCAGATCCCTTCACCACGTCTCACCGGCCGTGTTCCGGCTGCGCTCATCTTTGCCCCCTGCAGCTGCTCGCGCAGCGGTGCTGGCATGTTACCCGCGGGTAAGCCCATACTGGGTGCATGAGACCTGACTACGACGTCCTGATCATCGGCTCGGGCTTCGGCGGCAGCGTGAGCGCGCTGCGGCTCACCGAGAAGGGCTACCGCGTCGGTGTGCTGGAGGCGGGCCGTCGCTTCGCCGACGAGGATTTCGCCAAGACCTCGTGGAACCTGCGCAAGTTCCTGTGGGCGCCGAAACTCGGTATGTACGGCATCCAGCGGATCCACCTGCTGCGCAGCGTGATGATCCTGGCCGGCGCCGGGGTGGGCGGCGGATCGCTGAACTACGCCAACACCCTCTACGTGCCGCCGGACCCGTTCTTCAACGACCCGCAGTGGAAGGACATCACCGATTGGCGCTCGGAGTTGATGCCGCACTACGACCAGGCGCAGCGGATGCTCGGTGTGGTGACCAACCCGACATTCACCGATGCCGACCGCATCGTCAAGGAGGTCGCCGACGAGATGGGCGTCGGCGACACCTGGGTGCCCACTCCCGTTGGCGTGTTCTTCGGGCCCGACGGCACCAAGATGCCCGGCAAGACCGTGCCCGACCCCTACTTCGGCGGGGCGGGTCCGGCGCGGACCGGCTGCATAGAGGTCGGCGAGTGCATGACCGGCTGCCGCCACAACGCCAAGAACACGTTGGTGAAGAACTACCTGTACCTGGCGGAAAAGGCTGGCGCAGAAGTACTTCCGATGACCACCGTCACCGGGTTCGAGCAACGCGCCGACGGCCTGTGGGAGGTCCGCACCGTGCGCACCGGAAGCTGGGTGCGCAAGAAGAGGCGCAAGATCACCGCCACGCACGTGGTGCTGGCCGCGGGCACCTGGGGTACGCAACAGCTGCTGTTCAAGATGCGCGATAAGGGCAAGCTGCCCAAGATGTCCGAGCGCCTCGGCGTGCTGACCCGGACCAATTCGGAGTCGATCGTCGGCGCGGGCAAGTACAAGGTCTCACCCGGTCTCGATCTCACCCACGGCGTGGCGATCACGTCATCCATCCATCCCACCTCCGACACCCACGTCGAACCGGTGCGCTACGGCAAGGGCTCCAACGCGATGGGGCTGTTGCAGACGCTGATGACCGACGGCGACGGCCCACAGGGCACCGACGTGCCGCGCTGGCGCCAGTTTCTGCGCGACGCAGCGGCCAACCCGCGCGGCACGCTGCGCATGATCAACGTCCGGCGCTGGAGCGAACGCACCGTCATCGCGCTGGTCATGCAGCACCTGGACAATTCGATCACCACGTTCACCGAACGCACCAAGCTCGGCTACCGCCGCCTGACCAGCAAGCAGGGCCACGGACAGCCGAACCCGACGTGGATCCCGGTGGGCAACGAGGTCACCCGGCGCATCGCCGAAAAGATCGACGGAGTCGCGGGCGGCACCTGGGGTGAGCTGTTCAACATCCCGCTGACCGCGCACTTCCTCGGCGGGGCCGCGATCGGCGATACCGCGGAGACCGGCGTCATCGATCCGTATCAACGGGTCTACGGGTATCCGACGCTTTCGGTGCACGACGGAGCGGCCATCTCGGCGAACCTCGGTGTGAACCCGTCGCTTTCGATCACCGCGCAAGCCGAGCGGGCGGCGTCGCTGTGGCCCAACAAGGGGCAGGCCGACCTGCGTCCCCCGCAAGGACAGCCGTACAAGCGCATCGACCCGATCCCGCCGGCCAACCCGGCGGTGCCCGCCGACGCCCCCGCAGCCCTTCGCCGGCTGCCGATCGAGCCGGTCACGTCCACGGGTTGATCTTGGCCCGGTGCGGGTACGCAGTGGCCCATCGGGAACCCCCGGACTCGACGCAGGAAGGTTCCGGTCATGCGAACCGCATACCACGAGCAGTTGTCGGCGCTGTGCGCACAGTTGGGCGAGATGTGCGGGCTG
Source organism: Mycolicibacterium sp. XJ662 (assembly GCF_053484035.1). Taxonomy (NCBI): domain Bacteria; kingdom Bacillati; phylum Actinomycetota; class Actinomycetes; order Mycobacteriales; family Mycobacteriaceae; genus Mycobacterium; species Mycolicibacterium sp. XJ662. The sequence goes on along the minus strand of NZ_JBEFTL010000002.1, from coordinate 337,427 downwards.
ACCGCCGCCGCGATGGAACGCGCGACGCAGGCGCTGCTGGACGCCGACCTGACGCTGGCCGAGCAGGTGATCACCGAACACGAGCACATTGCGCTGCTCAACCGCCGGGCCGAGGAGATGGCGATCAGGCTGCTCGCGCTACAGCAGCCCGTGGCGGGTGACCTGCGCACCATCGTCGGCTCGATCCGCATCAGCGCCGACATCGAGCGGATGGGCGCGCTCGCGGTGCACGTGGCCAACATCGCGCGCCTGCGCCATCCGGAATGCGCGCTGCCCGACGACGTGCGCGCCAGCTTCACCGAGATGGGCTCCCGCGCAGTGCAGTTGGCCAAAACCGCGCAGGAGGTGCTGATCTCACCGGATCCCCACAAGGCCGCCCAGTTGCACCACGACGATGACGTGGTGGACGACGAGCACCGTCGGCTGTTCACGCTGCTGCTCGACCACAAATGGCAGGGCGGTGTCTGCTCGGCCGTCGACGTGGCGCTGCTCGGGCGCTATTACGAGCGCTTCGCCGACCACGCGGTAGAGATCGGGCGTCGGGTCATCTTCGAGGCCACAGGCGGGCTGCCGCTGAGCAAGCAGTTGGTTTAGCCAGGTTGCTCGTGGCGCAACGGCGCCCGCCCCGGTGGCTGTTGCGGCGGCGGCAGCAGCGGACGGACGGGTTTGACCGCGACGGTCGTGGGGTTCTGGGTCTTGAGCTCGAGATCCTCACCGGCGTGGCGGATCGTCAGCGACGAGTCGGGACCGTCGCGAAGGGTGTACGTGACGTTTTCGTGGTTGACGTCGACGGTGAGCCGAAAGTTCTTCCACAGCAACCGGAACTTCAGGCGCGACAGTGTCTTGGGCAGTTGCGGGTTGAGCACCAGGACGTCTTCGTCGTCGCGAAGTCCGCCGAAGCCTGCCACCAACGCCGACCATGCACCGGCGAGTGAGGCCATGTGCAGGCCGTCGCGGGTGTTGTGGTGCAGGTTGCGCAGATCGATCATCGCGGCTTCGTAGGCGTAGTCGTGGGCCAGCTCGAGATGCCCGACAGCCGCGCACATCACCGCCTGCGTGCACGCCGACAGCGACGAGTCGCGGGTGGTGCGCCGCTCGTAGTAGTCGACGTTGCGGGCCATCTGCTCGGGGGTGAAAGCGTGGCTCTCCCAATGCATCGCCAACACCAGGTCGGCCTGTTTGATGACTTGCTGGGGGTAGAGCCGCACGTAGGGCTCGTGCAGCAACAGGGGATAGGCGGTGTTGGCCTCGAAATCCCACTCCCGCAACGTCGTGAACCCATCGCACTGGGGATGGACGCCGAGTTCCTCGTCGTACGGGATGTGAACGGTCGCCGCGGCGTGGCGCCACGCGGCGATCTCCTCGGCGGTGACGTCCATGGCGTTCGCCTCGTCGGGGTGCCGAAGGCAGGCAGCTGCGGCCGCACGCAGGTTGCGCGCCGCCATCAGGTTGGTGAACACGTTGTCGCGCACCACCGCGGTGTATTCGTCGGGGCCGGTGACGCCGTCGATGTGCCACACCCCGTGCCGGTCATGCTGGCCCAGCGAGTGCCACATCCTCGCGGTCTCGACCAGTACCTTCAGCCCGCATTCGATATCCAGTGAATCATCGCCTGTTACAACGCGATAGCGTTCGAATGCCATGGCGATAGCGGCGTTGACGTGGAAGGCCGCGGTGCCTGCGGGCCAGTACCCCGAGCACTCCTCACCCCGGATGGTCCGCCACGGGTAGGCGGCACCTTCGAGATCGAGTAACTCGGCACGCTCTTTGGCCATATCCAAAGTGGAGGCGCGCCACCGCAGCGCGTCGGCGGCGGCATAGGGTGCGGTGTAGGTGAGCAGTGGTAGCACGAAACCTTCGGTGTCCCAGAACGCGTGGCCGTCGTAGCCGGTGCCCGTCAAGCCCTTGCCCGGAATCGCGCGGCGCTCGGCTCGTGCGCTTGCCTGAAGCACGTGGAACAACGCGAAGCGCACGGCCTGCTGGATGTGGGGGTCGCCTTCGACCTCGACGTCGGCGGAGTCCCAGAAGTCATCGAGATAGGCCCGCTGTGAATCCAGAAGGCCTTGCCAGCCGGTGTATTCGGCGCCGCTGAGCGCGCCTGCGACCTGGTCGCGCAATGCCGGACGGGAACGCAGGCTCGACCACGCGTAGCCCAGATACTTGCGGATACGCAGCCGTTGCCCGGGCCGCAGCCCGCAGATGACCGTGGTGCGGGCCCAATCTTCGGCGGTATCGGTTTTCGCCTCGACGCGGCCGGGCACGTCGATTTCGTGGTCCATCGCGGCGGCCATCATCAACTGGCTGCCGCGCGTGCGGTGGATGAGAATTGCGCCGTCGCCGGTGCTTTCCTGATGCACCGGCTCCAGCGGGTGGTCGAGAACGGCCGACACCCGCGGGTCACCAGACGTAGGTGGCTGGTCTTCGTTGGCCACGAGTTCGGACTGGACGGTGATCCGGGCGAACTGTTCGACCGCCTCCACGATGTACTCGATCGCCGCGACGCCGCGCTGGTCGAGCGAGACCAGCCGCGTCGAAACGATTTTCACCTGTTTGCCTGCGGGGGAGCGCCACTGCACATTTCGGGTCAGCGTGCCGGCGCGCATATCCAACACACGCTCGTGCTCGAGCAGGTCGCCGTAGCGGACGTCGAACGGTTCGTCGTCGACAAGCAGGCGCAAGAGCTTGCCGTTGGTGACGTTGAGGACCGTCTGGCCGGCTTCCGGATAGCCGTAGCCCGCCTCGGCGTACGGCAGCGGACGAACCTCGTAGAACGAGTTCAGGTAGGTGCCGGGCAGGCTGTGCGGTTCGCCTTCGTCGAGGTTGGCGCGCATGCCGATGTGACCGTTGGACAGGGCGAATATTGACTCGGATTCATCCAGAATCGCTAGATCAAGCGATGTTTCGCGGATGTGCCACGGCTCTACCGGGTAAAGCTCGTCGGTGATCATTGCGTCAAGAGCTCCATCAGGTCGGCCACGACGATATCGGCGCCGTTGTGGCGCAGAGCCTCCGCATGTCCGACGCGGTCCACCCCGACCACGTAGCCGAAGTTACCAGCACGCCCGGCCGCCACCCCGGCCAGTGCGTCTTCGAAAACCGCGCCGTGGGCGGGCTCGATGCCGAGCAGTTGTGCGGCCCGCAGAAACGAATCCGGTGCGGGCTTGCCGGCGATGTTCTCCTCGCGCAGCACGACGCCGTCCACCCGGTGCTGGACGAACCTGTCCAGGCCCGTCACCTCGAGCACCTCACGGGTGTTGGCGCTGGAGGAGACCACCGCGACGCCGAGACCCGCGTCGGCCACGGCCTCGAGGTAACGTCGCGAGCCGTCGAACACCGTGACCCCGTCGGCGCGCATCACCCGGTGAAACATCTGGTTCTTGCGGTTGCCGAGGCCGAACACCGTCTCGGCGTCGGTGTCGTCGTCAGGGTGCCCATCGGGTAGTTCGATGCCGCGGCTGGCCAAAAAGGAGCGCACCCCGTCCTCACGCTTCTTACCGTCGACGTACTGCAGGTAGTCGGCGCCCACGTCGAACGGCACGAACGGTTCGCCGGTGCGTTGCGCATGTGCTCGAAGGAAGTCGTCGAACATGGCTTGCCAGGCCTTGGTGTGCACGCTGGCGGTGTCGGTCAGGACACCGTCCAGGTCGAACAGGCACGCGCGGATGTGTTTCGGCAGACCAGGCACGGTGCTCCTCGCTTCGAGCTTGCGGTCGTCGGACGGGTCATCGGCCATTGTCTGTCACCATTCCCGCTTTTGTGGCTCAGGTAACGAGCCGATGGTGCCAACTAGACTGACCGGGTGACATCGACATCGCCCAGACCCGTGTTGGTGGTCGACTTCGGCGCGCAGTACGCGCAGCTGATCGCGCGACGGATCCGCGAGGCGCGGGTGTACTCCGAGGTGATCCCGCACACCGCCAGCGTCGAAGAGATCGTGGCCCGCGACCCGCAGGCCATCGTGCTGTCGGGCGGGCCGGCCAGCGTGTACGCCGACGAGGCCCCGCAGCTCAACCCGGCCGTGTTCGACCTGGACGTGCCGATATTCGGCATCTGCTACGGCTTCCAGGCGATGGCCCAGACACTGGGCGGAACGGTGACCGAGACCGGCACCCGCGAGTACGGCCGCACTGAGCTCAAAGTCACAGGGGGACAACTTCATTCCGATCTGCCCACGACCCAGCCGGTGTGGATGAGCCACGGGGACGCGGTCACCGAGGCCCCCGAGGGGTTCGACGTGGTGGCGGTCAGCGCGGGTTCGCCGGTCGCGGCTTTCGAGAACCGGGAGCGTCGGCTGGCCGGTGTGCAGTACCACCCCGAGGTGATGCATTCGCCGCATGGCCAGCAGGTGCTGAGCCGGTTCCTGTATGAGTTCGCGGGTATCAGCGCGACGTGGACCGCCGCCAGCATCGCCGATGCCCTCGTCAGTGAGGTGCGCAACCAGATCGGCAACGGGCACGCGATCTGCGGGCTGTCCGGTGGCGTGGATTCGGCGGTGGCCGCAGCGCTGGTGCAGCGCGCGATCGGTGACCAGTTGACGTGTGTGTTCGTCGACCACGGTCTGTTGCGCGCTGGCGAACGCGCCCAGGTGCAACGCGATTTCGTCGCCGCGACCGGCGCCAAACTCGTCACCGTCGACGCCGAGAAACGGTTTCTCGATGCGCTATCCGGGGTGACGAACCCCGAGGGCAAGCGCAAGATCATCGGGCGCGAGTTCATCCGCGCATTCGAAGGTGCGGTGCGAGATACGTTGGGCGCCAACGACGGTGACGTCGAGTTTTTGGTGCAGGGCACGCTGTATCCCGATGTGGTGGAGTCCGGCGGCGGAACCGGCGCGGCCAACATCAAGAGCCACCACAATGTCGGTGGACTGCCCGCCGACCTGAAGTTCAAGCTGGTCGAACCGCTGCGGCTGCTGTTCAAAGACGAGGTCCGCGCGGTGGGACGTGAACTCGGACTGCCCGAGGAAATCGTTGCGCGCCAACCGTTCCCGGGGCCGGGGTTGGCCATCCGGATCGTCGGCGAAGTCACCGCGGACCGGTTGGACACGTTGCGGCGCGCCGACGCGATCGCCCGCGAGGAACTGACCTCGGCCGGTCTGGATCACCAGATCTGGCAGTGCCCGGTGGTGCTGCTGGCCGACGTCCGGTCGGTGGGTGTGCAGGGCGACGGCCGCACCTACGGCCATCCGATCGTGTTGCGTCCGGTGTCCAGTGAGGATGCGATGACCGCGGACTGGACCCGGGTGCCCTACGAAGTGCTGGAACGCATCTCCACCCGCATCACCAACGAGGTGGCCGAGGTCAACCGCGTGGTGCTCGACGTCACGAGCAAGCCGCCGGGCACCATCGAGTGGGAGTAGCCTGTTGCAGTCATTGATCTTTAGTGGTCACGCGACTTGCACGTAAATTCTGCCGAGTGTGCGGTTTCATGCGCGACACGCCGGGCCGACCGTATGAAACCGCACAATCGAGGCTGCCCAGTTCGGTCGGAACCCACGACCAGGACATTTGCCACATTTTCGAGAGAGTCGCAGAAGGCCCTTTTTCTGGCTGCAAATGGGACCTTCTGCGTCCCCCTACCTTCGGTGTGGGCCCAGCTCGCGCTCAAAAGTGCGCTTGACGGTGTCGGTGGGGAAGTGTTTACTGACGGTATCGAACATACATTCGAATAACCGATGGTTCAGATGATGCAGGAGGTGCTGCTGTGACAGCGGCCATGGACCTGGATCAGCGCCAGCTTACCCGCGCTGAACAGGTGGAACACCTGCGTCGCAGGATAGCGGCGGTCTCCGGGAAGGTGGGCGTCGGGCGCAGGGGCGCCGCACCGTCGGTCGACCCCTTGCCGACCTCGGAATCTTTGCTGCCGGTACCCGAATCCCATGCAGAACTCCTATCGGAGCCGTTGCCGCGCGGAACGGTGGCGGTGGTGTCGGGGGCCCGCTCCCTCCCGCTGAGCATGGTGGCGGCGGTGACGGCCGACGGGGGGCATGCCGCGATCGTCGGACAGCCCGATGTCGGCCTGCTGGCGGCCGTGGAGATGGGAGCCGATCTGAGCAGGATCGCCGTCATCCCCGAACCGGGGGCCGACCCGGTCGAGGTGGCCGCGGTGCTGATGGACGGGATGGATCTGGTGGTGCTCGGTCTGGGCGGCCGCACGGTGCCGGCCACCAGGGCGCGGGCGGTGGTGGCCCGGGCCCGGCAGAAGGGCTGCACGCTGCTGGTCACCAACGGCGACTGGCAGGGCGCATCCACCCGGCTGGACGCCCGGGTCTGCGGTTATGAGATCACCGGTCACGGCCGGCCGGGCTTTGGCCGCATCGGTCGGGTGCGGCTGGCCATGCGGGCCAGGGGCCGGTTCACCGGTTCCGTTCGTGCCGCGGGCGGATGAGTGTCCACGCGCGTCCTGGCCATCTGGTGCATGGACTGGCCCGCGGTGGCAGCGGCTGCCGCGGCCGGCCTACCGGCCACGGCTCCGATCGCGGTGACGTTGGCCAACCGGGTCATCGCGTGTTCGGCGGCGGCCCGGTCGGCCGGTGTGCGACGTGGGCTGCGGCGCCGGGAGTCGCAGGCGCGTTGCCCGGAACTGCATGTGGTCACCGCCGATCCGGCGCGCGACGCCCGCCATTTCGAGGGCGTCACGGCCGCGGTGGACGACCTGGTGCCGCGGGCCGAGGTGCTGCGCCCCGGGCTGCTGGTACTGCCGGTGCGCGGTGCGGCCCGTTACTTCGGCTCTGAGGAAGCCGTCGCGCAGCGGTTGATCGACGCGGTGGCCGCGGCCGGTGCCGAATGCCAGGTCGGCATCGCCGATCGGCTGCCCACCGCGGTCTTCGCCGCGCGGGCGGGCCGGATCGTGGCACCCGGCGAGGATGCGCGGTTTCTGTCACCGCTGTCGATTCGGCAGCTGGCCGCCGAGCCCAGCCTGGCCGGCCCCGACCGGCAGTACCTAGCGGATCTGTTGTGGCGCATGGGGATCCGCAGCATCGGGCAGTTCGCGGCGCTGTCGCGCAGCGACGTCGCCTCCCGGTTCGGCGCCGACGGGGTGGTGGCCCACCGGTTCGCGCGCGGAGAGCCCACCCGTGGGCCGTCGGGCAGAGAACCCGAGGCCGAACTCGACGCCGTCATGAACTGCGACCCGCCCATCGACCGCGTCGACGCCGCGGCGTTCGCCGGGCGGTCGCTGGCCAGCAGCCTGCATCGAAGCCTGGAGTCCTCCGGGGTGGGATGCACCCGGCTGGCCATCCACGCCGTCACCGCCAACGGTGAAGAGCTCGAACGGGTTTGGCGCTGCGCCGAGCCGCTGACCGAGGACGCCACCGCCGACCGGGTGCGCTGGCAGCTCGACGGCTGGTTGAACAAACGCAACCCCGACGACCGGCCCACCGCACCCGTCACGATGATCCGGCTGCGGCCGGTCGAGGTGGTTTCGGCCGAGGCGCTGCAGCTTCCGCTGTGGGGACCCCCAGCGAAGATGACCGACAGTGCCTATCGCGCATTGGTGCGGGTGCAGGGGCTGCTCGGACCCGAGGCAGTGCAGATGCCCATACTGTCCGGTGGCCGAGGACCTGCCGAGCGCATCACGTTCACGCCGCTGGGGGACGAACCGGTGCCGAAGGCCGATCCCCGCCAGCCGTGGCCGGGGCAGCTGCCCGAGCCGTCGCCGACGGTGCTGCTCGACGATCCGGTCGAGTTGTTCGACGCCGAGGGAAATCCGGTGCGGGTGACCGGTCGTGGCCTGTTCTCCACCGACCCGTCGCGGCTGGTTGCGCCCGGCAAGGCGGGTCGCGACGCCCGGTTGGCCTGGTGGGCCGGTCCGTGGTCCGTCGACGAGCGGTGGTGGGATCCCCAGCGGGCCAAGGTGGGTCGGACGGCGCGCGCGCAGGTGCTGCTCGACACCGAGCCAGCGCAGGCCCTGCTGCTGTGTTACCGGCAGCGACGCTGGTATCTCGAGGGCATCTACGAGTAGTCCAGTCGCTTGACGAAGGTGCCCACGCGTCCGAGGAACCGGTCGAAGAACGCCGCGGGATCGACGTCAACACCGATGAGCGCGTTGGGTTCCCGGCCCCACCGGTGGCTCCAGTCCGCGATCGTCATCCCCCGGGTGAGGGTGCCCGTCAGCTCGACGTCGACGGTCGTGGGCCGGCACCGGACCAGATCGGGGTCCAGCGCCACCGCCGCGGCCAACGGGTCGTGCAGGTGCGCGAGATAGCCCTCACCCTGGGCGGCATGGAACTCGAAGTAGAACCGCATCGCGTCTTCGAGCACCGTGACCAACGGGTGCTCCACCGCGGCCCTCAACCTGCCCAACAGCTCGGGTGTCAACACGATGTTCTCGGTGAGGTTGAGCCCCAACACAATCGGGAGATGCCCGACGTCCGGCCCCCACCCGGCGAGCACTTCGGCTGCGGCTTCGGGGTCCACGCTGATGTTCCACTCGGCCACCGGCGTGGTGTTGCCGCGGTAGTCGAACGCGCCGCCCATGATCACCAGTCGGCGCAGCAGTCGCGGCAGCGCAGGCTCACGGCGCAGCGCCAGCGCCAGGTTCGTCAACGGGCCGGTGGCCACCCCGATCAGCTCACCGGGATACGCGTGTGCGGCGCGCACCCAGGCCTCTGCGGCGTCGTAGTCGGTGAGCGTGCGGGCCGTCGACGGCAACTGCGCATATCCCATGCCTTCGGGACCGTGCGTGTCCTCCGCGGTGCGCAGCGGTGCGCTGACCGGGCACTCGCTGCCCTTGGACACCGGGACGTCGACCCCGCACAACTCGAGCAGCGCCAGGTTGTTGCGGCAAACCTGTTGGACCGGAACGTTTCCGGCGGTGGAGGCGATGCCGACGACATCGGCTTCCGCACTGGCGAACAGATACACCAACGCCATCGCGTCGTCGACACCGGTGTCCACGTCGATGAAGACGGGATACGCAGTCACGCTGCCAACGATAGGTCGACGCGGCTACCAGTGCACACCGGGGACCAAGCGCACCGCGCGCTTGATCGGCCGGGGCACCCGCAGCGACACCGGCGGCTCCGCCCGACGTTGCGGGCGCCGCGGCGGGGACGACGGGTCCTGCGCCACACCGCGGGCCGCCGCCGAATCGGGATAGCCGAGGTAGAGCTGATGCAGCAGGCGCCGGGACAGCTTCGGGGTCAGGTAGTGGCCGAAGTCGGCGAACGTGCCCAGCGGGGTGTCGATGCGGGCCGGCTTGTCCACCAGGCCGCGCACCACCATCGCCGCAGCATGTTCGGCGCTGATCGCGGGCACCGGGTTGAGGCGCCGCGACGGCACGATCATCGGCGTGCGGACCAGCGGCATGTGGATGGTGGTGAACGTGATGTGATCCGAAAGCGTCTCGGAAGCCACCACATCGGCGAACGCATCCAACGCGGCCTTGGTCGGCAGATAACTGCTGTACTTCGGATTGCGTGCCTGCACACCGGCGCTCGACACGTTCACCACGTGACCGAACCGGCGCTCGCGCCAATGCGGCAACAACGCCAACACCATCCGCACCGCGCCGAAGTAGTTGACAGCCATCACCCGCTCGTAGTCGTGCAGCCGGTCGGTGGAGGCGACCACCGAGCGCCGGATCGACCGGCCCGCATTGTTGACCAGGTAGTCGACGTGGTTGAACCGGCCCAGAATGTCTTTGACCGTGTGCTCCACCGACGTCGAATCGGTGACGTCACATGTGAACGCATGCGCCTGACCGCCACCCGCGCGGATCTCGGCGACCAGATCGTCGAGTGCATCGGCGTTGCGCGCCAACGCGAACACCGTCGCGCCCCGTTCGGCGACCGCGATGGCCGACGCGCGGCCGATGCCGCTGGAGGCGCCCGTGATCAGCACGTGCCTGCCGACCAGCGGTCCCGCCGGGTCGTCGCGGCGGGCCCGGTCGGGATCGAGGTGCTCGGCCCAGTAGCGCCACAGCCGTGGCGCGTACGACGCGAACTCCGGTGCGGCGATCCCGTTGCCGCGCAGCGCCTCTGCGGTGTGGTGGGCGGTGAACGTCGGCACCAGATCGACGACGTCGAGGATCTCGGCCGGGATGCCGAGCTGGGTGACCGCCATGTTGCGCAACACCTTGGCGCGCCCGGTGGCGCGCAGGAACGGCGTCGCCGTGGCTGACGGCAGCGACCCACGCAGCGGCGGTAACCCCGCCTCTTGGGCGACCCCGCGGTAAATACCGCGCAGCCCAATGGTTTTAGCGGCGGTGAGGTGAAACGTCTGCCCGTCGCGGCCGTCGCTGTGCATCAGCGCCACCAACGCGTCGACCACGAAGTCGACGGGCACGATGTTGGTGCGCCCGGTGTCGGGCAGCACGATCGGCGTCAACGACGGCAGCCGGGCGAGTTTGGCCAGCAGCCCGAAGAAGTAATAGGGCCCGTCGACCTTGTCCATCTCGCCGGTGCGCGAGTCACCCACCACGACCCCCGGCCGGTACACGCGGTAGCGCAGCCCCGGCGCCGACCGCACCAGCAGCTCCGCCTCGAACTTGGTCTGGTGATACGCGGTCGGCAGGTCCTGGCCGAGATCGAAGTCGCCCTCGGTGAACTCACCGCGGTGCCGTCCCGCCACCGCGATCGAGGACACGTGGTGCAGCGTGGCGTCGAGCCGGGCGGCCAACTCGATGACCGCCCGGGTGCCCTCCACGTTGGCGCCGCGCTGGACGGCATCGGAAGCGGTGATGTCGTAGACCGCGCCGCAATGCACGATGTGGTCGACGGCGCCGAGTTCGTCGACCGCCTCGTCGGTGAGCCCGAGCATCGGTGCGGCCAAGTCGCCGACCAGGGGTTTGGCCCGCTCGCCCCACGTCGCGGCCAGCTGTTCGAACCGCGACAGCGACTCCCGCCGCACGAGGACCGACACTTGGGTCTCGCCACCGCCGTCGTCGTTGCCGGCCAGGAGCTGCGACACCACCCGCCGCCCGATAAACCCAGTACCGCCGGTAACGACATAATGCATGCGAGCATCGTCACCCCTGCGGGGACGAACGTCAATGCACGCTATCGTCCGTCTATGCCACTCGATCCCAATGCCATCGGCGTCAAGACCGAACCCCAACTGTTCGAATGGACCGACCGCGACACCATGCTGTACGCGCTCGGCGTCGGCGCGGGAACCTCAGATCTGGCGTTCACGACCGAGAACAGCCACGAGATTCCGCAGCAGGTGCTGCCCACCTACGCGGTGATCGCCTGCACGCCGTTCGCCGCGGCCGCCAAGATCGGCAGCTTCAACTTCGCGATGCTGCTGCACGGCTCGCAGGCCATCCGGCTCTACGAACCGCTGCCGCCGTCGGGCAAGCTCAGCGTCGTCGCCGAGGTCGCCGACATACAGGACAAGGGCGAGGGCAAGAACGCCGTCGTCATGTTCAAGGCCACCGGCACCGACCCCGACACCTCGAAGGTGGTGGCCGAGTCGATGGCCACCGCCGTGATCCGCGGCGAGGGCGGGTTCGGCGGGCAGCCCGGTCAGCGCCCCGCGGCACCGGAAATCCCTGACCGCGAACCGGATTCGAAGATCGCGTTGCCGACCCGCGAGGACCAGGCGCTGATCTATCGGCTTTCCGGTGACCGCAACCCGCTGCACAGCGACCCGTGGTTCGCCCGCGAGCTGGCCGGCTTCCCCAAGCCGATCCTGCACGGGCTGTGCACCTACGGGGTGGCCGGGCGGGCATTGGTCGCCGAACTCGGCGGCAACGACGCGACGAAGGTCAACGCGATCTCGGCCCGGTTCACCTCGCCGGTGTTTCCCGGCGAGACGCTGACGACGTCGATCTGGCGCACCGAACCGGGCCACGCGGTGTTTCGCACCGAGGCGGCCAACCCCGACGGGTCGGATGCCCGGCTGGTGCTCGAGGACGGCGCCGTCGAGTACAGCGACTGACGCCGATCTTCGACCGAATCGAGTCGAACCGCCGGTATCTCGGGCCGCCGGTTGACAGGATGGCGCGGTGAGGATCGTCGTCGGTTATCTGGCCACCCCCGGTGGCGCAGACGCGGTGGCGCTGGGCGTTCGGCTGGCCCGGACGCTCGGCGCGGAACTCGACCTGTGCCTGGTCCTGCCGACCGACCGGGTGCCGCCGTCGTATGCGCCGGTCGGCGATTACCGCGAACACCTGACCGCCCAAGCCGAGGAGTGGCTCGCCGCCGCACGCGAGTCGGTGCCCGACGACGTCGCAGTGGCCAGCCGGGTCGCGTTCGACGACTCCTCGACCGACGCGCTGATCAAGGAGGCGGCGCGGGCGCAGGCCGACCTCATCGTCGTCGGCGGCGCGGGCGGCGGCCTGGCGGGAAGCTACTCGCTGGGATCGGTGGTCAACGGACTGCTGCACTCGGCTCCGGTTCCCGTGGCGGTCGCGCCACGCGGTACGCGGCACTCCTCGGCAGAACGGGTGCGTGAGGTGACGTGCGCGATCGGCGAACGTGCCGGAGCAGACCTGTTGCTGGAAACCGCGGTGCGGTTCAGTCGCGCGGCCGACGCCCCGCTGAGGCTGGTGTCGCTGGTGGCTCTCGACCCGGTCTTCGGGGTGCTGCGCGGCGACGACGCGGCCGTTCGCGAGCGTGCGCTGGCGCACGCCCGGCACACCCACGACACCGCGAAACTTCGCCTGCCCGAGGGCTTTCCCGTGACGTCGACGATCGTGGAGGGCCGTTCTATCGAGGAGGCGGTGGGCAAGCTGGACTGGCGCGACGGCGATCTGATAATGGTGGGATCGAGCAGGCTCGGCGCGCCGAGGCGCCTGTTTTTAGGGTCGACGGCGGCCAAGATGCTGCGAGTACTGGACGTGCCGATGATGGTGGTGCCCAGAGATCAGCTCGACGCAGAGGACTTGCCGTGAACGCAAACCGTTACAGGCCATTCCTGCGGCGTCCATTTTGATGGATCGGCGTTAATCGAGCCCAACCATGGGTATGCATGACTCATGCATGAGACCCGCGTCGCGAACCTGCTGGGTGCGGCGGCGCTGGCCATCAACGATCAGCTGGTGGGGTCGGTCACCGGCCGGGCGGGGCTGAGCCCGAGCGCAGTGGCGGCGGTGGTGGTGCTGCGCGAGCTCGGCCCGATGGGCGTCTCCCGCCTGGGCGAGTGTGTGGGCGTGACGCAGTCGGCGGCCACCCGTCTGGTCGACGCGTTGGAACGCGCGGGGCTGAGCCGCCGTGCGGCACCGACACACCGAGAGCGGCTGGTCGAGCTCACCCCGGCGGGAAGCGAGGTCGCACAAGGCGTTCTCGATGAGCGGGCCCGGCGGTTGACCGAGTTGATCGCCACGCTCGGCGGCGACGAGATCACCGCGCTGGAACAGGCGTTGACCAAGCTGCTGCGCGGGTTGTACGGGTTCGTGCCCAACAGCGCGCTGCTGTGCCGGTACTGCGATCGCCAGGCGTGCACCACGGGCGCCGTGTGTCCGGTCGGGCAGGCCGAACGCGATCAGCAGCGGGTGCCGCCGTGACGGGCTGGCTTTTCGCGCTGGGTTCGGCGCTGTTCTACGGCACATCAGACTTCGTCGGCGGGCTGGCGTCGCGTCGCGCGCACTACGTGGTCGTCGCGCTGCTGGGCCAACTGGCCGGTCTGGTGGTGGCCGGAATCGCGGCCGCCGTCGTGCTCGCGCCGGCGCCGACGGCTGCCGATCTGTGGTGGGGAGTGCTCTCCGGTGTCGGCACCGCTGCCGGGATGGTCTTTCTGTTCCGCGGCATGAGCCACGGCGCGATGTCGGTGGTCGTGCCGACCAGCGCGGTCACCGGTATCGCGTTGTCGGCGTTGGCCAGCGTCGTGCTCGGCGGCGAGCGCCCGTCGCTGCTGGCGTGGGTCGGTATCGCGATCGCGGTGCCCGCGTTGTGGTGGGTCTCGAGCGGTCGGCAGGAAACGACGGCCGCGCACTCCGGCGGTGCGGGCGACGGGTTGTTGGCCGGGGTGGGAATCGCCGTGCAATACCTGGCGCTCGCCCAAGCGTCACCGGCGTCCGGGCTGTGGCCGGTCGCCACCGGGCGCGTCGGCGCGCTGTGCGTGCTCGGCGCGGCGCTGGCGTTCGTCGGGCGGCAGGCGCTTCGCGTGTCGCGCAGCCCGTTCGCGCTGGCCTTGGCCTCCGGCGCCCTGGCCGCCGCGGCGTTGATTTCGTACTTTCTGGCCACCCAGCATCAGATCGTGGCGATCGCGGTGGCGTTGGCGTCGCTGTACCCGGTGATTCCGGTGCTGCTGGGCATCCTGGTGCTGCACGAACGCCTCACCCGACGCCAGACAATCGGCCTGCTGGCCGCCGGCGCGGCGACGCTGCTGATGGCCGGCTGATATCGAACATCAGTTCGATACACTGGCGGGGTGGGTTGGCATACCGGGCCGCCGAGCTGGACCGAAATGCAGCGGGTGCTGAACGGCAAACCGCGCCGTTCCGGCTGGCCGATCGACGAGCAGCAGGTCGGTGACGGCGGCGACAGCCCCGCCTGGTCGCGCAAGCGCGCCGCCTACCAGGCCGAAGACATCGACCGGCCGCCCACCTCGACGCCGTATGCCGAGTTGCACGCCCATTCGGCGTACAGCTTCCTCGACGGCGCCAGCACGCCGGAGGAACTCGTTGAAGAGGCCGTCCGCCTGGATCTGCGCGCGATCGCGCTGACCGACCACGACGGGCTCTACGGTGTGGTGCGCTTCGCCGAGGCCGCCAAGGAACTGGACATGTCGACGGTGTTCGGCGCGGAGCTCTCGCTCGGGGGAGGCAACCGCACCGAAGACCCCGATCCGCCGGGCCCGCATCTGCTGGTGCTGGCCCGCGGCCCGGAAGGCTACCGGCGACTGTCGCGCGAACTCGCCAAGGCGCATCTGGCCGGAGGGGAGAAGGGCAAGCTGCGCTACGACTACGACGCGCTGACCGAAGCGGCAGGTGGGCACTGGCACATCCTCACCGGGTGCCGTAAAGGCCATGTGCGCCAAGCGCTTCGCACGGGTGGCCCGGAGGCGGCCGCCGATGCGCTCGCCGATCTGGTGGACCGGTTCGGGCAGAGGCGGGTCAGCGTCGAGCTCACCCACCACGGTGACCCCGTCGACGACGAACGCAACGCGACGCTGGCCGAGTTGGCGCCGCGCTTCGGTGTCGGTGTCGTCGCCACCACCGGTGCGCACTTCGCCGAACCGTCGCGTGGCCGGCTGGCGATGGCGATGGGTGCGATCCGGGCCCGGCACTCGATGGATGAGGCCGCCGGTTACCTTGCGCCGCTGGGTGGTTCGCATCTGCGGTCGGGGGAGGAGATGGCCCGGCTGTTCGCGGGCTGTCCGCAAGTGGTGACGGCGGCGGCCGACCTCGGCGAGCAGTGCGCGTTCGAGCTGGCGCTGATCGCCCCGCAGTTGCCGCCGTTCGACGTTCCACCCGGGCACAGCGAGGACAGCTGGCTGCGGCATCTGGTGATGGCCGGCGCGCGTAACCGGTACGGTTCGCCGGAGCGGGCGCCGCGGGCCTACGCCCAGATCGAACACGAACTGAAAACCATTGCGCAGCTGAAGTTCCCGGGCTACTTTCTGGTGGTACACGACATCACCCGGTTCTGCCAGGAAAACAACATCCTGGCCCAAGGCCGCGGGTCGGCGGCCAACTCGGCGGTCTGCTACGCGCTCGGGGTCACCAACGTCGACCCCGTCGCCAACGAGTTGTTGTTCGAGCGGTTCCTGTCCCCGGCGCGCGATGGTCCGCCCGACATCGACATCGACATCGAATCGGACCTGCGGGAGAAGGCGATCCAGTATGTCTACGACCGCTACGGCCGCGACTACGCCGCGCAGGTGGCCAACGTCATCACCTACCGCGGCCGCAGCGCGGTGCGCGACATGGCGCGTGCGCTGGGGTTCTCCCAGGGCCAGCAGGACGCGTGGAGCAAGCAGATCAGCCGGTGGAACGGCGCGGCCGACTCACCAGATGTCGAAGACATTCCGGCGCCGGTGGTCGACCTGGCCCAGCAGATCTCCAACCTGCCGCGGCACATGGGCATCCACTCCGGGGGCATGGTGATCTGTGACCGGCCTATTGCCGACGTGTGCCCGGTGGAGTGGGCGCGAATGGAGAACCGCAGCGTCCTGCAATGGGATAAAGACGACTGTGCGGCCATCGGTTTGGTGAAGTTCGACCTGCTGGGGCTCGGGATGCTCTCTGCGCTGCACTACTGCATCGACCTGGTGCGCGAGCACAAGGGCATCGAGGTGGACCTGGCGCGCCTGGACCTCTCGGAGCCTGCGGTCTACGAGATGCTGCAACGCGCGGATTCGGTCGGGGTGTTCCAGGTGGAGTCGCGGGCGCAGATGGCCACGCTGCCCCGGTTGAAGCCGCGGGTGTTCTACGACCTGGTGGTCGAGGTGGCGCTGATCCGCCCCGGACCGATCCAGGGCGGCTCGGTGCACCCGTTCATCAAGCGACGCAACGGTATCGAGCCGGTCACCTACGAGCATCCGTCGATGGAAGCCGCATTGCGAAAGACGTTGGGTGTCCCGCTGTTTCAGGAACAGCTCATGCAGTTGGCAGTGGACTGCGCGGGTTTCTCCGCGGCCGAAGCCGATCAGTTGCGCCGGGCGATGGGGTCCAAACGCTCCACGGAGCGGATGCGCCGACTGCGGGACAGGTTCTACGACGGGATGCGCCAACGGCACGGCATCACCGGCGACGTGGCCGACCGGATCTACGAGAAGCTGGAAGCCTTCGCCAACTTCGGCTTCCCGGAAAGCCATTCGCTGTCGTTCGCATCGCTGGTGTTCTATTCGTCGTGGTTCAAGCTGCACCACCCGGCGGCGTTCTGCGCGGCCCTGCTCCGCGCGCAGCCGATGGGCTTCTACTCACCGCAGTCACTGGTCGCCGACGCCCGCAGGCACGGGGTCCCCGTGCACGGCCCTGACGTCAATGCCAGCCTCGCGCACGCCACGCTTGAGAACGACGGCACCGAGGTGCGGCTCGGCCTCGGTGCCGTCCGCCACATCGGCGACGAGCTGGCCGAGCGGATGGTCGAGGAGCGAAAGGCCAACGGGGCCTTCGCGTCCCTGCTTGATCTGACCCAGCGGGTGCAGCTGTCGGTTCCGCAGACCGAGGCGTTGGCCACCGCCGGTGCGCTGGGTTGCTTCGGTATCACGCGGCGCGAAGGGCTGTGGGCGGCCGGTGCCGCCGCCAGAGAACGTCCCGACCGGCTGCCCGGAGTGGGTTCGTCGTTGGCCACCCCCGCGCTGCCCGGCATGACCGAACTGGAACTGGCCGCCGCCGACGTATGGGCCACCGGCGTCTCACCGGACAGCTTTCCCACCCAGTTCCTGCGCGAGGATCTCGACGCGCTCGGCGTCGTTGCGGCAGACAGGCTGTTGGAGGTTCCCGACGGCACCCGAGTGCTGGTGGCCGGGGCAGTGACGCATCGCCAGCGGCCCGCGACGGCGCAGGGAGTCACCTTCCTCAACCTCGAGGACGAGACAGGGATGGTCAACATCCTGTGCTCGCCAGGGGTTTGGGCACGCCACCGCAAGCTGGCGCAGACGGCTGCCGCCCTGCTGATTCGTGGGCAGGTGCAGAACGCCACCGGCGCAGTCACCGTCGTCGCTGACCGGATGGGCCAGCTCACGATGGCGGTCGGCTCGCGAAGCCGCGATTTTCGCTAGCCCGCCTCCGATCCCGACTCCGGCCCACCCCTCGAAGAGCCGTCGTCGTCGCCCATGTCATCGGCCCCCACCGAATCGTCTGCATCCTGCGAATCATCGGAGTCCGTGTCGTCAGAGCCGTCCGGCCCCACCTGCCCGGGCTTGGCCACCAGACCGGTGCGCACCGGTTCACGCGAGTCATCCTCGACCGCCTCTTCGGCGGCGTCCTCGTCCGTCTCGACCTGTGCTTCGACCTCGACCTCTTCGGTCTCTTCGGTCTCGACCTCTTCGGTCTCTTCGGTCTCGACGTCAGGGTCGACGGTCTCGGGCTCGTCGGCGGGAACCTGCTCCTCCGTGGTCTCCGTCTCCTCCTCGGTGACCACATCTTCGACCGTGGTCTCTTCCTCGGTCTCGGCGGACTCGGTCGGCTCGGTCGACGTATCCTCGGCGGTGTCGTCGGACGAAACCGTCTGTGCGGTCGAGCCTTCCGACTCATCGGTGTCTTCGTCAGCGGCCGACGAAGTGCGGAACGACATGGCTGCCGAATCGACGCCCGCAGCGACCTCGCTTTGCACCTCCGCCGGCAGCGACGTGTCAGCGGCGCCGGTGGGCCGGAAGATGTTCGCGATCGCCTGGGCAATGGAGTTCACGAACGCGGATACGGCGTTGACCAAACCCTGTACCGCGTTGGCGATCACCTGGAAGAACGCCTGCAGCGCTTGAGCGACCTGCTCACCCAGGTTCGGAACACCCGGATCGTCGGGCTCCACCGGTTCTTCCGGTTCCTCCGGCTCCTGGTTCTCCTCGATGAAGTCCTTGATCACCTGCGCCGCCAGCTTCGCGGTCCAGTCGACGTTGAAGATGCCCAGCGACGTGCCCGGCGTCAGCACGCCGCCGACCAGGCGGTCACGCAACGTGTAGATGAACGACGGACCCGTATAGGAGGTGCCGTCGGCGTCCTTGAGGTCCTTCCACGCGTTGAGGAAGTCCTCGATGAACGCTGCCTGATGCTCTTCGGTCACCCCGTTGTCGCCGAAGGTCGGCAGCCCGTACTCGGTGGCCCAGATCTTCAGCGCCTCATCGCCGTTGTCGAGCATCAGCTGCCTGATCTCGATCACCTGCTCGAGCGGGGCACGCCAGAAGTCGTTCTTGACGCCTTCGGAGAACTTCAGCGTGTAGTGGTACGGATGAAACGACAGGGCATCGAAGTAGCCCTTGGCCCCGCTGGCGTACATCGTCTCGACGAACGTCACCGGATCCAACGTCAGAGGGCTGCTGAACACCGCGCCCAGCACACCGGCCACGACGAGCGGATCGTTGGGGTCGTCGCCGTTGGCGTCCTTGATCGCGGTGTAGGCGGCCTGCAACATCTCGGTGTAGGCGGCCGGATCGATGGTCGGCGCCCATGCCCGCACGTAGTTCGGTTCGTTCCAGATCTCGTATGCCGCGATCTTCTCGCCGTAACGGGTTGCGACCCGGCCTGCGTACTCCCCGAACAGGTCCGGGTGCGGAGGCTCCTCGAACCCGATCAGCGACCAGTCCGTGTTCGGGTCGACCCCGGCCCAGTCCGGTCCGTGGGCGAGCACCGCGACGATCGCCATGTCGCGGTCGGCCGCGGCGTTGATGATGTAGTCGCTTCGGGCCCAGGCGGCCTCCTCAACCCCCGGGGGAAACGTTCCCGGCCGGAACGGTTCGTTGCCACGCCACGGCAGCACGACGCGCACGGTGTTCACGCCGAGCGCCTGCATCTCGTCCAGGTGCCGGTTGACCGCGGCGGTATCGAGCTTGCCGTCCGGCGTCGACAGCGCCCACAGGTCAGAGTCGGCGATACCGACCGTCGTGCCGGACTCCACGATGCCCGCCGTCAGGACGTAGTCGAGCGCGACCCGGTCGATACGCGGTTTCTGTACGGTCGGCGCTGCGGTGAGCATGACCGCCAACGGAACCATCGCGATCACGGTCGCGACGGCACCTGCCCGCAGCCAAGAACGTAGACCCCTCATCACTTACCCCCTCAGTCCCGGACCACGAGCCACGGTGACGTCTTGATCAAGAAATTAACGCATTAGCCAGATTGTTTGTATGCAAAACCGAAAATTGACCTCCCCATGCACTCTAGCTACCCATAAGTGCAGTTATAAAACAACCGTCGAAACTTTGCTGTGATCGGCAAATGTGTACAAAATTGACGCTTTAGCAAAGAGTTGAACGTAAGCCCTGTTATGCAGGATGTCCTGCTCAATCACCGCTAATCCGCTGGTGGAAGACCCGTACGCTGCGAATGGTCGCTATGGGACACAAGCAGAAGTTGCACATACTCGTCGCTTCTGGCGAATTCAGCAACGCCATTCGATCGAGGTAAGTGAGCGTTTCTCGGCGATCGGCGGTGATAGCGAGCGAATACCTAATTCAAGATCAGCCGCCGGCCGGAGTCTTCCATACCTCGAAGCTGGTGGCGTATTCGCGGTAGGTGTCTTCTGCGCGTAATCCGACTTGCAACGGCGTCGAATGTAATGTCAGCCAGATGACGGCCCACGAGAGTCTGAACCTTTCCTTCGACGATGTCGTGACCACGACTCGCTCGGTGCGCAAGCGTCTCGACTTCGACAAACCGGTGCCGCGCGAGGTGCTGCTGGAGTGCCTGGAACTGGCCGTTCAGGCGCCGACGGGCTCCAATGCGCAGGGCTGGCAATGGGTTTTCGTCGAGGATGAACAGAAGAAGAAGGCGCTCGCCGACATCTACCGCACCAACTTCACGTGGTACCGCAACCAGACCCCGCCGGAGTACGCCGACGGCGACAGCCGTGCTGCGCAACGCGAACGCGAGGTGTCGTCGGCGAGTTACCTGGCCGAGCACATGCACAGGGCGCCATGGCTTTTGGTGCCGTGCCTCGAGGGCCGACCCGATGGCGCACCCGCCGGTGTCAGCGCCGGCTTCTGGGGTTCGCTGCTGCCTGCGGTCTGGAGCTACATGCTGGCGTTGCGCTCACGCGGGCTGGGCTCGGCGTACACCACGTTGCATCTCGTCGGCGACGGCGAGAAGCAGGCCGCCGAAGTGCTCGGCATCCCGTTCGACAAGTACAGCCAAGGTGGGCTGTTTCCGATCGCCTACACCAAGGGCACCGATTTCCGCGCCGCCAAGCGCCTTCCGGTCGAGCAGGTCGTGCACTTCGACGGGTGGTGATCAGTCGGTGCCGGCGAACCCGTGTTGGCGCCACGCCTCGTAGTTGGCGACCGCGGCGGCGTTCGACAGGTTCAGCGACCGCCGCCCGGCCAGCATCGGGATACGCACCTGGGCGGTGATGTGTGCATCGGCCAGCGTCGCGGCGTCAAGGCCGCTGGGCTCGGGCCCGAACATCAACACATCCGTCGGCCGATAGGACACGTCGGTGAACGACGTCGCGGCGTGCGCGGTGAAGGCGAACACGCGCGCGGGCATCAGCGCGGCCCAGGCCGCGGTCAGGTCGTGGTGCACGGTGACCGATGCCAGGTCGTGGTAGTCCAGGCCCGCACGTCGCAGCTTCGGTTCGGACAGGTCGAACCCCAGCGGCTCCACCAGATGCAGTTCGGACCCGGTGGCGGCCACCATCCGGATCGCGTTACCGGTGTTCGGCGCGATGCGCGGGGACAAGAACAACAGCCGGAACATTCCACACATCTGAGCGCCGAAACTGAAGTCGTGCAGGAGAATCGGCGAATTTTCCTGTACGACTTCAGTTTCGAGCCATTTGCTCTGCTACCACGAGGAGCGTGAACGCCGCGAGCCGCAACTCTGTCTGTTCAGTAAGAATTGTGGAAACCGCAGCGCATCGCTGTCATACTCGACCAGTTGCCAGGCGTACAACGCCCGCCCTTTCATGGGCAAGTCAGCAGGAAAGTCATATGAACTACAACGCGTCGATGAGCGCCGACGGCACGGCAGGGCCGCCGATCAAGAGGCCGTCACGCTGGTCGCCGGCCAACTGGCCGGTCCGCTGGAAGGTGCTCGCGATCGTGTTGGTGCCGCTGGTCGTGGCGGCGACGTTCGGCGGGCTGCGCATCTACAGCAGCGCGACGCAGGCTTCTGACCTGCGGCTTGCCTCCGACCGCGTCGACATGGTGGTCGCCGTGGAGAACTACATGGCGTCGCTGGAGAACGCGATGCTGGCGGGTTCGACCGGCGGTGACACCCAAGCGGCGCTTTCGGAGTTCGACGGCAGCCGCCAGCAGCTGGAGAGCCAGTTGGCCGAGACCGACGTCGCGCCCGACGTCCGCGACGGCGTGCAGACCCTGATCGACGACGGTCAGGCGTTGATGGACAAGGTCACCTCCAACAGCGTCGGGCTGCGCGACACCATCGCGGCCTACGCCCTGCTGTTGCTTCCTGCCGAGGACGCGGTCACCGGCTCGGTCCGCGTCGACGACGAACGCATCCGCGCCGAGACGGTCGGGTTGTCGCGCGCGATCGGTGCCCGAGGCCAGATGATGATGCAGGAACTCGCCATCGCCCGCGGTGGCGAGCTGCCGGAGCCCGAGCTGCGCACCGCGATGATCGCGCTGGCCGGCACCGAGCCGTCGACCCTGTTCGGCATGAGCCAGGTGCTCGGCGTGGCGTCACCCGACGCCCAGAAGCTGCAGGCCGAGTTCGTCAAGCGGATGGCCCTGATGACGGACCCCGCCGTGCCGCTGGTCAACAACCCCGAGTTGTCGGCGTCGGTCAACGCCACCGACGACATCGCCCGCCAGATCATCGCGCGCACCACCGACTCGGTGACCTCCGCGGTCGAGGAGAAGGCCGCGGCGGCGCGCAGCGCACTGATCCGCGATGCGGTGGTGGTCGCGGTCGTGATCCTGCTGGCGCTGGCCGTCGTCATCGCGGTGGCCCGGTCGCTGGTGCGGCCCCTGCGTCGCCTGCGTGACAGCGCGCTCAAGGTGGCCCATGAGGACCTCACCCGCGAGCTCGAACACGTCCGCGCGGGCGGGGAGGCCCCACCGGTCAACCCGATCCCGGTGCACACCTCTGAGGAGGTCGGGCAGGTCGCGCACGCCGTGGACGAGCTGCACGAGCAGGCGCTGCTGTTGGCCAGCGAGCAGTCCCGGCTGCAGCTGCAGGTCGGCGACATGTTCGAGACGCTGTCGCGGCGCAGCCGGTCGCTGGTCGACCAGCAGCTCGCGTTGATCGACCGCCTGGAACGCAACGAAGAGGACCCCGACCGGCTCGAAAGCCTCTTCCGGTTGGATCACCTCGCCGCGCGTATGCGCCGCAACGGCGCCAACCTGCTGGTGCTGGCCGGTGCCAGGGTGCCGCGCGAACAGGCGGAGCCGGTGCCGGTCGCAGCGGTGATCAACGCCGCCGCATCGGAGGTGGAGGACTACACCAGGGTGGTCACCGCGACCGTGCCCGACAGCGAGATCGTCGGCGCCGTCGCAGGCGACATCGTGCACCTGCTCGCCGAACTGCTCGACAACGCGCTGCGGCACTCGCCGCCGGTCTCACCGGTGCGGGTTTCGGCCGTGCACACCGCCAACGGCGGCCTGGTCATCGAGGTCGGCGACACCGGGCTGGGCATGACCGAATCCGATCTGCGGGTCGCCAACACGCGGCTGCAGTCAGGCGGCGAGGTCACCCCGTACACCGCGCGGCACATGGGCCTGTTCGTCGTCGGCCGGCTCGCGGCCCAGCACGGGCTTGTGGTTCGGTTGCGCAGCACCGTTGCGGGTGAACCGAATTCGGGTACGACGGCCGGCGTGTACATCCCGACCGAGCTGCTGGCGCAGGGCGAGGAAACGGACCAGTTCAGCTTGACCGAGTACGCCACGCCCGCCGATGCGCACGCCGGTATCGCGACCGCGCTGGCGCTCGACGAAGACCATTACGCCGACGACGGCGGCCACTCCAACGGCCACCACGAGGCGCCCGTGACGCTGCTGCCGCAACGTAACCCGGGTGCCAGCGGGATCTCGGACGTACCGGCGGCGCAGCCGTCGAGCACGGCCCGGCCGACCGATACGTCGGAGTTCTTCGCGGCCCGCGCGCAGGCCGCCGACGCCGCGCCTGCCGAGCCCGAACCCGAACCCGAACCGTCGCCGACCGCGGGCTCAGATGACGCGATCTATCAGAAGATGCTCTCGGAGTGGCTCGTCGACCCGACCGAGTTGGCCAACAGCACGGACCTGAACTGGGAAACGGTGTGGGACCACGGTTGGTCGGCGGCAGCCGCCGCCGAGGAAGCGCCCGTGTTGCGCCACACCGAGGAGGGCCTTCCGGTGCGTGAACCCGGCGCCAGGTTGGTGCCTGGCGGCGCCGATGAGCCCGTCGAGCAGACGGCGCAGCCCGACGGCGACACGCAGGTAGCATCGGCGGCTGAGCTCGACACCGGCGAATCCCCGCACCGGAGCCCGGAGGCGGTCCGGGCGAGCATCAGCAGCCACTTCGGCGGCGTGCATGCCGGCCGCTCACACGCTCGACAGACCAGAGGAACAGAAGACGAATGACCCAACGCGAGTCGCTCGATTGGCTGGTCAGTCGATTCGCCAGAGAGGTGTCGGGGGTGTCGCACGCCGTGCTGGTGTCCGCCGACGGGCTGCTGACCGCGGCCAGCGAGCACATCCCCACCGAACGCGCAGACCAGCTCGCCGCGGTGGCCTCCGGGTTGGCCAGCCTCTCGACGGGTGCGGCGCAGTTGTTCGACGGCGGCCACGTGCTGCAGTCGGTCGTCGAGATGGAGAACGGGTACCTGCTGCTGATGCGGGTCGGCGACGGCTCGAACTTGGCGACGCTGGCGACACGCAACTGCGATATCGGCCAGATCGGTTACGAGATGGCGATATTGGTGGAACGCGTGGGTTCGGTGGTTCAGTCGGGACGCCGGCGAGCACCTTCGCACTCGTGAGGGGCCGATGGACGACTGGGAGCCCGATGTCGCCGACGAGCCGAGCCTCGTCCGGCCCTACATCCTGACGGCCGGGCGCACCGATTCCGACGTCTATCTACCGCTCGAGGCGCCGATCGAGACGGTGCTCGACGAGTTACCGGCGCAATGGCCGGGGACCGATGTGCGGGGGCAGATCCTGCGACTGTGCAGCGATCACCCGTCGGTGGCCGAGATCGCCGCGCAGCTATCCTTGCCGCTTGGCGTGGCCCGGGTGCTGATCGGTGACCTGGTGTCGCAGGGTTACCTGCGGGTGCACACCACCCTCGACGATGCGGCGACGCTGACCGACCGACGCGAACTGATAGGAAGGACGCTGCGTGGCCTTAGGGCACTCTGAGGGGCGCCACGCCTCCACCGACGGCGCGCCGCGGGGAACTGCGGCGTCGACCAAGATCGTCATCTCCGGCGGGTTCGGCGCCGGCAAGACGACGTTCGTCGGCGCGGTCTCCGAGATCATGCCGCTGCGCACCGAAGCGCTGGTCACCAACGCGTCGGCCGGTGTCGACGGTCTCGAGGCCACCCCGGACAAGAACACCACCACCGTGGCCATGGACTTCGGCCGGATCACGTTGGCCGAGGACCTCGTGCTGTACCTGTTCGGCACGCCGGGGCAACGCCGGTTCTGGTTCATGTGGGACGACCTGATCCGCGGCGCCATCGGCGCCATCATCCTGGTCGACGTGCGGCGGCTGGCCGACAGCTTCGCGGCGGTCGACTACTTCGAGGCCCGCAAGCTGCCGTTCGTGGTCGCGATCAACCAATTCGACGGGGCTCCAAGATATCCCGTCGGTGCGGTGCGCAAGGCGCTGGCTTTGTCCGAGCGGATCCCGGTCATCACCGTCGACGCCCGCGACCGCCAGTCCGCGCGCGCGGCGTTGATCACCGTCACCGAATACGCCCTCAACAACCTCACCGCGCTACCCGGCTGATCGTGGGCTACGACGAAACCGTCTGGACTGCTGAGGAATTCACGAGACACGACTTCCGTGACGAGGACCTGAGCCGGTTACGGACCGAGCGGGTGGTGTTCGACGAGTGCGACTTCCGCGGTGTCAACCTGACCGAGTCCGAGCATGTCGGCTCGGCCTTTCGTAACTGCGTATTCGAACGGGCCACCTTGCATCACAGCAGCTTTCGGCAATGCAGCATGCTCGGCTCGGTGCTCACCAACGCGCGGTTGCGGCCACTGACGCTGGCCGACGTCGACTTCACGCTGGCCGTGCTGGGGGGATGCGACCTGCGTGGGGTCGATCTCTCCGGTTGCCGGCTGCGGGAAACCGGCCTGGTGGACGCCGATCTGCGCAAGGCCGTGCTGCGCGGCGCCGACCTGTCCGGAGCGCGGGTGCAGAACGCCCGGTTCGAAGAGGCGGATCTGCGCGGCGCGCGCACCGATCCGACGTTGTGGACCACGGCCAGATTGCGCGGCGCCAAGATCGACGTCGCGCAAGCGCTGGCCTACGCCGGTGCGCACGGCCTGGATATCCACGGCGACTGACCAGCACCGAAGAAAAGCGCTGATCAAAAAACCGCACGCAGCTGGGTGTTCAAGCACACATCGGCGATAGTCGCCCCGGCGCCGCCGAATTACTACGGTCCGTAGTATGCAACTGACCCGGTTCACCGACCTCGGGCTCCGCGCGATGATGCTGCTGGCCGCCGGTGAAGTCGGGGAGCAGCGCATCACCACCCGCTCAATCGCCGTCGGCGCCAACGCCTCCGAGCACCACGTCGCCAAGGCGGTCACGCGGCTCTCAGAGCTGGGCATGGTGCAGGCGCGTCGCGGCCGGGTCGGCGGGCTGTCCCTGACCGACGCCGGACGGCAGGCGTCGGTGGGCTGGCTGGTGCGTCGCCTGGAAGACGACCGGGAAGTCATCGAGTGCGACGGCGACGGCGCCGACGCGTGCCCGCTGGTACCCGCCTGCCGGCTTCGGCGCGCTCTCGCGGCGGCCAAAGAAGCGTTCTACCGCGAGCTAGACCACTACACCGTCAGCGATTTAACCAGGGACACAGGGCTTCTCGTGATCTCTGGGCCGAAGACCCGGGACGGGCAGCTGCCCGACCCGCAACCCACCGAAAGGGCCGTCCGATGACCGCTATGGCCGCTGCTCCGCTCACGCTGGAACCGCAGCACGTCGAGATCGTGTCCGCGACGCTGCCGCTGATCGGTGCGCACATCGATGAGATCACCACCGAGTTCTACCGGCGGATGTTCGAAACCCATCCGGAACTGCTGCGCAACCTGTTCAACCGCGGAAACCAGGCTCAGGGCGCCCAGCAGCGGGCGTTGGCCGCCTCGATCGCGACCTTCGCCGCCCACCTCGTCGACCCCGACCTGCCGCATCCGGCCGAACTGTTGTCACGGATCGGGCACAAGCACGCCTCGCTCGGCATCACCGCCGACCAGTACCCGATCGTGCACGACAACCTGTTCGCCGCGATCGTCGCGGTGTTGGGCGCCGACACGGTGACCGACGAGGTGGCCGCCGCCTGGGACCGGGTGTACTGGATCATGGCGCATACGCTGATCGACATGGAGCGCGAACTCTACCGAGCCGCAGGGGTTTCCGACGGAGATGTCTACCGCCGCGCCCGCGTGGTGTCCCGCGTCGACGACCCGTCCGGCGCGGTGCTGTTGACCATCCGTCCCGACTGGGAACCGGTCACGCGTTTCCTTCCCGGACAGTATGTCTCGGTAGGCGTCACGATGCCCGACGGCGCCCGCCAGCTGCGCCAGTACAGCCTGGTGAACACGCCGGGAACGGTCGAGTTGACGTTCGCGGTCAAACCGGTGGGCGCCACACCCGAGCAGCCCGCAGGTGAGGTGTCCACCTGGATCGCCGCCCACGTGTGCGTCGGCGACATCCTCGACGTCACCGTGCCGTTCGGCGACCTGCCCGCCCCGACCGGTGAGCGGCCGCTGGTGCTCATCTCCGCGGGCATCGGGATCACCCCGATGATCGGCATCCTGGAGTTCATCGCCGCCGAGGCGGCCTCGACCCCGGTGCAGGTGCTGCACGCCGACCGCAGCGACCAGAGCCATCCGCTGCGGGAACGGCAACTCGAACTGCTCACCGCCCTGCCCCACGCCACGTTGGACATCTGGTACGAAGACGGCCTCACGGGCGGGCAACCCGGTGTGCATCCCGGCCTGCTCACGCTGGAAGGTATCGAGTTGCCCGAGGCGGCCGACGTTTACCTGTGCGGCAACAACGGTTTCGTACAGGCGGTGCGCTCCCAGCTGATGGCCCTCGGTGTGCCGGCGGCACGGGTGCACAGCGAGCTGTTCTCACCCAACGACTGGCTGCTGTCCTGACCGCAGCGGCGGGCGGGGGCTCAGAAGTTGCTGCAGGTGTTGGCCACCCGCATGATGACCGGGGTGAACTGCTCGGTCCCCGGGGTGGCCTGCGCCTGCGCGACCATCGCCCGGCGCGTTTCCGGACCTGCGGCGATCAGGCTCTTCAGCCAGCCGGTGGCCGCCGGGGCCGACTCGAGCTGTCTGGCGAGCGCAGGGGATTCGGCGTTGAGCGCCGCAACGACCTGCGGATAGGTGCAATTCGAGTAGACAATCGTGTCGATGTCTGGTTGCGCGGAGGCGATGCCGGCGCCCATGCCCGCACCCGTGGCCAGCAGCATGGCCAGACCGCCAGAGGCGAAAGCCAGTTTCGTCGTCGAGCGCATTCGGTACACCTTCCGGGCTATGTGAAGGTTTCACGCTAACACCGTCGTCGCGTTGTGCGCGATTTTCGGTGATCAGGCGCCTTTCAGCCGGATCTTCCAGCGCACGAACGACGCGTACCCGATGCTGATCGCGGCCAGCATCGCCATATCGAACAGCCAGGTGCCCGCCGAGTGCTCCCAGTGCCGGTCGTCCGGGGTCAACGGCCCGGGCACGAGCCGGATCAAATCGATCGTCGACGCCGACGCCGCGAAACCCCACCGCGCCGGGGTGAACCACGACATCTGGTCGAGCACGATGCGGTCCGTCACCGGGATCATGCCGCCGGAGAACACCAATTGCGACATGATCGCCACCACCAACAGCGGCATGATCTGCTCGTTGGACTTCGCCAACGCCGAGAGCGCCAACCCGACCATCGCCGCGGCCACCGTCGTCACCGCGATGTCGACGAACAACTCCACGCTGCGGTTGCCGAGAAACGCGCCGCTCTCCACCGCGCCTGCGCCCCAACCCTTACCGACGATCGCGATCGACGTGACGATGGCCGACTGGACCACCGCGAAGATGGTGAACACGAACATCTTCGCCAAAAGATATGCCGTCGTGGACAATCCGACCGCCTGCTCCCGGCGGTAGATCGCGCGTTCACCGATCAACGCGCGGATCGTCAGCGCGGTGCCCATGAAGATGGCGCCCACGTTGAGCATGACCAGAATCTGACCGGGCTCGTTGGGCGCCGCGCCGCCCTCGATCGCCGGGACGGGCACCCCGAAGCCGACATCGCCGGGCACCGACAGCGACAACACGCCCATGATGAACGGCAGCAACATCAGGAACGCGAAGTAACCGCGGTCCGAGATCACCAGCCGCACCTGGCGCCGCGCGATCGTCGAGAACTGGCGCCGCACGCTGGTGCGCGTCGGGTTGCCGAGGTCGGAGGGCTGCTCGGTCGGCGGCGGTGGCGGCGGGGGACCGTGCTGGGCCAGGAACTTCTGGTTCGCCGTGTCCGGATCGTTGGCGACCGCGCTGAAGATGTCGGCCCAGTTGGTGGTGCCCATGGACGGGCCGATCTGGCTCGGCGGCCCGTAGAACGCCGTCTTGCCGCCCGGCGCCAGCAGCAGCACCTGATCGCACACGTCGAGGTAGGTCAGCGAGTGGGTGACCACCAGCACCACGCGCCCCGCGTCGGCGAGTTGGCGCAGCATCGTCATGACCTGGCGGTCCAGCGCCGGGTCCAGACCCGACGTCGGCTCGTCCAGGATCAGCAGCGACGGGCCGGTGAGCAGTTCGAGCGCCACCGAGGCCCGCTTGCGCTGCCCGCCGGACAGCTTGTCGACGCGGGTGTCGGCGTGCCGGGTCATCTCGAGTTCCTCGAGCACCTGCGCGACGACCTGTTCGCGGTCCTCTTTCGTGGTGTCGGGCGGCAGCCGCAGTTCGGCCGCATACATCAGCGCCTGGTTGACGGTCAGCTGACCGTGCACCACGTCGTCCTGGGGCACCATGCCGATCCGGGAGCGCAGCGAGGCGTACTCGGCGTGGATGTTGTGGCCCTCGAACGTCACGGTGCCCGACGTCGGATGGGTGTAGCCAGCCACCAACCGCGCGAACGTCGACTTGCCCGCGCCGGACGGGCCGATCACCGCCGTCAGCGTGCCCGGGCGCGCGGCGATCGAGATGTTGTCCAGCAGCGTCTTGTTGTTCTCGATCGTCCACGTCACCCCGTGCACCTCGAGCCCGCCGGTGCGGGTGGCCGCCTCGGTCTCGGTGCGACGGACCAGCGTGCCGCCCGAGAACACCAGGTCGATGTTGCCGATCGTGACCGTGTCACCGTCGCGCAGCAGCGCGGACTCGACCCGCGCGCCGTTGACGAACGTGCCGTTGATGCTGCGGTTGTCCCGGATCTCGGTGCCGGCCGCGGTGGGCACCAACGTGGCGTGGTGGCGCGACGCGAGCACATCGGGCACGACGATGTCGTTGTCGGTGGCGCGGCCGATCTTGATGGCGCCCGGCGCGCCGGCGTCGGCGGGCCTGCCGGGTCGCAGGATCTTGAGCATGCTTGTCGCGAGATTGCCCTCGCTGGAGCGCGGCGCCGCCGTCGGTCCCATCACCGTCGCCGATTCCAGCGACGGCGACGACATCGGTTGCGGGGTGGGCGCCGGACGCACGGGTTGCGGGGTGCTCGGCGGGTACGTCGCCGGTCCGCTGGTGTGGGCTTGCGGGCCGGTCGGATACCGCGGGGGCGGCGGCGGCGACGTCGGGTACATCGGTTGGGGCCGGGACGCGCTCGGCGGCGGGGGCGCCGGGGCCGTGCGCTGGGTGGCGACGGGCAGTGCCGTGGTGGGGGTGCGGCCCGCGGCGCCCTGGTGGCGACCGACCTCGAAGGTCAGCCGGGGCCCGTCCGGATTGCCGATGTTGACGTTCAGCCCGTCGGTGATATCGGCGGTGGGAATGCGCCGGTTGTTGACGAACATCCCGTTGAGGCTGCCGTTGTCGATCGCCACCCAGCGACCCTGATCGAACCGCAGCACCAGGTGCGCCCGGGAGATCAGCGGATGGGCGATGCGCACGTCGGCGCGCAGATCGCGGCCGACCACAACATCGTTGCCCGGCGCAAACGTCCGCGCCGAACCGTCGTACCGGACCGTTAGCGCAGGTGAAGACCCCCAGCTCGGCGGAGCCGGGCGGCCGGCGACATTTGACATCGCGACAACTGTAACGGGTGGTCAGTGCGTGGGAATGCGCCACCGCGCGGTGTCGGTGATCTGCTGCAGGGCCGCCACCTGATCGCCGCGGGTGGTGATGATGTGGGCGAACGCCGCGTCCACCGCGGTGCCGCCGTCGCGCGCCGGCCCCCAATAGCGTCCGGTGACGACCACCCGGTTGCCGTCGACGGGCAGAAACTCGGCCGGGTCCACGTGCATGTCGTAGTGCGCGGCGATGCGACCCCACACGTTGACGACCATGTCGGCCGGGCCGCGGTGCTCACCACCCACGTCGTGCGGCATACCGGTGCTGACCGTGCCGACGAAATCGTCGGTGAGCAAAGCCAACAGCGCCTCGCCGTCGGCGTGGGCCAACGCGTCGTACAGCCGTCTTGCAGGCGCCGCAGGATCAATTAGAGACATATCTCTAATATACTGGAGCGATGGCCCGCCCCGCTAGATACACCGTCGACCAACTCCTCGACGCCGCCGCGGCACTGGTGGCCGACGACGGCCCCGCCGCGGTGACGATGTCGGCGGTCGCGCGGGCGGTGGGCGCGCCGAGCGGCTCGCTGTATCACCGGTTTGCGACCCGCGCGGCATTGTGCGCCGCGCTCTGGATGCGCACCGAGGAACGCTTCCTGTCCGGTTTCACGGCGGCGGTGTCGGAACCGTCGGACTCCCAGCAGCGCTGCGTTGCCGGCGCGCGGTTCACCGTGCAGTGGTGCCGCGAACATCGCCACGAGGCCCATGTACTGCTCGCCGGCGCCGAGGCGTTGGGGGCCGCCGAGTGGCCCGGAGAACTGACGGCGCGCCGACGACGGCTGCACCGAGGGTTGCGACGACTGCTCGTCGCGATCCCCGCCGACGCGGACCGGGTTAACGCCGCGGTGATCGACATCCCGTATGCGGTCGTGCGGCGTCACCTGCTTTCCGGACGGCCGATACCGGCCGGCGCGGAGGCCATCGTGTCCGATTGCGCTCGCGCGTTGATCCGCCCGACTGAAATGTCGCGATCACACGGCGAGTCGTGCTGATATCCGAGGCGGTTCGTGGTCACACTTGGGCATGGTGTCCAGGGCGCCACTGATCCTCGCCGGGGTGGCGGGCGTGGGCCTGGTGACGGCGCTGCTCAGCCCGACAGCCGCGGCGCAGCCGTCGTATCCCACCGACGACCGCGGCTTCGTCGGCACCAAGGTGCGCTGCGATGCGCCGGACGCGGCGGTCAGCTTCGGGCGCACCGCCCAGTCGCTCGTCGCGATCTGCCTGGTGCCCGACGGCCACTACGAATACCGCGGCGCCCGGTTGAACGACGACGCGGTGCTCGTCGTCGTCGCCGAACCCACGGTGCCCGGGGAGTTCTTCGCCCAGAAAGACGGTGCCACCTACACCGTCACCGCCGATCAACTCGTCATCAAGACCGACGACTGGGTGCGCGACGAACCGATGCTGCACTTCCAGACGCCGCCGATGGCGGCGGTGCAGCCGCCGTCGCAGTAGCCGCTCAGCCCGGCGCGCGCACCGCGGTGTAGTCGGGTGAGCCGGTCACCACACACCGGGTCTGGCTGTAGATCGTGGCCATGCACTTGTTGCAGTGGTTACACGCGGAGAACACGGAGTGCTTGTCCCCGTCGGCCTCGATCCGGTTGATCAGATCGGGCTCGGCCAGAAGCGCGCGCCCCATCGCGACGAAGTCGAACCCCTCGGCCATCGCCAGGTCCATGGACTCGCGGTTGGTGATGCCGCCGAGCAGGATCAGCGGCATCTTCAGCTCGGCGCGGAACTGTTTGGCGTCGCGCAGCAGGTACGTCTCGCGGTAGGGGTACTCGCGGAAGAACTTCTTGCCGGTCATCCGGATGCCCCAGCGCAGCGGTGGTTTGAACGCGCCGGCGAACTCCTTGACCGGGGCGCCGCCGCGGAACAGATACATCGGGTTGACCAGGGAACTGCCCGCGGTGAGCTCGATGGCGTCGAGGCCGCCGTCCTCCTCAAGCCACTTGGCGGTCTGCAACGACTCCTCCATGGGGATGCCGCCGCGCACGCCGTCGGACATGTTGAGCTTGGCGGTGACCGCGATCGGGGTGCCCGCGGCCTCCACCGCGCGCCGCACCGCCAGCACGGTGCCGCGCGCCACCTTGGCCCGGTTCTCCAGCGAGCCACCGAATTCGTCGGTGCGCCGGTTGATCAGCGGGCTCAGGAAGGAGCTGGCGAAGTAGTTGTGGCCGAGGTGGATCTCGATCGCATCGAAGCCGGCGTCGATCGCCATCCGGGCGGCGTTGGCGTGCGCGGCCATGATGTCGTCGATGTCCTCGCGGGTGGCCTTCCTCGCGAACCGCATCGCCAGCGGGTTGAAAAACCGCACCGGCGCGTAGGCCTTCGCCTTGTTGGAGCGGGCGTCGGCCACTGGTCCGGCGTGACCGATCTGCGCGCTGATCGCCGCACCCTCGGCGTGGATCGCGTCGGTGAGCCTGCGCAGGCCGGCCATTGCCTCGGGGCGCCACCAGATCTGCCTGCCCTCGGTGCGCCCACCCGGCGCCACCGCCAGATACGCCACCGTCGTCATGCCGACGCCGCCGGCAGCCGGCAGCCGGTGGTAGGTGATCAGGTCGTCGGTGACAAGCGCATTGGGGGTGCACGCCTCGAAGGTCGCCGCCTTGATGATGCGGTTGCGCAGTGTCACCGGGCCGAGCTTGGCGGGGGTGAACACATTCCGGGGAGTGTCCATGGATGGAAGCCTGCCACAATGACCCCGTGGGTGCGATAACGCTTGACGGTAAGGCCACGCGCGACGAGATCTTCGTCGACCTCTCCGAACGGGTGGCGGCCCTGACCGCGGCCGGGCGCACGCCCGGGCTCGGCACGGTGTTGGTGGGGGACGACCCCGGTTCGCACGCCTACGTGCGGGGCAAGCACTCCGACTGCGCGAAGGTCGGCATCAACTCGATCCGTCGCGACCTGCCTGCCGACACCAGCCAGGCCACGCTCGACGCGACCATCGACGAGCTCAACGCCAACCCGGACTGCACCGGCTACATCGTGCAGCTGCCGCTGCCCAAGCAGCTCAACGAGAACGCCGCGCTGGAGCGGGTGGATCCGGGCAAGGACGCCGACGGTCTGCACCCGACGAACCTGGGTCGGCTGGTGCTCAACGAGCCCGCGCCGCTGCCGTGCACCCCGCGCGGCATCGTGCACCTGCTGCGGCGCTACGAGGTGGCGATCGCCGGTGCGCATGTGGTGGTGATCGGGCGCGGTGTCACGGTGGGGCGGCCGCTGGGACTGCTGTTGACGCGACGCTCGGAGAACGCCACGGTCACGTTGTGCCACACCGGAACCCGTGACCTGCCCGCGCTGACCCGGCAAGCCGACATCATCGTCGCGGCCGCCGGGGTGCCGCACATGGTGACGGGCGAGATGGTGCGCGCCGGCGCCGCCGTCGTCGACGTGGGTGTCAGCCGCGACGACAACGGCAAGCTAGTCGGCGACGTGGCGCCTGACGTGTGGGAGGTCGCCGGGCACGTCTCGCCCAACCCCGGCGGCGTCGGCCCGCTCACCCGCGCGTTCCTGTTGACGAACGTCGTGGAACGCGCGGAAGCCCTTGCCGGGACGTGACCCTCAAGGAGTTCGCCCGCAAGGTGTTCGCCGGGCAGTGGCCGATCTGGTTGGTGGGCCTGGTGTTCGTCGCGGCGTTCGGGCTCGTGGTGACGGGGTACTGGCGACGCGGCGCACTGGTCATCGCGATCGGGGTGGGCGCCGCCGCGGTGCTGCGGTTGCTTCTTCCCGACGAGCGCGCCGGGCTGTTGGCCGTGCGCAGCAAGCCGATCGACTTCGTCACGACCGCGATGGTCAGCGCGGCGATGCTCTACATCGCCTGGACCATCGATCCGCTGGGCACCAGCTGAGTTGTGACTAGGAACCCAGGTCGGCGCGGATGCAGACGGTGACGTACGGCAGCGCCAGGCCGCTCGCGTTGGCCAGCGCGGGATGGGTGGCCAGCAATTCGCGCACCCTGTCCAGCGTCTTGACCCGCACCTTCTCCGGTGAGGTGATGCAGTAGCTGCGCGAGGCGACCAGATCGATGAGCGCCTGCGGCGTCAGGTAATTGGTCCACTCGACCTGATGGCGTTGCACGTCGGTGAACGGTTCGGGCAGCGTCACCAGGTTCGTGAACGGATCGTCCTCGTGGCCGATGATGTCGCCGAGCTCCTTGACCCAGCCCATCCGCTCGTCGCGGGTGTTCCAAACCAGCCCGAGCCGGCCGCCCGGGCGCAGCACCCGGGCCACCTCCGCGACCGCGCGCTGCGGGTCGAACCAATGCCACGCCTGCGCGACGAGCACCGCGTCGACGCTGTCGTCGGGCAGCGGAATCTCCTCCGCCGTGCCCAGCAGCGCCGGTGTGTCGGGCAGCGAATTGCTCAGCAGCTCGAGCATCTCCGGGATGGGGTCGACGGCCACCACGGTCAGGCCGCGTTCCACCAGCCGGGTGGTCAGCTTGCCCGTACCAGCGCCCAGGTCCAGCACGTCGCGCGCATCGCGGGGCAGCAGCCAGTCGATGGCCTCCGGCGGATACGACGGCCTGCCGCGCGAGTATGCCGCAGCTTCCGCACCGAACGACAGCGAACGCTGCTGATCCGAGCGGGTCACCGCACCGTCATTTCGTGGTCATTTGGAGGCCAGCTCCAGTGTCTGGCGGATCAGCTTGCCCACCGCGTCCATCTCCACCAGGAAGCCGTCGTGGCCGTAGATAGAGTCGATGACCTGCAGCCCGGCGCAGTTGGCCAACAGCGCAGCCAGTTCCTCCTGCAGCCGCAGCGGATAAAGCCGGTCCGACGTGATCCCGCCGACCACGGCCGGCACCGCACAGCCGCGCAGCGCCGCCTCGACCCCGCCGCGGCCGCGGCCGACGTCGTGGCTGGACAGCGATTCGGTCAGCGCCACGTAGGTGCCCGCGTCAAAGCGCGCGACCAGTTTGTCGCCCTGATACTCGAGGTAACTCTGCACCGCGTAGCGGCCGCCGGCGCGCGGATCCTCGCTGCCCTGCGCATCGTTGGCGAAGCGGTTGTCGAGTTCGAGCTCACCCCGATACGTCAGGTGCGCGATGCGCCGGGCGAGGCTCATGCCGACGTCGGGTGAGGTGCCGGTGCCGTAGTAGTCGCCGCCGTGCCAGTTCGGATCGGCCTTGATGGCGGCCACCTGCGTGCTCTGGGTGCCGATCTGATCGGCGGTGGCGCGTGCGCCGACCGCGAGCAGCAGCGCCGAGCGGACCTTGTCGGGGTGCCCGACCATCCATTCCAGCGCGCGCGCCCCGCCCAACGAACCGCCGATCACCGCGGCGACCTCGGTGATGCCCAGCGCCTTGAGCGCGGCGATGTCGGCCTCGACCTGATCGCGCACGGTCACGTGGGGAAACCGTGAGCCCCATGGCTTTCCGTCGGGATGTTGCGAGCTGGGGCCCGTCGAACCGCGGCACCCGCCCAGCACGTTGGTAGCCACCGCGCACCACCGGTCGGTGTCGATCGCGGCGCCCGGGCCGGCGATCCCGTCCCACCAGCCGGCGGTCGGGTGGTCGGGTCCGGCGGGGCCGGTGATGTGCGAATCGCCGGTCAGCGCGTGCAGCACCATCACCACGTTGTCGCGCTCGGGCGACAGCTCACCCCAACGTTGCACGGCGATCTGCACGTCGTCGAGGACGACGCCGCACTCCAGCGTCAGCGGTCCGATGTCGACGACGCCGATTTCCCCTTCGGCGGGCAGGGTCAGGGTTGCCACGTCAGTGATCGTCATCAGAACGCCGCCGTCGTCTTGGGGTCCGTGGGCCCGGCGGTCGAAAACGGTTTGGCCGCGGCGAAACCCTGCTCGAGGTCGGCGAGGATGTCGTCGATGCCCTCGATGCCGACCGCAAGGCGCACCAGTCCCGGGGTGACACCGGTGGCCAATTGCTCCTCGGGCGACAGCTGCGCGTGGGTGGTCGACGCCGGGTGGATCACCAGCGACCGCACGTCGCCGATGTTGGCGACGTGGCTGTGCAGGGTCAGCGCGTTGACGAACGCCTTTCCGGCATCCACGCCGCCGGCCAGCTCGAACGCCAGCACCGCGCCGGTTCCCTTGGGGGCCAGCTTGTTTGCCAGCTCGTGCCACGGCGAGCTGGGCAGCCCGGCGTAGTTCACCGACAGCACATCGTCGTGTCCGGCCAGGTATTCGGCCACGCGCTGGGCGTTGGCGACGTGCCGTTCGACGCGCAGGCTCAGCGTCTCCAGGCCCTGGGCGATGAGAAACGCGTTGAATGGGGAAGCCGCCGAACCGAGGTCGCGCAGCAACTGCACCCGGGCCTTGAGCGCGAACGCGGGCGCGCCGAGGTCGGCGTACACGACGCCGTGGTAGCTGGGATCGGGTGTGGTGAACCCGGGGAAGTTGCCGTTGGTCCAGTCGAAGGTGCCGCCGTCGACGATGACGCCCGCGATCGCCGTGCCGTGCCCGCCGAGGTACTTGGTGGCCGAGTGCACGACGATGTCGGCGCCGTGGCTGATCGGCTGAAGCAAATACGGGGTGGCGATGGTGTTGTCGACGATCAGCGGCACCCCGTGGTCATGTGCCACCGCAGCCACCCCGGGGATGTCGAGCACATCTATTTGGGGGTTGGAGATCGACTCGGCGAAAAACGCCTTGGTGTTCGGCCGCGCCGCGGCGCGCCACGAGTCGAGGTCGTCGGGGTCCTCGACGAAGCTGACCTCGATGCCCAGCTTGGGCAGCGAGTAGTGGAACAGGTTGTAGGTGCCCCCGTAGAGCCGTGGGCTGGACACGATGTGGTCACCGGCGTCGGCGATGTTGAGAAGCGAGAACGTCGACGCGGCCTGTCCGGAGGCCAGGAACAGGGCCGCGACGCCACCTTCCAGCGCCGCGATGCGCTGTTCGACGACGTCGGTCGTCGGGTTCATGATCCGGGTGTAGATGTTGCCGGGCTCGGCCAGCCCGAACAGCGCGGCGGCGTGGTCGGTGCTGTCGAACGTGTAGCTGGTGGTCTGGTAGATCGGCAGCGCCCGCGCGTTGGTTCCCGGGTCTGGCGTCTGGCCGGCGTGAACCTGTTTGGTCTCAAACGCCCACCGGGCGGTGGGATCGTCCAACGGATTGTCGGTGCTCAAGGGATTCTCCTGTTGTGATGTGGCCGGGGTCGAAGTTCAGCGACACTCACGCACGCCGGACCTCCACCTGTCTCTCTGGGGGCCCGTCACAACGGACCCGCGCTTGCCGGTACCACTCGCCAGTGGGTACTCAACCTGGTCATCACCCGGGGCACCCCACCGCGGTTGGAGGGTTGCCGGCCAGCAAGCCGGGGCTTGACGCTGGCGCTCATGACCAAGCTGAAGTTTATCCCATTGCGGCGAAGAAGTGCCAGCAGGTAGTCGTCGCGGCGGAGGTGGGCACGCGTAGCGTCGACGTCAACGAGATACTGGTCGTGCGACGTTTCATCTGCCGATACCGAATAGTGACGCCCGGAAGAGAGATCATGAGTGCCCAGCAGCCAACCATCATCTACACGCTGACCGACGAGGCGCCGCTGCTTGCGACCTACGCGTTCCTGCCGATAATCCGCACCTTTGCCGAGCCCGCCGGCATCGAGATCAAGACGAGTGACATCTCGGTGGCGGCCCGCATCCTGGCCGAGTTCGGCGACTACCTCAGCGAAGACCAGCGGGTGCCCGACAACCTCGGCGAGCTCGGCCGGCTCACCCAGGACCCGGACACCAACATCATCAAGCTGCCCAACATCAGCGCCTCGGTGCCGCAGTTGCTGGCCGCGATCAAGGAACTGCAGGCCAAGGGTTACGCGGTACCGGACTACCCCGGCGACCCCAAGACCGACGAAGAGAAGGCGGTCAGGGACCGCTATACCAAGATTCTGGGCAGCGCCGTGAACCCTGTTCTGCGGGAAGGAAACTCGGACCGGCGTGCGCCCAAGGCGGTCAAGGAGTTCGCGCGCAAGAACCCGCACAGCATGGGGGAGTGGTCGCAGGCCTCGCGCACCCACGTCGCGACCATGCGCAAGGGCGACTTCTACGCAGGCGAGAAGTCGATGACACTGGACCGGCCGCGAAAGGTCAAGATGGTGCTCAACACCAAGGGCGGCGAAACGATGGTGCTCAAGCCCGAGGTGGCGCTGGACGAGGGCGACATCATCGACAGCATGTTCATGAGCAAAAAGGCGCTCATCGAGTTCTACGAGGAACAAATCCAGGACGCCTACGAGACCGGCGTGATGTTCTCCCTGCACGTCAAGGCGACGATGATGAAGGTCAGCCACCCCATCGTCTTCGGGCACGCGGTGAAGGTGTTCTACAAGGACGCGTTCGCCAAGCACCAGAAGCTGTTCGACGAACTCGGCGTCAACGTCAACAACGGGATGTCGGATCTCTACGCCAAGATCGAATCGCTGCCCGCCTCGCAGCGCGAGGAGATCATCGAGGACATCCACCGCTGCCACGAGACCCGGCCGGAACTGGCCATGGTCGACTCGGCCCGCGGGATCACCAACTTCCACTCACCGTCCGACGTCATCGTCGACGCGTCGATGCCGGCGATGATCCGGCTCGGCGGCAAGATGTACGGCGCCGACGGCCGGACCAAGGACACCAAGGCGGTGAACCCCGAGTCCACGTTCTCCCGGATCTACCAGGAGATGATCAACTTCTGTAAGACCCACGGCCAGTTCGACCCGACGACGATGGGCACCGTTCCCAACGTCGGGCTGATGGCGCAGAAGGCCGAGGAGTACGGCAGCCACGACAAGACGTTCGAGATCCCCGAGGACGGCGTCGCCGACATCGTCGACATCGACACCGGCGAGGTGCTGCTGACCCAGAACGTCGAAACCGGCGACATCTGGCGCATGCCCGTGGTCAAAGATGCCGCGATCCGCGACTGGGTGAAGCTGGCCGTGACCCGCGGGCGCGCCTCCGGGATGACGGTGCTGTTCTGGCTGGACACCGAACGTCCGCACGAGGTCGAGCTGCGCAAGAAGGTGAAGGCCTACCTGAAGGACCACGACACCGAGGACCTGCATATCCAGGTCATGCCGCAGGTATGGGCGATGCGCTACACGCTCGAGCGGTTGATCCGCGGCCAAGACACCATCGCCGCGACCGGAAACATCCTGCGCGACTACCTCACCGACCTGTTCCCGATTTTGGAGCTGGGCACCAGCGCCAAGATGCTGTCGATCGTGCCGCTGATGGCCGGCGGCGGCATGTACGAAACCGGGGCGGGTGGCTCGGCGCCCAAACACGTGCACCAGTTGGTCGAGGAGAACCACCTGCGGTGGGATTCGCTGGGCGAATACCTCGCGCTCGGCGCGTGCTTCGAGGACATCGGCCGCAAAACCGGCAACAAGACCGCCGAACTGCTGGGCAGGACACTGGATTCCGCCATCGGAAAGCTCCTGGACAACAACAAGAGCCCGTCGCGCAAGACCGGTGAACTCGACAACCGCGGCAGCCAGTTCTACCTCGCGCTGTACTGGGCGCAGGAGTTGGCCGCGCAGAACGAGGACAAGGAGCTGGCCGAACGGTTCTCCGCGCTGGCCGACGAGCTGGCCAAGAACGAAGACAGCATCATCACCGAACTTGTTGAGGTGCAGGGCAAGTCGGTCGACATCGGCGGCTACTACTACCCGGACGCGGAGAAGACCACCGCGGTGATGCGGCCGAGCAAGACGCTGAACTCGGTGCTCGAGGCCGCGACCGAGGCCCCGGTCACGAAAAGCTAGTTGCCGAGCGCCTCGCGCGGCGGCCGCGTGACGTGACGGTCGACGAACCCGACGATCACGTCGGCGACCCGTTGGGGCGACTCGAACATCGGGATGTGCCCGACGCCGTCGAGGTGGGTGATCTGGGCGCTGTTCGGCAGGTGCGTGGTGAAGTGCCGGGTGAACCGCGGATGCGGCAGCACGCGGTCCTTCTCGCAGATCACCAGGTGGATGGGCGCGTCGGCGTCGGCCAGTTCCCGCAGTCCCGGCAGCAGCAGCGACTTGACCAGCAGCTGGTAGTAGGCCGGGCAGTGGGTGACGTCGTCGATGATGACCAACAGGTCCTCGTCGCTGAGCCCGGCCGCCTCGGCGCTGACCGGTACGTAGGCCAGCTGGCGCACGAACGGCAGGCGCAGTGCGCGGGGCCCCAGCACCTTGGCGCCCAGATAGACCGGCAGGCCGGCGACGAACTTGAACACGATCTCGAACTTGGCCGGGGTGAACTGGCTCCAGCCGCCCGCGGGCGCGATCCCGGTCAGCGTGCGGGCCCTGCCGCGACGCTCCAGCTCGAACGCCACCCAGCCGCCCAGCGAGTTGCCGACGATGTGGGCGGTGTCCCAGCCCAGGGCGTCCATGCGCCGTTCCATATCGTCGGCGAGCTCCGCGGTGTCGAGGAAAAAGCGGCTCTTCACGCCGCCGTTATGCCCAGGCATGGTCGGCGCGCACACCTCGTAGCGGCCCGTGTCGGCAATCATCGGTGCGACGTCTTTCCACACGCTCTGCGACATCATGAACGGGTGTAGCAAAAGCATCGGTTCGCCGGAGCCGAGGTGGATCGGGTCGCGCAGAGTCATCCTGCCGACACTAAAGGCGTTACCGGCGGTACCGCAAGCTTCGAGGCTATGGTCTGTGCGTGATCGTCAGCACCATCAACGTCAACGGAATTCGCGCCGCCGTGCGGCAACGCTCACCGGACAACCGCGGGCTGCTGGCCTGGCTTGCCGACACCTCCGCCGACGTGGTGTGCCTGCAGGAGACCCGCGCCGACGACGACCAGTTGGCCACGGCGTTGGCGCCGGCGCTGTCCGACGGTTGGCACCTGGCGTCGGCCGAACCGCACCTCAAGGGCCGAAGCGGCGTCGCGGTGCTGTCGCGCCTGCCGATCGCCGCGGCGCGCCCGCTGGAGTGCGACGAGTTCGCAACGCACGGACGCTATCTCGAGGTCGACGTCGCGGGCATGACCGTTGCCAGCGTCTACGTCCAGACCGGCGAGGCCGAAACCGACCGTCAGCTGGAAAAGGAGCGTTTTCTGACGGCGCTGGCCAAGCGGATGGCCGAGCTCGCCGAGCGCGATGCGGTGGTGTGCGGCGACTGGAACATCGCGCACACCGAGAACGACATCAAGAATTGGAAAGGCAACCTCAAGAAGTCGGGCTTTCTGCCCAGCGAACGGCAATGGCTCACCGAGCTGTTGGCATCGGGTTGGGTCGACGTGGTGCGTGTGCTGCACCCCGACGTGGCCGGACCGTATTCGTGGTGGTCGTGGCGCGGGCGGGCGTTCGACAACGACGCCGGCTGGCGCATCGACTACCAGTTGGCAACGGGGTCGCTGGCCAACCGGGCCGCGGTTGCACGCGTGGAGCGCGCGGCGGCCTACGAGCTGCGCTGGTCCGACCACGCGCCGGTGACCGTCGAATACCCCGGTTAACCCCCGACGAGTGCGGGCTTGTCGCACGTCCAGCACGGCAGAACGTGTGTCAATCCCACGTTCGGACGGTGTGAAATGATCGGGCCACCATGAGCAACGACCGCGCCGGCGCGCGGGAGAAGATCGTCTTCTCCGGCGTGCAACCCACCTCCGACTCCCTGCACCTCGGCAATGCCCTCGGCGCGATCAGGCAGTGGGTGGGCATGCAAGACGACTACGACGCGTTCTTCTGCGTGGTCGACCTGCACGCCATCACCGTCCCGCAGGACCCCGAGCAGCTGCGCAGACGCACGCTCGCCGTGGCCGCGCAGTACCTGGCGTTGGGCATCGATCCGGCCCGCTCGACGATCTTCGTGCAGAGCCACGTGCCCGCGCACACCGAACTGGCTTGGGCGCTGGGATGTTTCACCGGTTTCGGCCAGGCATCGCGGATGACGCAGTTCAAGGACAAGTCGCAGCGCCAAGGCGCCGAGGCCACCACCGTCGGGCTGTTCACCTACCCGGTGCTGATGGCCGCGGACGTGTTGCTCTACGACACCGACCTGGTGCCGGTCGGCGAGGACCAGCGTCAGCATCTCGAGCTGGCGCGCGATGTCGCGCAACGGTTCAACGCGCGCTTCCCCGACACGTTCGTCGTCCCGGATGTGCTGATCCAAAAGGCCACCGCCAAGATCTACGACCTGACCGACCCGACCGCCAAGATGAGCAAGTCGGCTGCCACCGAGGCCGGGCTGATCAACCTGCTCGATGAGCCGAAGGTCTCGGCCAAGAAGATCCGCTCGGCGGTCACCGACAGCGAACGCGACGTGCGCTACGACCCCGACGCCAAACCGGGGGTGTCCAACCTGTTGACCATCCAGTCGGCGATCACCGGCACCGACGTCGACAAGCTCGTCGAGGGTTACGCCGGGCGCGGATACGGCGATCTGAAATCCGACACCGCCGACGCCGTCGTCGAATTCGTCACCCCGCTCAAGGCCCGCGTCGACGAGCTGCTGGCCGATCCGACCGAACTGGAGTCGGTGCTGGCCGCCGGGGCCGAGCGGGCCCGGGA
This sequence comes from Mycolicibacterium sp. XJ662, assembly GCF_053484035.1. Classification (NCBI taxonomy): domain Bacteria; kingdom Bacillati; phylum Actinomycetota; class Actinomycetes; order Mycobacteriales; family Mycobacteriaceae; genus Mycobacterium; species Mycolicibacterium sp. XJ662. The sequence continues at coordinate 294,043 of NZ_JBEFTL010000002.1, read as the reverse complement.
AGTGTCTGCGAAGACGTTGCAGCGGGTATACGACCAACTGGGGTTCCTGCCGCCCCGCCGTTGAGCCGGGAGACCGTCGATGACCGAGCCAGACACAGCCACCGAGCCGGACAAACCCGGCGTCATCGACCGGATGCGCACCCGCTACGGCTGGTTTGACCACGTTATGCGCGCGCAGGAGCGCTACCGCGACAGCAAGGGCGACTTCTACGCCGCGGGCGTCACCTATTTCACCGTGTTCGCGCTGTTCCCGTTGCTGATGGTGGGATTCGCGGTCGGCGGTTTCATCTTGGTCAGCCAACCCGACCTGCTCGCCGAGGTCGAGGAGCGGATCCGGGCGGCGGTGTCTGGTGATGTCGGCGACCAGTTGGTCGAGCTGATGGAGTCGGCGATCGCGTCGCGTACCTCGGTCGGCATCATCGGCCTGGCCACCGCGGCGTGGGCGGGGCTGGGTTGGATGGCCAACCTGCGTGAGGCGCTGAGCCAGATGTGGGGTCTGGCGCGGCAGAACACGAAAGGGTTTCTGCGCACCAAGGTCTCGGATCTGCTGGCCATCCTCGGGCTGTTCCTCGCCATCGCCGTCACCGTCGCGCTGACGGCGCTGGCCAGCTCCGGCCCGATGCAAAAGGTCCTGGAATGGGTTGGGCTGGAGCATGTTCCGGGTGTCGGTGTGGCGTTGCGCATAGTGTCGGTGCTGTTCTCGTTGCTGATCAGCTGGCTGCTGTTCACCTGGATCATCGCCCGGTTGCCGCGGGAATCGGTGAGCTTTCGCAGCGCGGCGCGAGCCGGGTTGTTGGTGGCGGTGGGGTTCGAGGTATTCAAGCTGGTGGCGACGATCTACCTGCGCTCGGTGGTCACCGGTCCGGCGGGTGCGACGTTCGGTCCGGTGCTGGGGTTGATGGTGTTCGCCTACATCACCGCGCGGCTGATCCTGTTCGCGACGGCGTGGGCGGCGACGGCCAAGGAGAACATGGCACCCGCACCCGTTTTGCCGCCTGGCCGCGCGTTGATCGCCCCGCGCGTGCAGGTCCGCGAAGGTCTGGGAGCGGGCGGTGCATTGACCGCGGCCGCATTGGGAGCTCTTGGGGCGCTGGGACTTTCGCGGCTGACCCGCCGCTAGTCGCTGACTGCCGATTGGGGTTTCGCGTTTTCAGCGATGGCCAACGCGCGCTCCGTCATCTGTTGAAGCTGTGCCAGGTCGGCGTTTCCATGTCGAGTCCAGTGCCGGAAGGCGGCGAAGACCGCCCCAGCGACCATGGCTGCGGTGACCGCCGCATGGAGTTCGTCAGAGCCGGTGGTGGTCAAGATGTGCCGCTGTATCTCACTGGCCAGCCGTCCCTGGACGCGTTGCAGGTGCACATCGATCTGTTCATCGCTGAGCTGGTTGCGTAGATGCGCCGCCTCAGTGACCACCCGATGGTCGTAGGGAAAAGCGGCTGAGGCATGGCGTACGGAGTCGGTCAGCGGTTCACCGCGTGGCCGTACTTCGAGAGCGCGCCGGAACCAGTCGATTTGATCGACGTACTCGGCGAAGAGGACCTCCTCTTTCGAGGTGAAGTAGCGATAGAAGGTCCGCTCCGTGACACCGGCGTCGGCCGTGATGTCGGCAACCGAGGTTGCGGCCACCCCGTTCGCGGTGAACCTCTTCAGCGCGGCATCGATCAACGCGCGCCGGGTGAGCGTTCGACGGTCTGGGCGCGGCTCCTGCGGTGGCACCTGGCGATCATACCGCTGATGTCATTCAAGACGTTATGATGTCAATATTGACATTTGGACGTCAGAAGTGTCATTGTGGCCGCATGCCTAACCCTCCGGATGTGTCGGCGTCAATGTCGTGCTAGCAAAAGGCGACTCCGATGTTCGGTGAGGGCCGGTGGTGGCGCGCCGCAGGCCTTCTCACGCCGGTCCAGATGGTGGCCGACCGGGTCTTGCCGACCGCGTCGGTGCCGCGGACTCCCGACCAGGTCAGCGCGGAATGGCTCGAAGGTGCCGTGGGTCTACCCGCCGGTTCCATCGCCAAGATGGCCATTCGCGATGTCGACCATGGAACGTCGCTGCGGGTGCAGGTGGAAATCGGGGGGTCGTGGGGAAACCAATCCCTGTTCATCAAGCACACACCCGTTCGGGTGCCGGCGCGCATATTCAACCTGGTGGCTGGGCTGAGCCGCAACGAGGTCGCCTTCTACCGGCACCTCGGCGGCGAGATCTGCTGCGCACCAGACGCTTTGGTGGCCTCATTTGATCCACTCACCGGCCGCTCCATCATCGTTCTTCCGGACTTGCGCGACGACGGTTTCGTCTTCCCGACAATGACAACCGGTTGCGATGCCGACCAGGCGGCTTCGGCTATCGAAGCCCTGGCGGACCTGCACAGCAAGTACGGGCACCCCGGCAATGTGTCGGGTCAGCTTCGCCCGAGCGCTATTCACCACGTCGTCACACCACTCTTGTGCCGGTATGTGGGCCGCAATCCACGTCCGCTGGCCCACCTGGTGCCCGATGACCTGGCAGCGCAGCTGCCGCTTCTGGCCCAGCGCCCCGGCGACACCGCCAGGTTGTTGAACGGCGTTGGGCAGACGCTGATCCACAACGACACTCACGTCGGCAACATGGCCTTCTTGCGTGATCGCGCGATCTTGGTCGACTGGCAGCTGTGCGCATCGGGTGTTGGGCTCAAGGACGTCGCGTACTTCCTGGCGACGTCGGTGAGCCCAGACCTGCGTCGATCGCACGAACGGGACCTGCTGACGGTCTATCTCGATGCGATGGAGGCCGGCGGCGGTCACCCGCCGAGCTGGGACGAGGCTTGGCGGGCGTACCGCATTCTTGCCATCGCCGGATATCTGGCTGCGGCCGCGACGGCGTTGTCCGGCGACCGGCTGCAGGACCCCGCCAACGCCCGTACCGGAATGCAACGCGCGGTTGCGGCGCTCAGGGATCTCGAGTCGTTGCGGGCCTTGAAGCACGCCCTCGAGGACGCCAAGCAGTGACCACGGAAGATTCATTAACTAAGTACGGGGACAAGGAGATTCGATGAGCGACAAGCAATCAATGTCAGGGTATGCGAGGTTCGTCGGCCGTGTCGGTGTGCTCGCGGTCATACTCGGAGTCGGTTCGGTGCTCACCAACCCCGGGATAGCGATCGCCGACACCGAGAGTGCTTCGTCAGCCGACACCTCGTCGACCGACGCTGGCGCCTCCACCGAGTCGACAACGGGTACTGCATCCGGGGAATCGACGTCGACATCGGAACCCTCCTCGGAGGAGTCGTCGGCCGCGTCGTCCATCACGTCGGCCATCACGTCGGCCATCGAATCGTTCACGAGGGGCGTGCAGGCGTCTGGTGGGGCCAATACGAGCGTCAGGACCGGCGACGAGGCCACCGACATTGACAGCGGCACCGAAGAATTCGCCGACTCCACCGAAGCGGAGGTCGACGACGAGGAATCGACCGAGGACACTGCGGTGGAGGAGGGCGACGACCCCGAACCGGAGACGGGCGGGCCGAGCGGATCGGACCGGAGTTCTGAGGCCACTGCGGCAACAGACGACACCACCCAGGACAGCATTGCCACCGTCTCCGCCGCCACGGTGCGCAGCGTCGACCCGCAGACTGCGGTGACCGTCACGGTCACCGACGATGAGCAGACCGCGCTGCAGGCGCCGGCGATGGAGTTCACGACGCTCACCGAAGCGCCGAAGCAGTCCGAAACCCAGATCACTGCCTCACAACCGGTTTCGAGTGCGTCCAACCTACTCGCGGCGCCGGTGCGGTTCGTGACCGGCTTGGTATCCACGCTGTTGGCCACCAACCCGCTGATGGCCAACAGCCCGGTCGCTCCGCCGACGTCAACGTCGTTGTGGGCGTTGCTGGGGTGGGTGCGCCGACAGATCGAGTACACGTTCTTCAACCACACACCGACCACCAGCTACGACGCGACGCAGAACAGTCAGACCTTCAACGGGGTGATCCTCGGCAACATCAACGCCGCCGACGCCGACGGTGACAAGCTGACCTACACCGTCACCAAGGCGCCTGAGCACGGCAGCGTGGTGCTCGATTCCTCTGGCGGTTTCAGCTATGTGCCCACCAGCGAGATGGCCGCCACCGGAGGTACGGATACCTTCACGATCACCGTCGACGACCGCCCCGGAAATCCGCTGCACTTCCACGGCCTGGCCACCTTCTTCAAGCCCAACGGTGGGGCGACCACCCGAGCCGTCGTGTCGGTGACGGTGGACCCGGTGAGCCCGATCGGGACCGAGGCTCAGATCAGGCTCGAGCAACTGGCGACGCAGATCGCGAATTCACCTGAGGTGCAGGCGATGCGGGAAACGATGCGGCAGCACTGGCTCACCGTGGCGGAACAGAAGTATGCGGCGATCGGCGGCGTCGACGAAGAGAGCCTGAACCGGCTGGAAGAAGCCCTCGACGAGTTCATCCTCGGGGTGGCGATGCGCGTGGTGAACACCGACGCGGCGCGTCCTGAAGTGCTCACCATCGCGCTACCGGAACACGAGTGGTACGGCATCAGCACCGCCAGCGGACGCTGGTTCTACGACAACCCCGACTCGGTGTACCGGGTCATCCCGGTGGCCAGCGGCTCGTCGTACGTGATCACCGGCCGCTACGTGGGAGAGCGGCCCCTTGACGGCAACCTCTCGGTCTACACGGACAACAGTGTCTATGCGCCCGCGTCGAACCTGGCGTTCGAAGACATCGAAATGGCCGCCGACGGCACGTTCACCATCACGGTCGACTCGACGCCGGCCAACGGCCGGGTCAACCACATCCAACTCGCGGACGGGGCGAACCAGATCGTCGTGCGGGAGACCCTGGGCGACTGGACGGCAACCGCGGCATTCCTGGAGGTCACCCGCGTCGGCGGCCCTGCGCCGGGACCGGCGAAGACCTATGACGAGCTTGTCGACGATGCGGTCGCTCTGCTGGTCAACGACGCCGTAAACCTGTACCGGCCGGAGACCGATCCGGCGATATACCAGCCGGCCAACGTATTGCTACCGCCGATCACGTTGCCGGGCACTTTGATTGGGCAGCGGCAGAGCTGGGGACATTTCGTCTTGGGTGAGAACGAAGCTTTGGTCGTGACCATAACGCCCGGCGACGCCGGCTACTTCACGATCCCGGTGACCGATGTCTGGATGAAGTCGCCGAACTATTGGGATCACCAGAGCAGCCTGAACTCCGAGCAGGCCATCGCCAACGCCGACGGCACCTACACGATCGTGGTCTCCAAGACCGACCCTGGCGTTGCCAACTGGGTCGACACCGTCGGATTGGATATGGGAACGCTGCTCGTGCGGTGGCAGGTGCCTGGTGCGAACCCCGACGGCGGTGACCCGACGGTCAGCGCGCAGGTGGTGTCACTGGATGACCTCGACACCGTGGTGCCAGCGGAGACGGTGTGGGTGACGCCCGAGCAGCGGCAGCAGCAGCTTGACGCGCGCAAAGCTGCGTTCAGCCAACGCTTCTCGCCGTTCGTGCAGGCATAGCGCCGCTAGTCGCTGACGAGCTGCAGGCCGACGATGCACCCCACGACGCCCAGCAGCAGGGCGACTTTGATCGGCGTCGCGCTCTCGGCCCCGGTGGCCAGCGAGTAGACGACGGCAAGGGAGGCGCCGACGCCGACCCACACCGCGTAGCCGGTGCCGACCGGCAGGTCGCGCAGCGCGATACCCAGACCGCCCATCGAAATGATTAGCGCCACAACGAATATCGCGACGGGCACCGGTCGGCTGAACCCCTCGGATTTGCTCAGCGCAACGGCCCACACCGCTTCGAACGCACCGGACACGATCAGGATGACCCAGGCCATCACACACCTCCGTCGGCGCCGTCTTGTCGCTGGCCGGGTACGGCGCCCCTCGTCCGGTGTCGGTTGTCGACCCTCACGACGTTAGCAAGCCCGCCGTCAGTGCTGCGGGCGGCGATTGAGCGACCGGGCGCCCATGATCAAGCTGAACACGATGACGGAGCCGACCACACCCACCCCGACCCGCACCGGCATGGCGTCCACGTCGGAGAGCATGGGCGAGGCGTTGACCCCGGCCGCGGTGCCGTCGGCCGCCGGTTTGCGGCCCAGCAGTGCGGGATCGGGTTCGATCAGCGTGCCCACTTTGGTGCCGGGCGGGGTTGCGAAGCCGTAGTCCAACAGCCGCGCCGCCTGCTCCCACGGGGCGATCGGCTGGCGGGTGCCGCGTAGCAGCACCGCGACCAGGCGGCGGCCGTCCCGGTCGGCGGCGCCGACGAACGTCTGGCCCGCGTCGTCGGTGAACCCGGTCTTGCCGCCGATCGCGCCGGGATAGTTGTTGAGCAGCCGGTTGTCGTTCTCGATCGGATAGCCGACGTCGCCGCGGCCGGGGAAATCGAAGCTGCGGGTGGCCACGATGTCGGTGAACACCGGGTTCTGCCAGGCGTAGCGGTAGAACAGCGCCAGGTCGTAGGCCGACGTGCTCATCCCGGGCCCGTCCAGCCCGGACGGGGTGGCCACGCGCGTGTCGTGGCCGCCGAGCTTGCGCGCCAGGTCGTTGAGCTTGTGCAGCGCGGCGTCCATGCCGCCGAGCTGGGTGGCCAGCGCGTAGGCGGCGTCGTTGCCGGAGTACATCATCAGCCCGTGCAGCAGGTCGTTGATCGAGTAGTGCCCGCCGGGCCCGACGCCGACCTTGGTGCCTTCCTGCGCCGCGTCGTCGGGCGTGCCGGCCACCACCCGGTGCAGCGGGAGGTCCTTGATGGCGGCCATGGCCGTGAGCACCTTGATGACGCTGGCGGGCCGGTGCCGACCGTGCGGATCCTTGGCGGCGATGACGTCACCGGTGTCGAGGTCGGCGACGATCCACGCCTCGGCGGAGACGTCGCCGGGCACCGGCGGTGTGCCGGGTGCGGTGATCACACCGCACCCCGAGAGCGCGTCGCCGCCCAACGGGGTGGCGGGCACCGGAAGCGGGGCGGGCGGATCCTGGCCCGGTTTGGGAACTTCGGAGAGATCGACCGCCGGGGGCGTCGTCTCGCGGTACGGGCACGTGTTTGCTTCAGGGGCCGCGTCGGGGGCGGCGACGGCCTGGGCCGGCATCGCCACGACCGCCAGTACGCCCAGCGTGGTCGCCAGCTTGCAGAGCAGTCGAGAGGTCCGCATCGTGAGCGCAGAGTAGGCCCTGCGGGCCCGCAGTCAGCGGAGGCGCGCTGTGACTAGAGCGTCAGAAGTTGTAATTGTGACCTTAGGGGTTATAGCCGGCGGCTGGCTTCGGCGAGCACGGCGCTAAGGATGTCGTAGATCGCGTCGAACTCCTTTTGGCCGCTGATCAGGGGTGGCGCCAGCTGCACCACGGGGTCGCCGCGGTCGTCGGCGCGGCAGTACAGCCCCGCCTCGAACAGCGCAGGCGTCAAGAATCCCCGCAGCAAGCGCTCGGACTCCTCGTCGCTGAACGTCTCCCTGGTGGTCTTGTCCTTGACCAACTCGATGCCGTAGAAGAAACCCTCGCCACGCACGTCGCCGACGATCGGAATGTCGTAGAGCTTCTCGAGCGTGGCACGCAGCGCGGGCGCGCTGCGCTTGACGTGATCGTTGATGCCTTCGCGTTCGAAGATGTCGAGGTTGGCCAGCGCCACCGCCGAGGACACCGGGTGCCCGCCGAAGGTGTAACCATGCGCGAACGTGGTCGTGCCGTCGTTGAACGGCTCGAACAGCCGGTCGCTGGCGATCATCGCCCCGATGGGGGAGTAGCCCGACGTCAAACCCTTTGCGCAGGTGATGATGTCGGGCACGTAGCCGAAATCGTCACAGGCGAACATCGAACCGATGCGGCCGTAGGCGCAGATCACCTCGTCGGAGACCAGCAGCACGTCGTACTCGTCGCAGATCTCGCGGACGCGCTCGAAATACCCTGGCGGCGGCGGGAAACAGCCACCGGCGTTCTGCACCGGCTCCAGGAAGACGGCCGCGACGGTATCGGGTCCTTCGAACTCGATGGCTTCGGCGATGCGCTCGGCGCAGTACTGTCCGAAGGCCTTCTCGTCGTCTTGATACGGCGCGGGCGCGCGGTAGAAGTTGGTGTTCGGGACTCGAAAGCCGCCGGGGGTCAGCGGCTCGAACGGCGCTTTGAACACCGGAAGGCCGGTGATGGCGAGCGCGCCCTGCGGGGTGCCGTGATAGGCCACCGCGCGCGAAACCACCTTGTGCTTACCGGGTTTGCCGGTGAGCTTGAAGTAGTTCTTGGCCAGCTTCCACGCCGACTCGACCGCTTCACCGCCGCCGGTGGTGAAGAACACCCGGTTCAGGTCGCCCGGCGCGTAGCTGGCGATCCGTTCGGCCAATTCGATCGCGGTCGGTGTCGCATACGACCACAGCGGGAAGAACGCCAACTGCTCGGCCTGCTTGGCGGCGGCCTCGGCCAGCTCGGCGCGTCCGTGGCCGAGCTGCACGACGAAAAGTCCTGACAGCCCGTCGATGTAGCTCTTACCGTTGCTGTCCCAGATCGTGACGCCGTCGCCGCGAGTGATGATCGGTGGCGTGATGCCTGCGCCGTGGCGGGCGAAGTGACACCACAGGTGCCGGTCAGCTTTGGCGGCCAGATCGGATGTCGTCTCGCGATCGACGATTGTCATCTTGTTCCCCAATTATATTGCTGTTTGATGAGTTTCAGATACATCAACGTCTCGGTGGAGGTGACTTCCGGTAGGGTGCGGATCTGGGTGTTGAGCAAATCGAGCAGCCCGTCGTCATCGGCACACACCACCTCGACGATGACGTCGAACGAACCCGCGGTGAGCACCACGTAGTCGACGGAGTCGATCGCGGCCAGCTTCTCGGCCACCTTGGTGGTGTCACCCGTGGCGCGGATGCCGATCATGGCCTGGCGCGCGAACCCCAACTGCATCGGGTCGGTGACCGCGACGATCTGCATGACGCCCGCGTCCACCATGCGCTGCACGCGTTGGCGTACCGCGGCCTCCGAAAGCCCGACCGCCTTGCCGATGCCTGCATAGGAACGCCGCCCGTCCTGCTGCAGCTTCTCGATGATCTGCTTGGACAGCTCGTCGAGCTGAAAGGCCGCGCCCGGGCGGGACTGGTTGACCCGAAACGACACGGGCCCGACGCGGTGCATCGGACCCGGGCTTGCCATGCACAAGATTGTGCACGGAATCCGTCGTAGCAGGCAACCATCGCAATGAAAATGCGCGTAAAAGGCGGTGTTTGCAGTGGATCGCGTAGCCCGCGCGGCCGACGGTGGTGCGGTGCGGCAGGCCACCGACACCGAGTACGGTCGGCGCTGCGGGCTTCGGCCAGGATTTGAGCGACCTCACCGGGCCGTCGACAAGGATTGGCACCGAACAGTTTTCGCGAACCGCTAGACTCGCCTCATGACCGCCAGCACGCGGGTCGACGAGTTCGAGAACCTACGGCCGCACCTGTTGGCCGTGGGCTACCGGCTCACCGGAACCGTCGCCGACGCCGAGGACGTCGTCCAGGATGCGTGGCTGCGCTGGAATAGGGCCGGCGACGACGTCGACGATCTGCGGGCCTGGTTGACGACCGTGGTCAGCCGGCTCAGCCTGGACCGGTTGCGCTCGGCCGCGCACCGCCGCGAGACCTACTTCGGTGAGTGGCTGCCCGAACCCGTTGTGACGCCGCTGAACGGATCCGATCCGCTGGCGGCCGTCGTCGCGGGCGAGGACGCCCGGTTCGCGGCGATGGTGGTGTTGGAACGTCTCACCCCCGACCAGCGCGTGGCGTTCGTGCTGCACGACGGCTTCGACGTGCCGTTCGCCGAGATCGCCGACGTGCTCGGCGTCAGCGTGGCGTCGGCGCGGCAACTGGCGTCGCGGTCGCGGCGCGCCGTGGCGGCCGCGCCCCCTCCGGTCGCCGACGACACCCACAACGAGGCGGCCGCGGCGCTGATGGCCGCACTGGCCAGCGGGGACATGGAAGCCGTTGTGCGCCTGCTTCATCCGGACGTCACCTTCACCGGCGACTCCAACCGCAAAGCCCCGACGGCCCCGCGGGTCATCCACGGCCCCGACAAGGTGGCGCGGTTTTTGTTCGGGCTGGCCCGTCGGTACGGGCCGGGCTGGCTGTCGTCCAACGAGTTGGCGCTGGTCAACGGTCAACTGGGCAGCTACACACCGGGCCTGCCCGCCGCCGAGGGCTATCCCGAACTGACGCCGCGGGTAACGGCCATGGCCGTGCGCGACGGAAAGGTCTGCGCCATATGGGATATCGCCAACCCCGACAAGTTCACGGGTTCACCGCTGGTTCGTCCGTCGCCCACGGCACCCGGCACGCGTCACCAGAGTTGAAACCCTGCTCGGTGATGCCCAGCGCGGAATACATGCGCGCACGCATGTTCTCGACGCCGATCTGATACGTCAGCTCGATCACGCCGGCGTCGCCGAACCGGCGCTTGAGGTCCTCGACCTGATCGTCGGTGATGGTGTGCGGGTCGGTGGACATGGCGTCGGCGTAGGCGATGGCGGCGCGTTCGTCGTCGCTGAACAGCGGTGAGCTGGCGTACTCGTCCACGTGCTTGAGCCGGTCGACGTCGAGGCCGTCGAGGCGTTGCAGCATCGAACCGAAGTCGACGCACCACGAGCAGCCGACGGTGCGCGCGGTCCAGAAGACCGCGAGCTCCCGCACGCTGACGGGCAGCTTCTTGGAGCCCGACTGCAGCATGCCTTCGTGCACGACGTTGGCCAGCATCAGCCGCGGGTGCTGCGCCGCGACGGCGAACGGTTCAGGCACCTCGCCGAAGCGCCGCCTGGCGATCCGGTAGAGGAGTTTCGTCAGCAGCGAGGCCTGCTGAGGTGCGACGGGTGCGATACGGGTCTTCTGTGCGTTCTCGGTCATATCCCTTAGACGACGCAGCCCCCCGGTATGTGACACGGGCTCTCCAAGAATCCGCCAAGGGGTCCGCTTCAACCTTTCTTCCGGACGACGCGCCGAGGAGGCGCACGAAAGAAAGGCAACGCTGATGAGGAAGTTCTACGAGATGGCGCGCGCGGCGGTGATCGCCGCGCTGATCGCAGCCGCCGCCCTGGGGTTGGCCGGTGGCATCGCCGCGGCGACCGTGTACGGCGACCCCGTCGACGCCGCCGGCTACTGGGTGCAGCAGAACCTCGACGACTGCTCGCTGATGGCCACCGCCGACGTGGTGGGCCAGCTGACCGGATACCAACCCTCCGAACTGGAGATCGTGCACCTGGCCGGGTCCACGCCCAGCGCCCACCACGACGGCCCCGTCTATCTCCCGCCGAGCGATCCCGACGACCTCGACTCCGGGCGCGGCACCGACTCGCGCGACCTGCCACTTCTGTTGGCGCATTACGGCATCCGTTCGATCTACACCGACGACGATGTCGCCGAGCAAGTGGGCGTGCCGACCGGCTTGCCGGCGTTGGCGGCCGCGCTGGCCGCCGGGCACAAGGTGATCGCCGGCGTCAACGCCGAAACCATCTGGGACGTCGACGGCGATCGCAGCGTCGGCAACCACGATCTCGTGGTCACCGCGATCGACACCGACGCCGGCGTCGTGCACCTCAACGACAGCGGAACCGAAGACGGCGCCGACGAGCAGGTGTCCATCGCCACCTTCGAGCGGGCCTGGCGGACCAGCGACCACGACATGGTGGTGGCGCTGCAAGCCGCGTAACGCTGCGGCACCGATGGCGGGCGGCCCGACCGGGTTTGCCCGCTATCGGCGTGTCCACCGGCACAGGTAGTACCGTTTTCAACCAGCCAAGGAGGGGACGCCGCCCACCATCGACACGATGCGGGCTCGAGGAGAGTGGCAATGGACGACACCCCGCAGGACTCGCGGGTGGGCACGCGGTTCGGCCCGTACCAGATCACGCGGCTGATCGGCCGCGGCGGGATGGGGGAGGTCTACGAGGCCGAAGACACCGTCAAAGGCCGCACAGTCGCCTTGAAGCTGCTGCCCGACGCGCTTTCAGGCGACCCGGTCTTTCGCGAACGCCTCCAGCGTGAGGCCCGATCCGCCGGGCGCCTGCAGGAACCGCACGTGGTGCCGATCCACGACTACGGCGAGATCGACGGGCACCTCTTCGTCGACATGCGGCTGATCGACGGGATCGATCTGCGCACCACGCTGCAACGCAACGGGCACATGGCCCCGGCGCAGGCGGTCGGGCTCATCCGCCAGATCGCCGCGGCCCTGGACGCCGCCCACGACGCCGGCGTTATGCACCGGGACGTCAAACCCGAGAACATCCTCGTCACCGGCGACGGCTTCGCCTACCTGGTCGACTTCGGCATCGCCAGCGCCACCACCGACCGCACGCTGACCGAAAAGGGCACCGCGATAGGCACATACGCCTACATGGCGCCCGAGCGCTTCAGCAGCGAACCGGTCACCCACAGCGCCGACGTCTATGCGCTGGCGTGCGTGTTGCACCAGTGCCTGACCGGTGCGCAGCCCTACCGGGCCGACAGCGTCAGCATGCTGATCACCGCGCATCTGATGGAGCCGCCGCCGCGGCCCAGCCAGGTGCGCCCGGGTGTCCCGCCCGCGTTCGACGCCGTCATCGAGAAGGGCATGGCCAAGCGCGCCGAGGACCGCTATGCCAGCGCCGGTGACCTGGCCCGCGCCGCCGAGGCCGCACTGGGCCCGCCCGACAGTTCGGCGCACCCCACGGTCGCCGCGGCCGCGTTCGCCCCGGCGTCGCGGCGCGGCGGGCGGCGGCCGTGGGTGATCGGCGGCGCGGCGGCCCTCGTCGTGGTGGTGGCGCTCGCGGGCGTCGTCACGTGGCTGGTCGCACGATCACCGGGCAACGCATCCGGGATGTCGGAGACGCTGACGATCACCCGCACCGTCGCGCGCGGGCCGCGCACCCCGATCGACACCACCGCCGCGCTGACCGCACACGAACGCAAGCTGCTCAACATGGTCCCCAACCCGGCGACGTGCACGCCCAACAAGCTGTGGACCGACGCCCTTGCGGCCGTGGACTGCGAGCCGGCCGCGACGGGCGACGGCCACGACGCGGCGTTCTTCGCGTTGTACGGCGACGCCGACACCCTGGAAAGCCAGTTCCAGGCGGTCATCGCCGACGATGTGCTCACTGCGTGCCCTGGCGCCGACGAGTCGCCCACCAACTGGAACTACGACGACGCCAGCGACGACCCCGAAGGTTCGCTGGCGTGCGGCACGTTCGACGGCAACGCCGAGCTGGTCTGGACCAAGACCGCCGACCTGCTGCTGGGCACCGCATCGGGCACCGAGCTGAACGGGCTCTATCAGTGGTGGGTCAACACGGCGTGAACGATCGGCTGCACATGGCGGGCTCTGGCGTCGGTTTCGGGGTGTTGGGACCGTTGCAGATGTCCATCGACGGTGTCGACGTCTCAGCCGGAACACCCAAACAGCGTGCGGTGCTGGCGATGTTGGTCATCAACCGCAACCGTGCCGTCGGCGTCGACACGCTGATCGGCGCGGTCTGGGGCGAATCGTCACCGTCGGCGGCGCGGGCCAGCCTGCATTCGTATGTGTCCAACCTGCGCAAGATCATCGGCCGGGCCGGGGTGGATCCGCAGACGACGCTGGCCAGCGCGCCGCCGGGCTACCGACTCACCGTCGCCGAAGACGCTTGTGACATCGGCCGATTCGGTGCGGAGAAGGCGGCCGGGGTGCACGCGGCGGCGACGGGCGACTTCGAGCGTGCGGGCGGGCATCTGAGCGCCGCGCTGGCGCAGTGGCGCGGGCCGGTGCTCGACGACCTGCGCGACTTCTCGTTCGTCGAACCGTTCGCCACAGCGCTCGTGGAGGAACGGCTGGCGGTGGTCATCGCCCGAGCGGAGGCCGAACTGGCCTGCGGCCGTGCGGGTGCGGTGATCGGCGAACTCGAGATGCTGGTGGCTGAGCATCCGTACCGAGAACCGTTGTGGGCGCAGCTGATCACCGCCTACTACCTGGACGAGCGGCAGTCCGACGCGCTGGAGGCTTATCGGCGGCTGCGGGTTTCGCTGGCCGACGACCTCGGTATCGACCCGGGCCCCACCGTGCAGGGGTTGTACGAGCGGGTGCTGCGCCAGGAGCCGCTGAACGCGCAACGGTCGGCGCGCAGCGCTGCCGTCGCCGCCGAAACCGTGCTGGACCAACGCACTCAGGTCGACGGCGGCACATCATCGGCGTGGTTGGTCGAGGCGTCCGGACACCGCCATCCGTTGCAACAGGTGGCCACCCGCATCGGCCGGTTGCCGGACAACGACATCATTCTCGACGACGCCAGGGTCAGCAGACATCACGCCGCGATCATCGACACCGGAACGGGTTGGGTCATCAGCGATCTGCGCTCCGCAAACGGGATCGAGGTGCGGCACAGCCGGGTCCGCGGCAGCGCACCGCTGGCCGACGGCGATCAGATCCGCATCTGCGGGCACGTCTTCACCTTCGCGCTGGGGTGATTTCGGTGCGCAAACATGCGCTCACCGCTGGTTAGCGCACCGAAATCACTAGCGGGCGAACATCAACGCGCGCTTGACTTCCTGGATGGCCTGGGTGACCTGGATGCCACGCGGGCAGGACTCGGTGCAGTTGAACGTGGTGCGGCACCGCCACACCCCGTCGACCTCGTTGAGGATGTCGAGACGCTCGGCGGCGCCCTCGTCGCGGCTGTCGAAGATGAACCGGTGCGCGTTGACGATCGCGGCCGGACCGAAGTAGGACCCCTCGACCCAGTACACCGGGCAGCTCGTCGTGCAGCATGCGCACAGGATGCACTTGGTGGTGTCGTCGTAGCGTGCGCGGTCGGTCTGGCTCTGAATGCGTTCGCGCGTCGGGGGATTGCCGCTGGTCATCAGATACGGCTTGATGGCGCGGTAGGCGTCGAAGAACGGCTCCATGTCCACCACGAGGTCCTTCTCCACGGGCAGGCCGCGGATCGGCTCGATCGTGATGGTCAGCTGCTTCTTCGGGTTCTTGGGCAGCATGTCGCGCATCAGCACCTTGCAGGCCAACCGGTTGACGCCGTTGATACGCATGGCATCTGAACCGCACACCCCGTGCGCGCACGAGCGCCGAAACGTCAGCGTGCCGTCGAGGTACCACTTGACGTAGTGCAGCAGGTTCAGCAGTCGGTCGGTGGGCAGGCTCGGCACCCGGAAACTCTGCCAACCGGCCGCGTCGGGGTCCTCCGGGTTGAACCGCGCGATCTTCAGCGTCACCATCACCGCGCCCTCCGGGACGGGTGGCAGTGGCGCGTCGGTCTTTTCGACGTCGGATGTGACGGTCATCAGTACTTCCGTTCCATCGGCTCGTATCGCGTCTGCACCACGGGCTTGTAGTCCAGGCGAATGTCGCTGAGCAGATCCGTGCCCTGTTTGTAGGCCATCGTGTGGCGCATGTAGTTGGTGTCGTCGCGGTTGGGGTAGTCCTCGCGCGCATGGCCGCCGCGCGACTCCTTGCGGTTGAGCGCACCGACGACGGTGACCTCGGCCAACTCCAGTAAAAAGCCCAGCTCGATCGCCTCGAGCAGGTCGCTGTTATAGCGTTTGCCCTTGTCGTGCACTGTTATTCGGCTGTAGCGCTCCTTGAGCGCGTGGATGTCGGTCAGCGCCTGCTTGAGGGTTTCCTCGGTGCGGAACACCGCGGCGTTGTTGTCCATCGACTGCTGCAGCGCCCCGCGGATGTCGGCGACGCGTTCGTTGCCGTGCTCGGAGAGGATGTGCCCGACCCAACCGACGACCATGCCGGCCGGGTCTGGCGGCAGGTCGACGTGGTCGTGGCCCAGCGCGTAGTTGGCCGCGGCGATGCCCGCGCGGCGGCCGAACACGTTGATGTCCAGCAGCGAGTTGGTGCCCAGTCGGTTGGCGCCGTGCACGGACACGCACGCGCATTCCCCCGCGGCGTAGAGGCCGGGCACGACGGTGGTGTTGTCGGCGAGCACCTGCCCGTTGACGGTGGTCGGGATGCCGCCCATCACGTAGTGACACGTCGGATAGACCGGCACCAGTTCGTTGACCGGATCCACACCCAAGTAGGTGCGGGCGAACTCGGTGATGTCGGGCAGCTTGGCCTCGAGCACGTCGGCGCCCAGATGGCGCACGTCGATGTAGACGTAGTCCTTGTTGGGGCCGGCGCCGCGGCCCTCGAGCACCTCGAGCACCATCGAGCGCGCGACGATGTCGCGCGGGGCCAGGTCGACGATCGTCGGCGCGTAGCGTTCCATGAACCGCTCGCCGTCACCGTTGAGCAGCCGGCCGCCCTCACCGCGCACCGCCTCGGAGATCAGGATGCCGAGCCCGGCAAGACCCGTCGGATGGAACTGGTGAAATTCCATGTCCTCCAACGGAAGTCCCTTACGGAACACGATACCCAGCCCGTCGCCGGTCAGGGTGTGCGCGTTGGAGGTGGTCTTGTACATCCGGCCCGAGCCGCCGGTCGCGAACACGACCGCCTTGGCGTGGAAGATGTGGATGTCGCCGGTGGCCAGCTCGTAGGCGATGACGCCGGTGGCCACCGGGCCCGACGGTGTCTCGGTGATCGCGATGTCGAGCGCGTAGAACTCGTTGAAGAACTCGACGTCGTGCTTGACGCAGTTCTGGTACAGGGTCTGCAGGATCATGTGGCCGGTGCGATCGGCGGCGTAGCAGGCCCGGCGCACCGGCGCCTTGCCGTGATCGCGGGTGTGCCCGCCGAACCGGCGCTGGTCGATGCGGCCCTCGGGGGTGCGGTTGAACGGCATCCCCATCTTCTCCAGATCGAGCACCGCGTCGATGGCTTCCTTGGCCATGATCTCGACGGCGTCCTGGTCGGCGAGGTAGTCGCCGCCCTTGACGGTGTCGAAGGTGTGCCACTCCCAGTTGTCCTCTTCGACGTTGGCCAGTGCGGCGCACATCCCGCCCTGCGCCGCGCCGGTGTGGCTGCGGGTCGGGTACAGCTTGGTCAGCACCGCGGTGCGGGCGCGCGGGCCCGCCTCCACCGCGGCGCGCATACCCGCTCCGCCTGCGCCGACAATGACGACGTCGTAGCGATGTTCAAGAATCATTCGTCAAACCCCGATATTGGCGTCGAAGGTGACCAGGACGTATGTGCCCAGCACCAACGTGAACCCCGTGGCCAGCAACAACAGTGAATTCAGATAGAACTTGGTGACGTTCTTGCGTGAGTAGTCACCGATGATCGTGCGCATCCCGTTGGCGCCGTGCAGCATCGCCAGCCACAGCAGCGCCATATCCCAGATCTGCCAGAACGGCGACGCCCAACGCTCGGCGACGTAGTTGAAGTCGATGCGGTACACACCGTCCTGCCACATCAGCATCACGAACAGGTGGCCCAGCGCCAGAAACACCAACGCCACACCGGAAAAGCGCATGAACAGCCAGGCGTACTTCTCGAAGTACGGGATGCCCCTGGCGCGACGCGGCGAGCGGGGGTGGTCCAGCCCGGCCGGCCGGTCGTATTCCTTCTGCATCACCGGGGCGGCGCGGCCCTCACGGTGATGCGGTGTCCACTTCTGTCCGGTCGGCGCGCTCACAGGAACCGCTCCGCCATGTGCATGCCGATCACGCCGACCGCGGGGATGAAGACCGCGAGGAACACGCCGACGACGATCCAGAGCATCTGGCGCTGATAGCGCGGGCCGTGCTGCCAGAAGTCGATGAGGATGACCCGGACCCCGTTGAGCGCGTGGTAGAGCACCGCCACCACGAGCCCGATCTCCATCAGGCCGACGATCGGCGTCTTGTAGGTGTCGATGACCGCGTTGTAGGCCTGCGGGCTGACCCGCACCAACGCGGTGTCGAGGACATGCACGAACAGGAAGAAGAAGATCGTCGCGCCGGTGATGCGGTGCAGTACCCACGACCACATACCGGGATCGCCCCGGTACAGGGTGCGTCTGGGCGACGGCTTCGGTCGCGCAACCGCCTCCGAAGTGCCGCCGGACGTCACCCCGGAAGTCTGAGTACTCATCTGGCCTCCAACGTCTTCGGTGAACGCGTGGGCGTGGGTGATCGTTCGGCCGGTTTGCACTGCACACCCAACCCTCGGGGCGACTCTAAACCCAGTCGCACTACTAAACGAACTACGGTTTAGGAGTCCGTGCACCAAAAACGCGAAATTAGGGTTATCAATTTCACAGTCGCTACGGCGGCGTCAAACAGTGGAACGCATCCAGAATCGGGCCAGCGGAGGTGGCATGCCAGCCAAAATCGACTGGGAAGCATTGCGGCACAAGGCAACCGAAGTCAGCGCGCACGCGTATGCGCCGTATTCGGGGTTCGCGGTGGGCGCGGCGGCCCTAGTTGACGACGGCCGGGTCGTGGCGGGCGCCAATGTGGAGAATGTCTCATATGGTCTTGGTCTCTGCGCCGAGTGCGCAGTGGTCTGTGACCTGCATTCCGGCGGCGGCGGACGCCTGATCGCGTTGTCGTGCGTGAACGCAGCGGGTGAGCTGTTGATGCCGTGCGGGCGCTGCCGGCAGGTGTTGCTCGAGCACGGCGGCCCCGAACTGCTCATCGACCACCCGCGCGGGCCTCGAGCGCTCGGTGAGCTGCTGCCCGACGCGTTCGGCCCGCAGGATCTGGCCCGGGGCAAGGAAACCCGATGACCGCGGCCGCGAACGTGGGTTACCGGCACGGGTTTCGCGAGCAGGCGTGGCACAACCCCACATTCGGCGCGCGGCGGCGCGAAGGCGCGCGGCGGCGCGAAGCCACGCGGGGGTGCGAAGGCACCTGGAGGTGGGATGTCGCCGCCGTTTGACGCCCCGACGGTCATCCGCACCAAGCGCGACGGCGGCGTGCTTTCCGATGCGGCCATCGACTGGGTGATCGACGCCTACACGCACGGCCGGGTCCCCGACGAACAGATGTCGGCGCTGTTGATGGCCATCTTCCTGCGCGGGATGACCGGCGCTGAGATCGCGCGCTGGACGGCGGCCATGGTGGCCTCGGGGGACCGGCTGGACTTCTCTGACCTGCGCCGCGACGGTAAACCGCTGGCGCTTGTCGACAAACACTCCACCGGCGGGGTGGGCGACAAAATCACCATCGCGCTGGTGCCGGTGGTGATGGCCTGCGGCGGCGCGGTGCCGCAAGCCGCCGGGCGGGGGCTCGGCCACACCGGCGGCACCCTCGACAAGCTGGAGTCCATCGAAGGGTTTTCCGCCGAGATGCCCACAGCCCAGATCCGCCAACAACTTTGCGACCTGGGCGCGGCGATCTTCGCCGCCGGCGAGCTCGCCCCCGCCGACCGCAAGATCTACGCCCTGCGCGACGTCACCGCCACCACCGAGTCGCTGCCGCTGATCGCCAGCTCGGTGATGAGCAAGAAGATCGCCGAGGGCACCCAGGCGCTGGTGCTGGACACCAAGGTGGGCGCCGGTGCGTTCCTGAAGACTGAGCGCGAGTCGCGGCAGCTGGCCCAGACCATGGTCGAGCTGGGCACCGCCGCGGGGCTGGTGACCCGCGCGCTGCTGACCGACATGTCGACCCCGCTGGGCCGCACCGTCGGCAACGCGGTCGAGGTGCAGGAGTCGCTGGAGGTGCTGGCCGGCGGCGGTCCGCCCGACGTCGTGGAGCTGACGCTGACGCTGGCCGCCGAGATGCTCGACGCCGCCGGGATCGACGGGGTCGATCCCGGCGAGACGCTGCGCGACGGTTCGGCGATGGACCGGTTCCGCGCCCTGGTCGCCGCCCAGGGCGGCGATGCGACGCAGAAACTGCCGGTCGGCACGCACACCGAGACCGTGACCGCACCCCGAAATGGCACGATGGGGAGCATCGACGCGATGGCAGTGGGATTGGCGGTGTGGCGGCTCGGTGCGGGCCGCGCGGTCCCGGGTGAGCGGGTTCAGCCCGGCGCCGGGTTGCGCATCCACCGGCGCCCCGGCGAGCCCGTCGCCGCCGGTGAGACGCTGTTCACGCTGTACACCGAGACGCCGGAGCGGTTCGCCGGCGCGGTGGCCGAACTCGACGGCGGCTGGTCCGTCGCCGACACCGCGCCGCCCCAAAGGCCGTTGATCATCGACCGGATCACGCCATGACCACACCGCTGACCCTGGAGAACATCCGCCGCGCCCCCAAGGCGCTGCTGCACGACCACCTCGACGGCGGCCTGCGCCCGGCCACCATCGTCGAGTTGGCCGAGGCCACCGGCTACCCCGGGCTGCCCGCCACCGACGCCGACGAACTCGCCACCATCGTGCGCACGGCCGCGCACAGCGGATCGCTGGAGCGTTACCTCGAACCGTTCGCCTACACCGTCGGCGTGATGCAGACCCCGGAAGCGCTGCACCGGGTGGCCTACGAGTGCGTCGAGGACCTCGCCGCCGACAACGTCGTCTACGCCGAGATCCGGTTCGCCCCGGAACTGCACATCGACGGCGGGCTGTCGATGGACGCGGTCGTCGACGCGGTGCTGGCCGGGTTCGTCGACGGGGAAAAGGCCGCCGCCGCCGAGGGCCGCACCATCACGGTGCGCTGCCTGGTCACCGCGATGCGCCATGCCGCGCGGTCGCTGGAGATCGCCAAGCTCGCGATCCGCTTCCGCGACAAGGGCGTCGTCGGCTTCGACATCGCCGGCGCCGAGGCCGGCTATCCGCCGACCCGCCATCTCGACGCGTTCGAGTACATGCGAAGCAACAACGCGCGCTTCACGATCCACGCCGGCGAGGCGTTCGGCCTGCCGTCCATCCACGAGGCGATCGCGTACTGTGGCGCCGACCGGTTGGGCCACGGGGTGCGCATCGTCGACGACATCACCGTGGCCCCCGATGGCACCACCGAGGTTGGCAGGCTGGCATCGCTGCTGCGCGACAAGCGGATTCCGTTCGAGATGTGTCCGAGCAGCAATGTGCAGACCGGTGCGGTCGCCAGCATCGCCGAGCATCCGTTCGATCTGCTGGCCCGGCAACGGTTCCGCGTCACCGTCAACACCGACAACCGGCTGATGAGCGACACCTCGATGAGCCAGGAGATGCTGCGGCTGGTCGAGGCGTTCGGCTACGGCTGGAGTGACCTGCAGCGGTTCACGATCAACGCGATGAAGTCGGCGTTCATCTCGTTTCACGAACGGCTCGCGCTCATCGACGACGTGATCAAGCCGCGCTACGCCGTGCTGATCGGTTAACGCGCGCCAGCCCACCGGCCGAGCAGCCGCGCCGCGTCGGTGCACAGCCGCTCGATGACGTCCGCGGCGGATTCGACGGTGTCCAACACCCCGACGCCCTGCCCGGCGTTGATCGGCGCCGACCGGTGGTCGGCGGCGGCGACGGCCGCGGCCAACGCCTCGCGCTCGGCATCGCCGAGTTCGGCTTCCCTGCCGTCCCACTTATCGGCAAATGTGTTGCGCAGCACCCGTTCTGGAAGCGTGTCGGGCCACGGATAGCCCTGTGCGACGTCGAACACCCGGGTGGTCACCGTGTCGGTGTCGCGGGCATCGAGCAGCGCCTGGCGCACGGCGGGGGAAACCGACGCCTCCAGGCACGCGCTGAACGCGGTACCCACCCACGCCGCCGCCGCGCCCGCCGCCAGCACGGCCGCCACCCCGCGGCCCGACGAGATGCCACCGGCGGCCAGCACGGGTAGCCGATGGCGGTCGAGCACCGAGGTCAGCAGCGGCAGGGTGCCCACCCGCGGTGCGCCGTGGCCGCCGCCCTCGCCGCCGCGCGCGATCAGCACGTCGACGCCGGCGTCGACCGCGCGCTGCGCCGCCGCGAGGTCACCGACCTGCGTCGCGGTGATGACGCCTGCGTCGCGTGCGGGTGCCACCCAGAAGAAGTCGTCGCCGAAACCGACCGAGAGCAACGCCGGACGCGCGGCCAGCGCCGCGTCGAGCAGCTCTGGTTCGGCGGCGGCGACCCAGTCGACCAGCCCGATGCCGAACGGCGCCTCCAGTTCGGCCAGGTCACGCAACTCGGCGGTCAGCTTCGTCGCCGACGCGGAACTGCCCATCCCGAGCATGCCCAGGCCCCCGGCCCGCGACACCGCGGCGGCCAGCGCAGCCCCCGCCACCCCGCCCATCGGCGC
Organism: Mycolicibacterium sp. XJ662; assembly: GCF_053484035.1. Classification (NCBI taxonomy): domain Bacteria; kingdom Bacillati; phylum Actinomycetota; class Actinomycetes; order Mycobacteriales; family Mycobacteriaceae; genus Mycobacterium; species Mycolicibacterium sp. XJ662. The sequence continues at coordinate 272,045 of NZ_JBEFTL010000002.1, read as the reverse complement.
GTTGACGACCGGGACGCGAAGACCCATCCGGGCCGACCAGTCGGTCGCCAGCATCAGCCGTAGGCTTGCTCCGGGCGCAGCCGCGACTCCACGAACGCCTCGAGCTCCTCCCACTGCGTAACGGCCTTGGCGTACGGCGCGTCGGGGCGGTTCACGCTCTTGGGATCCAGCACGTGGGCGATCAGCCGGCCCAGCGGCTGGTTCACGTTCAGGGTCTGCTCCACCATGGGGTCTTCGGCGTAATCGCCGATGTCCCTGAGCAGTTCGACCGCGAGCTCGAGCTGGTCGCGGTCCAGCGCGTCGGGGCCCTCGGCGACATCGTCGACCAGACCGGTCAGCACGTAGATGTTTTCGTCGATGATCTCGATCTGCAGCGATCCGTCGGTGGCCGCGGTGCGGATGTCGTCGTAGGTGGCCAGATCCGACAGGTCGTGGTCGTGTTCGTCGGCCAGGTAGCGCGCGAGCGCGCGTTCCGAGCCGAACACGCTGACCCGTCCGTTGCGGCCCAGAAAGACCGGCCGGTCGTCGAGGTAGCAGCGCAGCGTGTAGTAGGTGCCCGCGCTGGCCATGATCTGGACCGGGTCGATGCCCACCTTGGCCCAGAAGTCCTCGTCGCTGCCGAGCACCAGGTTGGTGGCCTGGCCGGCGAGCGCAGCAGATTCCGCGTCTTCGGCGGCGTCGGTGTCACCGGAGGCGGCTTCGGCGATGATGTCGTCGACGGGTTGCTCGTCGAAGTCGGGTTCGGGGGCGGGCTCGGCCAGCTCGGCCGCGGCCTTCTCCGAGGCCGCCGCGTCGACGTCGGGGATGGTGATCACCTCGTCGAGCGCGTCGATGACGTTGTCCCAGCCGCGGTGGATCACCGTCGAGATCTCGCCCCAGCGCTTGCGCCCGGCGCGCCCGCTGAACGCCTCGATGCCGCCGCCGATGGTGCCCAGCACCGGGTTGCCGTTGAAGAACTTGGTGATCGGCGGAAGCTCGCACACCGAGCCGATGGCCGAGACCACCGCCAGCGTGCGGTGCACCTTCGTGACCGCCTCTTCGGTGGGCTTCTTCTCGGCGAGCAGTTCGGCCACCCCGATGACGTCGAACTGGCGTTCCTCGGGCGGATCGAGCCGGTGCGCGTTGGCCTCGGTCAGCTTCTCCCACGCGGGATGGTCGTCGAGGTCGTTGTCGTTGTCGCCCCGCACGAACGCCACCATGTCGGCCACGGATTCGAACGCGTACAGGTCGTCGCCCTTACCGAGGAAGGCCTCCCACTCGTCGCCGGCATCGCGCCAGCGTGGAGCCCACAACGTGTACAGGTCACCTTTGGTCAGCCCGAGCCGGATCGGCACGATGTCAGCAGCCATGGCGCACAGCCTAACCACCTGGGCTGTGCAGGTTTCACGCCGTCGGGCGCCAGAAGCCCTGGAAGCCCTGTCCCGCGTTGTCCGTCCGGATCGCGGACAGCTTGACCGGATCGCCGGCCTCGATCATCGTCCCGTTGCCCACGATCATCGCGACGTGCCCGTCCCACACCGCGAGGTCGCCGGGTCGCACCGAACCCGCGTCGACGGCGGCGCCGACGTCCTGTTCCTGCGCCAGCCGCGGGATGCCCAGCCCCGCTTCGCCGTAGGCCCACTGGGTCAGGCCGCTGCAGTCCAGGCCGACGCCCGGGGTGGTGCCGCCCCATTCGTAGGGCACGCCCAGCTGCGTCAGCGCGTGGCGCACCGCGCTGGCGGCCACCGCGTTGGGGGCCATCGCGACGCTGCCGTCGGGCAGCCGGATGGCCACGCCGTCGCCAAACGAAGCCGCGTCGGGCGTGGGTGACAACGCCTCCGGTTTGACCCACTCGCCGAGGTCGGCCAGCCCCGAACCCGCCTGGCTCATCGGCGCGCCGCCCAACCCGGACGGCCCGGACGGTACGGCCATTCCGGCGGGCGTTGTGGTGGCCGCCGGGGCCGGGGCCGCCTGGGGCGCTGCGGCCGGCAGCGTCGCGGCCTGGCCGTCCAGCTCGGCTTCCAGCTGCGCGACGACGGCGACCGCCTCGTCCAGCGCGCGCCGCGCCGCAGCCAGCAGCTTCTCCGTCGCGCCGGGGGAGTCGAGATAGGGCTCCAGCGCGGCGGCGCGGGCCTCGAAGTCGTCGACGATCTCCGCCAACCGGCGGTGCGCCTGGGCGACGGCCGCTGCCGCGGTGCGTGCCGCGGTGCTCAACCGCTCGACGTGGTCGGCGAGGTCGTCGATGGCCGCGGCTGTCGAGGCGAGGTGGACGTCGGCCCCGTCGGCGCCCGCACCGGACCACGACGCCTGCGCGTCGCGCCACGCCACCCGAACCGAGGCCGCCACGTCGCCGAGCGCGTCGCGCACGGCGCCCAGCACGGCGGCCGAGTCCTCGGCCCAGCCGGGCCCGACCAAGGCTTGCAGCTCGCGTATCGGCGCCGAGAGCGCCGCGACCAACGCTGTGGGCACCGTCAGATGCCGGCGATGCGGGCGCGCGCGCCGTCGTCGGCGGCGTCGTACGCGTCGGCCGTTGAACGTGCGGTGTGCCCCGACGACGCCAGCCACTCGCCCAACGCCGCGAGCACCTGCGCCCCGTCGGCGGCCGCCTGCTGCAGCGCGGCCGAGAAGCGGGATCCGACGGGCCCGAGGTCCGGGGGCGGCAACGACGCCAGCACGGCGGCGGCGTCGGCGAGTTCGGCGGCATGGGTGGCGGTGGCGGATCCCAGGTGGCGGATCGCATCGGTATCGGCGCGCATGTGATTAGGACGCAGGGGAGCGGCGCTCGGTTCCATTAGTGTTCGGCGCATGGATGTGCGCGTCGTCGATCACCCGTTGGCCGCCGCGCGGCTGAGCACGCTGCGCGACGAGGCGACGGGCAACGCGGGCTTCCGCGCGGCGCTGCGTGATCTGACGCTGATGCTGGTGTACGAGGCCACCCGCGACCTGTCCGTCGAGCCGGTCACGGTGCGCACCCCGGTCGCGGACACCACCGGGTGCCGGCTGGCCAACCCGCCGCTTCTGGTGCCCGTGCTGCGCGCGGGGCTGGGCATGGTCGACCAGGCCCACGCGCTGATCCCCGAAGCGCTGGTCGGCTTCGTCGGCGTGGCCCGCAACGAGGAAACCCTGTTGCCGACACCGTATTTGGAGTCACTACCCGACGAGCTGAGCACCACGCCGGTGATGGTGCTCGATCCGATGCTCGCGACGGGCGGGTCGATGTGTCACACCATCGAGCTGTTGGTCTCGCGCCACGCCGCCGACATCACCGCGATCTGCGTGGTGGCCGCACCGGAAGGCCTTGCGGCGGTGGAGAAGGTGGCCCCGGATCTGCGGCTGTTCACCGCGACCATCGACGAGGGCCTCAACGACATCGCCTACATCGTGCCGGGCCTCGGCGACGCCGGCGACCGCCAGTTCGGCCCGCGCTGAAACTAAAAGCGTTCGGCGACCGCGGTGAGTTCGTCCTGCAGGGCTTGCGCGCGGCGGCGCGCCGCGTCGAGGTCGCCGCTGTCGCTGCACCGGACCTCGATGTAGGACTTGACCTTTGGCTCGGTGCCCGACGGCCGCACCACCAGCCGCAGCGAGATGTGCTCGTCGCCGCCGGTCAGGATCAACGCGTCGGTGCGCAGCGGGCCGTCGTCGTCGCGCAGGTCGGTGACGGTGACGTCGTAGCCGGCCAGCTCATCGGGCGGGGTGCGGCGCAGCCGGTCCATCACGGCCGCGGCCTCGTGTGCGTCGTCGACCTGCCGCGACACCGCGGTGGTGGTGTGCACACCGTGGCGGCGGGCCAGGTCGTCGAGCGCGTCGAGCAGCGTATGGCCGCGGTGCTTCATCGCGGTGACCAGGTCGCACGCCAGCACGGCCGCGCTGATGCCGTCCTTGTCGCGGACCGCGGCCGGGTCCACGCAATGGCCGATGGCCTCCTCGTAGGCGTACACCAGCGTGCAGCCGGGCAGGTCGACGTCGGCGCGCACGAGCCACTTGAACCCGGTCAGCGTTTCGACGTGGCGCGCGCCGTGCTCGGCGGCGATCGCGGGCAGCATCCGCGACGACACCACCGAGCTGGCCACCACCGTGGACTCGGTGACCGGGCCCGGCTCGATCTGCGACAGAATGTAATCGCCCAGCAGCCAACCTGTTTCGTCACCGGTCAGCATGCGCCAGCCGTCGGGTGTGGGTACGCCGATCGCGCACCGGTCGGCGTCGGGGTCCAGCGCGACGGCGATGTCGGCGTCGACGTCGGCGGCCAGTTTGAGCAGCGCCTCGGTCGCGGCGGGATCTTCGGGGTTCGGCGACGACACGGTCGGGAAGTCGGGGTCGGGCGTGAACTGCTCGTCGACCACATGCACATCGGAGAACCCTGCGCGCACCAGCGCATCCATCACGATGTCCCCGCCGACGCCGTGCAGCGGCGTCAGCGCCACCCGCACCGAACCGTGGGTGTAGCGCACCTGCGCGGCGCGTTCCACGAACCGCTGCACCTCGTTGACACCGGCCAGCTCGACGGCGGCGCGCTCGATCTCGTCGGCGTGGGGGGCCTCGGCCATCGCCTGCTCGATCTCACGGTCGATGGGCGCCACGATCGGAAAGCCGCCTTCGAAGTACACCTTGTACCCGTTGTCCGACGGCGGGTTGTGCGATGCGGTGATCATCACCCCGGCTACCGCCGACTGCAGGCGCACCGCGAACGGCACCACAGGCGTCGGCACCGTCGTGAACATCAGCGTGACGGTAAAACCCTGGGCGGCAAACACTTCGGCGGCCGCCAGCGCGAAATCGTCGGAGCCGTGCCTGGCGTCGCGGCCGACCACGACGTTCTGGCCCGATAACCCGCGGTCGTGCAGCACCTTGGCCACCGCCCATGTCGCGCGCAGCACGACGGCCAGGTTCATCCCGTTGGGTCCAGCGCGCAGCGGGCCGCGCAACCCCGCGGTGCCGAACGTCAACGGGTTGGCGAAGCGCTCGGCGAGCTCTTCCTCGCTGCACTCCTTGAGCTCGTCGGCGGTTCGGGGATCGGGGTCGTGGGCAATCCACTCCTGCGCGGTGGTCGATGTCCGCGACAAAGTCATGCGGCTAGTGTGCCCACTTTCGAGCCGGCATATGCGCGGTCGGTCTCAGATCCGCGCGATGACGTCGGCGAGCAGTGCACCCATCTGCGTCGCGGACTGCCGGCCCGCCGCCAGCACTTCGTTGTGGTTCAGCGGTGCGCCGGTCATCCCGGCGGCCAGGTTCGTCACCAGCGACACGGCCAGCACCTCGGCGCCGGCGGCGCGGGCGGCGATCGTCTCGTGCACGGTCGACATGCCGACCAGGTCGGCGCCCAGCGTGCGCAACATGCGGATCTCGGCGGGCGTCTCGTAGTGCGGTCCGACGAGCCCGGCGTAGATCCCTTCGGTGAACGTGGGTTCGATTTCGCGGGCGACGCCGCGCAGGCGCGGCGAGTAGGCGTCGACCAGGTCGACGAACTGCGCGCCCACCAACGGTGACCGCCCGGTCAGGTTGAGGTGATCGCTGATCAGGACCGGCTGGCCCACCACCAAGTCGTTGCGCAACCCGCCCGCGGCGTTGGTCAGCACCACGGTGCGCACCCCGGCCGCGCACGCGGCCCGCACGGGATGCACCACGTGGCGCAGTTCGTGGCCCTCGTAGGCGTGGATCCTGCCGACGAACACCAACACCTGCCGCTCGCCGATGCGCGTCGAGAGCAGCCGGCCGCCGTGTCCCTGCGCGGTCGGCGGGGTGAACCCGGGCAGTTCGGCCACGCCGATCTCGGCCGCCGCGGCGCCCAGCGCCTCGACGGCAGGAGCCCAGCCCGAGCCGAGGATCACGGCCACGTCGTGGCGGTCGACGCCGGTGCGGGCGCGGATGGCGCTCGCCGCTTCGCGGGCCACCGCGTCCGGGGTCGTCACGCTGGGCAGCTTAACCGTCGAAATCGGCCGCGATCGAAGCAGTGAGATACTGCCAGAATGTCCGCATCCACCGCGTCGGGTCGCGTCGAAGACGCCGTCACCCGACGCCGTGGCGACCTGATCGAACTGTCCCACGCCATCCACGCCGAGCCCGAACTCGCGTTCGCCGAACATCGCAGCTGCGCCAAGACGCAGGCGCTGGTGGCCGAACACGGGTTCTCGGTCACCGCGGCACCCGGCGGGTTGGACACCGCGTTTCGCGCCGAGTACGGCAGCGGGCCGCTGGTGATCGGTGTGTGCGCCGAATACGACGCGCTGCCAGGTATCGGACATGCCTGCGGGCACAACATCATTGCCGCGTCGGCCGTCGGCACCGCGCTGGCGCTGGCCGACGTGGCCGACGACCTCGGGCTCACCGTCGTGCTGCTCGGCACCCCCGCCGAGGAGTCCGGCGGCGGCAAGGTGCTGATGCTGGAGGCGGGCGTGTTCGACGACATCGCCGCCACCGTGATGCTGCACCCGGGACCACACGACAGCGCCGCCGCCCGCTCCCTGGCGGCCTCGCAGGTGGCGGTCCGCTACGACGGGCGCGAAGCACACGCGGCCGTCGCGCCCTACCGCGGCATCAACGCCGTCGACGCGATCACGGTCGCGCAGGTCGCCATCGGGCTGCTGCGCCAACAGTTGGCGCCGGGGCAGATGGTGCACGGCATCATCACCGAGGGCGGGCAGGCCGCCAACGTCATCCCGGCGCGCGCGGAGTTGCACTACACGATGCGCGCCGACGACGCGGTGTCGCTGCGCGAGCTGCAACACCGCATGGGCGACTGCTTTTTGGCCGGCGCCGTGGCCACCGGATGCGATCACAGGGTCACCGAGACCGAGCCGCCCTACGCCGAGCTCACCCCCGATCCGTGGCTCGCCGATACCGTCCGCGCCGAGATGGTGCGCCTCGGGCGCAGCCCGGTGTCCGCGGAGGTCGAGGCGGCCGTGCCGCTGGGCAGCACCGACATGGGCAACGTCACCCAGGTGATGCCGGGCATCCACCCGATCGTCGGCATCGACGCGGGCGGCGCCTCGGTGCACCAGCCGGAGTTCGCGGCGGCGGCGGTCCGGCCCGGCGCCGACAAGGCCGTCGTCGAAGGCGCCGTCATGTTGGCGCGCACGGTCGTGCGGCTCGCCGAGACCCCCGCCGAGCGCGACCGCGTGCTCGAGCAGCAGGCAAGGCGGGCGGCATGACCGTCCTGCGGCACGCCGCCGCGCGTTGGCTGTCGGCGCACTCCGAGGACCTGGTGAGTTGGCGCAGGCACATCCACGCCCATCCGGAGTTGGGGCGTCAGGAGTTCGGCACCACCCAGTTCGTCGCCTCGCATCTGGCCGACGCCGGCCTCAACCCCAAGGTGCTGCCCGGCGGTACCGGCCTGACATGTGACTTCGGGCCCGAACACGGCCCGCGGATCGCGCTGCGCGCCGACATGGACGCGCTGCCGATGGCCGACCGAACCGGTACGCCGTTCGCGTCGGTGGTGCCGAACGTCGCGCACGCCTGCGGGCACGACGCCCACACCGCGATGTTGTTGGGGGCGGCGCTGGCGCTGGCGTCGGTGCCCGAACTGCCGGTGGGGGTTCGGCTGATCTTTCAGGCCGCCGAGGAGTTGATGCCGGGCGGCGCGATCGACGCGATCGCCGCCGGTGCGTTGACCGGGGTGTCGCGGATCTTCGCGCTGCACTGCGACCCGCGGCTGGCGGTCGGGCGCGTCGCGGTGCGGGCCGGCCCGATCACCTCGGCGGCCGACCAGCTGGAGGTGACCTTGCAGTCGCCGGGCGGGCACACCTCGCGACCGCACCTGACCGGCGACCTGGTCTACGGGCTGGGCACCTTGATCACCGGGGTGCCCGGGGTGCTGTCGCGCCGCATCGACCCGCGCAACAGCACCGTGATGGTGTGGGGTGCGGTCAACGCCGGCGTCGCGGCCAACGCGATCCCGCAGACCGGCACGTTGGCCGGCACCATCCGCACCGCCAGCCGCGACACCTGGGAGACACTGGAAGCGATTGTGCGCGAAGCGGTTTCGTCGCTATTGGCACCGCTGGGTCTCGAGCACAGCCTGCAGTACCGGCGTGGGGTACCGCCGGTGGTGAACGAGGAGATCTCCACGCGCATCCTGACCCATGCGATCGAGGTGATCGGCCCCGACGTGCTGGCCGACACCCGCCAGTCCGGCGGCGGCGAGGACTTCTCCTGGTATCTCGAGGAGGTGCCCGGCGCGATGGCACGGCTGGGCGTGTGGTCGGGTCGCGGCCCGCAGCTGGACCTACATCAGCCGACGTTCGATATCGACGAGCGGGCGCTGGCCGTCGGGGTGCGGGTGCTGGTCAACATCGTCGACCAGGCGGCCCGCGTCTAGATCTGGCGCTCGCCGGTACCACCTGTCGAAATCGGTGCTAGGGGCGAGATTGCAGTCAGGGTTGTCGTCGCCATCCACAGCCCTGAACGCAATCTCGGTCCTAGCGTCAAATCTGTCAGTGTGTCCGGGCAGCCTCGCGGCATGAAAGACGTCTTTCTCGGCAGTGAGGCGCTGGCTGACGGCGTACTCACCCGAGGGCAGCTGCGGTGGAACTACCGAGCCGTTTACCCCGACGTGTACATACCCGCAAAGTCGACGCCGTCGCTGCGGCAGCGCGCTGTCGGCGCCTGGTTGTGGTCGGGTCGCCAAGCAGTGGTCACGGGCCTGGCCGCGGCTGCCCTGCACGGCGCGCGATGGGTCGATGACTCCACCGATGTCGAACTGCTCTGGCGTAACGGCCGCCCGCCGCGGGGAATCGTGGTGCGAAACAGCCGATTCGAGCCCGACGAAATCGTGCAGATCGCGAAGTTGCCCGTGACCATCGCCGAGCGTACGGCCCTCGAACTTGCCCGGCACTGCCCGCGCGAGGCAGCCGTGGCTCGGCTGGACGCGCTTGCCTCGGCCACTGGCATCGCCCCCGAGGACGTACAGCCCCTGTCCGACCGCTACCGGGGCACACGACACTGGTGGCGGGCCGTCGAAGCGCTGGAGCTGATGGACGGTGGATCGCGGTCGCCCCGAGAGTCCGCGGTTCGCCTCGCACTGATCGATGCCGGTTTCCCCGCCCCACAAACGCGGTTCACGGTCACGGACGGAGCCGCCACGGCGACCATCGCGATGGCATACGAAGCGCCCAAGGTTGCCATCGAATTCGGTGTCGCCACACCGGAATTCGTCGATCGATTGGGATGGAATGTGATCCGTGCCGGCGCCTCGGGTAACCCGAAACTCGTTATGGGACTCGTGCGGTTCGCGGTGATCGAACGCGGTTATCCGCTATGGGAGTTGCGCCGCACCTGGTCGCGGATGCGGGCTTCGGTCTCGATGTCGCCGGACAGCGGCTGGGCCCCGGGGCTGCGGTAGGCCAGGAAGTGGAACGCGCCGGGTGGTCGAGGTGAAGCCGCAGATACGCGTCGCCGCCGGCCAGCACCCGCTGCAGCGGGGTCAGCTCCGGATCGTCGCTGCGCTTCATGTACTCGGTGAACAGCCCGAGCGCGCGGTCGACGAGCTGCAGGTACATCCCGCGCTTGCCGTCGAAATGGCGGTAGATGGAACCGACCGAAACGTCGGCCAGTTCGGCGATCTCCTCGATGCGCGCGCCGTCGTAACCCTCGGGGCCGAATACCACCTCCGCCGACGTGCGCCGGGAGGCCTCGGCTAAGACGTCGGCGACCCCGGCCCGATGTTCCGTGCCGGCCGGGTCCGCAGATCGTGGACGTACTCCGCTGGCGCGCCCGCGATCTCGGCCGCGTCGGCCATGACGCCGAGATAGCGCGCCGACGGTAGGCCGCCTTCCCAGGCGTCGACGACATAGAGCCAGGCCAGCACCGGATCGGTGGTGGTATCTGAGGACAGCCGGTCCACCCGGCACCGGATTTTCTTGTGAAAGCCCAGTTCAGAGCCCTCCCACTGATCCAGGTTGGCCTCGTCGTCCTTGGTCATGTCGTAGAGCACGACGAACACCTTCGACGACGGATCCTCGACCAGGGTGGCCAGCGCACCTTCCCAGCCGATGTCCTCGCCGGCGAACGTCAGCCGCCACCCATGCAGCCACCCCGTACCTGCCATCGGCGAATGAGGGGCCCGCTGCAACATCTGCTCCGGATGCATGTTGGATCCGTACGCGGCATAGAGCGGCACGGACAAAGACTAAGCGTTGGTGCGTCGGCAGGGCGATCAACCTCCCGCTTCGTTAGGTTGGGGGCGTGCCAACCCGCATCGTGATCATCGGCGGAGGGCCCGCCGGCTATGAGGCCGCGCTGGTGGCCGCCGCCCGCGCGGAGGTCACCGTCGTCGACGCCGACGGCGTCGGCGGCGCGTGCGTGCTGTTCGACTGTGTGCCGTCCAAGACGTTCATCGCCTCGACGGGTGTGCGCACCGAGCTGCGCCGAGCCCCCGACCTCGGATACGACTTCGAGTTCGACGACGCCAGGATCTCGCTGCCGCAGATCAACAAGCGGGTCAAGGCGCTGGCCGCCGCGCAGTCCGCCGACATCGCCGCGCGGCTGCGCAACGAGGGCGTCACGCTGATCGCGGGCCGCGGCGAGCTGGTCGACGCCGTCCCCGGCATGGCCACTCACACCGTCAAGGTCACCGGCCACGACGGCACGGTGGACACGCTGACCGCCGACGTCGTGCTGATCGCCACCGGCGCCAGCCCCCGCGTGCTGCCCGGCGCGAAACCCGACGGTGAGCGGATCCTGAACTGGCGCCAGCTCTACGACCTCGACACGCTGCCCGAACATCTCGTCGTCGTCGGATCCGGCGTCACCGGCGCCGAGTTCGTCAACGCCTACACCGAGCTCGGCGTGAAGGTCACCGTGGTGGCCAGCCGCGACCAGATCCTGCCGCACGAGGACTCCGACGCCGCCGCGGTGCTGGAGGAAGTGCTGGCGTCCCGCGGTGCGACGCTGGTCAAGAACGCCCGCGCCGACTCGGTCACCCGCACCGGGGCCGGCGTGCTGGTGACCATGACCGACGGCCGCACCGTCGAGGCCAGCCACGCGCTGATGACCGTCGGCTCGGTGCCCAACACCAGCGGCCTCGGGCTCGAACGCGTCGGCATCGAAGTCGACGACGGCGACTACCTCAAGGTCGACCGGGTGTCGCGCACCTCGGTGCCGGGGATCTACGCCGCCGGGGATTGCACGGGGCTGATGCTGCTGGCCTCGGTGGCCGCCATGCAGGGCCGCATCGCGATGTACCACGCGCTGGGCGAGGCGCTCGAACCGATCCGGCTGCGCACGGTGGCCGCCGCGGTGTTCACCCGCCCGGAGATCGCGGCGGTCGGGGTGCCGCAGTCGCGCATCGACGACGGTTCGGTGCCCGCCCGAACGATCATGCTGCCGTTGCACACCAACGCCAGGGCCAAGATGAGCAGCCTGCGCCGCGGCTTCGTCAAGATCTTCTGCCGGCCCGCGACCGGGGTGGTGATCGGCGGCGTGGTGGTGGCCCCGATCGCCTCCGAGCTGATCCTGCCCATTGCGTTGGCGGTGCAGAACGGCAACGACGTCAAGGATCTGGCGCACACGTTCTCGGTGTATCCCTCGCTGTCGGGGTCGGTCACCGAGGCCGGCCGACAGCTGATGGCGCACGACGATCTGGATTGACCCCACGTAACGTGGAACAAGTGAGTGACCCCACCCCGGCCAACCCGCAGACCCTTCTGGGACCCGAGCAGCGGGCCTCGGCTTGGGAACGTCTGGGCAGCGAGCAGTTCGATGTCGTGGTGATCGGCGGGGGAGTCGTGGGCGCGGGAGCGGCGCTGGACGCGGCGACGCGCGGGCTCAAGGTCGCGCTCGTCGAGGCACGCGATTACGCGTCGGGCACCTCGAGCCGGTCTTCGAAGATGTTCCACGGCGGGCTGCGCTACCTCGAACAACTCGAGTTCGGGTTGGTCCGCGAGGCCCTCCACGAGCGCGAGCTGTCGCTGACGACGCTGGCCCCGCATCTGGTCAAACCGCTGCCGTTTCTGTATCCGCTGACCAAGCGGTGGTGGGAACGGCCCTACGTCGCGGCGGGCATCTTCCTCTACGACCAACTCGGCGGCGCCAAATCGGTACCTGCCCAGAAGCATCTGACCCGCGCCGGCGCGCTTAGGCTGTCGCCGGGACTCAAGCGGACGTCGTTGATCGGCGGGATCCGCTACTACGACACCGTGGTCGACGACGCCCGCCACACCTTGACGGTGGCCCGCACGGCCGCCCACTACGGCGCCGTGGTGCGGTCCTCGACACAGGTGGTGGCGATGCTGAGGGAGGGCGACCGGGTCATCGGCGTGCAGGTGCGCGATTCGGAGGACGGCGCGGTCACCGATGTGCGCGGGCACGTCGTCGTCAACGCCACCGGGGTGTGGACCGACGAAATCCAGGCGTTGTCCAAGCAGCGCGGCCGGTTTCGGGTCCGGGCGTCCAAAGGTGTGCACGTGGTGGTCCCGCGCGACCGGATCGTCAGCGAGGTGGCCATCATCCTGCGCACCGAGAAGTCGGTGCTGTTCGTGATCCCCTGGGGCACGCACTGGATCATCGGCACCACCGACACCGACTGGAACCTGGACCTGGCCCACCCAGCGGCCACCAAGGCCGACATCGACTACATCCTCGGCGAGGTGAACAAGGCCCTGGCCACACCGCTGACCCATGACGACATCGACGGTGTCTACGCCGGGCTTCGCCCGCTGCTGGCCGGGGAGAGCGAGGAGACCTCCAAGCTGTCGCGTGAGCACGCCGTCGCGGTGCCCGCACCCGGGCTGGTGGCCATCGCCGGCGGCAAGTACACCACCTACCGGGTGATGGGCCAGGACGCGATCGACGCGGCCGCGGAGTTCATCCCGGCCCGGGTGGCGCCGTCGATCACCGAGAAGGTGCCGCTGATGGGCGCGGACGGCTACTTCGCGTTGATCAACCAGACCGAGAGCGTCGGCGGGCATTACGACCTGCACCCCTACCGGGTCCGGCATCTGCTGGACCGATACGGCTCGACCATCGGTGAGGTGTTGCAGATGGCGCAAGGGCGCCCGGAGTTGCTCAGCCCGATCACCGAGGCGCCGGTGTATCTCAAGGTGGAGGCGTACTACGCCGCGGCCGCCGAGGGGGCGCTGCACTTGGAAGACATCCTGGCGCGGCGCATGCGGATCTCGATCGAATATCCGCACCGCGGGGTGGACTGCGCCAGGGAGGTGGCCGAAATCGTCGCGCCCGTACTGGGCTGGTCCCCCGAGGACGTGGACCGCGAGGTGGCCACCTACTGTGCGCGCGTCGACGCCGAGGTCCGCTCCCAGCAGCAGCCCGACGACGAATCCGCCGACGCGCTGCGGGCGGCCGCTCCGGAGGCGCGCGCCGAGATCCTCGAACCCGTCCCGTTGAGTTGAGACGCGCCGCGCCGCTTCCGGTGCGCGACGGGCTCGGCCCGGCCCGCGTGCGGTTGTTCGGCGGGCCGGTGCTGGCCGAGTTGGAGTCGCGGTTCGGAGCCGGCGCCCGCGCCAAGGTGCGCGCCGGTGAGGTGGTCGACGCCGACGGCGCCGTCGTCACCGAGTCCACGGTGCTGCCGCCCGGTGCGCACGTGTACCTGTACCGCGAGCTGCGCGACGAGGTGCCGGTGCCGTTCGACGTGCCGGTGCTGCACCGCGACGACGACATCGTCGTGGTGGACAAACCGCACTTCCTGGCGACGATGCCGCGCGGGCGCCACGTCGCGCAGACCGCGCTGGTGCGGCTGCGCCGCGAACTCGACCTGCCCGAGCTGGCCCCGGCGCACCGGCTGGACCGGCTGACCGCCGGGGTCCTGCTGTTCACGACGCGGCGCGAGGTCCGCGGCGCCTACCAGACGTTGTTCGCGGGCGCGGCGGTGCGCAAAACCTATCTGGCGCGGGCGCGGGTAGACCCGGGGCTGGCGCTGCCGACCGTGGTGCGCAGCCGGATCGTCAAGCGTCGCGGGCACCTGCAGGCGGTCGAGGAGCCCGGCGAACCGAACGCGGTGACCCGGATCGAGCATGTTGGGAACGGGCTGTACCGGCTGACGCCGACGACGGGGCGCACCCACCAGCTGCGGGTGCACATGGCCGCGCTCGGGCTGCCGATCCTCGGGGACCCGCTGTATCCGCACCCGCTCGACGTCGCACCCGACGACTTCACCCAGCCGTTGCGGCTGTTGGCGCAGCGCCTGGCGTTCGACGACCCGATCACCGGGCGGCCGCGCGAGTTCCTCAGCAGCCGCGCGCTGTGACCGTGCGACCTCAGCGCGTCACGTCGGGCGGATCCCCCGGGGTCGAACCCGCGGCGATCACGGCGCGGTTGCGTTCGGCGACCGTCCGCAACACCATCTTGACCAGCCACCGGTCGTAGCTGAGGTAACCGTTGACCTCGTTCTCCACATCGGTGGTCTGGGTGTAGATCGCCCCGGACAGCCCACCGCGTCGGACGATCTCCTCGAGGTCGCGGCTCACCTCGACGTAGCGTTCGGTCAGCCGGGCCTGGCTGTCGGTCATCTCGTAGGCCTCCGGTCGGCCCGGCCACCGGTTCCTGGCCAGCACCAGCCCCAGGCCGCCGTACTCACCGTTGACCACGACCCGGTGCTCGGGCGGGGGATCGCCGAGCCTGCGGGCCTGATCGTGCACCACTGGCCGGCCCGGGCCGACGTAGGTGTGGTCGTCGTAGATGTCGCCGGCACGGCTGTCGGGCCGGGACTTACAACAGTTCACGCCGCTGTTGGCGTTGACCATGCGCGTCGGGTCTGCCGCCTTGACCCTCTCGGCGATCCTGGCGGTGTCGAACTCGCCCCACCCCTCGTTGAACGGCACCCAGCCGATGATCGATGTGACGCTACGCAGCTGATCGACCATCTCGGCGAGCTCACGTTCGAAGTGCGCCTTGGCCTGCGGGCTGGGGTCGGGCGCCGGGCCCGTCGGCGGGTCGAGCGAGACGTCCAGCGACGGCATGTCCTGCCACACCATCAGGCCCAGCTTGTCGGCCCAGTAGTACCACCGCGCCGGCTCCACCTTGGCGTGCTTGCGCACGAAGTTCAGGCCCAGCGCCTTGGTGCGTTCGAGGTCGAACTTCAGCGCGTCGTCGGTGGGTGCGGTGTAGATCCCGTCGGGCCAGTAGCCCTGGTCGAGCGGTCCGTGCAGGAACGTGATCTTGTCGTTCAACGCGATCCGCGGCCGGCCCCGCGCGTCGGGCACGACGCCGACGGTGCGCAGACCGGCGTAGCTGCGGACGTCGTCGGCCACCTTCCCCGACGCGGCGACGAGCCGCACCCGAAGGTCATACAGGTAGGGGTCCTGCGGGCTCCACAACCGCGGTTCGGGCACCCGGACCCGAAGCGGCTCACCGGCGTCCCCCGACACGCGCGCCACCTCCGCGCCGTCGGGATCGGAGACGACGACCTCGGCGATGCCGCCGGTGCCGTCGGACACCCGGGGCGTAACGGTCAAACCGGTGAGGTCGGAGGTGATGTCGAGCTTCTCGATGTGTGCGGCGCGCACCGGCTCCATCCACACCGTCTGCCAGATGCCCGACGCACCCGTGTAGAACAGCCCGCCGGGCCGGTTGCGCTGCTTGCCCACCGGAAACGGGTTGTCCTCGTTGCGGTCCTCGACGCGCACGGTCAGCTCCTGGCTGCCCGACCACCGCAGTGCCTTGGTGATGTCGGCGCTGAACGCGGTGTATCCGCCTTCGTGGTGGGCGACCTGCTGGTCGTTGACCCAGACGGTGGCGATCTGGTCGACGGCGCCGAAGTGCAGAAGCACGCGTTGGCCGCGCCAGGTGCCCGGCACCTCGAAAGTCCTGCGGTACCACATCTGGTCGTCGTGGCGTTCGATACCGGACAGCGCCGACTCGGTGGGGTAGGGCACCAGGATCTTCTCGTCGTACGCGTCGGCCGACGGCGGGCTGGGGAGCGCCTCGGCGGCCGAGCGGCCCGTGTAACCCCACAGCCCGTTGAGGTTGTGCCACCGTTCTCGGACCATCTGCGGGCGGGGGTATTCGGGCAGCGCATTGTTGGGTCCGACCAGGTGCGTCCACGGCGTGGACAGCGGCGGCCTCTTGCGTTGCCAGGCTTCGGCGGCGTGCGCGGGGGTAGCGACCGTGGCCGCGACGGTCAGCAGCGCCGAACCGACGACCAGGAAACGCAGAAGCCGCAGGCGGACGGGTTGCGCCCAGCGTTGCGAGGGCAGGTTGGCAGACATGAAACTTCCCCACGTTGGGATCCGGCGAAGAACCGACGTGGCGGCGCCAACACCGAAGGTCCCCCGACCGCCGCGGACGTCGCAGCAAACATACCGGTAAGCCGCGGACAAAGCCACCGGCTTCTCACGCCAAGATTTTCGCTAAACGGCTAGACAACGGCGCAGCGGGTGCGACCGAGCCGACACCGCAACGATTAAGTTTGTGCCCATAACGGAAGCTGTTTTTTCCCAAGGATTGCTGGACAGTTTCGGCGACGACGTGTTCACCTGCGACCATGCGCGACGCCGTGCGCATATCCGGACCATCGAGGGGCGCCGACACGGTTGCCAGCGTGCGCGTTGTCGGCGAAGTGGCGTACAGATGCGTCTGGAGCAAATATAATTCATACGTCAATTTCGGGGGTGTCGTTCGACCGCGCTCCGGCGTGGCGGCTGCCACAATTGACGCTGACTGGGTCTCGGTGAGGCCAACTGGTGAGGAGGAAGTGTGCGCAAGGTGTTCCTTTTGGCGGCAGCCGCGCTGTTCGCCGGCGGCCTGACGGTGCCGGTCGTGCCCTCCGCCGACGCGACGGTGTGCGGATCCGTCGGCGGTCGGTTCGTCGACGTCACCGGCTGTGCTGACCCGCTGTCGTATCTCAACGACGCGCTCCCACCGCCGCCTCCGCCGCCCCCGCCACCACCTCCGCCGCCGCCTCCGCCGGGTGAGGAGGCGCCACCGCCACCGCCGCCGCCACCGCCGCCGCCGCCGGTGTACGTGCCGCCGCCGCCGTCGCCGAACGTGAGCGTGTGCGCGAGCGTGGGCCGGCGCGTCAGCGTCACCGGATGCACCTGAGGTGGGCTCGCCGTCAGAGCCCACCGCGCAGCAGATCGACGCGTTGGCGGCCAGGCCGGCCGACGAGCCGGTCGTGATGGTCAACCTGCTGCAGTTCAACGACGGCGGCAGGGACAGCTACCGGCGCTACGCGCGTGAGGTCGTGCCGCACCTGCAACGCGTCGGCGGCACGGTCCGCTACGCAGGCACCGCGCCCACGCAGGTCATCGGCGGTGACGCCGAACCGTGGTGGGACGCGATCCTCGTCGTCGAATACCCTTCGCCCGCGGCGTTTCTCGACATGGTGACCAACGAGGACTACCGCCGGATCCACGAGTACCGGGCCGCCGCGCTCGAGCGCGGCGACCTGATCGCCACGTCGACCTGGGCGATGACCGACTGACTGCCCCATGACGGGGTCTGCTTGACTGATCGCCGTGGACCGCACTTCCTTTGACCGTCTGTTCGACATGACGGACCGCACCGTGATCGTCACCGGTGGCACCCGGGGCATCGGCCTCGCGCTGGCCGAGGGCTTCGTGCTCGCGGGCGCGCGCGTCGCGGTGGCCAGCCGTAAACCCGACGCCTGCGAGTCGGCCGCGCGACGCCTGCGCGACCTCGGCGGCCAGGCCATCGGGGTACCCACGCACCTCGGCGAACTCGACGACCTCGAAGCGCTGGTGCAGCGCACCGCCGACGAGTTCGGCGGCGTCGACGTCGTGGTCAACAACGCCGCCAACGCGCTGGCCCAACCCCTCGGCGAGATGACGGCCGATGCGCTGGCCAAATCCCACGAGGTCAACCTGCGCGGGCCGGTGTTCCTCGTGCAGGCGGCGCTGCCGCATCTGAAGGCCAGCCCGCACGCCGCGGTGATCAACATGGTGTCGGTCGGCGCGTTCAACTTCGCGCCCGCGCTGTCCATCTACGCCGCGGCCAAGGCCGCGTTGATGTCGTTCACCCGGTCGATGGCCGCGGAGTTCGTGGACTCCGGCATCCGGGTCAACGCGATCGCGCCGGGTCCGGTGGACACCGACATGATGCGCAAGAACCCGCAGCAGGCCATCGACTACATGGTCGGCGGCACGTTGATGAAGCGGCTGGCCACCCCCGACGAAATGGTCGGCGCCGCACTGCTGTTGGCCTCCGACGCCGGCAGCTACATCACCGGTCAGGTGATCATCGTCGACGGCGGCGGAACTCCTCGCTAGCCGCGCGCATCTCGCCGCTGGTCGATGACAGGATCTGGCTGCGGTTCTCCAGGTGCAGCGCCGCCTCCAGGCTGGATGCCTCGAGGTTGGCCCACAGCACCTGTTTGGTGGACTCCACGCCGAACTTGCCGTAACCGCAGAGCGTTTCGGCGATGGACAGCGCGGTGTCGAGCGCCTCGCCGTCGGGCACGACCCGCGAGACCATGCCGAGCCGCAGCGCCTCGTCGGCGTCGACGGCGCGCGCCGTGAGGATCAGGTCGAACGCGGGGCCCGCCCCGACGATGCGCGGCAGCGTGTAGCTGACCCCGATGTCGGCGCCGCCGAGGCCGAGCTTGATGAACTGGGCGCAGAACCGCGCGGACTGCGCGGCGATCCGGATGTCGCAGGCCAGCGCGATGCCCATCCCGCCGCCGTAGGCGACGCCGTTGACCGCGGCGATCACCGGTTGCCGCAGCCGATGCACGCGGGCGGTCAGGTCGGCGATGCGTTCCTGCCAGCGCATGCCCGAGCGGGGGAACTCTGTGCCGCCGCCCTCCTTGTCGGGGTCGCGATCGGTCAGGTCCAGCCCGGAGCAGAAGCCGCGCCCGGCGCCGGTGAGCACGACGACGCGGCAGTCGTTGTTGGCGTTGATCTCGGCGAGCGTGGCGTGCAGGTCCTCGACGAGGGCGTAGTTCAACGCGTTGAGCTTTTCGGGCCGGTTCAGCGTCAGCACGGCGATGTCGGGACGCGGATAGGTCAGTTCCAGATGCGGCATGCGCCACACGCTAACCCGCGCTGCGCCACCCCGTGACGCCGACCACGATCAGCCGCAACTGCTTGATAGCGATGCGTCGGATCTCGTCCTGTGCGCGCGGGTCGGGCGCGTCCTCGATGGCCTCGGCGATCGAGATCATCGAGTTGACGAACAACGTCGCCAGGATGTTGAGGTCCTCGGAGCTCCACGTGTTGAGCCCGGGAAACCGGGCGAGGTCGATCGCCAGCTCGGAGGTGATCAACCGGATCTCGGTGCGGATCGCGTAGCGCAGCACGGTGAGCCCGCTGGAGCGCTCACGTCCGATGAAGCGCCAGTGCTCGCGTCGTTCGTTCACACCGTCGATGAGGATGTCGACCGAGGATTCGATGACCCGGTTGGGATCGAGCTTGCCCGAGCGCGCGCCGCGCAGCATCTCGCGCAGCGCGCGGAACGACTCGTCGATGAGAACCAGGCCCAGCGCCTCCATCGAATCGAAGTGCCGGTAGAACGCCGCGGGCACGATCCCGGCTTCCCGGGTGACCTCGCGCAGGCTCAGCGCGGCGAAGCTGCGTTCTTCGAGCAGCCGCAGCGCGGCCGTGACGATCGCCCGGCGGGTGGCTTCTTTGCGCTCTTCCCGGGACAGGGTGTCCCGCGACCGCGACTTGCTCTTACCCGAACGGCTTGTTCGTGAACTAGGCGTACGACTGTTCACTCTGTGAAACGTACCACAAGCTGCGGCATTCTCTTGACCACTGCCAGTCCAGGCACGCACGGTATACATATGTTCACTCAAACTTTGACGCGGGGGCTGCGGGATCGGGTGCTGCGTTCGCCGCTGGTGGACCTGCTCACCGGACCGCACGGTGTGGACCGATACACCGAGCTTGTCGCCCCGACGTGGACATCGGGGGAGGCCCGGGCGAAGGTGATCGGCGTGCGGCGACAGACCGCGCGCAGCGTCACCCTCACGCTCGAGCCGAATCAGGCGTTCACCGGATTTCGCGCCGGCCAGCACATCAACCTGACCGTGGAAATCGACGGCCGTCGGCGCACCCGGCCGTATTCACCGGCCAGCGCCGCCGGAGCGCCCTACATCGAGCTGACGATCGGCCGCCATGACGGCGGCCTGGTGTCGACGTACCTCAACGAGCACGCGCACCCGGGCATGGTGGTGGGCCTCGACAGCGTCGGCGGGGACTTCACCCTGCCGAGCGGTCCGCCCGCCACCTGGCCGCAGCGCATCCTGCTGGTGTCGGGCGGCAGCGGCATCACGCCGGTGATGTCGATGCTGCGCACGCTGCGGGCGCAGGGCTATGGCGGCGAGGTCGCCTTCGTGCACTACGCCCGTGGCGCCGAGGATGTCTGCTACCGCGCCGAGCTCGACGCGCTGGCTGTCACGGCCGGCGTCAAGGTGCTCTACGGCTACACCCGCGCGACGGCGGGTTCGGACCTGCAGGGCCGGTTCGGCCCCGAGCACCTGGCCGCCGCGATGCCCGACGCCGACGCGGTTTACGTCTGCGGCCCGCCGGGGCTGGCCGATGCGGTGCGCGAGCTGCGCCCCGACGCACGCTGCGAAAGCTTCGTGCCGCCCGTCTTCGACACCTCGACCGAAACCTCCGGCGGCACGGTCAGTTTCGCCGACAGCGGGCTGAGCATCACCGACGACGGCCGGCCGCTACTCGAACAGGCCGAGGCCGCCGGGTTGACCCCCGAAAGCGGATGCCGGATGGGCATCTGCCACAGCTGCACCCGCCGCAAGAAGAGCGGCGCGGTGAAGAACCTGATCACCGGCGCGACGTCGGGCGTCGACGAGGAGGACGTGCAGATCTGCGTGTCCGTCCCCGTCGGAGACGTCGACCTTGCGCTCTAACCCGGAAGGAGTCGAAATGACTATCACGGCAACCAAGTCCGAGGCAACCAAGGCACCCAAGACGCTGGAGAAGGTCGTCGCCGGTAAGACGATCACGCTGACCCCCGAGCAGACCGAAGCGTTCGGCCGCGAGCTCGACGCGATCCGCGAGCGCGTGATCGCCGACCTCGGCGAGCGCGACGCCGACTACATCCGCCGCGTCATCAAGGCGCAGCGCACGCTGGAGGTGACGGGTCGCGCCTTGCTGTTCGGTGGGATCCTGCCGCCGCTGTGGCTGGCGGGCACGGCGATGCTGAGCCTCTCGAAGATCCTCGACAACATGGAGATTGGCCACAACGTCATGCACGGCCAGTACGACTGGATGGGCGATCCGTCCCTCTCCAGCCGCGGATTCGAGTGGGACACCGCATGTCCGGCCGACCAGTGGCGGCACTCGCACAACTACATGCACCACACCTACACCAACATCGTCGGCATGGACCGCGACGTGGGCTACGGCATCCTGCGGATGAGCCCTGAGCAGAAGTGGCGGCCCTACTTCCTCGGCAACCCGGTGTATGCGTTTCTGCTGATGGTGCTGTTTCAGTACGGCGTCGCGCTGCACGAACTGGAGACCGAACGCATCCGCGCCGGCGAGATCTCACTGTCTGACAAACGCGAGATCCTGCAGGGCATCTGGCAGAAGACCAAGCGCCAGACGCTGAAGGACTACGTCGCGTTCCCGCTGTTGGCCGGCCCGTTCGCGCCGTGGGTGTTCGCGGGCAACATGACGGCCAACCTGGTGCGCAACGTGTGGGCGTACATGATCATCTTCTGCGGCCACTTCCCCGACGACGTCCAGGAGTTCTCCATCGAGGAGACCAAGGCCGAGACCCGCGGGCAGTGGTACTTCCGCCAGATCCTCGGTTCGGCAAACCTGACGGGTGGCAAGCTGTTTCACCTGCTGTCGGGCAACCTGTCGTTTCAGATCGAGCACCATCTGTTCCCCGACATTCCGGCGCACCGGCACGCCGAGATCTCCGCGCAGGTCCGCGACATCTGCCAGCGTTACGGCATCCCGTACAACACGGGTTCGCTGCCGCGCCAGTTCGCCACGGTCGTGCGCAAGATCGCCAAGCTGGCATTGCCATCGCGCGGCTAGGTCTGACAGACCGGACACCAGTACGTGACCCGCTCGCCACCCTGATCGAACTCGATCGGGGTGGCGCAGCGCCGGCACGGCTCGCCGGCGCGGCCGTACACCCACAGCTGGTTGCCGCGCCGGGTGTCGCCGGTGGTGGTGCGGTTCCACCGGGACCGGTTCAGCCACAACATGTCGCGGGCCCGCTGCACCATCCGCAGCGGGTCGCGCACGCTTTTGACCGGTGTGGTCGGTAGATAGCCGGTGACGTAACACAACTCGTTGCAATACACGTTGCCGACACCGGCCATCACCCGCTGATCCAGCAGCGCCTCCGAGAGCCGACGGTCCGGGTCGGCGGTCAGATTTCCCGCGGCGACCCGCGGCTCCCAGTCGTCGCCGAGCAGATCGGGGCCGAGGTGGGCGACCAGGTCGGTGTCGTGCTCGCGGTCGCACACCTCGAGCACGCCGAGGTCGATGCCGACCGCCTGAACATCTTTGGTCTCTAGGATGATCCGGATCCTATGGCCGGCTCTGCTGGGCTTGTTTCGCGGGTGCACCTTCCAGCTGCCCTCCATCTTCAGATGCGAGTGGATGCTGGCATCGCCGACCCGGATGAACAGGTGCTTGCCGCGGCTGACGACCTCGTCGACGACCCGACCGGCGAGGTCCACGGTGGCGTAGCGCGGCACCCGCACATCGCAGCGCGTCAGCGTCTGGCCCTCGAGCGCGTCGCGCAGGATGACGGCGGTGTGCCAGACGGTGTCACCTTCGGGCATCGCTACCGCAGCCTCAAACCGCGTGGGGTGCGGGAGAACCCGGCGCCGGTCAACGCCTCGTGCACCGCCGCGCGCTGGCCCTCGGCGCCCGGTTCCAGCACGGAACTGCCGTTGACCTTCTCCACGAGCAGCGACGAGACCCGTCCGCTGCCGACCATGTCGGCCAGCGCGGCGGCGGCCGCGACGTGCGCTTCGGGATCGTCGCTGAAGCTCAACAGGGTCCGGCCCCCGCGTTCGAGGAACCACACCAGCTCCCCGTCGACGATCGCGACCAGCGCGCCGGCTTTGCGGCCCGGCCCCTGACCGGGCCACGGCAGCGCCGCCCCGTACGGGTTGGCCGGGTCCGCGGCGGCCAGCACGACCGCCGAATACTCGCGGCGATCAGGATCCACCCCGTCGAGGTAAGTGCGCAGCCGGTCCACCGTCGAAGCGACCGCGAACTGGGCCCCGCCCAACGATTCCACGAAGTAGCCGCGCTGACATCGGCCGGCGTCCTCGAACGCCGTCAGCACCTTGTAGAGCATCGCGAAGCCGCCGGGAACCTGCTCGGCGGCCACCGCGCCCTTGGTCAGCACCCCGTGGCGGCTGAGCAGCTGCTCGGCGCGAAAATGCGCGCGCACAGTAGATTCCGGCTCCACGGCGGGCAGCGCCGACCACCGCCCGGCCACGATCGGATCGGCGGTGCGGGTTTGGGCGTGCGCGACGCTGTAGCTGCTCAACCGCGGCGGCCGCGACCGTTGCCGGTGTGCAGGGGCGCCGCGCCGCCCGCCGCGTCGGGTGCCCGACAGCACGGCCCGCACCGGAGCGAACGTGTCGCCGCTGACCCAGCCGGCCCAGACCAGTTCCCACAGCGCGGTTTTGAGCTCATCGGTCGGGTTGGCGGCGAGCTGACGGAAAAAATAAGCGCCGCCGCCGTCGAGGGTCTCCAGGATCGCGCGGTGCTGGTCGGTGAACTCGATCTGCGCCGGCGGGCTCAGCGTCATCGGCGCCGACTCGGCTTGGTGAAACGCCACCCAGCCGTCGCTGGCGCCGATCTGACCGGCCCCCGACCAGATAACCTCGCCGGAGGCGAGCAGTTCGTCGAGCATCGCCGGCTGGTAGTCGCGCACCCGTTGGCCGAACACCAGCGCTTCGACCGCCGATGCGGGCAGCGGCACCCCGGCGAGTTGGTCGATGACGGCGGCCAACCCGTCGACGCCCGTGTTGTGCGACCCGACCTGATGCCACGACGGCAGGAACCGGGCGTAAGCGGTGGTGCTGACCGGCTCGACCTGGGCCCGCAGCGCGGCCAGCGACCGTCGTCGCAGGATCTTGAGAACTTCGGCGTCACACCACTGTTCGCTGTCGCTGGCGTCGGTGAACTCACCGCGGATCAGCTTGCCGTCGATCGCCATCCTGCTCAGCACGTCGGCGGTGACCCGCAGCCCGAGCCCGAAGCGGGCCGCGGCGTCTGCGGTGGTGAAAGGGCCGTGCGTACGCGCGTAGCGGCCGAGCAGTTCCCCGAGCGGGTCGGCGACCGAGTCGGTGAACGCCGCGGGCACACCGACGGGCACCGCGACCCCGATACCGTCGCGCAGCAGGCCGATGTCTTCGACGGCCACCCACCACGTCTGGTCGGCGAACGTGACCGTCAACGCACGCTTGGCGGCGCGCAGGCCGTCGAGCCAACCGCCCACGTCGTCGGTGGTGGCGCGCTCGGCGACCTCCCGTTCGGTCAGCGGACCCAGCAGCCGCAGCAGGTCCGCGACGGCCTCGGCGTCACGCGCCCGGCGGTCCTCGGCCAGGTGCTGCAGTTGGCGCGTCGTCGTGACGATGACCTGGGGATCGAGCAGCTCGCGCAGTTCCACCCGGCCCAGCAGCTCGGCCAGCAGCACGCTGTCCAACGACAGCGCCGCCGCGCGCCGCTCGGCCAGCGGGCTGTCGCCTTCGTACATGAACGCGCCGACATAGCCGAACAGCAGCGACGCCGCGAACGGTGACGGGGTGACGGTCTGGACCTCGACGATGCGCAGCCGGCGCTGCGCCACCCGCTGCATCAGCTCGGTCAGCGCCGGCACGTCGTAGGCGTCCTGGAGGCATTCGCGCACCGCCTCCAGCACGATCGGGAAGTCCGGATACTTGTGTGCGACATCCAGCAGCTGCGCGGCGCGCTGGCGCTGATGCCACAGCGGGGAACGTTTACCCGGGTGGCGACGCGGCAGAAGCAAAGCGCGGGCGGCACATTCGCGGAACCGCGACGCGAACAGCGCCGAGCCGCCCACCTCGGCGGTGACGATCGGCTCGATCTCGTCGGCGTCGAACACGAACAGGTCGGCGCCGGGGGCGGCGTCGTCGGTGTCGGGCAGCCGCACGATGATGCCGTCGTCGGAGGCCGTCGGCTTCTCCTCGATGCCGTAGCGGTCCCGCAGCCGGCGCCCGAGCGCCAACGCCAGCGGACCGTGCACCCGAAGCCCGTAGGGGGAGTGCAGGATCACCCGCCAGTCGCCGAGTTCGTCGCGGAACCGCTCGACCACCAACGTCGCGTCCGAGGGCACGACGCCCGTAGCCTGACGCTGATCGTCGAGCAGCCGCCACAGGTTGTCCGTGGCGAAATCATCGAGACCCATTGTGCGGCAGTGGGTGTCGAACTCATCGCGGCCCAGCTGGGACAGCTCGCGGGTGAACTGGCCCACCGCGGCGCCGAGTTCGGCGGGCCTGCCGACCCCGTCGCCGCGCCAGAACGGAAGCCGGGCCGGCTGCCCGGGCGCGGGGATCACCAGCACCCGGTCGTGGGTGATCTCGGTGATGCGCCAACTGGTCGCGCCCAACGAGATGACGTCACCGGGCCGGGACTCGTAGACCATCTCCTCGTCGAGTTCGCCTACCCGCGAAGGTTTTTCGGAGTCGGTGGCCAAATAGACGGTGAACAGGCCGCGGTCGGGAATGGCGCCGCCGGAGGTGACCGCGAGCCGCTGCGCACCGGGCCGGGCCGTCAGCGTGCCGGTGTCGCGGTCGTAGACCAGGCGGGGTCGCAACTCGGCGAACTCGGTGGACGGGTACTTGCCCGACAGCAGGTCCAGCGTGGCCTCGAACGCGCTGCGCGGCAATGTCGTGAACGGGGCGCTGCGCCGCACCGTATTGAACCAACCGTCGGCGTCGAGCGGTTCCAACGCGCACGCGGCCACCGTGTGCTGTGCCAGCACGTCGAGCGGATTGGTCGGCACCCGCATGCTCTCGATCTCCCCGGCGCGCATCCGTTTGACCGTGACCGCGCAGCCGATCAGGTCCGTGCGGTGTTTGGGGAACAGCACGCCCTGGGAGATCTCACCGACCTGGTGGCCGGCGCGGCCGATGCGCTGAAGGCCGCTGGCCACCGACGGCGGCGACTCGACCTGGACCACCAGATCGACCGCGCCCATGTCGATGCCCAACTCCAGGCTGGAGGTCGCGACGACCGCCTTGAGCCGCCCGCTTTTGAGGTCGTCCTCGACCTGCGCGCGCTGCTCCTTGCTGACCGATCCGTGGTGGGCGCGGGCGAGCAGCGTCGGAGCGCCGTAGGACGCGCCGCTGGCCATCAGTTGGGCGGGCGCGCCGGCGCCGACCTGCCGGTTGTGCTCGTCGGGCACGTCGACGCCGAGGCGTTCGGCGTGGATCTCGTTGAGCCGCGAGGTCAGCCGCTCGGCGAGGCGGCGCGAGTTGGCGAACACGATCGAGCTGTTGTGCGTCTCGAT
The DNA here is from genome assembly GCF_053484035.1 of Mycolicibacterium sp. XJ662. Taxonomy (NCBI): domain Bacteria; kingdom Bacillati; phylum Actinomycetota; class Actinomycetes; order Mycobacteriales; family Mycobacteriaceae; genus Mycobacterium; species Mycolicibacterium sp. XJ662. Next base: position 245,675 of record NZ_JBEFTL010000002.1, on the reverse strand, counting down.
CAGGTCGACGATGCGGTGCTCGACGTCAGGCCAGATGGTGTTGTTCTCCAGGTCGGCCATATCGGGAACGGGCACCTGGACCGACAGGTCGAAGGTCTTGGCCGCCGCCGGCGCGACGATGGTCGTGCGCTGCTGACCGGACAAGAACCGCGCCACCTCCTCGGGTGGGCGCACGGTGGCGGACAGCCCGATGCGTTGGGCGGGCTTGTCGTTGAGCTGGTCGAGCCGCTCCAGCGACAGCGCCAGATGCGCGCCGCGCTTGGTGCCCGCGACGGCGTGCACCTCGTCGACGATCACCGTCTGGACGTCGGCCAGCGTTTCGCGCGCCGACGACGTCAGCATCAGGAACAGCGACTCGGGCGTGGTGATCAGGATGTCCGGCGGCCGAAGGATCAGCTCACGGCGTTGTTTGGGTGGGGTGTCGCCGGAGCGCACGCCGACGGTGACGTCGGGTGCGGGCATGCCGCGCCGCTCGGCCACCCGGCCGATGCCGGTCAGCGGGGTGCGCAGGTTGCGTTCGACGTCGACGGCCAGCGCCTTGAGCGGCGACACGTACAGCACCTTGGTGCCTGCTTCCGCCCGCCGCGGTTCGGCGACCGCGAGCTGGTCGATCGCCCACAAAAACGCGGCGAGCGTCTTACCCGACCCGGTCGGCGCGATGACCAGCGTGTTGTCGCCGTCGGCGATGGCCGCCCAGGCCTGGTCCTGCGCGGGCGTGGGCTCGGCGAACGTGCCCGCGAACCACTCCCTGGTCAACTCGCTGAACCGGGTCAGCGCGGTGGAGCTCATCTACCCATCGTGCCAACGGGGTCCGACACCTTTTGCCTCGAGCGCACGGTTCATACCCGCGAACGTCGAGTAGGCCCGTCAACAACCGTGCGCTCGGCGGCTATCGGTGCTGGTCGGTGACCGCGTCGGCCAGCTCGGTGGGGATGCCTGGCAGCCGCTGAATCGCGTCGAGCAGGGCGTGCGCGCAGGCCGCGGCCACCTGGTCGACGTCGACGGAGGGTTCCAGCACGTGCTGACGACACATCTCGAAGGTGAACGCCAGCCAGCCGTAGACCCGGATGCACAGGTCGCGCTCCACCTTGGCGTCCAGCTCGACACCGCCGGCGTCACGGATCCGCGCGAGGATCCGGTTGGCCTGGCGTTCGTTGTCGACGTCCTCGATGCCCCGCAGCACCGGATCGTGGCGGCCCATCCCCACATACGTCGCCCACGCGCCGTACGGGTTCTCCTCGTCGTAGCGCAGGTAGGCCAACACACCCTCACGCAGCTGGTCGAAGAGGCTCTGGCCCGGCTTCGGCGGGGTGTTGGTGGCCTCGAAGAGCCGTTCGCCCTCCGCGCGCACGACGGCAGCGAAAAACGCGCGCTTGTCGGGGAAGTAGTGATACATCAGGGCGCGGGAAACACCTGCGCGTTCGGCGATCTCGTCGATGCGGACCTCGTCGTAGGGCCGTTGTCCGAACACCTCGGCGCCGAGCGCCAGCAGTTCGTTTCGCCGGTCGTCGGGGGAGAGCCGGCGCCTGGGTTCGGACATGCCGACATCTTAATTGACACATGTGCAACAAGCGCAGCGGTTTGCCGGGCCCGGCGTGGGTATTCCGTGTGCTCATCCAACACTACGGAGGAGGGCGGTCGCACGTGGGCTTTCCTGAACAACAACAGCCACCACCCGGTGTCCAAGCCAAGATGGACCCCGTACCGGATTGCGGCGAGACGAGCTACCGCGGTTCGGGTCGGCTCGAGGGCAAACGCGCCATCATCACCGGCGGGGACAGCGGAATCGGTCGCGCGGTCGCGATCGCCTACGCCCGCGAGGGCGCCGACGTGCTGATCGCCTACCTCAACGAGGACGAGGACGCCAAGGATGTCGAGCGTTATGTGCGCGATGCGGGCCGCAAGTGCGTCCTGATGCCCGGCGACCTGTCCGACCCGGCGCACTGCCGCGCGGTGGTCGACAAGGCCGTGCAGGAGTTCGGCGGCATCGATGTGCTGGTCAACAACGCCGCCTACCAGATGACGCACGACACCCTCGACGAGATCAGCGACGAGGAGTGGGATTACACGTTCCGCCTCAACATCGGCGCCTACTTCTACCTCGTGAAGGCGGCGCTGCCGCACATGGGCGCAGGCGCGTCGGTGATCGGCAGTTCCTCGGTGAACTCCGATATGCCCAACCCGAAGCTGGCGCCGTACGCGGCGACGAAGGCCGCGATCGCGAATTTCTCGGCCAGCCTCGCCGAGATGCTCGGCGAGAAGGGGATCCGCGCCAACAGCGTTGCGCCGGGCCCGATCTGGACCCCGCTGATCCCGTCGACGATGCCGCCGGAAAAGGTCAAGCAGTTCGGTGAGAACACCCCGCTGGGCCGCGCCGGCCAACCGGTCGAGCTGGCGCCGGTCTACGTGATGCTGGCCTCCGACGAGGGCAGCTATGTGACCGGGGCGCGGATCGCGGTCACGGGCGGGCGGCCGATGCTCTAGCCGATCTCCGTCGACGCTGCAGGCTGGGTGAGCCGACGGATCGTGGCGGGCAGCCGGCGTAGCTCTGCGCCGCTGACCAACTCGCAACCGTGCAACTCCGCGAGTTTGCGTGCCGCAGCGGTGAAGTCGTTGTTGGTGACCACCAGGGTCTTGGCGCAGTCCTGCATCGGCGCGCCGGCCACCACCTCCTGAACCGCGGCCGTGCCGACGGGGCGTGACTGGCGCTTGCATTGGATGGCCAGCCGGTTCGGCCGTGTGCCGACGATGATGTCGACGCCCCAGTCGCCGGTCAGCGACGTCATGATGACCGGCTGCCCGCAGGATCGAGCAATCCGCGCCACGTGGTCTTCGAACTCGGTGCCCGACATGGCATCCGCCGGGTCGGTCGCGGTCCGAAGCCCGGTGAATGCACCTGCGAGAAACGCGGGCGCGGCAGCCAGAAGCACCGGCGCGAACACGCCGACCACGATGCTCCAGGCGACGTCGAAACCCAGCAAATAGGCGGCGGTCCCAGAGACGATGCCCGTGAACAGATACACCTTGACCCGCACAGCCGCATGGTAAGCGCGAGCCCGGACATTTCCGGGTCTGCGCGCCCCGGTCCACATTACGAAGTTTGAACAGGTCCGATGCCTGGGCGCCTGAACAGGGCTAATCTAACTGGCATGACGGATGAGCTGGTCGAGTTCGAAGGGCAAACGTCCGCCGAGCATGCCCTCGCAGGCGGCGACCCGCAGCGCGTCGGCTGGTTCCGCTTCTACTTCGCCGACGAGCGGTGGGAGTGGTCACCGCAAGTGCAACGGATGCACGGGTACGAGCCGGGGACCGTCGAGCCGACCACCGATCTCGTGCTGTCGCACAAACATCCCGAGGACTACCGTCAGGTCGCCGCCACGCTGGAGGAGATTCGGCGCACCGCCGGCGCCTTCTCCACCCGCCACCGCATCATCGACACCCATGGCGAGACGCACCACGTCGTCGTGGTCGCCGACCAGATCGTCGACGACGCCGGCGAAGTGATCGGCACCCAGGGCTTCTACGTCGACGTGACGCCGGCGATGACCGAGCATCAGAACAAGATGGTCACCGCAGCGGTCGCCGAGATCGCCGAGGCGCGCAGCGTCATCGAACAGGCCAAAGGCATGTTGATGCTCGTTTACCGAATCAATGCCGAATCCGCGTTCGAACTGCTCAAGTGGCGCTCGCAGGAGACCAACACCAAGCTGCGGCTCCTCGCCGAGCAAATCGCCAAGGACTTCCTGGAGCTCAACTACGACGAAGAGCTGCCGCCCCGGTCCAGCTACGACCGACTGCTGTTGACCGCGCATAACCGCGTCGAAGCCTGAGGTTTACCCGGCTGAGACGCCGGGAATGTTTTCCCCGTCGCCGTGGGACGGCGCTCGCGAACAGCGAACCGGGGAGATACAGGCAGTGCACCAGCATCCAGGCGAATTGCGCCACGTCGATTCGACAACGCGCGACGCGATCCGATTCACGGTGCTCGTCGGGGTGGCCGGTATCGCGTACCTGGTCACCGCCGCGGTATGGCTGAGCACCTGCTCAGGAGCGACTTTCGACACGTTGGCCTGCGGCGCACCGCAGCGCGCCCTGCTGACGCTCGGTGCGCCCGCCATCCTGCTGCTCGGCGCGCTGCGCGCGTTCGTCCGCACCTACCAGGCGTGGCGAAGGCGCGAGTCGTTCTGGGCGTGGCAAGGCGCGGGCTGGATCCTGCTCACCCTGGCATTGCTCGTCGTGGTACTGAGCACGCCGTCGCTGACCGGGCCGGCGGTGTTGGGCCTATGAGCACACCGACCGACACCCAACGGCCGCTGACCGCCGTGGCGTTGGTGTGCAGCCTCAAGCCCAGCCCCGCGTCGTCGAGCAGCGAGCTGATGGCCGAGCACATCTGCGAACAACTTCGCGGCGCGGGTGTGCGAACCGAGATCCTGCGGGCGGTGGACTACGCGATATCGCCTGGCGTGGAGGCCGATATGGGCGACGGTGACCAGTGGCCGCAGATTCGGCAGAAGCTGATCGACGCCGACATCATGGTGCTCACCACCCCGGTTTGGGTCGGGCATCCGTCGAGCGTCGCGCAGCGCATACTGGAGCGCCTCGACGCCGAGCTGTCCACCACCGACGACGCCGGACGTCCGGTCATGGTCGGCAAGGTGGCGGTGGTCGGGGTCGTCGGCAACGAGGACGGCGCACACAAGATCATCGCGGACATGTTCCAGGGGCTCAACGACATCGGGTTCTCCCTTCCGGCGCAGGGCGGAACCTACTGGACCGGCGAGGCGATGCAGTCCACGGACTACCAGGATCTGGACGAGGTGCCCGAGCCGGTGGCCAAGACAACCGCGGGCCTGGGGCGCAACGCAGCACACCTGGCCAACCTGCTGCGCGATGATCAATATCCGCCGTACCAGTGACGTCGGCGTTTCTTTCCCAGCGCGGTCGGGTAGTTCTAGCCGGGAGAGGAGTAGCCATGAAAAGCCCGAACGATCCTGTCGATCACTCCCGGACCACGCGTCCACATGCCGGCGAGACCATGAAAGACACCAAGAACATGCCGGCGCTCGTGGTGCTCGGCCTGGCGCTGGTCGCCTTCGTCGCCGCCTTGGCCGCGCACGCGACCACCCACCACACCGTGGGCGTCACGCTGGGCTGTATTTCCGCGGTCCTGTTCATCGTGTCGTTTGGCTGGTTCGCGATCGAACACCTTCGGGTGCGAAAGATCGAAGACCGTTGGTATGCAGAGCATCCCGACTCAAAGCGGCAACGACCCAGCAGCTGACCCGACAGCAAAGAGGCCCAGCCGGATCCGCCGGCTGGGCCTCTTTCTGTGGTGTGCTTACTAGCGCTGTTCGTTCTCCTGGCGCTCTTCAGCAGCCTTGGCGCCGCCTCGGGCCGATTCGGCCTCGGCTTCCTTCTTGGCGGCGTCCTGCTGGGCGTCGGCCTTGTCCTGCTGGGCCTTGCCCTCACGCACCATGTCGTCGCGGCCGGTCACCGTGCCAACCGTTTCCTTCGCTTTACCCTTCACGTCCTCGACGGCACCCTTGATGCCTTCTTCAGGACCGCTGTTCTTTTCTGTCATTGGTCGCCTTTCCCCGTTGTGCAGTGGGTCGGTCTTGCCCTTTGCAGGGCTGAACGGGGGGATTTCCCCACGCTGTTGTGGGGTTCCCTGGCCGTCGACGGGCTAAACGCGGCGGGAGTCGAACGCACATGGTCTGGGTACTCAGCACGCAGCGCGCCAACGAGCGTTTGTCATCACCCTTCATAGAACGGAGTTACGTTGCGTATCAAGACACTTGGGGCGGCCGCAGCCGCGGTCACCGCCACCGCCCTCGTCGGCGGCGCGGCAACGGGACCGAACGCGCGGTCATCGTGGTTCAAGAAGCTGCGCAAGCCGCCGTACCAGCCGCCGAGCACCGTGTTTCCGATCGTGTGGCCGCTGCTCTACACCGATATCGCCCTGGTCTCGGGGCTCACCTACTGCTCAACGCGGGTTGGTCCTGGGTGTTCTTCAGCCAGCGTCGGCTGGGCCTGGCCGCGATCACCGCGGGTGCCCTGACGGCAAGCAGCGCCGATCTCACGCGCAGGGCCGTGGCAGCCAGCGGCAAGAGCGCGTTGTCGCTGACGCCCTACCCGGCCTGGTGTGCGTTCGCGACCGCGCTGTCCACCCAGATCTGGTTGCTCAACCGACGCCGGTGATGCGATAACTGTTGGCGCACACCAGTATCCGTTCCGCGGGCACCGTCGCGCCGTCGGGTGACCGGGGCGCATCCACCGGCGCCCGGTGAGAGAACAGCGGCAGGAACCGGTTCGGCGGTTCATTTCTCGTCGAAGTGGGTAGTGAAGTCAACGCCGGACGAGAAAAAGGACCGAACGTTGAGTGTAGGTGACGCAGGAATATGCGCCCTTGCCTCGGCGCCGGTGTCCTCTGCCTCGTGGCGCGCCAGCGTGCGCAACGCCGTCTCGGAGGCGGTGACGAGCTTCGTCGCCGACCACGGTGCCGATCAGCTCGGTAAGACCGGCGTCGAGATCACCGGCGACGTCTTGCGGGGCTTTCTCACCGGCGGCAAATGCCTGCGTTCGACGTTTATGTATCTGGGCTGGTTGTGCGGCCAGGACGAGGACCCCGCGGCGCTGCGGGCGGCGGCCAGCTTGGAGTTGCTGCACGCGTTCGCCCTGCTACAGGACGACGTCATGGACAGCGCCACGCTGCGGCGGGGCCGTCCGGCCGCCCACGTGACCTTCGCGGGCTGGCACCGCGAGCGGGGGCTGACCGGATCGTCGGACCGTTTCGGGGAGTCGGCCGCCGTCCTGCTCGGCGACCTGTGCCTGGTGTGGGCCGAACAGATGTGGCGGGAAAGCGGCGTGGCGACCGCGGCGCTGTCCCGCGCCTGGCCCCGATACGACGCGATGCGCAGCGAACTCGCGGTCGGCCAGTTCGCCGACCTCGTCAACGACGCGGCAGGCTTTCCCACCTTGGACCAGGTGCTCGACGTGTCACGACGCAAATCGGGCAACTACACGGTGCGCAGACCGCTTGAGATCGGTGCCGCGCTGGCGGGATGCTGTCCAGCCGTGCTGGCCGCGCTCGGCGTCTACGGCAAGGCGATCGGCGAAGCGTTCCAGATGCGTGACGACCTGCTCGGGGTCTTCGGGTCGGAGTCGGTGACCGGAAAGCCGGCCGGCGTCGATCTGTTCGAGCGCAAAGCGACCAGCGTCGTGGTATCGGCCTACCACCTCGCCGATGCCCCGCTGCGCCGCGAGTTGGCCGCGTTGATGCGCGCACCACACGTCGGCGAGACCGATATCGACCGGTGGCGCGACCTGATCGCTGCCACCGGAGCCGTTCGGTGGATCGAGCAGATGATCGACCAACGGGTGTGCCGGGCGCTGGAGGGCATCCGAACGCCCGAGATCAGCGGGCACGTGCAAAAAGCGTTGGTCGACATGGCCACAACGTGTACGTCACGAGCGGCATGAGGGTGGTGAAAACGCATGCGGACCGTCGGCGGTAGCTGCGAGCGCGTCGTCGTGGTGGGCGCGGGGCTGGCCGGGCTGTCGGCGGCCCTGCAGCTCGCAGGCCGGGGCCGCGCGGTCACCGTCGTCGAACGCGGTATGCACCCGGGCGGCCGGGTCGGGCGGATGGATGTCGACGGGTACCGGCTCGACACCGGTCCGACCGTGCTGACGATGCCCGACATCATCGAAGACGCCTTCGCCGCCGTGGGCGAGTCGATGGCTGAGCGGCTCGAGTTGATGCCGGTGCGCCCCGCCTACCACGCGTCGTTCGCCGACGGCAGCGGTATCGACGTGCACAGCGACACCGCTGCGATGGCCGCCGAGGTGGAGCGGTTCGCAGGGCCCGCCCAAGCCGAAGGCTATGTGCGGCTGCGGAACTGGCTCACCCGGCTGTACCGCGTCGAGTTCGAGGGGTTCATCGCGGCCAACTTCGACTCACCGCTGTCGCTGCTGACGCCACAGTTGGCGCGGCTGGCCGCGATCGGCGGCTTCCGGCGCTGGGACCGCATGGTGCGGCGGTTCATCTCCGACGAACGGCTGCGGCGGGTATTCACCTTCCAGGCGCTCTACGCCGGCGTCCCACCGCAGCGGGCACTGGCCGTGTACGCCGTCATCGCCTACATGGACACCATCTCCGGCGTCTACTTTCCGCGCGGAGGTATGCGGGCGCTACCCGACGCGCTGGCCGCCGCGGCATCCGATGCCGGCGTCGAGTTCCGGTACGGCGCCGCGGTTTCGAGCTTGGCGCACCGCGGCGACCGGGTGACCGCGGTACACACCGACACCGGCGAGGCCATCGCGGCCGACGCGGTGGTGCTGACGACCGAACTTCCCGACACCTACCGGTTGCTCGGGCGCACGCCGCGGCGGTTGCTGCGGTTGCGGCCCGCCCCCTCAGCGGTCGTCGCGCATGTCGGTTGCGCGGCAGCGCGAACCGGCGCGGCGGGCCCAGGTCACCACACCATCGTCTTCGGCGAGTCGTGGGATCAGACCTTCCGCGACATCATCGACGACGGACAAGTGATGGCCGATCCGTCGCTGCTGGTGACGCGGCCGACCGCCAGTGATCCGAGCCTGGCGCCCGCCGGACGCGACCTGCTCTACATCCTCGCGCCCGCGCCGAACACCGCTGTGGGAAAAGTGGATTGGGGCCGGGCTGGCAGCGCATACGTCGATGAGATGCTCGACCGAACCGTCGAGCGGCTACCGCATCTGGGCGGCGACGCCGAGATCCTGCACGCGGTGGACCCCGCCGGTTGGGAGCGGCAAGGTATGGCCGCAGGCACGCCGTTCGCGCTCTCGCACACCTTCGCCCAGACCGGGCCGTTTCGGCCGGCCAACATCGTCCGCGGCATCGACAACGTCGTGCTCGCCGGATCGTCGACAGTGCCGGGTGTCGGGGTGCCGACAGCCCTGCTGTCCGGTCGGTTGGCCGCCGACCGGATCACCGGGGTACCGACCCGGCCAAAGAGTTCACAGGTGGTGCAGACATGATCAGTTCCGAACTGGACGCTGCCGGCGTCCGAGACCCGGCACTTCGTGACGCCTATCGATGCTGTCGCCGGCTCAACGCCGAACACGGCCGGACGTTCTTTCTGGCCACCCGCCTCCTTGCCCCCGAACAACGCCCCGCCGTGCATGCGTTGTACGGCTTCGCCCGACGCGCCGACGACATCCTCGACGACTTCGATCCGCAGCTGACGACCGCCGAGCGCGCAGAGCGGTTGCAACGCTTGGCGACCCAGCTGTTCTCGCGTATGGCTTCCGGTGGCCCCCCGGCAGAAGAGGACGACGATCCCGCGCTGACCGCGGTGGTGGACAGCGCACGCAAGTACAACATTCCATGGGAGTTGTTCGACGACTTCCTGAACTCGATGCGGATGGACCTGACCGTCACCGACTACGCGAACCGGGCTGCGCTGGACCGCTACATGCACGGCTCCGCCGAGGTGATCGGGCTGCAGCTGCTGCCGGTCCTCGGCACGGTCAGCTCACGTGAGGAAGCCGAGCCGTACGCCGCCGCGCTCGGAAAAGCCTTCCAGCTCACCAACTTTCTACGCGATGTCGATGAAGACCTGCAGCGCGGACGGGTATATCTGCCGGCCGACGAGTTGGCCGCCCACCGCGTCGACCGCGATGTGCTGTCGTGGTGCCACGATCATCGCCGAACCGATGTGCGGGTACGTCGTGCGCTGGTCGAACAACACGCCACCACCCGGCGCACCTACGAGTATGCGCAGCAAGGCATCGCGCTGCTGTCGCCGCGGTCTCGGCCCTGCATATCGGCGGCGCTGACGCTGTACTCACAGATACTCGACCGTATCGAGGACATCGACTTCGCGATCTTCAGCCAACGCGCCGCGGTCGGCAACGGCAGGCGCATCCGCGTCGCCGCGGCCGGGCTGGTCAACGCGTGGCGAACCCGGTTACGAGAGAACAGGGTCTAGACGTGGACCGTTGGCATTACCTGCTCGTGCTTGCCGCATGCCTGGCGATCACCGCGCCGCTGGAGTTCTTCGGCGCCGGCGTCTACCGGCGCGCGTGGCGGGCGGCGGCGGCGATCCTGCCGGTGGCGGCCGTGTTCGTGTTCTGGGACGTGGTGGCCATCCTCGCGGACGTGTGGACGTACAACCCGCTGTACGTGACCGGTGTCGAACTGGCCGGCATCATGCCGCTGGAGGAACTACTGTTCTTCTTCGTGATACCGCTGTGCGGGTTGCTCACCTACAACGCCGTCGACACGATCCTGCAACGTGTGAAGCGTAAGTCGGTGCACTCGTCATGACGGGTCTGGGCTACACGCTTCCGGCGGTGCTGGCGGCGATCGCGGTGTGCCTGTGGGAGATCGGGATCTTGCGCACCGGGTTGTTCCGGCGGCCGGCGTACTGGCTGTCCATGGCGATCGTGCTGGGCTTCCAGATCCCCGTCGACGGCTGGCTGACCAAACTGAGCGCACCGATCGTCATATACGACGAGCAGCACACCAGCGGTCTGCGATTTCCGTTCGACATCCCGGTGGAGGACTTCCTGTTCGGTTGGGCGTTGGTCACCGCCGTGCTGCTGCTGTGGGAGCGTCAGCGGCTGCGTGATCATCAGGAGGACACGGTATGAGCATCCGGGGCGATGTGCCCGCGGCGTTCGACGCGGCGGCCGGCACCTACGACAAGTTGGTCGACGCCAATCCCGGATATCACAGCCATCTGCGGTTGTCGGCGCGGCGGATGAAGCTGGCGGACAACGGCCGCGGGTTGCGGCTGCTCGACGCCGGTTGCGGCACCGGTGCGTCCACCGCGGCGCTGCTGCATGTCGCACCACGGGCCGAGATCGTCGCCGTGGACGGCTCGGCGGGCATGCTGGCCCAAGCCCGCGCCAAGCGGTGGCCGACGTCGGTGCGGTTCGTGCACAGTCGCATCGAGACGCTCGCCGATGCCGGCGTAGCGGGCCCGTTCGACGGCATCTTCGCGGCATACCTGCTGCGCAACCTCGCCGACCCGGATGCCCAATTGCAGGCCTTCCTGGCGCTGCTGGCGCCCGGCGGCACGCTGGCCGCCCATGAGTACTCCGTGCGCGACTCGCGGTTCGCCACCGCCGTATGGAATGCGGTCTGCGCGACGATCATCATCCCCAGCGGCAAGATCCGCAACGGCGACGCATCGTTGTACACCTACCTGCGGCGCAGCGTGAACCGCTTCGACGGCGCTCAGCAGCTACGGGACCGGTTGCGCACCAACGGGTTCACCGACGTGCGCAGCCACACCATGCCCGGGTGGCAGCGCAATATCGTGCACACGTTCCTCGCGAAGGCCCCGGCATGACCGATCCGCGGCGCGTCACGCTCACCGCACCGGCGGGTGCGGAAACTGCTGCGGCGCTGGGCGTCACACCGCGCGTGGTGGTCGTGGGCGGCGGCATCGCCGGGCTGGCCGCGGCCAGCGGGCTGGCCGAACGCGGCGTTCGTGTCGACGTCGTCGAACGCGAACCGTATCTGGGCGGCCGGGTCGGCGGCTGGACCGACACGCTCGACGACGGCACACCGGTCGCGATGAACCGCGGCTTCCACGCATTCTTCCGCCAGTACTACAACCTGCGAAAGCTGCTGCGCCGCATCGACCCGGCGCTGTCGATGTTGACGCCCGTGGAGGACTACCCGCTGGTCGACGCGCACGGTCGCCAAGACACGTTCCGCGGTCTGCCGCGGACCCCGCCGCTCAACGCGCTGGCATTCGCGATGCGCAGCCCCACCTTCCGGCTGCGAGACCTGATCCGCCTCAACGCGCGTGCCGCTGCACCCCTGGCCGCGGTGTCGGTGCCCGAGACCTATCACCGCCTCGACCACGTCGACGCCGAAACCTTCCTGCGCGCGATCAACTTCCCGGAGGCCGCGCGGCATCTGGCGTTCGAGGTGTTCTCCCGAAGCTTCTTCGCCAAACCCGCAGAGCTGTCGGCCGCCGAACTGGCCACCATGTTCCACATCTATTTCCTGGGCTCCAGCGAAGGGCTGGTTTTCGACGTCGCGACCGCGAACTTCGATGTCGCGCTGTGGGATCCGCTGCGCGACTACCTGGAGGCCCGCGGTGTCAGATTCCATACCGGTGCGGCGGTGACCGAACTGCGAGCCGGCAGCACGTTCGAGATCCGTTGCGAATCGGATGCCGTTCTCGATGCCGACGGCGTGGTGCTGGCCGTCGAGGTCGGCGCGCTGCAAAGGATCGTCGCCAATTCACCGGATCTGGGCAACGAGGCGTGGCGCAACCGGATCGCCGCGCTGGGCACCGCGGCGCCCTTCGTGGTACAGCGGCTGTGGCTGGACGGTCCGGTGCGGCCCGAGCGGGCGGCGTTTCTGGGCACCGGCGGCCTCTCACCGCTGGACAACGTGAGCGTGCTCGAGCGCTACGAGCGCGAGGCAGCCGACTGGCACACCCGCACAGGCGGTTCGGTGGTGGAACTGCACGCCTACGCCGCCGACGGCCAAGACGACCACGCGGTCGAAGAGCAGCTCCGCAAGCGGCTGCACGAGCTGTACCCGGAAACCAGCGAGATGCGCGTGATCGGCGAACGTGTCCTGCGCCGCGACGACTGCCCGCGTTTCGCCCCAGGCGATTTCGCCGGTCGCCCGCCCGTCACGACGCCACATGATGCGCTGGTGCTGGCCGGTGACGGTGTCCGCATCGATCTGCCGGTCGCACTGATGGAGCGCGCGGCGACCACCGGGTGGACCGCGGCCAACCATCTGTTGGCGCGCTTCGGCATCACGGGACACACCCTGCACACCGTCCCGACGCAGGGCCGCTCGGCGGTGCTGCGCCGCCTTGCCACAAGCGAAAGGCGCACCAGCGATGAGCGTGGCGGCTGAGATGCGTTCGAAACTGTCGAAAACCTGGCCATTTCAGCTGCTTCCGCCATCGCGGTGGTCGGCGCAGCAGCCCACCCACCGCGACGCGTCACCGGCCGTCATCGCTTCTGCACTGCGGCGGTCGCAGGCCCGCCGCAGCGGAAACTGGTACGCGTTTGCCGCCAGTGACAGCATCGGGCGCGGTCCGCTGGGCACCGTTGTCGCGGGCCGCGAACTTGTCGCGTGGCGCGGCACCGACAACGCCTTGCATGTGGGCCCGGGCGCCTGCCCACACCTGGGCGCCGACCTGTCGACCGGAAAGGTCGACGACGGCGCGCTGATCTGCGCCTGGCACGGGCTGCGGCTGTCGGGTGGTCGCCAATCCGGTTGGGCCCCTTATCAGGCGTACGACGACGGCGTGCTGGCTTGGGTGCGCCTCGACGCCGTCGGCGGGGAAACCCCGACGGAGCGGCCGGTGCTGCCCGAACGACCCGACGGCGCCCGGATGCACGCCGTCACCCGCCTGGTCGGCACCTGCGAACCGCGCGACGTCATCGCGAACCGGATGGACCCGTGGCACGGGGCATGGTTTCACCCGTACTCGTTCACCAAGCTGGAAGTGCTGTCCTCGCCGCCGGTGGGCCACGACATCTGCGACACGTCAGACCGCTTTCTGGTCGCGGTGACCTTCCGGATCGGCCGGTTCGGCGTTCCCGTGGTGGCCGAGTTCACCAGCCCCGAACCGCGGACCATCGTGATGCGGATCCTCGACGGCGAGGGCGCGGGAAGCACCGTGGAAACGCACGCCACCCCCCTAGGGAACGGGCCAGACGGGCTACCCCGCACGGCGGTGATCGAGGCCGTCCTCGCCCACTCCGACCGACCGGGTTTCGCGCATGCACTGCGGGCCGCGCCGCTGATCACCCCGCTGATGAGGCAGGCCGCGACGCGGCTGTGGCGAGACGACCTGGCCTACGCGGAACGGCTGTACGCGCTGCGGCGCTCGCACCTCATCCGCGATCACGATCCGGACAGTTAGCCCCGTCCAGCAGCGGCACCTGCTCGGCCGCCCACGGGCTGATCAGCCACGGCAGCGCCGCCGCGGATCGAAGATCAGACCACCGCACCCACCGCCACTCCATGACCTCGTCGGGGTCGGCCTGCACGGGCTCGTCGGTGCGTGCGTAGAACACCGGGCAGATTTCGTTCTCCACGGTGCCATCGGCCGCCACCGCCCGGTAGCGAAATTTCGGCAGCACGCATCGCAACGCCGCGAGCGACAGGCCGAGTTCCTGCCGTGCGCGGCGGCGCACCGCGTCATCGACGGGCTCGGAAGGCCTCGGATGCCCGCAGAACGAGTTGGACCACACCCCGGGCCAGGTGAGTTTGCCGAGCGCACGCCTGGTCAGCAGGACACGGCCGTCGGCGTCGAACACATAGCAGGAGAAGCCCAGATGAAGCGGTGTGGCGCGGTGATGTATGGCCGACTTCGCCGCGGTGCCCACCTGTTGCCCGGCTTCGTCGACCAACACCACCAGATCTTCGCCGGTGGTCACCGTCATTTCCGTCACCACCTACTTCTACCCGTCGCAGCGAAAACGATGCGGTTTGCTCCGATGCAATCCGACACGCAATGGGTATCACACCTTTCATGACCGAACTGCAAGCAAAGAAGGGCCGGCGGCCCGAGGGGTGCGACGATGCGACCGTCGAGGCCGTCGGCGCGGTGTCGGAGGCCCTGGAATGCGTTGAACGCGCCCGCGGTGACCTGTACTCGTTTCACCAGTTGATCGGGCATGCCGACCTGCTGCTTGGCGAGGCGTGCGACAAACTGCGCTCGGCGGGCCATGACGCGGTCGCGGATCGGCTGGAGGCCGAAGTCGTGGGCCGAAACGTCCTCTACGGCCGGTGGACATTTCAGATCGTCGAGGACTTCGACGACAACTACTGGTCGGTCTTTCGTCAACACGAGCGGCAAGTGCGTGACGAACTGCAGGACGGCCAGCGCCACGTCTTCGAGGAGGAGATGAAGGATCGGCGCCGCACCGACGGGCGCCGGGGCCACGAACGCCGGCCGTGACCGCCCGGTAACGCGCGGTCAGTCGTATTCGGTCGGCAGCGTCGCCGAGTAGCGGGTGTAGCCCGGGCGCAGGGTGACGTGGTCGGCGCTGAACCGGCCGATATCCTCCCAGGCTGCCAAGAACGTTCCGCGGTGTCCCCAACGCAGCAGCGCCGCAATCATTTTCGGTCCGTTGACGTCGACGCGTTCATAGCCGAGAAACGATCCCTTGCTGTGCGGGCTGACCACCAGCCCGAGCACCCGCGGCGTCGGCGGGTCGTTTTCGGGGTCACCGGCCACCGTCAGACGCACATCGACGACGGTACCCACCGGGTGCGAGCCCGCGTCGATGACCCGCAGCCCCAACAGATTACTCAGCTGCATGCCGGCCTCCCGGAATGTGTTTGACGATGCGGTCGCGCAGCCAGCGCTCCACCCACCCGACGTCGAAGCGCATGTCGGTGGGCTTGAGCTTCACGGTGATGCCGACGGATTGGACCAGTTGCCATGGGATGTCCTGCAGGTGCGAGCGCGGCGGTGTGCCTCCGAAAATGCGGGTGGCCACCACCTGTCCCGACAGCAGCGCGCTCACTCGGGGCGCATCGGAGCCCGGCGCGATGTCCTGGTCGACGTCGATGCCGGTCAACTCCAGGTCGTCCACGATGCCGATCGGGTCGCCGTTGTCGTCGACGAGCTGGCGGTCCAACAGTTGCAGGCGCGCGTCGAGCGCAGCGCCGCGGTGTCGTTTGATCGGAAGTTCGGTGCGGTCGGTCATTGTCCGGCTCCTGTGACGATCATCAGCGGAATCGCCGTCAACGATGCGGCAAGGATGATGACGAGATATACCGAGCCGAGGGCGTTGAGCACCCTGCCGTTGGTCCGTGCGCCCATATAGGCCGGATCGTTGGCCACGACCAGGATCGGCAGGTACGTCAGCGGCAGCGCGATCGCGGAGAACACCACCGAGTACTCGGTGACCAGAATCGGATCCACGCCGGTGAACAACACCGCGACGGCCGCAACGATGGCCACGAACATCAGGACGTGAAAGCGCGCCGCCTCGTCGGGACGCCGGAACTTGCCCCACGGCCAGCCCAGATACTGCGCGACCGTGTACCCGGACGACAGCGCCGTCTCCAGCGCTGCGCCGAAGGTGGCGGCCACGATGCCGGCGATCGCGAAAGCCAATGCCAGCTTCCCGCCCGCCGCCACCACCGGCATGACGACCTGTGACAGTGATGTCACCGCGATCTGGCTGGGCAGCAAGACAATCGCCGCGCCCGCGGCAACAGCGATCGACAGCAGCCCGCCGAACGGAAAGCCCACCATGACGTTGAAGCGGGCCACGCCAAGGTCTTTCGGGGTCCAACGCTCTTCCACCGCGCCCGAGGAAAAGAAGAACACCTCATAGGGCGTCATCGCCGCACCGAACAGCGCGATGGCGAAATACCAGTAGGTCGCCGCGGATTCGGACTCCGGGATCGTCGGCGAGGTGGCCTGCTGGGCCAGGTTCGACCAGTCCGGGCTCAGCATGAACACCGCGACGGCGAACACGATCAGGCACAGCCCCATCAGGCCGGCCACGTTCTCCATGATCTTGAACTTGACGCGCCAGATCACCACCCACACCGCGAACGCGGCGACCGGAAACCACATCATCGGCCCGACGTCGGTGGCGAGCTGCAGCGCCAACGCGATACCGCCGATCTCGGCCGTCAACGTCATCAGCGTGATGAAAAACGATGCGCCCAGGTTCGCCGCGGCCGTCCGCGGCCCCAGCCGCTCCCGGATGATCTCGAACGTGGCCCTACCGCTGACCGCCGCTACCCGGCCGGCCATTTCGGCGAACAGGCAGATCCCGATGACCCCGACCACCACCACCCAGGCCAGCGACAAACCGAACCGGGAGCCGACGACCGCGTTCATGACCAGATCGCCGATGTCGAGGAACCCGCCGATCGCGGTCAGGATGCCCAGCGCCACTGCGAAAAACTTGGCCATCAGCGGTATCCGGACTCCAAGGCGTGCGATGTCCCGATCAGCTCGGCGCGCACGGCGGCGACGGTGGGCTCTGTGGTGACCCCGCGCAGGGCGGCCGACGCGGCGTTGAGCTGAGCGAGGATTTGCGTCATCGACGCGGTCAGCAACCGTTGCCGGCGTAGATCGACCGGATCCTCGGCCCGCAGATCGGCTATTCCGTTGTAGGCCTTGGCCACATCGTTGCGTGCATCGCTGATCTGCACGCTGGTTAGTTGTGTCGTCGAGCGGCCCTGGGTCCACAGATCCAACGCCAGCACTCCGCTGCGCGCCGCCGAGGTGGTCTCCTCCATCGCCTGGGCGAGCTGACCGGGCATACCGTCGCGGTTGGCCGGGCAGCGCGTCAACAGCAGGGCCAGCCCGATGATCACCACGGTGAGCAGCACCACCCGAGAGATACGCCGTAGACGCTCATCCAGTGGTGTCATCGCGGCCTCCGCGAGCCCGGTCTGCTCGTTGTGGTCCTACCCCTCGAGTTCCGGGTCTAGGTCGACGCTGAGCTGCTGCTCGTGCCAGTCGGAGGCACTGGATTCCAACGGCACACCTTGACCCAGGTCCTCGGGAGCATCCTCGTCGTCGGGCGTCGGATCGGCGGGACGCTGCTGCTCCACCGCATCGGCCTCGGGCACGTCGTAGGGAATCTTTTCGCTGTCCGGCATACCGACCAGATTACCCGCACGTGAGTACCGAAAATCTTGTCCGCGGAGCCGCCGGTACACGATGCGAAAGATCGTCGGTACAGATAGCGAAGAGTCGTAAAGAACCGTTTTCCCAGCGAAGTACTCGGGTAAGCGGCGGTCATGTTCGATCTCACGACTGCGCGCTCCGTGTTGGTGTGGCACGTGCACGGGTCGTGGACGGAGGCGTTCGTCGCGGGCCGACACCACTATCGGGTCCCCTACACGCAGAACCGCGACGCAGCCGGTCGCGGGCTGTGCGGCAGGAGTTGGCTACGTGCACAGGAGATTTCGGCTTCCGCGCTGGCCGACGAAGACATTGATCTGGTGGTGTTGCAGCGGCCCGAGGAACTCGAGCTGGCCGCGCGCTGGCTGGGCCGCAGGCCGGGAATCGACATCCCCGCCGTCTACGTCGAGCACAACGCGCCCCGGCCGTTCGCCGTCGACAGCGTTCACCCGCTTGCCGAACGCGACGACATCCCCATCGTGCATGTCACCGACTTCAACCGGTTGATGTGGGACAACGGCATCGCACCGACCCGCGTGATCGCCCACGGGATCGCCGACCCGGGGCCTTGCTACACCGGCGAGATCCCGGCCGCCGCGACCATGATCAACGAACCTGTCCGGCGGGGCCGCACGGTGGGCACCGATCTGCTGTTGTCACTCGGCGCCCGCGTTCCGATCGACGTGTGGGGCATGGGCACCGGCATGCTCGCCGACGGCGGCGGGCACGTGCGCGGTAGGGGCGACGTCCCGACCGCGACGCTGCTGCCCGAGGTGGCCCGGCGCCGGGTGTTCCTGCACACCGCGCGATGGACGTCGCTGGGCCTGTCGCTGGTGGAGGCCATGCACCTCGGCATGCCGGTGGTCGCGGTGGCCTCGACGATGGCCCCGCTGACGGTGCCCGCCGAGGCGGGCGTGGTCAGCGCTGACGTCGACACGCTGGCGGATGCGCTCGAGGAGTTCATCGCCGACCGGCCGGCAGCGGCCGCCGCCGGTAAGGCGGCTCGCGACTACGCGATGGCGCACTTTTCGCTCGAACGTTTCCTGCGCGAGTGGGACGACGTCATCGGCGACATCTGCCAATGAAGACGGGAGGAGGACGCCGATGAAGATCGCGATGGTGTCCGAGCATGCAAGCCCACTGGCGGCGCTCGGTGGCGCCGACGCAGGCGGACAGAACGTACATGTCGCCGAACTGTCGGCGGCCCTGGCACGCCGCGGCCATCAAGTGACCGTCTATACCCGAAGAGACGACCGCGAACTGCCCGAGCGGGTGCAGACAGCGCAGGGCTACACCGTTGTGCATGTGCCTGCCGGACCGCCCGAGCAGCTGCCCAAGGACGAACTGCTGGTCCACATGGGCCCGTTCGCCCGGTTCCTCGACGCCGAATGGGCTGCTGACCGCCCCGACATCGCCCACGCCCACTTCTGGATGTCCGGTATCGCAACGCAGTTGGCCGCGCGGCACCTGAATCTGCCTGCCGTGCAGACATTTCACGCGCTGGGCGTGGTCAAGCGCCGCTACCAGGGCGCCGATGACACCAGCCCGACCGACCGGCTGCGCCTGGAGGCGACGGTCGCCCGCACCGCCACCTGGGTCGCGGCCACCTGCACCGACGAGGTGTTCGAGCTGATGCGGTTGGGCAGGTCGCGCAGCCGCATCTCCGTTGTGCCGTGCGGGGTCAACCTCGACATGTTCAGCCCGGGGGGACCCACGGCGCCCCGAACCAACTACCGGCGGATTGTCAGCGTCGGTAGGTTCGTGCCGCGCAAGGGGTTTGACGTCGTGGTACGCGCGCTGCCCTATATCCGCGACGCCGAGCTGGTGCTGGTGGGCGGCCCGGACATCACCCGGCTGAACTCCGACCCGGAGGCCTGCCGGCTGCGCGCGCTGGCCGAGGAACTCGGCGTTGCGGACCGGGTGAGGTTCTACGGTTCGGTCGCCCGCGAGGACATGCCGGCCATCCTTCGGTCGGCCGATGTGGTCGCGTGCACGCCGTGGTACGAGCCGTTCGGCATCGTTCCGCTGGAGGCAATGGCATGCGGCGTACCCGTCATCGCCTCCGCGGTCGGCGGAATGCTGGACACCGTCGTGCACGACGTCACCGGCCGACTGGTGCGGCCCCGGCGGCCCGACAAGGTCGCCGAAGCGGTCAACCACTTGTTGCGTGATGACTTCGTGCGCCAAAGCCTCGGTGCGGCCGGTCGCGACCGCGCACAGGCCCGCTACTCGTGGGACCGGATCGCCGCGGACACCCAACGCATCTACGACCGCCTGGTGCCGGTGCGCTTCGCGCAGCCCGCCGAACCGGCGAGGAGCCTGTCATCGGGATGACCGGTTCACTGCGCCTCCAGCTTGGCCACCGCTTTCTCCAGGTTCGCAGGGAGCGGGCGACGCTGCTGCACCACAGCGGGCAGCTTCAGGAAGGCCTCGGCGGCACCACGGGCGTGCTCGCGGTCCTTGACCGCGGAGCGCAGCAGATCTGCCGTGACCCGCAGGCACTGCGGAATCGGGCGTCTCAGCCATGTGGTCAGCGCGTCGTTGCGCAGCACGCGGGCGTCCTGGGCCGCCGTGGTGGCCCTGGTCTCGGACGGCTGGTGGATGGCGGTCAGCGCAGCGCAGTAGCACAGATCCCAGCCCAGGGCCGCCAGGTCGAAGGCCAGCAGTTGCTCCTCACCGCGGAAATGCAGGATGTCGCTGAACCCGCCGGCCTGCTGAAAGGCGTGAACGCGCACCATCGCCGCACAACTCATGAACCCGAGGATGGA
Source organism: Mycolicibacterium sp. XJ662 (assembly GCF_053484035.1). Lineage (NCBI taxonomy): Bacteria > Bacillati > Actinomycetota > Actinomycetes > Mycobacteriales > Mycobacteriaceae > Mycobacterium > Mycolicibacterium sp. XJ662. The sequence goes on along the minus strand of NZ_JBEFTL010000002.1, from coordinate 225,277 downwards.
CGGGCCCGGCAGGTCGGGGCGGTGACCGAGGGCGCTGTCGGCCAACAACGCGGTGAACGGGTCCTCGCGCCGTTGCGGCCAGACGATCGTGCGGGCGGCCAGCAGGCCCAGCGACGGGTGGCTGTCGAAGAGCTCCGCGCCGATGGCCGGGGACTCGGCTGTCCACCAGGAATCGTCGTCGCAGAACGCGACATACGGGGTGGCGCACGCCGCGACCCCCGCATTGCGCCCCACCGCCCCCTGGTTGGTGTCCAACTCGACAACCTGCAGCCGCCCCGCCGAGCGAGCCGTGATTCGGCGCATGATCGCAACGCTGTCGTCTTCGGAAGCGTTGTCCACCACCACGATCGGGCACGCGGTGGTATCCAGCAGGCGCGCCACCACCGTCGCGAGCTCTTGGGCGCGGTTGCGGCTGGCGATCACAAACGACGTATCCGGGGGCTTCATGACTGTGCTGGCTACCCAGGCGACAGAAGGGCAAACGATGCATGAGCTGAGACGTGTCGTGGTCACCGGCGGCGGCGGCTTTCTCGGTGGTCACCTGTGCGAGCGACTGCTCGACGACGGGGTGGCGGTCACCTGCGTGGACGACCTGTCCACCAGCGCGCCGACGGCCGCCACGTTGCTACGCGACCGGCCCGGCTACCGGTTCGTCCGCCACGACATCAGCGAGCCGCTGACCGAGACGCGGCCCGATGTCGACACGGTCTTTCATCTGGCGTCCCCGGCATCTCCCGTGGACTACATGCGGCTGCCGGTGCAGACGCTGCGCACCGGCGCGCTCGGCACCGCCAACGCGCTCGACTTCGCCGAGCGTTGCGGGGCGCGGCTGGTGCTGACCTCCACCAGCGAGGTGTACGGCGACCCGCTGGAGCACCCGCAGCCCGAAACCTATTGGGGCAACGTCAACCCCGTCGGGCCGCGCAGCGTCTACGACGAAGCCAAGCGGTTCGCCGAAGCGTTGACGTTCGCCTATCAGCGGGGACGGTCAGCCGACGTCGCCGTGGCACGCATCTTCAACACCTACGGGCCACGGATGCGCCCCGACGACGGCCGCATCGTGCCGACGTTCTGCGCTCAGGCCCTGGCCGGGGAGCCGATCACGGTCAACGGCACCGGGGTGCAGACCAGGTCGCTGTGCTACGTCGACGACACCGTCGACGCGCTGGTGGCGCTGGCCAGCTCGGGCTGCGCAGGACCGGTCAACATCGGCAACCCCGACGAGGTGACGGTCCTTCACATCGCCGAGCTCATCCGCGGACTGGCGGGCAGCGACTCGCCCATCCATTTCCTTCCGCCCGGCGAGGACGACCCACAGCGGCGATGCCCGGACATCACGCTGGCGCGCAGGCTCCTGGGTTGGCAACCACGGGTGCGCTATGCGGACGGCTTGGCCCGCACGGTCGAGTGGTTCCGCGCGCAGATGACCACCTCGCCCGAGGCCACCGCGGCGGCAGGGTAGTTAGGAGCCGGCAATGCGAATCCTCGGAATCAACGCGGTATTTCACGACCCAGCCGCTGCGCTGGTGGTCGACGGGCAGATTGTCGCGGCCGCCGAAGAGGAGCGGTTCTCCAGGCGCAAGCACGGAAAGTCCGCCGTGCCGTTCTCGACGTGGGAGCTGCCGGTGGCGGCGGCGCGGTGGTGTCTGCAGCAAGGCGGCCTGAGCCCCGCCGACCTCGACGCGGTCGGCTACTCCTACGACCCGCGCCTGATGGACGAGTCGACCGAGGACATGGCCGGGCTCGACCGCGACTGGGAGTACCTGCGCACCATGTACGCCCAACGCGCACCCAAGTTCCTGCAGTCCGCGCTGCCCGGTCTTGACCCCGGCATCGTCCGATACGTGCGCCACCACGCCGCGCACGCCGCGTCGAGCGCGCTGGCCTCAGCCCACCCCGATTCGGCGGTGCTGGTGGTCGACGGCCGCGGGGAACGCACGTCGATGTTGGCGGGCAGCTACCGCGACAGCAAACTCGATGTCCTTGCCAGCCAATCACTTCCGCATTCACTGGGCCTGCTCTACGAAAGCCTCACCGAGCATCTGGGTTTTCAGCGGTCCAGCGACGAGTACAAGGTGATGGCGATGGGGTCCTACGGGACGCCGCGTTTCATCGACCGGTTCAGGGAGTTGGTCTACGCCACCGGCGACGGCGGATTTCGCACCGAGCCAATCGATTGGGAGTCGTTCACACCGCGTCGGGAACCCGGTGCGGGCAAGGGCCATGCGCTGGACCGCCCCGAACCGCAGCACGCCGACCTGGCGTGCAGCGTGCAGCGGGTCGTCGAGGAGGTGCTGCTGGATCTCGTCGGCTGGCTGCGAGCCCAGACCGACCAGGAAAACCTCTGTCTGGCAGGGGGAGTAGCACTCAACTGCGTGGCGAACTCCAAGATCTGGGCACGGGGCGGCTTCTCGAACGTGTGGGTGCAACCGGCTGCCGGTGATGCCGGTACCGCGCTGGGCGCCGCGCTGGCGCTGGCCGGTGAGGCAGGCGAACCGCTTATCCCGATGCCGTCGGCGGCGCTGGGCCGCGGGTTCTCCGACGAAAAGATCGCCGATGTGCTGCGCGACGCTGCGATACCGCACGAGCGGCCCGCCGATCTGGCCGCTGCCGTCGGGGATGCGCTGGCCGAGGACCAACTGGTGGCGTGGTTCCAGGGCCGCGCCGAGTTCGGCCCGCGGGCCCTCGGCCAGCGCTCCCTGTTGGCCGACCCCCGCCGCATCGCGAACCTGGAGCGGCTCAACAACGTCAAGGGACGCGAACAGTTCCGGCCCGTCGCCCCGATGGTGCTGGCCGAGCGTGCCGACGAGATATTTTCCGGCGGACCGATTCCCAGCCCCTACATGCTGTTCGTCCACGACGTCGCCGAAGACTGGCGGCCGAAGATCCCCGCCGTCACCCACGTCGACGGCACCGCGCGGATCCAGACCGTCGATCGCGACAACCCGCTTCTGCACGCCACGATCAGCCGCTTCGCTGCGCATACCGGGGTGCCGGTGATCGTCAACACCAGCTTCAACACCGCCGGGCGACCGATGGTGGACAGCCCGCGCGACGCGCTCGAATGCTTTGGCAGCGCACCGATCGACGTGCTCGCGATCGGACCGTACCTCGTCAGGCGGCCGCGATGACACCGGAGTTCGCCGTGGTGGTGCCGACCGTCGGACGGGAATCGGTACACCGGTTGCTGGCCCAACTGGACGGATCCGGTGGCCCGAAGCCGACGGCGGTGATCGTCGTCGACGACCGCGCGCAGCCCACAACGCCGTTGCGCTTTCAGACCAGCCTGCCGGTCACCGTGTTGTCCAGCGGGGGCCGTGGGCCCGCCGCCGCACGCAACCTCGGGTGGCGCGCCAGCAGCACTGAATGGATCTGCTTCCTCGACGACGACGTCATACCGCAACACAACTGGTTCGAAGCGGTGGCCGACGACCTGGCGAAGGCCGACACCGAAGACGCGGCCGGTTCGCAAGGCGTCATCGACGTGCCGCGCGCACCGGGACGGCGCGCCACCGACGACGAACGTCGCACCCAGGGACTGGCCGACGCCCAGTGGATCACCGCGGACATGGCCTACCGGCGCTCGGCGCTGGTGCGCGTCGGCGGGTTCGACGAGAGGTTTCGGCGGGCCTACCGCGAAGACGCCGACATCGCACTGCGAATCACGTTGGCGGGCAACACCATCGTCAAGGGAACCCGACGGTGCACGCATCCCGTCGCGCCGGCGACGTTCTTCAGCAGCGTACGCGCCCAGCGCGGCAACCGTGACGACGCGTTGATGCTGCGCAAACACGGAAGGCGCTGGCGCCAGGCGATCGGGGAGGGACGCGGACGCCTGCGCGTGCACGCTGCGGCCACCGCGGCGGCGCTGACCGCTGCGGCCGTCGTCCTCGCGGGCCGGCGACGCATCGCCGGTTGCGCGGCCGCGCTATGGGCCGCGCTGACCACCGAGTTCGCCGCCCGCCGATTCTGGGCGGGCCCGCACACCGCGCGCGAAGCGACGAAGATGGCGGTCACGAGCGTCCTGATCCCGCCTGTCGCAGTGGCTCACCGCATCGGCGGGGCGTGGGCGTTTCGGTCGTCGCGGCCGGAGCCGCCGCTGGCGGTGCTGTTCGACCGCGACGACACCGTCATCGAAGACGGACCGTATCTGCGTGACCCCGCCGGGGTGCGGCCGGTACGCGGTGCGCACGACGCGTTGCGGCGGTTGCGTGACAGGGGTCTGCTGCTGGCCATCGTCACCAACCAGTCCGGCGTGGCCAAGGGGTTGATCAGCCCCGACGAACTGGCGGCGGTCAACACCGAAGTCGACGCGGCGGTGGGACCGTTCGGCTCGTGGCAGATCTGTGTCCACGACGCCGGCGACGGCTGCGAATGCCGTAAGCCCGCACCGGGAATGGTGCGGGCCGCCGCAGCCGAACTGGGCGTCGAACCCGCCCGCTGCGTGCTGATCGGGGACACCGGCGCCGATGTCGAGGCCGCCCTGTCCGCGGGTGCGCACGCGGTGCTGGTACCGACCGAGCGCACGCTGACCCGCGAGATCAGCGACGCGCACCAACGCGCCCGTGTCGCCGCGACCATCGGCGACGCGGTACGGCTGGTGCTCAGGGACTGCCGATGAGTGGCGCCGTGGTAGCCCGACTCGACAGTGCCGGCGATGTGCTGATCACCGGCCCTGCGGTCCGCGCCGTCGCCGCGCGCCACGGCGATGTGACCTTTCTGGCCGGACCGCGGGGCCGGGCAGCGGCCGAGCTGCTGCCCGCGGTCGACGACATCATCGAATGGCAGGCGCCCTGGGTCGATTTCGACTCACCCGAACTCACCGCGGGACATGTGGACGCACTCGTCAAGCAGCTGCGCGACCTGGCGCCCGACCGCGTCTACATCCTCACGTCGTTTCACCAGTCGCCGTTGCCGTTGGCGCTGATCTGCCGGATGGCGTCGGTGCCGTGGATCGGCGCGATCAGCGAGGATTATCCCGGCACCCTGCTCGACCTGCGTCACCACGTCGAAGACGGTGTGCCCGAACCCGAGCGGGCCCTGTCGCTGGTGCGCGCGGCCGGATGCGGGTTGCCGACGGACGACGACGGCAGGCTGCGCGTACGGACGCCGCCCCAACTGCCGCCCGCGTTGACCGAGAAGCTCGGTGACGCACCGTATGTGGCTTTTCACCCCGGGGCGGCGGTGCCGGCCCGCAGACCCACCACCGCGCGAAGCGCCTGGATGGTCGCGGCGTTGGCGGCGGCCGGACACCGCGTTGTGGTCACCGGCGACGACACCGAACGTGACCTCACCGCTGCGGTGGCCGGTGACGTCGCGATCGACCTCGGCGGGTGCACATCGCTTGCCACGCTGGCAGCGGTGTATGCGAGCGCGAAGGTGGTCGTCGCGCCCAACACCGGGCCCGCACACCTGGCCGCAGCCGTCGACGCACCGGTGGTCTCACTGTTCGCGCCGGTGGTGCCCGCCGAGCAGTGGCTTCCCTACGGCCACAACGTTATCCGGCTCGGAGACCAGCAAGCCCCGTGCCGACTCACCCGTGCCCGCGAATGTCCGGTCGATGGCCATCCGTGTCTGGACGACATCACCGACGCACAACTGTGCAGCGCGGTCGACCGATTGGGAGGACAACGATGATCGAGCAACATTTCTGCGCGCTGTCGCAGGCCGTCGATCACATCGGCCACCAGGCGCCCCGGCTCACCGAATGGGGCAGGCGACTCGCCGGGGTGCTCACCGATGGCGGTCGGTTGCTGGCCTGCGGCAACGGCGGCAGCGCGGCCGAGGCCCAGCATCTGACAGCAGAACTCGTCGGACGGTTCCGTGCCGAACGAATGCCGTTGTCGGCCATCTCATTACACGCCGACACGTCGGCGCTGACCGCGATCACCAACGACTACGGGTCCGATGAGATGTTCGCCCGCGGGGTGCGCGCACACGGTCGGCCGGGTGACATCCTGGTCGCCTTGTCCACCAGCGGCACCAGCGCCAACGTCCTCGCCGCCGTCAAGGCCGCCCACGAGACCGGGCTGACCACCTGGGCGCTGACGGGGCCTGCGCCGAACCCGTTGGCCGCCATGTGCGACGACGCGGTGTGCGTGGAAGCGGCTACCACCGCGACCGTGCAGGAGATCCATCTGCTTCTGGTGCACGCGCTGTGCATCGCGCTCGACGACGTGCTTCTGGAGGTGTCTCATGGCTAAGCCGTTGGTCATCGTCGGTGACTCGATGCTCGACGTCGACATCGAGGGCAGCGCCACCCGGCTCAGCCCGGAGGCGCCCGTGCCCGTCGTCGACGCCGAGCGCATCTGGCAGCGTCCCGGCGGCGCCGGCCTGGCCGCCGCCCTCGCCGCCCGCGTGGAGCAGGACGTGGTGTTGGTCACCGCCGTCGGCGACGACGCGGACGGGCGTGCGCTCACCGACCTGCTCGCGCACGCCGGCGTGACGGTGCTTGCCCTGCCGATGTCGGGAACAACGGTGTGCAAGACGAGGATCCGCGCGGCCGGACAGTCGATGCTGCGGCTTGACCACGGCACCGGCGTGGCCGTGGGCGACAGCGCTCCAGAGGCCGTGGTGACCGCGCTGGAACAGGCGCGCGCGGTGTGCGTTGCGGACTACGGTCACGGCGTCACCGCCCACCAAGGCATTCGCGACGTGCTGACCCGCATCGCCGACCGGGTGCCGGTGGTCTGGGATCCGCATCCGCGCGGCGCGGTGCCGACCAGGGGATGCTGGTTGGTCACCCCCAATCAGGCTGAGGCCGCCGGGAACCCGCCCGGCTCACTGCGCCGGCTGTGGGACGCCAGGGCGGTGTGTATCACGCTGGGTGCCCGCGGCGCGCTGCTGGCCACCGAGAACGGCAACGTGCCCATCGGGGTGCCCGAAGCCGCCGCCCGCGGTGCCGCGGGCGACACCTGCGGCGCAGGTGACCGGTTCGCGATCGCTGCCGCCCAAGCGCTCGGCACGGGCGCAACCGCGGAGGCCGCGGTCACTGCCGCGGTGGACGCCGCAAGCCGGTTCGTCAGCACCGGCGGTGCGGTCGGCGTGTCCAGTCCGGCGGCGCCGGACGGAAACCGCTCTGCGGCAGTACAAACCGAGCTGATCACCGACGACGTGACCGCCGTACGGGAGCAGATCCGCCGCCCGGGCAAGACGCTGGTCGCCACGGGCGGATGCTTCGACCTGTTGCACACCGGCCATATCCGGTTGCTGCGCCAGGCCCGCCAACTCGGTGACGCGCTCGTGGTGCTGCTCAACTCCGACGCGTCGGTGCGTGCGCTCAAGGGCCCGCGGCGGCCGGTGATGGCCGGCGCGGACCGAGCGCGCGTGCTCGCGGCGTTGGCGTGCGTCGACGCGGTCGTCATCTTCGACGAACTGTCCCCGGAGAATGCCCTTGCCCAACTGCGGCCCGACATCTGGGTCAAAGGCGGCGACTACACCGAGGCCGAACTGCCCGAGGCCGACGTGGTGCGCCGTCACGGCGGGGAAGTGGTGCTGCTACCCACCGTCGCCGGTTACTCCTCGTCCAACCTGATCGCCGCGGCGCGGTCGTGACCGAAAGGAACTGCGTATGAGCGCCCGAAGGCGACAACGAGTGAGGATCGCAGCCAGGAACGAGCGAGGACCGGATCGAGGAGGAGTCGAGACATGAGCATGGGGAACATCATCATCACCGGCGGTGCATCCGGCCTTGGTGCCGCCACCGCGAAAGCCGTTGCGCAACAGGGTGGCACACCGCTGATCATCGACAGGAACGAGCCCGGTGACGGCTCGATGATCTTCGAGCGGGCGGACCTGGCCGACACCGAAGCCGTCGACAGCGCCGTGAAGGCCCTTGCCGATCGCGTGGACGGGCAGGTTCACGGGGTGTTCACCGCCGCGGGCATCGACTCGTGCGGCAAGCTCGACGACGTCCCCGCCAAGGACTGGGAGCGGGTGGTACACGTGAACCTGCTCGGCACCGCCGCGGTGATCCGCTCCGCGCTGCCGTATCTGAAAAGCACCCACGGCACGATCGTCACCTGCGCGTCGACCCTGGGGATCAAGGCCGTCAGCGACGCAACCGCATACTGCGCCGCCAAGTTCGGCGTCGTCGGGTTCTCCCGCGCATTGGCCGCGGAGCTGGCCGGGCAGGTCGGCGTCACGACGCTGATCCCCGGCGGTATGCACACCGCGTTCTTCGACGACCGCGACGAGCAGTACAAGCCGCCACCGGACGCCAAACTCAACCAACCCGAACACGTCGCCGAAACCGTGGTGTTCGCGTTGGCCCAGCCGGCGGGCTGCGAGATCCGGGAGATGGTCGTGTGCGCCTCGACGGAATCCTCGTGGCCGTGAGCCAAGACACCGTTCTGGTGTTGCGTGCGTTGGGCCTCGGTGACCTGCTGACCGGCGTCCCGGCGCTGCGCGGGTTGCGACGCGCACATCCGGACGCGCGCATCGTGCTGGCCGCCCCGCAGCGGTACGCGGACCTGGCGATGCTGACGGGCGCTGTCGACGGGGTCCATCACACACCGGGACTCGGCCAGCTGGCTGCACTCGGCCACCCGCCCGCGCTGGCGGTCAACCTGCACGGCAGCGGACCGCAGAGCTTGGCCGACCTGCTGGCGCTGAATCCGCGCACGCTGCTCAGCCATCGACACAACGCCTATCCCGGGGTGAACGGCCCGCCGTGGCGCGCGGATCTGCACGAGGTCGACCGCTGGTGTGCGCTTCTGGCGTGGTCCGGGATCGCCTGCGATCCAACAGATCTCACCATCCCGCGCCCGCCTGGTCACCCCGACCGCTCGTCGGCGGTGGTGATTCATCCCGGCGCGGCGTACGGGGCGCGGCGCTGGCCGCCTGAACGTTTCGCGACCGTCGCCGCCGCGCTGCACGACGGCGGGCACGACGTCGTCATCACCGGTGACCGCTCCGAGGTCGAGCTGGCGCGGTCGGTGGCCGACATGGCCGGCCTGCCGCACAGCCGTGTGCTGGCAGGAACTCTGGGGCTGCTCGAGTTGGTGGCGCTGATCCACGACTGCCGGCTGTTGATCTGTGGTGACACCGGTGTCGGACACATCGCCACCGCAACCGGCACCCCGTCGGTGCTGCTGTTCGGCCCGACACCGCCGAGCCGCTGGGGTCCGCGCGGCGCGGGCCCGCACATCGCGGTGTGGGCAGGCGACAAAGGCGATCCGCACGCCGAGGATCCGCATCCCGGGCTGCTGTTGATCACGGTGTCGCGGGTGCTCGAAGCCAGCAAGAACCTGCTGCAGGAGTGCGCATGAGCGGCGTGCGGGTGGGCGTGATCGGCGCCGGCTACGTGGGGTTGACGACCGCCGTATGCCTCGCCGAGCGGGGGCACCCCACGGTGTGCGTCGACGTCGACGCCGGCCGGGTCGAACAGCTCAACCGCGGTCAGGCGCTGCTGGACGAACCCGGGCTGCCGCTGCTGCTGGGGCAGGGCTTGGCTGCCCAAACCCTGGTGTTCAGCACCGATTACGCCGAACTCGCCGATCGCGACGTGGTGTTCGTTTGTGTGCCGACGCCGAGCCGGTTCGACGGATCAGCCGATCTGTCCGCGGTCGAAGCCGCCGTCGCCGAACTGGCCGCGCTGCTGCCGTCGACCGCCGTGCTGGTGCTGAAGTCGACGGTGCCGGTCGGCACTACGCGGTGGCTGGCGCGCCGGCTCGAGCCGACCGGTATCGAGGTGGTGTCCAATCCGGAGTTTCTGCGCGAGAGCCACGCCGTCTATGACTTCCGTCATCCCGACCGGGTCGTGATCGGCGCCGACGACGACACCGCCGCCGAGTCCGTCGCCGACGTGTACGGGGCGTCGGCGCCGATTCTGCGGATGAGCCCGGAAAGCGCCGAGCTGGCCAAGTACGCGAGCAATGCGTTTCTCGCGGTGAAGATCTCGTACGCCAACTCACTTGCCCGGCTGTGCGCGGGGGTCGGCGCGGACATCGGCGACGTCACCCGCTGCATGGGCGCCGATGTGCGGATCGGCCAGCACTTCCTGCAGCCGGGTCCGGGATGGGGCGGCTCGTGTCTGCCCAAGGACACCGCCGCCCTGCTGCACACCGGTCGGTTGGCCGGAGTCGAGCTGCCGGAGGTGGAATCGGCGCGCTGCACCAACGCCGCACAGCCCGCACGCATCGTCTCCACGCTGAGCCGCACGATGGCCACCCCGCTGGCACACGCGCGGGTCGCCGTGCTGGGCTTGACATTCAAGGCCGGCACCAACGACGTGCGGGATTCACCGGCGTTGACGATCTGCGCCGAGCTGGGCCGAACCGGCGCGCAGATCACCGGTTACGACCCGCGCCTCGAGCAGATCGACCAGGTCGCGCTGCGGCGGGCCAGCGTCGCTGCCGTCGACGACCCGTACCTGGCGGCCAAGGACGCCGACGCCGTCGTCGTACTCACCGAATGGCCCGAGTTCTGCGACCTGAACTGGCCGCTGATCGCCGAACAGTCGCCGGGCGCCGTCGTGCTCGACACGCGCAACCTGCTCGACCCGGCGTCGCTGGCCGACACCGGGTTGAGCTATCTGGGCAACGGGGCCGCGTCGGGCTACTAGCGGACTAGCCGTTGGCGACCTTGCGGATCAACCGCGCCGTGCTGCGGTCCAGAATCGCCTGCCGCTCGTCGACCGCGTCGACCTTGGCCGCCCGGCGCGCGGCGGCGGCGATGGTCAGCCCCGACTCATAGCCGGTGACCACGCGCGGGTCGACGTAGGAACCGCGCGCCACCGCCGGGGTGTTGCCGAGTTCCTCGGCGACCTCCTTCATCACGGCGGACTCGACCCGTTTGACCACCTTCTCGTTCACCGGCGGGTCAGCGTCGACGAAGGCCACCGCGGCCAGCACCGTGCCATGCCAGGTCCGAAGATCCTTGACGGAGTAGTCCTCGCCGACCAGCTCCTTGAACCGACTGTTGAGGTCGTCGGCGTGGATCTCGGTCCAGCCCGCACCGCTGCGGCAGACCAAGAACCGCTCGCCGCGCTCGGGTCTGCGCAGCAGCGCGCGCACGGACCTGATGACCTCGGGATCATCGATGTGCAAGGTTCGGCGCACCCCGCTCTTGGCCGGGTAGTCGAATTCGACGCCCTGACGGTGCAGCGTGACGTGTTCACGCAGCAGCGTCGCGATCCCGAACGAGTTGTTCTCCTCGGCGTATTGCTCACTGCCGGACCGGAAGTATCCGAGATCGAGCAGGTGCAGCGCCAGCGCGAGCACCCGGTCACGGCTCAGCCCGCGACCGCGCAGATCCGATGCGATCCGGCGGCGCATCTCGGGCAGCGCCGCCGACATCTGCAGCACCCGGTCGAACTTCTCCTCGCTTCGCTCCTCCTGCCACTGCTGGTGGTAGAGGTATTGACGTCGGCCGGCGGCGTCGGTGCCCACGGCCTGAATGTGGCCGTTGGGATAGGGGCAGATCCACACCCGCTTCCACGCCGGCGGGATCACCAGGTCCTTGATGCGCTCTAGCGTCGCCGCATCGGTGACCGCGGTGCCATCGCGATGTTGATAGGAGAACCCGCGTCCGCGCCGCACCCGGCGCAGACCCGGGCCCTGCACATCGCTACGGCGCAGCCGCATGTTTGATGTCCGAGGTCGTGGGGGTACTGGACCTGCACCATGGTGAAAGAGATTTTGAACAAGGACCCAGCAAGGTCGAAGCTGTCGACGTCACTGCATCATCGGCGCGATCATGATGAACGCGGCGGCGTATATCGCCACCGCGACCAGAATCAACGCCATCAGCACCAGCCCGGCCGTCACAAGGATCTTGCGCAACCTCGTGTCCATGCTCGTGGATTACCCGTTGGGCGCAGCCGGCACACGCGCGGCTGCACTGGGTTATCGGAGCGCTAGTGGTTAGCTGGGGTACATCCTGGGGTAATCTCGGCTCGACATCGCCGGGAGGGCAAATGGCCGAGGCCACCAACACGAACAACGGGCACCAGCGTGGCGGCTCGTCAGTGGAACTTCGGGTCGCCGCCGAGCTCGAGAACCTTGCCGTGCTACGGACTCTGGTCGCCGCGGTGGCGACCTTTGAAGACCTGGACTTCGATGCGGTCGCCGACCTGCGGCTGGCCGTCGACGAAGCGTGCACCCGGTTGATCCGGTCGGCGGTGCCCGGCTCGGTGCTTCTCGTGGTGATCGACGCACGGCGGGACGCGGTAGTCATCGACGCGTCCACCACATGCAAGAGCCCCGACATCCTCTCGCCCGGTAGCTTCAGCTGGCATGTGCTCAGTTCGCTGACCGACGAGGTCCGCACCTTCGAGGACGGGCGTGGTCCCGACAACGCGCGGGTGTTCGGGATCTCGATGACGACGAGACGAGCGAGCTCGCTGCAGTGACGCCCCCCACGTCACAGGGTTCGTCGTCGCGATCGAACTCTGAGTACGCGGATGTCGCCGACATGTTCCGCGAGTTGAAGGCCGTTCCGGAAGGTTCGGCGAAATTCCAGCGGCAGCGCGACCGCATCGTCGAGCGCTGCCTGCCGCTGGCCGACCACATCGCCAGACGCTTCGACGGGCGTGGTGAGCCGCGCGAAGACCTGGTGCAGGTGGCCCGGGTCGGGCTGGTGAACGCGGTGATCCGCTTCGACGTCGAGGCGGGTTCGGACTTCGTGTCGTTCGCGGTGCCGACGATCATGGGTGAGGTCCGGCGGCATTTCCGCGACAACAGCTGGTCGGTCAAGGTGCCCCGCCGGCTCAAGGAACTGCATCTGCGGCTCGGCGCGGCCACCGCCGAACTGTCACAGCGGCTCGGCCGCGCACCGACCGCGTCGGAGTTGGCGGCCGAACTGGACATGGACCGCGACGAGGTCGTCGAGGGCCTGGTGGCCGGCAGTTCCTACAACACGCTGTCGATCGACAGCGGCGGGAGCGCCAATGACGACGCCCCCGCCATCGCCGACACCCTTGGCGACGTCGACTTCGGGCTCGATCAGATCGAGAACCGAGAAGCTTTGCGGCCGTTGCTCGCTGCGTTACCGGAGCGGGAAAGGACCGTGCTGGTGCTGCGGTTCTTCGAGTCGCTCACGCAGACCCAGATCGCCGAACGAGTGGGCATCTCGCAGATGCACGTCTCGAGGCTGTTGGCGAAATCCCTAGCGCGACTTCGGGACCAGCTGCAGTAGCGGCGGTGATTGACCCTGCACTGCCGACAACGCTTCGTCGACACTCGAGTGCATCGGCAGGTACCAGTCGGGGTCGCAGATCTGCAGGATCCGGGCCACCCCGGCGCCCGCTGTCAGCGCCCACTCGATACGTGCGCCCACACAGCGCACGTTGAAGGTATGCAGCGCGGAAAACCCTGCTGTGCCGAAGAACTCGACACCGGACAGATCCAGTATCAGCCGGCGGGTCTGGCCGGCGTGGCGCAGCGCGTAATCGACGAACTCGCGGGAGTTCGCCGCGTCGATCTCGCCGTGCACTGCGATGACCGCCGTATCGGGCGTCAACCACTGGGTGCTGAACCGCGCGGTGCGGTAGTGCACCGAGTCGGCGGAGGCTCTCGGCGAAGCGGACGAGGTATCAGAAACAGTAGACATTGTGACTCCATCAGTCGGATTCGGGACTGTGGTTCACGTCAAAAGAAGTAGACCCTGCGATCTCAAAGTCAAAATACAGGGAGACATTCTCCCCTGTGCGTCGATGACGTTCCCAGCTCGGCTGTGAACTCAACCTGTCTTGAACCCTACGCGCTGGCCATGACAACCACAATCGCAATGGCAGGCTTCTTATAATCGCAGCTCACAGCGTCGCAAACCTGAGAGAGGGCCATGACGACCGCAGGCGTATTGCTGGCCGCCGGGGCGGGCAGCCGCTACGGAATGCCCAAAGTGCTTGCCGCACAAGGTCAGTGGCTGGCATCGGCGGTCTCCGCGCTGCACCGCGGAGGATGCGACGACGTGGTGGTGGTGCTGGGCGCGGCCGTCGTCGATGTGCCTGCACCTGCCCGCGCGGTGATCGCCGAGGACTGGGCGGCCGGTCTGTCGGCCTCGCTGCGCGCCGGTCTGACCGCGGTCGACGCCGATTATGCGGTGGTGCTCACCGTCGACACGCCCGACATCGGCGCCGCCGTCGTGGCGCGGGTGCTCGCAGCGGCGCGTCGGTCGGCGTCCGGTCTGGCGCGGGCGCACTACGCCGACACGCCCGGTCACCCCGTCGTGCTCGCCCGCAGACACTGGGCGCCGCTGCTCGAGCGGCTGCACGGCGACGAGGGCGCGCGGCCGTTTTTGGCGCAGCGCGACGACGTCGTCGCAGTACCGTGCGAGGACCTCGCGACCGGAACCGACATCGACGTCAGGTAGAGGGTCATCCCAGCGAGTCGGCGAACCGCCGCACCGCGTCGCCGGCGGCTTGCGCGGCGCGGCCATGGCCCTCGCGGGCGCGCAGACCGATGTGCCCGGTGGCCGGGGACAGCGTCACCTCCGCGAGCATCTCACCGGTCGTCGGCTCGCACACCGCCCACGAATACGTGGTGTCGTCCGCCCACTGCGCGGCCCGCGTCTCGACGTAGTCGGCGGCCGTCTCACCCAACTCGGAAAGCGCAGGCCGGTCGTCGATGCGGTCGTCGGCGCGCAAGGCGCGCAGATACCACGCGCCTGCGTTGATCTCGACGGGCTCCATGCGATTTCGGTGCGCTAACGCTCGCTCGGCGTCGGTTCGCGCACCGAAGTCACTTGATCTCGGCGAGGACGGTGCCCTGGGTGATGGCCGCTCCGGCCTCCACCGCGAGCCCGGTGATGGTGCCCTCCTTGTGCGCGGTGACGGGGTTTTCCATCTTCATCGCCTCGAGCACCACGACGAGGTCACCGGCGGCGACCTGCTGGCCCTCCTCGACGGCCACCTTCACCACGGTGCCCTGCATCGGCGCGGTCACGGCGTCGCCGGAGGCGGCCGCACCGGCGTTGGAGCCCCGCTTACGCGGCTTGGGCTTCTTGCGCACGACGTTGCCGCCCGCTGCGCCGCCGCCACCGCCGATCGCGAGATCACCGGGCAGCGACACCTCGAGCCGACGCCCGCCCACCTCGACGACGACGGTCTGCCGCGGGATGGTGTCTTCCTCTTCGATCGGGTCACCGCCGGTGAACGGCTCGATGGTGTTGTCCCACTCGGTCTCGATCCAGCGGGTGTGCACGGTGAAACCGTTGTCGTCGCCGATGAACGCCGGGTCGGACACCACGGCGCGGTGGAACGGGATGACGGTGGCCAGGCCCTCGACCGTGAACTCGTCGAGCGCGCGGCGCGACCGCTCGAGCGCCTCCTGGCGGTTGGCGCCGGTGACGATGAGCTTGGCCAGCATCGAGTCGAACTGTCCGCCGATCACCGAGCCGGTCTCCACGCCGGAGTCCAACCGCACACCGGGGCCCTGCGGAGCCTCGAACTTGGTCACCGGGCCGGGCGCGGGCAGGAAACCGCGGCCGGCGTCCTCGCCGTTGATGCGGAACTCGATGGAGTGCCCGCGCGGGGTCGGGTCCTCGGTGATCTCGAGTGCGTCGCCGTTGGCGATCAGGAACTGCTGGCGCACCAGGTCGATGCCCGAGGTCTCCTCGGTCACCGGGTGCTCGACCTGCAGGCGGGTGTTGACCTCGAGGAACGAGAT
Source organism: Mycolicibacterium sp. XJ662 (assembly GCF_053484035.1). Classification (NCBI taxonomy): domain Bacteria; kingdom Bacillati; phylum Actinomycetota; class Actinomycetes; order Mycobacteriales; family Mycobacteriaceae; genus Mycobacterium; species Mycolicibacterium sp. XJ662. The sequence continues at coordinate 209,669 of NZ_JBEFTL010000002.1, read as the reverse complement.
CAGCCCGTCCTGGCCGACCAGGTACTCGACGGTGCCCGCGCCGTAGTAGCCGGCCTCCTTGCAGATGCGTTTGGCCGACTCGTGGATCTCTTTGCGCTGCGCATCGGTGAGAAACGGCGCCGGTGCTTCTTCCACCAGCTTCTGGAACCGGCGCTGCAGCGAGCAGTCGCGGGTGCCCGCGACGATGACGTTGCCGTGCTGATCGGCGATGACCTGGGCCTCGACGTGGCGCGGCTTGTCCAGATAGCGCTCGACGAAGCACTCGCCGCGCCCGAACGCCGCGGTGGCCTCGCGCACCGCCGAGTCGTAGAGCTCAGGAATCTCTTCGATGGTGCGGGCCACCTTCATACCGCGGCCGCCGCCACCGAACGCCGCCTTGATGGCGATCGGCACGCCGTACTCCTTGGCGAAGGCCACTACTTCGTCGGCGTCCTTCACCGGATCCGAGGTGCCCGGCACGAGGGGAGCCTGCGCACGCGCGGCGATGTGGCGCGCGGTCACCTTGTCACCTAGGTCGCGGATCGACTGCGGGCTCGGGCCGATCCAGATCAACCCGGCGTCGAGGACGGCCTGGGCGAAGTCGGCGTTCTCCGACAGGAACCCGTAGCCGGGGTGGATCGCGTTGGCGCCCGACTTCGCGGCGGCGTCGAGCAGCTTGGCGAAGTCGAGGTAGGACTCCGCGGAGGTCTGCCCGCCGAGCGCGAACGCCTCGTCGGCGAGTCGTACGTGCGGTGCGTCGGCGTCGGGCTCGGCGTAGACGGCCACGCTCTGCAGCCCCGCATCCCTGGCCGCCCGGATGACCCGGACCGCGATCTCCCCACGGTTGGCGACGAGCACCTTGGAGATCTTTGAGCTGGCGTGACTTGCCACGTGGCCTCCTGACGGCATATCTCTAAGAAACGTCTTTAAGAATCTATCCCGGGGAAGTTTAAGGGGCGATACGGGGCACCTGATGACGCGGTGCCCACGTGTCTCCCGCGATCGGGCCGCTGGGCAGTTCGACGCCGTCCGGTGCGCACAGGCAAGGTGGGCGCGCCGCGAAACATCTTGAGCCGCAGCGCTTTGGGTTGGCTAGCGCAGTCGACGTTTGATGCGGGCCAACATCGCCGAGATGCCGCGTAGCCGCAGCGGGCTGATCAGCGCGGCCAACCCGAGTTCGGAATAGAAGTCGTCGGGCACGGCCAGGATCACGTCGGCGGGGTGGTCGTCGAGCCCGGCGGCGAGGATCGCGGCGAACCCGCGCGTGGTCGGGGCTTCGGCCGGGGCGCTGAAGTACAGCCGCACGTGTTCGCGGTCCTGGGCGTCGACATGCAAGAACAACGGCGACTGGCATTCGGGCACCGGCTCCATCGCGGCCTCTTCGAGATCGGCGGGCAGTGCGGGAAGCTCCATGGCGAACTCGAGGAGCAGTTGCAGCTTGTCCTGCCCCTGCACCTCGGCGAAATCCGACACCACCTCGGCCAAGGCGGGCGGCATGCTCACGGCGCTTCGCCTGGCTCTTCCCCGACCGCGACGGGCACGCGCACCGCGTTGCCCCATTCGGTCCACGAGCCGTCGTAGTTGCGCACATCGGGCAGGCCGAGCAGATGGGTCAGCACGAACCAGGTGTGGCTGGAGCGCTCACCGATGCGGCAGTACACCACCGTCTTGTCGCCGGGCTGCAAAAACCCGTAGAGCTCCTCGAGTTCGGGGCGGCTGCGGAACCGGCCGCTGTCGTCGGCCGCCTTGGCCCACGGGATCGACTTCGCGGTGGGGATGTGGCCGCCGCGCAGCGCACCCTCCTCGGGATAGTCCGGCATGTGCGTGCGCTCGCCGGTGTACTCCTGCGGTGAGCGCACGTCGATGAGCGGCTCTTGGCCCAGGATGGCCAGCACGTCTTCCTTGTACGCGCGGATCGGCGCGTCGTTGCGTTCGACGACGGGATAGCCGGTGGACTGTTTGGTGGGCACCGCGAGGGTGGTTTCGCGGCCGTCGGAGATCCACAGGTCGCGTCCGCCGTTGAGCAGCCGGACATCAGGGTGGCCGAACAGGGTGAACACCCACATCGCATAGGCGGCCCACCAGTTGCTCTTGTCGCCGTAGACCACGATGGTGTCGTCGCGGGAGATCCCCTTGCGGTTCATCAGGTCAGCGAACTGCTCACCGTCGATGTAGTCGCGCACGTGGGGATCGTTGAGGTCGGTGTGCCAGTCAATCTTGACGGCGCCGGGGATGTGGCCGGTGTCGTAGAGCAGCACATCCTCGTCGGATTCGACGATGGCTAAGCCCGGTCGACCGAGGTTGGCCGACAACCAATCAGCGGTCACCAGGCGTTCCGGATGGGCGTACGCCTGCAGGGCGGGATCTGGATCGGGTGGCAGAGGCACAGTCAGAGCCTACCCAGCCGCCAGGGCGCGCGGCATGTACCCGCCGTGCAAAAAGAAGTCTGGCAAAGTATTGTGTTCACTCGTGTCGGGGTCGTTGCATTCAACAAACTCGAGGAAATATGCCTGAGCCAGCAAATTACGACATTGGAATAGTCGGACTGGGTTATGTGGGGCTGACCTTGGCCACGGTGCTCGCCGAAGCCGGCTACTCGGTGATCGGGGTGGAGAAGCGGCCGGAGCTTGTCGCGATGACCAACGAGGGCAGACCGCACTTCACCGAGACCGGTCTGCCCGACGCGCTGGACGGCGTGACCAGGTTCAAGAAGCTGGTGGCCGCCGAGCGGTTCGACAACAGCTTTACCTGTAGTACCTACATCATTACGGTCGGCACACCGCTTTCGGCGGCGGGTGTGGCGCAGATCGACATGATCGAGTCCGCCGCGCGCGACATCGCCGAGAACATGCGCGACGGCGCCCTGGTGATCCTGCGCTCGACGGTCAAGATCGGCACCACGCGCCAGGTCGTCGCGCCGATCCTGGCGGCCAGCGGCAAGCAATTCGATATCGCAATGTGTCCAGAACGGACGCTGGAAGGCCGGGCGCTACAGGAATTGCGCGAATTGCCGCAAATTGTCGGTGCCGACAATTCTGAGGTGGCCGACCGGGCGGCCGCGGTATTTCGCCGGCTAACGAAATCCATCGTCCTGGTGTCCGATATCGAGACGGCCGAGATCATGAAACTGGTCTCCAACACCTACCGTGATGTGCAGTTCGCCTTCGCCAACGAGGTGGCCCGGGTGTGCGACGCGTTCGGCGTCAGCGCGCATGAGGTGATCTCGTCGGGCAAGCTCGGCTACAACCGCACCAACATCCCGCTGCCGGGCCTGGTCGGCGGGCCGTGCCTGGAGAAGGACCCGCATATCCTGATGGAAAGCGCGCGAGCTCGCGGCCTCGATCTGGAGATCACCAAGGCGGGCCGGATGGTCAACGAACGCCAGCCGGAGGAGACGGTGCGCTTCATCAGCAGCGAGATCGAACGGCGCGGTCTGCAGGCGTCGGCGCCGATGAAGATCAGCTTGCTCGGCATGGCGTTCAAGGGGTCGCCGGAGACCAGCGACCTGCGCGGGTCGATGTCGATCAGGGTGCTCGACGCGCTGAAGAAGGCCCACCCCGGGGCCGATATCTGCATCTACGACCCGGTCACCCCGACCGATCTGCTGGCGACCGAGTTTCGCGACGAGGTCGTCTGCGACCGGTTCGGCGACGCGGTCAGCGGCGCGTCGGTGGTGGTGATCGGCAACAACCACCCGTCGCTCGGCACCATCTCGCCACGCACCATCAGCGAGTTCATCAAGCCGAAGGGCTTCGTCTTCGACTACTGGAATCACTTCAGCCACCTGCCGGAGTCCGAACTGGGTGACTCCTACTTCGCGGTCGGCAAGAGTGGACGCGTGGTGTGCGATGCCTGACCGCGTGGTGATCACCGGCGGGTGCGGCTTCATCGGGGCGTACCTGGCGCGGCGGATGGTCGTCGACGGCTGGAACGTGGCTGTCGTCGACTCGATGGTGCGCGGCGACGCCGGACGCCTTGGCGACGTCGCCGACGACGTCGAACTGTTCACCAACGACGTGCGCGATCAGGATGCGTTGGAGCGGGCGTTCAAGGGCGCCGACGTGGTGATGCACCTGGCCGCCATCAACGGCACCGAAAACTTCTACACCCGACCGGAACTGGTGCTCGACATGGGCCTGCGCGGTGCGCTGGCGGTGAGCAACGCCGGACGCAACGCCGGGGTGCCCGACCTGGTGGTGGCGTCGACGGCCGAGGTGTACCAGACGCCGCCGGTGATTCCCACCCCGGAGACCGTTCCGCTGATGCTTCCCGACAGCCTCAACCCGCGCTACTCGTATGGCGGCTCCAAGATCGTCAGCGAACTCATCGCGTTCAACTACGGCCAAGAGCACTACCGCAAGGTGCAGGTGTTCCGGCCGCACAATGTCTACGGACCCGATATGGGCTTCAAACACGTTGAGCCGCAGCTGATTCTGCGGGCGCTGGATGCCCAGGAGTCCGGTGGCAGCGTGCTGCCGATCCAGGGTGACGGCACCGAGACGCGCTCGTTCCTCTACGTCGACGACTGCGTCGAGGGCATCCTCGCGATGTACGAGAAGGGTGCGCACCGCGAGATCTACCACATCGGCAACGACGAGGAACTCACGATTCGCGAGCTGGCCACCAGGATCGTCGGGGTCGTCGGCGTGGATCTGGACATCAAACCCGGCGAGGCCCCCGAGGGCGGCACGAAGCGGCGCTGCCCCGATATCGCCAAGATGCGCGCGCTCGGGTGGGCGCCGAAAGTCGGCCTCGAGGAAGGGTTGCAGCGCACCGTCGAGTGGTATCGCGCGCACCGCGGCGACGTGCCACCCAACCCCCTGATGTAACCCCCTCTTTTCCCGCGAGCAGACGCAGAAGGCCCCTCTGAGGGCCTCCGAAGGGGCCTTCCGCGTCTGCTCGGCGTAGGGGGTTGGCTCACCCGGGTGAGTTATCCCCAGGACACCCAGTTTCCGTTCTGAGCGATACCGCTGTGGGCAGATGCTTTCTGTATGCGCTCGGCCGCACTTGCGCTCCTCGATGAATGGGGCGGTTTCGCTACAACCGCGGAACTACTCGCCGTCATGACGAGGAAGGAATTACGTGTTCAGGTCCGCAACGGAGGCGTTGTCCGCGTCTGGTACGGCGTTTACGCCGCCACCGCGCCTGACCTGAAAGGTCGGCTTGCCGCCCTGGACCTGTTCATGGGACAACGCGCTGTGGCGTGCATGGGCACGGCCGCCGCGCTGTATGGCTTCGACGTCGAGAACACCAGCGCAGTACACGTGCTCGACCCGGGTGTGCGGATGCGGCCGACGACCGGATTGATGGTCCACCAGCGTGTGGGCGCTCCGTTGCAGCGAGTGGACGGCCGGCTGGCGACGGCACCGGCCTGGACTGCGGTGGAGGTCGCGCGGCAATTACGCAGGCCCCGAGCGCTTGCCACACTCGACGCTGCGCTTCACGTAAACGCTTGTACACGTGCGCAACTCGAAAACGCCGTGCGTGAACAGAAGGGGCGACGCGGGATCGTCCAGGTACGAGAGCTCTTGCAATACGCCGACGGCCGCGCAGAATCCGCGATGGAAAGCGAGGCGCGTCTGGTCATGATCGACTACGGGTTACCGCTTCCTGAGCTGCAGTACGAAATCGTCAGCCTCGACGGCACGGTGTACCGCGTTGATTTCGCCTGGCCGAAGCAGTGTGTGGCCGCAGAGTACGAGAGCCTCGATTGGCACGTAGGCCGACTCGAGATGCTCAGAGACAAGAAGAGGTACGCCGGTGTGCAAGAGGTGGACTGGACGCTGGTCCCGATAACGGTCGACGATGTCCGGCGCACACCGTGGCAGCTCGCCGATCGCCTGCGGTATCACCTGTCACGTTCCGCGGCGGCCAGTTAACCGAGGCGAGCAGACATAGAAGGCCCCTTCGGAGGCCCGCAGAGGGGCCTTCTGTGTCTGCTCGCGAGAATTTAGGTGACCGGGTTGGCGGCCCAGAGGTCCGCGATCGACAACCCCGCGTCGCGCAACAGGCGACGGGTCAGCGGCAGCCCGATGCCCACCACCGACGACGGGTCACCGTCGACCCCCTCGATGAACCAGCCGCCCAGCCCGTCGATCGTGAAACCGCCGGCCACCGCGGTCGGCTCACCGGTGGCGACATAGGCGTCAAGCTCGTCAGCAGACGGCACGCCGAAGTGCACCGTGGTGGCCATGCTGTCGGCGCACTGAAACGCAACGGCGTTGTCTTGCAATCGGATAACGCAGTGACCGGTGTACAGCTCACCGGACGTGCCACTCATCTGCTGCCAGCCGGCACGCGCTGCCGCGGCTGTCGCGGGCTTACCGACCAACGCCCCGTCGCGGTAGAGCATCGAATCGCAGCCGATCACCACGCAATCGCCCGCCACAGCCGAATCCAGGCCGTCGACGACCGCCTCGGCTTTGGCCGCCGCCAGCGCGGCCGTCACCTCCGACGGGGTGGCCGCGGGATCAAGCCCTGCCAGCACAGCGTCCTCGTCGACGCCGGAGACGATGACGAGCGGATCTATTCCGGCCTGCCGCAATACCTTTCGGCGGCCCGGCGATGCCGACGCGAGGACCACCCGCGTCATCGGCGCATGTGGGTCCGTTCCACCAACGTCACCCGCTGCCAGCTGAACGTCGAGTAGCGCAGCCGGTCAACGGGATGACCCCACAGGTTCTGCTCCTGCTCGCGCGGCTCTTCCGGAGTCCCCGACGCGGCGGCGAACACGGCGAGCAGCGCCGCGAGCTCCTCCTCGGTCGGGTGACCGGACACCACCTGGATGTGCGCCTCGTGCTCGTGCTGCTCGTCGCCGCTCACGGTCTCGCTCGCCCCGCTCACAGTGGCTGGATTGTTCGCCCCGCTCACAGGGGAATATTCCCGTGCTTCTTCGGCGGCACCTGGCTGATCTTGCGCTCCAGCAGCCGCAACGCGGTGCCCACGTACCCGCGGGTGTGCGACGGCGGGATCACCGCGTCGACGTAACCGCGCTCGGCGGCGATGTACGGGTTGACCAACGTGTCTTCGTACTGCTGTTGCAGCTGGAGCCGGAGAGCGTCGACGTCTTCACCCTTCTTGGCGGCCTCGGCCAGCTCCTGACGGTAGACGAAGCCGACCGCGCCCGACGCGCCCATCACCGCGATCTGCGCCGTCGGCCACGCCACGCAGACGTCGGCGCCCATGTCCTTGGACCCCATCACGCAGTAGGCGCCGCCGTAGGCCTTGCGGGTGATCACCGTGATCTTGGCCACGGTGGCCTCACCGTAGGCGTAGAGCAGCTTGGCGCCGCGGCGGATGATGCCGTTGTACTCCTGGCCGGTGCCCGGCAGGAAGCCCGGCACGTCGACCAGCATCACGATCGGGATGTTGAAGCAGTCGCAGGTCCGGATGAAGCGAGCGGCCTTCTCCGAGGCGTTGATGTCCAGACAGCCGGCGAACTGCGTCGGCTGGTTGGCGACGATGCCCACCGGCCGACCCTCCACGCGGCCATACCCGACGACGATGTTGGTCGCGTAGTCCGACTGGACCTCGAGGAACTCGTCGTCGTCGAGGATCCGGGTGATCACCGTGTGCATGTCGTAGGGCTGGTTCGGCGAGTCCGGGATCAGCGTGTCCAGCTCGAGGTCCTCCTCGACGAGGTTGTCCTCGATCGCGCCCTCGGGCACCGGGGCCGGGTAGCGCGGCGGGTCGGCGTAGTTGTTGGACGGCAGGTAGCTCAGCAGGTCGCGGACGTAGTCGAAGGCGTCCTGCTCCCCGGAGGCGACGTAGTGCGCGGTGCCCGACTTCGACATGTGGGTGTGCGCGCCGCCGAGCTCCTCCATCGTGACGTCCTCACCGGTGACGGTCTTGATGACGTCGGGGCCGGTGATGAACATCTGGCTGGTCTGGTCGACCATGATCACGAAGTCGGTAAGCGCGGGGGAGTACACGTGCCCGCCCGCGGCAGCGCCCATGATCAGCGAGATCTGCGGGATAACGCCGGAGGCCTTGATGTTGTTGTAGAAGATCCGGCTGTACAGGCCCAGCGAGACGACGCCCTCCTGGATGCGCGCGCCGGCGCCGTCGTTGATGCCGATCAGCGGGCGGCCGGTCTTGATGGCCAGCTCCTGGACCTTGACGATCTTCTCGCCGTAGACCTCGCCGAGGCTGCCGCCGAACACCGAGGCGTCCTGGCTGAAGATGCACACCTCGCGGCCGTCGATGGTGCCGTAGCCGGTCACCACGCCGTCGCCGAGCGGACGCTTGCTGTCCAGCCCGAAGTTCTTGCTGCGGTGCCGCGCCAGTGCGTCGAGTTCGACGAACGATCCCTCGTCGAGAAGCGCCAGAATGCGTTCGCGGGCAGTCAGTTTGCCCTTGGCGTGGATCTTCTCCACCGCCGCCTCACCCACCGGGTGCAGCGTCTCCTCCTCGCGCCTGCGCAGATCGGCGAGCTTGCCGGCGGTGGTGTGGATATCGATCTCGTGCGTTTCGCCCGGTTCGGTAACGCTAGTCATGGTGCCCGATGCTACCGGGTTCCTTAATGTCTCCTTAAGCAGGCTTGCGCAGCGCGACGACGGCGAAGCTGGTCAACGCGGGCACCGGGTGTTTGAGCAGGAACCGGGACTTGGCCTGCTCCAGCGCGTCCAGCGGTTTGACCAGGTGATAGTAGTGATGGCCGAAGGCGCCGTGCCACTGCTCGAGCTCGAAGCCCACGCTCTCGAAGCGCCGGATCGCCCGCTTGGTGGGTCCGGTGGTCCAGCGGTAGTAGGCGGGGAACTTCTCGTGCTTGGGGTCGTCGATGCGGCCGGGCTGGATCTTGCGTAGCAGCGTGCGCGCCGCCTGTTCGGGGATGAGCCGGTTCAGCACGAACGGCAGCGTGTACAGCGTCGGAAAGTAATGCACGGCCAGCCCGCCGGGGCGCAGCAGATCGAAGCAGTTGCGGTGAAACGCCCGCCCGTCGGGCACGTGCTCGCACAGCATCTTGGAGAACACGATGTCGTACATCTCGCGGCCGTCGCGCACGGGCTGGCACAGATCCAGCACCCGCGTCTCCACGTCCCCGCCGGCCTTCGCCAGCTCCTCGGCCGAGATGTCGACGACGATGCGGTGCGAGGCGAACCCCCAGCGCTCGTTGTCGCCCAGCACCGGGTTGGCGCCGCCGCCCAGCTCGGCGATGTTTTGCGCGCCCTCGCGCAACGCCAGCTCACGGACGTATTCGTCGTAGCCTTTCCACAGCGTTTCGATATCCCGGTAGCTAACACGGCTACCGGCGGGCGACACCGTTAAATTGACGCCTTCGTTATTCATGCGTTTACTCCGGTACGTTTCGGGCGGCGGCTCGGCAAAGCATACCTGCCGCAGGTGCCAACTAAAGAGGGCCGATCAGCAAATTCAAAACCCCGGCTTGTCACGGGGCCGTATTTGCGGTTCTATAGTCCCCGCGGAAGTAGAGCAACCATTCAACCAAACATCTGGCAAACAGGCGACGGAGCCTCGTGAGAGGATTATCAGCGTGCAACCAGCCCGCAAATACGACGGAATCGACGGTCCGAAGGTAGCGATTGCGCACGATTACCTGACCCAACTCGGGGGAGCCGAGAAGATCGTCCTCTCGATGGCCAAGGCGTTCCCCGAGGCGCCGATCTACACGATGCTCTACGAGCCGCAAACCACCTACCCGGAGTTTGCCGACTGCGACGTCCGGGTGTCGCCCTACAACCGCTTCGGGCCGCTGCGCAAGTATCACCGCGCGGCCCTGCCGCTGTACCCCCAGATCGCGCGTTCGGTGTTCGTGGACGCCGACATCGTGCTGACGAGCACCAGCGGGTGGGCGCACGGATTTCGCACCAACGGCCGCAAGCTCATCTACTGCTACTCACCGGCGCGGTGGCTGTATCTGTCCGACAAGTATCTCGGCGACGACAGCGGCCTGATCAAACGCGCCGGGTTGGCGCTGTCCAAGCCCTACCTCAAGGCGTGGGACCGTCGCCAGGCGCTGGCCGCCGACAAGTACTACGCGATCTCGACGCTGATCCAGAACCGCATCGCCGACACCTACGGCATCGACTCCGACGTGATGTTCGCCCCCGTGGCGATGTCGCAGTCGATGAACCCTGAACCGATCCCCGGGCTCGATGTCCCCGAGGAGGGGTTCTACCTGGTCGTGTCCCGGCTGCTGCCCTACAAGAACGTCGACGTCATCGTGCGTGCCTTCGCCGGAACCGACCGCCGGCTCGTCGTGGTCGGCAAGGGCCCCGACGCCGAGCGGTTGCGCGGCATCAAGACCGCGAACGTGACCATGCTGTCCGACCTCACCGACGGCCAGATGGCCTGGCTCTACAAGAACTGCCGGGCGCTGCTGGCCGCCAGCTACGAGGACTACGGCTTGACGCCCATCGAAGCCGGCGTGTGGGGCCGCCCGAGCGTGGCGCTGCGCTTCGGCGGCTTCCTGGACACCATCGACGAGGGCGTCACCGGGATGTACTTCGACAAGCCGGAGCCCGCCGCGATCGCCGAGACGTTGAGCCGGTTCGAGGCCACCCGGTTCGACGCGGACAAGATCCGCCGCCACGTCGAGCAGTTCACCGAGGAAGTCTTCACCGAAAAGCTGCACGCCGCGGTCGACAACCTGGCTGCTGCCAAGGGGTGACGCGATGGGTCTAGAACCGACGAAGATCGACCCCGAGGTCGTCGCCCGCAAGCGCGCCGCAGCGCCCGCGCTCAAGATGAGCCCGCAGTTCGAATACATCACCGACGAGAACGGCCGGATCGTCGACGTTGAGACCGAAGGCGTCACGTTCACCGACAAGCTTCGCCGGTGGGTCGGGCAACTGGCCTTCAACATCGTCATCACCCATATCCCTTCGCACACCATCCGGCTGGCCTGGTTGCGGCTGTTCGGCGCCGAGATCGGCAAGGGCTCCTCGATCATGCGGGGCACCCAGATCCAGAACAGCCACTATCTGGTGATCGGGGAGAACACCACGGTCGGCATGCGGTGCGTGCTCGATGCCCGCGCGGGCATCTACCTCGGCGACAACGTGACGCTCGCAAGCGATGTGCAGCTGCTGGCCGGCGGCCACGACATCAACCATCCCGACTTCCCGATCGTCGGCCCCGACCCGACGGTCGTCGAGGACTACGTGTGGATCGCCAGCCGCGCCATGGTGCTGCCCAGCCACATCAAACGCGGTGCCGTGGTGGCCGCACATGCGTTGGTGGTCAAGGACATCGACGAGCTGACGATCGTCGGCGGCAACCCCGCCAAGCCGATTGGCAAGCGCAACCCGGAGGCGTTGGCCTACAGCGCGAGTTACCGCCCGCTGTTCTTCTGACAGGAGTACTTGAGTGTTCGTAGAACCGACGAAAGCCGACCCGGCCGATGTCGCACGCAAACTCGCGGCCGCACCGGATCTCAAACTACCTCCGCCGCCGTCGTGGGAGATCGGACCCGACGGTGAGCTCGCGAACTACCGCATGCAGACGATGGGCCTTGCGCGCAAGGCGCGCAACCGGATTGCCCAGCTGCTGTACAACATGTTCGTCACCTACATCCCGTCCCACGCCGTGCGGTTGGGGTTCCTGCGGCTGGTGGGCGCCACGATCGGCGAAGGGTCCTCGATCATGCGCACGACGCAGGTGCTCGATCCCGAGTTCCTGCGCATCGGACGCCACAGCACGATCGGGCAGCGGTGTCTGCTCGACGCCCGCGCCGGATTGTGGATCGGCGACAACGTCACGATCGCCAGCGACGTCCACATCATCGGCGGCGGGCACGACATCAACCATCCCGACTTCCTGCCGGTGCCGGTGCCGACCGTGATCGAGGATTACGTCTGGATCGCCAGCCGCGCGATGATCCTGCCCAGCCATATCCGTCGCGGCGCCGTCGTGGCGGCGCAGGCGCTGGTCAACCAGTACAAGGAGATCGGCGAACTCGAGGTGGTCGGCGGCGTGCCTGCGAAGCTGATCGCCAAGCGCAATCCCGACGCGCTGCAGTACAGCGCCTACTACCGCCCACTGTTCGGTTAGTCGAGTTCGGTTTCGTACTTGCGGATCGCCGCGTCCAGCGACTCCGAGCTGACCGGTTTGGCCGCGGTGATGACCGCCATCCGGCCGTTGACCAGCTGATCGATTTCGGCGAACTCGGCCACCACATGGAAATGCGGGCGGTCACCGTAGTCGTCCATCGCGATGGTCCAGCCGCGCTCGTGGCGCAGCGCGCGCAGCGTCTTGAGCACACAGGCCACCCGGAACCGGCCGTCGACCAGGACGAAGTCGGGGGCCCGGCCGCCCTCGAAGCTGGCCGCAGGCAGATCCGAGTAGCGGCGGAACTTCGCCAACCGGCCGGGTGAGTTCAGGCCGGGCCCGATGGGACGGCCCCAGTGCGCGGTCAGCCCGATATCGGCGTAGTGAAAGCTCTGTCCGACGGGCCGGGCCAGCCCGTCGTCGCGAATCTTTTTTTCCACGCTTTTCAAGAAAAACCGGTCCGAGTCGACCGCGATGAACTCAATTCCGAACTTTGCTGCCAGATAAGTCGAACCGCCGGTGCCGAATTCCAGATAACGCTTGGAGCCGCGCAGCGTTTCGATGAACCAGTCGGTGCCCTTCTCGAAGCTGCCGTCGGTGCCGTAGAAGACCGGGGTGTCCGGTACGTCAAAGCCCTTAAGGCGTTGTATCGCAAGGAATTTGGCGGTCCCAGCTATGCCCACGATGTACTCCTGCCAGACGGCGAAAAACGTGGCGTAGCATAACACGGCGACAATGCTGCGACCTCAGCGCACAGGCCTTTTTATTGCCCTTACCGGGGCCCCCATCGGCGTTTGGGTATCGTTAGCTCCGATCAACGACGGGAGCATTCGAGGTGACGACGAACCTGCGCGAATACCGGCTGGTCTTCGTCGGCCCTGCCGAAGGTCAGACCGCGGTGGGCGACTACGCCGAGGACTTCGTCACCGCCGTCAGACCCCACTTCCGCGACGTTGCCGAGATTCGTACGCGCGGCCCCGGCGGAGACACCGTGCGTGACATCCGCCGGTATCGACGTGCCGTCGCCGAGACGGTCGCCGAGGCGCCGGACCGCACGCTGGTGCACGCCGAACTTGCCGCAGGCGGGGCGGCGCCGTTCTGGGCCATCGCCGGCCTGCCGGGCACCCCGGTGACCGCGACGATCCACGACCCGCCGCAAGGGGTGTGGTGGCCCGCGGCGACGAAGTTCATGTTCGGCCCCGCCCTGACCCGCAAGCTGATCTTCCACGGCGTGCACTACCCGCTACGGCCGCTGTCCACCAAGGTGGAAGGCATGGTGAACGGGCGGCGCACACTGTTCGCCCTCACCGAGACCGGCCGTCGCTCGATCGAGCAGCGCTACCCGCACACGACCGCGGTGTACGTGCCCCACCTCGTGCGCGACCGACCCGTCATCCGTCCCGTGCAGGAACGCCCCAACGCGGTGGGGTTCTTCGGTCACGTGTACCGGGGCAAGGGTTTCGAGCAGGTCGCGCGCATCCGCGAACTGCTGCCCGACGACATCGCCATCCGGGTCGCCGGCCGCGGCACCGAATCGCTGCCGCGCGTGGACGGCATCGAGATCCTCGGCGCCGTCGACGGCCCGGCCGAGGATGCGTTCTTCGGCTCGGTGCGCGCCATCGTGGTGCCCTACGGGAAGCGCCACTGGTACGACGAGACGTACCCGGCGTCGGGCGTCGTAGCGCACGCCACGGCGTACCGGACGCCGGTGGTGTGCACCGCGTACGGCTCGCTGGCCGAGTTGGACGAGAAATCCGCAGCCGTCGTCGTCCGGACCCAAGACGCCGAGCCCGACGCGGTCGCGGCGGACCTGGCAGGGGCGATCGAGGCGCTGCTCGGCGACGACGGGCGGCTCACCGAGCTGGGCGAGTATGCGGAGAAGACCCGCCAGGCGCGCTCTCCTGCGGCCACCGCGCAGGCGTATGCCGCGACCTGGTCGCAGCTGCTGGCCCGACACCGCGAGGGGCACTGACCTGTCGACTCCCGGAGCTAAGCCCAAAGCCGCACCCCGCCGATCCGCTAAGACGTTGGTGTCGCTGCTCTACGTCTACGGCGGCCGTGGCACCGGCCTGCTGTGGACGGCCGCGCTGATCTATCAACTGGGCATCAGCGACTACGGGTTGTACAGCCTGGGCTTCGCGCTGATGTCGGTGCTCGGTCAGACGCTGAGCAATCCCTACGTGGTGCGTTCGGTGCGCGAACCGGAGGAGGACTTCGTCCGCGAACGCGCCGGCCGGTATCTGCTCGGGCTGGCGCTGATGGTGCTGGGCCAGGTTTTCTTTCCGCTGAACTACATCGTCTGGTTCGGCGTCACGGTAGCCGGCGGCGAGCTGATCGTCGGGGCCTACAAGGCGCGCGCGATGCGTCGGGGCGACCCGCATGTGACGTCGCGAATCGACACCAGCAGGCAGGCCGGCAGCGTGGTGGCGGGCTGCGCCTATCTGTTCGGTGCGCCGCTGGAGGGCATGCACCCGACGCTGCTGGGCGCCAGCGTGGCCTACTGCGTGCCCTACGTGGTGATCGCGGTGCTCGCGGCGTCCACGGTGCGCGGCCACCGGCCGCAGTTGCCGGGCCCGCCGCAGACCATCCTGGTGCTGGCCGGGGAGATGCTCGGCACCTCAACCTTCCTCGCGGGCGACGTGCTGCTGCTGGGCTGGCTCACCGACACCACGGTCGTCGGCTACTACAACCTGACCTGGGTGGTCGCCTCTGCGGTCTGCTACGTGGGCCAGGCGTTCGGCACCACCTACGCGCAGACGCTGCGCGACAGCGGCGGAGAGCTGTCGAGCGGCCCGCCGCTGAAGTTGACCGTGGCGCTGGGCGCGGGCGGGGGACTGCTGGTGCTGCTCGTCGGCATCGGGTTGCTGATCTCGCCCGCGCCCCAGCAACTGGCCGTCGCGATGATCATCATGTCGGCCTACTGCGCCTTCCGCACGGTGATCATGGTCTTCCAGTTCGTGCTGTATGCCCAGCGGCGCGACATGGTTCGGATGGCGTCGGTGATCGGGTTGGTGCCGCTGAAGTTCGGGTTGTTGGCGGTGTTGGCGCATCTCGGCGCGGTCGGCGCCGCGATCGCGACCTCCGCGGCCGACGCGGCGCTGTTGGCCATCTTCTCGCTGGCGATCTACGGAAAGGGACGGCATGGCAAGCGGCCGGCCGCAGACGAAGGTGACGTTCCTGCTGTCGAAAGACCCGGTGACGGAGCGGGCCGGTGACGTCGAGCTGGGCCAGCTGCTCATGGGCCTGGCCGCCGACGAGTTCGAGGTGTCGGCGCTGTGCCTTTCGGCGCAGACGGGCCCGGCCACGCTGCCCGGCGGCCATGCGCTGACCCGGCTGCCGAAGCCGGCGATCCGGCCGGCGAAACTGCTGGCCGATTCGATCCGCAAGCGGCGCAGCCTCGTCCACGTCCGTTTCGACACCGACGATCTGGTCGCCGCCATCGATGCGTGCGACGCCGACGTGTTCGTCGCCGAGCACAGCTACATGGCCGAATCCTTCCTGCGCAGCACCCGATTCGGCCGCGCCCGGCTGGTCGTCAACACCAACATCTCCGAGGCGCTGGTGTGGCGCGCGAGCCGCGGCGCGCTGGGCCGCATCGAGGCGCCCCGCTTACGCCGCGACGAACTGCGGGTCGCGCGGGCCGCCGACGCGGTCGGCACCTACGACGCGGCCGACGCCGAGTTCTACCGCGCCAACGGGGTGGCCTGCGCCCGCTGGCTCGATGTGTCCCTGCCGCCGGTAGCGCAGGTCGACGTGGCGCACACACCGTGTCGGCTCGTCTTCATGGGGCTGCGGGACTGGCCGCCGAACCAGGAGGCGTTCCTGCACGCGCTGCGGCTGTGGCCGCGGATCGCCGCGGGCATCGCTGGCGCCGAACTGGCGGTGATCGGCAAGAAGAAGCCGGGCGCACCCGATCCGGTCTACCCCGCCGGTGTGCGCGACCTCGGCTTCGTCGACGACCTGGCCGAGTTCCTCGGCACCTGCCGCGCGATGGTGGCGCCGATCAAGACCGGTGGCGGTGTGCGGGTCAAGATTCTCGACGCGATCAGAATGGGTCTGCCGGTGGTGGGCACCACCGCGGCGATCGGCGAGCTGGGACCGCTGTACGGCCTGGAAACCCACGACGACGACGACAGCTTCGTCGCGCAGTGCCGGCGCTATCTTCTCGACCAGCCCGCGGCGGTCGCCGACGGCGATCGGCTCTACGACGTCAACCGGGCGCGCTGGGAACAGCGCACCCCGCACCGCGCGGTGGCCGCGCTGCTGCGCGCCGAGCCGGCGATCACCTGAACGTCGTCAGCGTGCGGCGACGGCCGCGGGCTCGACAGCCTGTGCCCGGCCGGGCGGCGCTTCGTGTCGGGTCTGATCGACATAGACCAGAAACGCCAGCAGGATCGAGAAGGTCAGCGTCATCTGCGGCATGTCGACGACCGACTGCTGCAGGTTCGCCGAGATCACCGCGATACCGATGAACACGCCGCCGTAGACGGCATGGGGCAACGACGGCGAGCGCAGCGCACGGTAGGCCATCACCGCACCGATCACCAGGATCGCGACGAACACCAGCCCGGTGATGATGCCGCCGCGATAGATCGTCAACAGCGGCGCGTTGGAGACGTAGTTGAGCGACTGCGCCAACTGGCCGCTGCGGAATTCGGGTCGGTCCCAGCCGAGCCCGAACAGCCAGTTGCCCGACATGCGGTTCGGGAATTCGGCGATCGAGTCCGCCCGGGCTTCGCGCCCGGTGTCCTCGTCGGCGAACGTGGACAGGATGCGGTCGCGAATCATCGGGGTCAGCAGGGCCGCCGCGGCGCCGACACCGATGATCCCCATCGCGATCTGGCGGTCGCGGGCCCGCATGCTGTGGAACAGCAGCACCAGCAGCAGCCCGACCGCGACCGAGAAGATCATGCTGCGGCTCAGCGTGAGCAGCAGCGCCACCACGATGACGGTGGACATCAGGGTGCGCCGCCAGCCGGTGAACAAGACCAGGCAGATGATCAGCGCGGTCGCCAGGGCCAGCCCGGCGCTGTTGGGCAGCACCCACGTCCCGCCCAGGCGCAGCGTCCTGCCGATCGTGCCGCCCTCGTCGGAGTAGACGTACAACGCGGTCTGCTCGCGCAGCCCTGCGCCGACGCCGTAGCCGAAGATCTGCAGCGGCTTCAACAGGCGCTGCTGTTGGTCCACCGTCGCCATGGCGATCCCGACGAGGGCATTGGCTGATGCGGCGTAGACGAATATCCTTCCGAACCGGGCGAGGTTCTCCCGCGACAGTCTCAGCAACGCGATTGTCACCGCCGTGGCGATGCCCCACCTCGCGTACAGCAAAATTGCCGGAAGGGTGACCCCGGTGGCGACAACGGACAAAGCCGATGCAACCAGCAACGCGATCACCGCTATCTCGAGTGTGCTGAGTCGAGTTCGCTGGGTGGGATGGATGATGGCCGCAAGCACCGCTCCGGCGGCGAATAGCAGGTACAGCGGAATGTGGACGCCGGGGAAGTATCCGAAGGGCAGTCCGCCGATCACCGCGGCCGTCGCCCAGAACAGCCACAACGGGTGGCGCAAACCGATGTATACCGCGATGACCAGCCCAAGAAGGCCGACAACGCCGTACGTCACCAGCGTCCCGCGCCCGACGGCGAGCCAGGCGACGAGGGGGCAGACGGCGATCACCGCAACGGCTAGCAGGCATTTGCCGATCAAGTCCGGGCGGCGCGTCACGGGGACTATGGTGACAGCTTCGCGGACTGGACACCAGCCTGCCCGGTCAGGTGCATTGCGGCGGTCCGGCCGCACAACCGTTACTCTGTCCGTGTTTGATCTTTAGTTTGCGGCGCGCTTCTGAAAGGTTCGATCTTGGAGATCATGGAATACCTGCGCATTTTCCGCAGGTACTGGTGGCTGATCGTGGCCCTGGTGATCGTTGGTGGCGCCGGTGGCTATGCGGCCACATTTTTACTGACACCCGAATACCAGTCCACTGCGCGCCTGTTCGTAGCAACGCAGCACGGCACCTCGGTCACCGAGGCGTATCAGAACAATCTTTTCTCCCAGGAACGTGTGTACTCCTACGCCGACTTGGCGTCCAGCGAACAAGTGGCCGCCCGCGCGGTGGATCAGCTGAAGGCGCCGATCTCGCCGGACGAACTGCGTTCGAAGGTCACGGCGCTGCCCGGTGAGAAGACGGTATTGCTCGATGTGAGCGTCACCGACGCCGACCCCGCGCAGGCGCAGACCTACACCAACGCGGTCGCTGACCAGTTGGTCGGTCTGGTCAGCGAGCTGGAGACCTCGCGCCGGGGCGGCAGCCCCGCTGCGGGCCTGGTGGTGGTCGACGAGGCCAGTTACCCGACGGCACCGACGGGGCTCGGTGTGCTCACGATGATCGCGTTGGGTGCGGTCATCGGTCTGGTGGTCGGCATCGTCGCGGCGGTGCTGGCCGGGATCCTCGACAAGCGGCTGCGTGGCCGCGATTCGGTGGAGGGCGCCGTCGGTACCCACCTGCTGGGGGCGCTGCCCGCAGAACCCACCCGGCCCGCGACCACCGTCGTCGATCTCGACGGCAACGAGCTCTACGCCGAGCGGGTGCGCGAACTGCGCACGAACCTGCGGTTCGCGGTGCCGCCCGGTAGCGGCGTCCCGCCGCGCCGCATCGCGGTGACCAGCCCGTCGACCGGCGACGGACGCACCACCGTGGCCATCGACCTCGCCGCCGCGCTGGCCGAGTCGGGCCGGTCGGTCATCGTCGTCGACGGTGACCTGCGCGGCGCGGACCTGGCCGACCGGCTGGGTCTGGACGACCAGCGTCGCGCCCGCGCGATGAACCGGGGCGTGAGCACGGTGATCGCTGGCGAACACGCGGTGGTCGAAGCGGTGATCGGCGAGATCCCCGTCGGCGCGCACGCCATCGCGCTGCTGCCCGCGGGACCCAAGGCGTCGCGCCCCGGCGAGATGTGGGCCAACGACCGCGCCACCGCGATGTTCGAGGAGCTCGGACGCAATTTCGATTACGTCGTCGTCGACACGCCTCCGCTCGAGCACTACGCCGACGGCGCGAACATCGGCGCGCTGTGCGACGGCGCGGTGCTGCTGGCGCGCATCGGCTCCACCACGAACTCGGCGCTGCGCCGGGGGATCCAGGCGCTGCAGACCGCCAACGTCGCGCTGATCGGGACGGTGGCGACCTTCGAACGTGTCGGCGGCCGCCTGCGGCGCCAACACCACAAGCAGGTGCGCCGTGACGCCCAATCGGATTCGGCGGCGAGGCCGTCGGGCACCGGAGGCGACAACCCGGCCGACACCCGACCCGTGGCAACCCAGAAGGGGCAACTCGTCGGCTCGGACACCCCGCGGCATGCCAACGGCGACGCGGCGCTGGGCGCCGGGAGCAGGCCCAGACACGGAGGCAACGGATAGTGCGGTTGCGGCTCGCGGTGGCCCGCGCGGGGGCCATCGTCGGCGCGGTGTCGGTCCTGGCCGGCTGTGCGCCGGACCCGCCGCAGCCGCCGGCGGACTACAACCGGCCGCCGCACTCGCTGGTGCCTCCGTTCGTCGGCGCGACCGAATTGCCGCCGCCGGATCTGACCGGCGGCGGGCCCGGATCGCTGGTGGAGGTCGAACCCCTCGCCCCCAACAGACACTTCACCGACGCCGGCGTGACGGCGGTGCGGGTGGTGTACCGCTCGACCACCACCGCCGGTCAGCCCGCCGAAGTCTCCGGGGTGGTTGCGGTTCCCGCGGGCAAGGCGCCCGAGGGCGGGTGGCCGGTCATCGCGTTCGGGCACACGCTGACCGGCGTGACGGAGAACTGCGCGCCGTCGCTGGCGCAGGGGCTGGGCGGCTACGCGTCGGCGATGACGGTGATGCTCAACCGCGGCTACATGGTGATGATGCCCGACTTTCCCGGACTCGGTGTGGGCGGCCAACAGCACGCGCCGCTGGACTGGGTCGCCTTGGGCAACACCATGATCGACGGGGTGCGCGCGGCGCGCCGGGTGGTTCCCGACACCAGCCCGGACTGGGCGGCGTACGGCAGCGGCCAGGGCGGCCTTGCTGCATGGGCAGCGGCGATCCGGGCCACCGACTACAGCGCCGGGCTCAACCTCGTAGGCGCCGTGGCGCTTTCGCCCTACGCCGACCTGTCGCCGTTGGTCGACGCCGCCAGCAACGGCAACCTCACGCCGAACCAGTACCGGCTGCTCATGGTGCTGCTGCAGGGCTTGTCGCAGCAGCTGCCCAACCTCGATCTGGACGCCTACCGTTCGGGTTTGGCCGGCGAGCACTGGGATCTGCTCACCTCGTGCGCGCCCGCGGATCCCGCCGAGGCGAACCGGCTGGTGTCGCAGTTGCGCCCGGAGGACCTGCGCCCGCGTGACGATGCCGCCGCCGCGACGCTGCGCAACGCGTTGAACACCTTGGCGCTACCTGGCAACTCACCGGCCCCGCCCGCACCCGTGCTGGTGGTGTACGGCACACACGACCCGGTGGTGCCACAGGCCGGTGTCGCGCTCGCGGTCAAAGAGGCTTGCGCCAAAGGTGATCCCGTCGTGGTGGATCGCCGCATCGGTGACACGACCACCACCAACGAGTTGGTCATCCAAACGTCGCTGGCCTGGCTGAAGGCGCGTTTCGACGGCCAACAGCCCGCCGACGTCTGCGTGGGGGCCACATGAGGCCGCCCGCCAACGTGCCCCGGGTACGCGACTATCTACGGCTGCTGGTCAACGGCTGGGTGGTGCTGCTGTGCGCGACCGCAGTCTCGGCGGGCGCCGGTTGGCTGGCCTGGCAGAGCGCGGCGCCCGTGTTCACCTCGACCGCACGCGTTTTCGCGGTGACGCCGGGCGGCGCGACCCCCGTGGACGCCTACTACGGCCACCTGAACTCGATTTCGCGAAACCTGACCACCCAGCATCTGGCCCGCAGCCGGCAGGTCACGATCCGCACCATCGAGCAGTTGGGCCTCGATACCAGCCCGGCCGAACTCGCGGCCCGTATCACCGTGTCGGCCAAGAACTCCGCGCTGCTGGAGGTGGCGGTGACCGGCAGCGACCCCGACCTCACCCGCCGCACCGCCGACGGTGTTACCGAGAACCTGGTTGCGCTGACCAAGGAGATGGCCAGTGTCGACACCGGCGCCGCAGAACTGGTCGTCGTCGACGCCGCCGAACCGGCGGTCCGGCAGGGCTCGGTGTGGCAGTTCATCGTTCCGGCAGGCGCAGTGGGGTTCGGGCTCAGCGCCATCCTGGTGCTCGCGTACGGACTGCTGCGCGACCGGACGCACGGCACACGACACCTCGATCACGTCGTCGACGAGGTCCTGGCAGAAAGGGACTGATGATCCGCGCTCACCTCGGGGGCATCGGGCTGGCGTGCCTACTTGTGGCGACCGGCGCCCTCGTAACCGGTTGCGCCGACGACACTTCCGCGCAGGAGGCGCCGGCGGCGATGTCGGGGATGCCCATCGACGCGGACTACAGCGCCGCCGGACAAGAGCCGGGTGCGCTGGCCGAAGCCAATTCCTTGCCGACCATCGACCGCAGGCTGCGCGCGGTGAGTTCGTTGGCCGCGCGCATTGAGTACACGTCTACCTCCGGTATCGACAACCAGCACACCCGGGTCAGCGGAAGCGTCTTCGTGCCCAAGGGCGACGCGCCCGACGGCGGCTGGCCGGTGGTGGTCTACGCCCATGCCACCACCGGGATCGAATCCACCTGCGCACCGTCGCTTTCGCCGAACCTGCTGGGTACGTCCAACGTGATGACCGCGTTGGTGGACGCCGGATTCGTCGTCACCGTGCCCGACTACCAGGGCCTGGGCATCGATGACGACAGCGACCACCCGTACCTGGATGCCACCACGGCCGGCTACAACGTGATCGACTCCGTGAAGGCCGCCCGTCACCTGGTCCCCGAGGCATCCGAACGCTGGATGGCGATCGGCGTCTCCCAGGGCGGGCAGGCCGCCTGGGCGGCCAACGAACTGGCCGCCACCTACGGCGCCGGCCTCGCGCTGCTGGGCACGGTCAGCGTGGCGCCGGCCGCCGACATCGCCGGTTTCGCCGACGCGGCCGCCACCGTTCAGCTCACCCCCGAACAGCTGCCCGCACTGGTGGTGATCCTCGAATCGCTGCACCGCACACATCCGGACTTCGCGCTCGACGAATACCGGCGGGGCTTCGCAGAAGACAACTGGGACACGTTGATTGCGTGCGACGGGCCCGAGGTCGCCGAACGCAGCGCGCTGACGCCGCAGCTCACCGGTGAGGACCTTCGGCCGGCCACCCCGCAGGCCGTCGACACGTTGCGCGCACTGCTGCAGAACATGAGCCTGCCGAAGCTCCCCACCACGGCCCCGATGCTCGTGCTCTACGGCGGCAACGATGCGCTGGTCCTGCCGGAGTGGACCGACCGTGCGCTGCGCGCGGCGTGCGCGATGGGCGATGTGATCGACATCGCGCCGCAGCCGGACAAGGGCCACGCCGACATCGACGTCTCCTCGGCGTTCGGCTGGGTCAACGCGCGGTTCCGCGGTGAGCCGGCATCCGACAGCTGTCTGGGTCTGACACCGCCCGGGGCGCCGCAGTGACCATCAAACCGCGGGATAACGCGGACCCGTCGGCGGCACGGCCGGTGCCCGCCACCACCGGGCGCATCATCGGCCTGGACGGGGCGCGTGGCTTGTCTGCCGTCGGCGTGGCGGTCATGCACGTCGCCGCCAACTTCTCCCCAAACACCTCGGCGCAAACCAAGATCGGCGTCGTCGGGATGAGCCTGATCTTCTTCTTCGTGCTCAGCGGGTTCCTGCTGTTTCTGCCCTACGTCCGCAGGCTGACCGACGACGCCGCGGTGGCAACGCCGCCCAGCGCACGCAACTTCGCGGTCCACCGGATCGCCCGAATCGTGCCCGGCTACCTGGTCATCTTTCTGGTGTGCAACTACGTCTTCGGTGTGGTGTATGTCGAGAACCCCACCGTGCAGGCGCTCGGTACCGACGAGGGCACCGGCACCATCACCGATCCGTGGCAGCTGCTGGCCAATCTCACGCTCGTGCAGACCTATATTCCCGAGTACATCTTCACCGGCCTGAACCCGTCGTGGTCGCTGACGCTGGAGTTCGCGTTCTACTTGTCGCTGCCGTTGTCGGCTGTGCTGTTGTTCGCGATACGCCGCAGAACCTCGGCGCGTCCCCTGCTGCTGGCCGCCAGCCTGCCCGTGGTGTTCATCGTGATCGGGTTCGTCGCAAAACTGTTGCTGCCGTTGGTGAGCAACCACTTCGGTGTCACCGACCCCGAGCTGATGCAGTGGGGACCCAACTGGGTTTCGGTGTACCTGAGGAGTTTTCTGGTCAACGCCGACAACTTCGCGTTCGGGATGCTGGCCGCGGTCGCCGTCGTGGCGATCGAACAGGGCACGGTGCGGACGTCGGCCGCACGGCGGGTGCGGCCGGTTTCGGCGCTGGCACTGCCCGTCGTGCTGGTGGTGGGGTTGGCGTTGATCGCGTTGGGCAACATGTTCGGCACCAGCGCGATGGCCATCGCCTCGGCACTGGTGATCCTGGTGATCGTCGCACCGCTGTCGTGCGGACAACGCTCGAGGATCGGCGAGGGCCTCGAACGGGCCCCGTTCCTGTTCGTGGGTAAGGTGTCGTTGTCGCTGTACCTGCTGCACTTCCCGACGATGTTGATGCTGCACCGGTTCGGCCTGCTGGCCGGTGACTCCCTGGGCGGGATGTGCCTGAACATCGTTGTGGTGCTTGCGGTCACGCTGGCGGTGTCCAGCGTCACCTACTACACGGTGGAGAAGCCCGCAATGAACATCGCCCGACGCTACCGCTACCGGTGGCGCTGATGAGTCGGCTTCGTGTCGCGCTTACCGTCGCGGCAGCGGTCGTTCTGGTGGCGGGCGCGGTCGTGGTGGCATGGGCGTTTCGCTCCGGCGACGGTGAAGGCGACACCCCGGCCGCCCACCCCGACGCCGAACCGATTCCGACCGCGCACCTCGGCGGATCCGAACCCGGTGACCTGGTGAGCGCCATGACGATGCCGGGGCTGTCGCGCAGCAAGGTCGGCGCCGAGTTCAATGCCGCACGCGTCCTATACCACTCCACCAACGGCGACACCGGCGAGCCGACCGTGGTCTCCGGATCGGTGTACACCCCCAAAGGTGTTGCGCCCCAAGGTGGGTGGCCGGTAGTAGCGTTCGGGCACGGCACGACGGGTATGGACGAGCCGTGCGCGCCGTCACTGTCGGACTCACTGCTCGGGATGTCCTCCATGGTGGTCGGGCTGGTTCGGAAGGGCTACGCCGTCGCGTTCGCCGACTACCAGGGGCTCGGCGCGCCCGGCGTTCACCCTTACCTGGACGCCAAGACCGCGGGGCTCAACGTCATCGACTCGGTGCGCGCGCTGCACCGCACCTTCGACGACATCTCGCCGCAGTGGGCGGCGCTCGGCGGTTCCCAAGGCGGCGGCGCGGTGTGGGCAGCCGGCGAGCAGGCGGGCGGCTACGCGCCCGAACTCGACCTGGTCGGGGTCGTCGCGATGGTTCCGGCCGCCGACGTCACCGGCCTGGTGGACAAGGCGGAGGCCAAAACGTTGACGTACTACCAGCGGCCGGCGTTTCAGTCGGTGGTGGAGACGTTGGCGCGGCTGCACCCCGACCTCGACCGCGACGACTACCGCAGCGGCGCGGCCGCCGAATACTGGGACGTGCTGTCGTCGTGTTCGGGCGCCAAGGGACTGGACCGCAAGGAGGCGGCGGAGGCGCTCACGCCCGGCGACCTGGTTCCGAAAACACCGCAGGCCGCCGAGCGGCTCCGCGAACTGCTGGGTCAGTGGGCACTGCCGCAGCAACCGCTCACGGCGCCGCTGTCGGTGTCCTACGGCGGTCAGGACGAATACATCGACGCACAGTGGACCACCGATGCGATCGCGCGCGCCTGCACCCTCGGCGGCCCGATCGTATGGGACCTGCAGCCGCAGGCAGGCCACGGCAACGTCGACATCAGCTCCCAATACGCATGGCTGGCAGACAGATTCGCAGGAAAGCCGGTGACAAATGAGTGCACCTCATCGCCACCCGGTAGCTGACGGCGACTGGCCGCTGTGGCGGCGACTGCTGACCGAGACCAAATGCGTGGTGCTACGACTGTTCGCACCCAAGGGCATCGACGTCGCGCCACCCGAGCAGCCGTATCTGATCGTGCCGGTGCTCGGCCAGTCCAATGCGTTCGGCATGGGCCTCGGCCTCGATCTGAGCGGCCCGGACCGGCCGCACCCACGGGTGCACCAGTGGGCGATGTGCGGACCGTCGGCGGGTAAGGCCGTCCTCGCCGTCGACCCCCTCATCCACGAGATCCCCGGTAAGGGTGTCGGGTTCGGGATGACGTTCGCCAAACACTTGGCCGACGAGACCGGACGCACCGTCCTGCTCATCCCCGGCGCACGCGGTGACACGTCGTTCACGCCGAAAAACGGCTACACCTGGGATCCCGCCGACACCCGCACCAGGGTGAACCTCTACCGGCGGGGGGTGAGCGCCATCGACAAGGCGCTGGCGGCCCATCCCGGCAGTGAGGTGGCCGCGGTGCTGTGGCACCAGGGCGAAAGCGACGTTCCGCTGACCTCCGGCCCGGTTTATCGGGCCAAGCTCGATTCCCTCATCGCGGATTTACGCACCCGATACGGGAAAGGCCTGCCGGTGTTGTTGGGCGGAATGGCGCCCGAAGAGATGGAATTGAGCGGCCGCGATTATCCGAAGATCCACGCCGTACACGTCGACACGCCGGCCCGGATACCGGGCACCGCTTTCGTCTCGGGACCACGCAATTGCGTCAATTCCGCGACCGACCGGCACTACAACGCCGCAGGTATGCGGCAGATGGGCCATGACATGTGGACCAAATTCCGCCAGTTGCGCGCCGAGGAACTTGCTCGATATGCGACGAGCTGACAGTTCTCGCTACCCCGGCCGAAAAATTATCAATTCATGTCAATTTGCCAGCGTCGCGAAGGCGTTGTTGGTCGACACTCCTTGTTGACCAGCTATTTCACGATATGGGTAGCGGAGCTGGGCAAACTTTGACATAGTAAACGCGCAATCGTGCTTCGTCGGGGGGCCGGTAGCCGTCAGCAAATCTTAGGAGGAACGCCTAGCCGTGTTCGTGGCTGAAGAGGCTTACACCCCCGCGAAGCCTCGATTGACGAAGATCGGTGCCGCGCACAGCGCGCCGTGGCACAACTCATACCGCCTCGCCCTGATCGTCTCGGACGTCCTCGTCGTCTGCCTGTCCCTCGTCGCCGCCCAGTTCGTCAGGCTCGGCGCGCCGGAGGAGATGCCCCACGGGGCGTACTTCTGGGTGTTCTCCTACTACTCGCTGCTGTCGATCATCGTCGCGGCGACGTGGCTGGCCTTGCTGGCGGCCTACCGCACCCGCTCACCGCGGATCGTCGGCGCCGGCGTCGAGGAGTATCGCCGCGTCTTCTCCGCGACGCTGGCAACGGTCGGCGTGATCGCCGTCGGGCTGATGATCTTTCGCCCGGAGTACGCCCGTGGCTATCTCGCGGTCGCCCTTCCGCTCGGCCTCCTCGCGCTGCTGGCCAGCCGTAACTTGTGCCGTCGGCTGCTGGCGCGGAAACGTCGCCAGGGCAAGTGCGTGCAGACCGTTGTCGCCGTCGGTGACGCCCGCGCCGTGCGCAGTTTGGTGCAGTCGCTCGCCCGCGGCTGGTCGTACGGATACGCGGTGGTCGGGGTGTGCCTGACCGGTCGCCCTGGCGGAGGCACCCTGGAGGTGCCCGGCGTCGGCGCGCTGCCGGTGTTCGGCAACGAACACCACCTGCACGACGCGATCCTGAAGACCGACGCCGACACCGTCGCGCTGACCACCACCGACCATTTCGGCCCCGCAGGGATACGCGAGTTGTCCTGGGAAATGGACAAACTCGGTGTCGACCTGGTGGTTTCGCCGGGTGTCGTCGATGTCGCGGGCCCGCGGCTGACCATGCGGCCGGTGGCCGGGCTGCCGTTGATCCACGTCGAGAAGCCGCAGTACAGCGGAACCAAGAAACTGCAGAAGCGGGCCTTCGACCTCTGCGTGTCGATCACCGTGCTGACCGGCGCGCTGCCCGTGATGCTGCTGGCCGCGCTGGCCATCAAACTGACCAGCAGGGGCCCGGTGTTGTACCGCTCCGAGCGGATCGGACTGGACGGCCGGCCGTTCGAGATGCTCAAGTTCCGCACCATGGTCGACGGCGCGGACAAAGAGGTCGACCGGCTACTCGACATCAACGAGAGCGTCGGCGGCGTGCTGTTCAAGATCCGCGAGGACCCGCGCGTGACCGCGGTGGGCAAGTTCCTGCGCCGCTACAGCATCGATGAACTGCCGCAGTTCATCAACGTGCTGCGCCGCGATATGAGCGTGGTCGGGCCGCGTCCGCCGTTGCGCCGGGAGGTCGACACGTACACCGACCAGGTCCGCCGTCGGCTGTTGGTGCTGCCGGGTATCACCGGGCTGTGGCAGGTCAGCGGACGCTCGGATCTGTCCTGGGAGGACTCGGTGCGCCTGGACCTGTCCTACGTGGAGAACTGGTCGATCACCAGCGACCTGCTGATCGCGGCCAAGACCATCCGCACCGTCGCGGCGGGCAACGGCGCGTACTGACCGTGTGCTGCGGGTCCCGCCAGCTATCCCGAATGCGAAATACCTCCATCATGTGAACAAGTCAGCCAGCAACATCAATATTGTCGGCTGACACGCAAATTGTGGTTTCACTTCGGAACGTCTCCGCAAAAGAATTCATCGTGCGTAATGGGTGGGGTTCGTCCGAGACGATCGATCATGAAAACGCGGTGCGCGGCCGTCGCGATGTTCGCGGAATGTGATTCTCACCGCACTTCGAGGCGGCGCACCGATGCGGCTGCCCTAGGTTTGGGTGGCGGTGCGGCGCGACGACAACGGTAGGAGGCTCATGCCCGGCCAACGCAGCGGCACGACCCGCACAGTGGTGGTGACCGTCGCCGTCGCGCTGGTGGTCGTGGTGGTCGGCGCGCTGGCCCTCGTGCCGCTGCAACCGATCGCCACCACGCTCGCGCTGAAGTTCCTCAACCAGTTCCCGTCATCGGGCGGGCCGCCGGTGCCGGTCGAGTCGGCCGACACCAGCGGCACCGGGCCCGGTACCCTGGTGACCGCCACCACGATGCCCGGCGTCACCCGCACCGTGGAAGGCCGACAGCTGCGGGCGGCCCGGGTCGTCTACCGGTCCACCTCCGGCGACACCGGAGCACCGACCGTGGTGTCGGGCTCGGTGTTCACGTCCAAGGAGGCCGCGCCCGAGGGCGGATGGCCGGTCGTCGCGTTCGGTCACGGCACGTTGGGCATCGATCCGCAGTGCGCGCCGTCGCTGTCGCCGAACCTGCACAACCTCGTCCACGTGGTGCGGGTGCTCACCCAGCGGGGATATGCCGTCGCGCTGCCCGACTACCAGGGCCTCGGGGTCAAGGGCATCCACCCGTATTCGGACGCCCGCACGGCGGGACGCAACATGATCGACGCAGTGCGCGCGCTGCGACATACGTTCGGGGACGTGTCGGAGAACTGGTCGGCGCTGGGCGACTCCCAAGGCGGCGGCGCGGCGTGGGCGGCCAACGAACAGGCCCGCGACTACGCACCGGAACTGCGGCTCGTCGGCGCCGTCGCGTCATCGCCTGCCGCCGACATCTCCGGGCTCGTGACGAAGGCCGAACAGGGCACCCTGACCACCGAGCAGCGACCCGTCATGCAGGCGGTTGTCGAGTCGCTGGCACGGCTACATCCCGACCTCGACCGCGACGACTACCGCGGGTTCGAAGCCGCGCGGAACTGGGAAAAGCTGTCGGACTGCCGCCAGGAAAACGCCTACGCCCGCGCGGCGGCGATCCAGCGGATCGGCCCGCGGGAGTTCACGCCGCGCACCCCGGAAGCCGCCGAGCGGTTGCGCCTGCTGCTCGACAACTGGGCGCTGCCCCAACAGCCGCTGTCGGCGCCGCTGTATGTGTTCTACGGCGGCAAGGACCCGTTCATCGACGCCGAATGGACCCGCTCGGCGATCGAGGAAGCGTGCGCGCTGGGCGGGACGGTGACGGTCGAATTCGATCCCGGCGGCGGCCACAACCCCGCCAACGCATTGCAGATGCTCGACTGGTTATCCGACCGCTTCGCAGGAAGGCCCGCACCCAATGACTGCTGACCGGGTTCCGCTCGACGAGGCGGCGTTGCGGCACAACGTCATCGGTGCCTCGCCGCTGTGGCGTCGCATCGACGTGGTGGCCGAAACCGGTTCCACCAACGCCGATCTGATCGGGCGCGCGCAGCGCGGCGAGGCCGTCGACGGCGCCGTGCTGGTCGCCGAGAACCAGACCGCCGGACGCGGCAGGCAGGGCCGCAGCTGGTCGGCGGTGCCGTACGCGCAGATCACCGTGTCGGTCGGCGTCGACGCCGCCGCGGTACCCAGCCAGGCGTGGGGATGGTTGCCGCTGGCCACCGGGGTGGCGATCGTCGACGCGGTCGCCGACACCGGCGTGCAGGCCGGCCTGAAGTGGCCCAACGACGTGCTGGCCGGCGGCGGCAAGCTCGCGGGCATCCTCGCCGAGGTGGCCGCCGCTTCGCAGGCCGTGGTGGTCGGTATCGGGCTTAACGTCTCGCTGACCGGCGCCGAGATCGGGGTGTCCGGGGTCACCTCGCTCGTCGAACTCGGTGTGCCCGCCCCGGACCGTCAGGAACTGCTGCAACGGGTGCTGCACGAACTGGGCCGTCGCTTCGACGCTTGGCGCAGGCACGGCGGCGCCGACCCCGCGCTGATCGCCGACTACCGCGCCCGCAGCCTGACCCTCGGCACGCCCGTGCGGGCGATGCTGCCGGGTGGTCAGGAGGTCGTCGGCGTCGCCCGCGACATCGACGAGCAGGGCAGGCTCGACATCGACACCGACGGTGCCCTGACGAAGGTGTCGGCAGGCGACATCGTCCACCTGCGCCCCGCCCAGTAGCGATTTCGGTGCGTTTGGGCACGCTCACCGCGACGAAACGCACCCAAATCGCCTTAAAGTGCTCGGCATGGGATATCCCGACAACGTGCTGGCCGCCGACGAACAGGTGGTGCTGCACCGCCACCCCCACTGGAAGCGGCTGATCGGTCCGATCCTGGTGCTGCTGGTCGCCACCGCGCTGGCAGCGTTCGGCGCGGGTTACGTCAACCAGACCGGATGGGATCCCACCGCCCGCAACGTCGTGCTCATCGTCATCGCGGCGGTCTGGTTGGTGATCGTCGGCTGGCTTTCACTCTGGCCGTTCCTGAGCTGGCGGACAACACATTTCGTGATCACCGACCGGCGGGTGATGTTCCGGCACGGCGTGCTGACCCGCTCGGGTATCGACATCCCGCTGGCGCGGATCAACAGCGTCGAGTACCGGCACGGGCTACTGGACCGGGTGGTGCGCACCGGCACGCTGATCATCGAGTCAGCGTCGCAGGATCCGCTCGAGTTCTACGACATTCCGCGGGTGGAGCGGGTGCACTCGCTGCTGTATCACGAAGTCTTCGACACGCTGGGCTCAGAGGAATCGTCGAGCTGAGCCAGCCGCCGGGCCCGCCGGTTGGGGCGGCGCAGCGGCGTGACGTTCCCATTGCGCGAGCCGTTGCGCTGCACGTGCTCGACGTGGTCTTCCAGCGCTTCTGTGATACCGCCGATGGTGAGCGACTCCAGGGCCTTGTCGGGGTTGCGGCCGAACTCGTCGGGGAAGACCCAGCGGCGAAACGCCCAGAACCGGAACCCCATCTGCAGCAGGTTGCCGATGATGTAGGCGGAGATGAAGTCGGCGATGTTCTCCACCGTCAGGCTGACCTCGGGCACCCGCAACATCAACACGTAGCTGGAGAAATACAGCGGGGCCATGGACAGCAACACCCCGACGCCGCTGACCCCGAAGAACATCAGCGCCTCGTGGTGGCGTTCCCGCCCGCCCCGGTCGCGGAAGCTCCATTCCCGGTTGAGGATGTACGACGCGATCACCGCGACGATGCCCGCGATGATCTTGGCCGTGACGGGTTTGGGCTCCAGCACGGTCAGTTTGAGCGTGTAAAAGACCGACGTGTCGATGACGAACGTTGTCGCGCCCACGATGGCGAACTTGATCAGTTCGTGATGCCGTTCCAGGTACGGCCGAACCACGCGGGGCAGCCGTGCGATCGTGGCATCGGTAAAGGACACAAAGAGACAGTCTACGGAAATCACCCACCCAGCGCGTAGCCGCGCAGGTGGTCGGCCTAAAGGCAGCCGAGGCGGCCGATCGTGGCCATGACACCATAAAGGCGTGTCGCGAACCCCGAGCGGGCCCCCGCTGGTGACCATGATCGGCGGCGGGCAACTGGCCAGGATGACCCATCAGGCCGCGATCGCGCTGGGTCAGACGCTGCGGATACTGGCCGTCACCGCCGAGGACCCGGCCGCGCAGGTCAGCCCCGATGTGGTGATCGGCGCCCACACCGACCTCGACGCGCTGCGCCGCGCGGCCGCAGGGACCGACGCGCTGACCTTCGACCACGAGCACGTGCCGACCGAGCTGCTCGAAAAACTGGTGGCCGACGGGGTGAACGTGGCGCCGCCGCCGTCGGCGCTGATCCACGCACAGGACAAGCTCGTGATGCGGCGGCGGCTGGCGGCCCTGGATGCGCCGGTGCCGCGGTTCGCAGCCGTCACCGAGCCCGCCGACGTCGACGCGTTCGCCGCCCGGGTCGACGGCCCGATCGTGGTGAAGACGGCCCGCGGCGGCTACGACGGCCGCGGCGTGACGCTGGCGCGCGATGTGGCCGAGGCGCGCGACGCGGCCGCGCGGCACCTGGCCGACGGCTCAGAAGTGCTCGTCGAGGAGCGGGTCGAGATGCGGCGCGAGTTGGCCGCCCTCGTCGCGCGGTCGCCGTTCGGGCAAGGTGCGGCGTGGCCGGTGGTGCAGACCGTGCAACGCGACGGCATCTGCATCGAGGCGGTCGCCCCGGCCCCCAACCTCAGCGACGAACTGTCCACCGCGGCCACACGACTGGGTCTGCAGCTGGCCGAAGCACTCGGCGTGGTCGGGGTGCTGGCCGTCGAACTGTTCGAGACCGTCGAGGGCACGCTGCTCGTCAACGAGCTCGCGATGCGCCCGCACAACTCCGGGCACTGGACCATGGACGGCGCCCGCACCAGCCAGTTCGAACAACACCTGCGCGCGGTGCTCGACTACCCGCTCGGCGACACCGCCCCCATCGCGCCGGTCACCGTCATGGCCAATGTTCTTGGTGCCCAGCAGAAACCGGAGATGGGCATGGATGAGCGGCTGCATCACCTCTTCGCCAGGATGCCCGAGGCCAAGGTGCACCTCTACGGCAAGTCCGAGCGGCCGGGCCGAAAGATCGGCCACGTCAACATCATCGGCGCACCGGCCGGTTCGGTGGACGACGACGCGTACGTCGCCGATGTGCGGGAACGCGCCGGCCTGGCGGCGCACTGGTTGTCACATGCGGAATGGACGGACGGATGGAATCCACATGAGTAGTGCTCCTGCGCCGCGCGTCGGCGTCATCATGGGCAGCGACAGCGACTGGCCCGTGATGGAGGACGCCGCACAGGCCCTTGCCGAATTCGACATCCCGTTCGAGGTCGGCGTCGTCTCCGCGCACCGCACCCCGGCCCGCATGCTCGACTACGCCCAGAGCGCGGCGGGCCGAGGGATCGAGGTGATCATCGCCGGCGCCGGGGGAGCGGCGCATCTGCCCGGCATGGTGGCCTCGGCGACGTCGTTGCCGGTGATCGGCGTGCCGGTGCCGCTGGCCAAGCTCGACGGGCTGGACTCGCTGCTATCGATCGTGCAGATGCCCGCGGGCGTGCCGGTGGCCACCGTGTCGATCGGCGGCGCCCGCAACGCGGGGTTGCTGGCGGTGCGGATTCTCGGGGCGTCCGACGCGGCGCTCCGCGCGCGGGTCGAGCAGTTCCAGGCGCAGCTACACGACACCGTTCTGCGCAAGGACGCGGCGCTGCGCGAACGCCTCCTCGGGCAGTAGGCTGCAACCCGATGGAGCGCAATTACGCACGGTACCGGGCTGTCGGGCATCGGGTGGTCACCGGATTCTTAGAGCCTGAGGTCCTGTTGCTGCTCGATGCGTTGAACTCAGCGCAGCGCGCCAAACAGGTGTCGGGCGCGGTGGCCGAAATCGGCGTGCACCACGGCAAGCTGTTCATAGGGTTGCGGTTGCTGCAGCGTCCCGGGGAAAAGTCGGTCGCCATCGACATCTTCGGCGACCAGGATCTCAACGTCGACGGATCCGGACACGGCGACCTGGCCAAGTTCGTCAACAACGTGAACCTGTGGTCGTCGATGGACGACGTCGTGATCCACCAGGGCGATTCGACGAAGCTATCCCCGCAGACGCTGCGGGACCTGGCCGGCGGCGACATCCGGTTCTTCAGCGTCGACGGCGGCCACACCGACGAGATCGTGTACTCCGACATGAAACTTGCCGAGGCCACGCTCGCCGACGGCGGCATCGTCATCGCCGACGACGTGTTCAACCAGCAGTGGCCCGGCGTCGCGGTCGGCACGCTGCGCTACCTGCAGGAGGGCGCGAGGCTGGCGCCGTTTCTGATCGGGTTCAACAAGGTCTTCTTCGCCCAGCCCGACTACTGCGGGCTGTACCGGGCCGAGGTGGAGTCCGCGGTCAGCGGCAAGGTGCGGCTGGCGACCGGCGCGTCGGTGTTCGCCGGGCACGACGTGGGTCTGGTCGCCCCGCAGGGGCCGGTGGACCTGCTGCGCCGCAGCGCCACCATCCGCTCGCTTTACCACCGCACGTACCGTGAAATGGTGCGCGGCCTGCAGGTCGTCTCGGGTCGCGGCGGATCGGCCCACTGAGCATGACGCCGGTAAAGTTACCGGCGAGTAGCAAGGAGTCTGTGATGGCGATTGGCAACCCGTCTTTCGACGCTTTCAAGCTGTCCGACGAGCACAACGAGCTGCGGTCGGTGCTTCGCGACCTGTGCGAGAAAGAGATCGCACCGCACGCCGCCGACGTCGACGAGAAGGCGCGCTACACCGACGAGGCGCTGGCGGCGCTGACCTCCGCGGGGATGGCCGCGATCCACATCCCCGAGGAGTACGGCGGCCAAGGCGGTGACTCGGTGGCGGCTTGCATCGTCATCGAAGAGGTGGCGCGGGTGTGCGCGTCCTCGTCGCTGATCCCGATCTGCAACAAGCTGGGCACGATGGGCCTGCTGCTGCGCGGCAGCGAGGAACTCAAGAAGCAGGTGCTGCCGTCGATCGCCGCCGGCGACGCGGCCGCCTCCTACGCCCTGTCCGAACGTGAGGCGGGCAGCGACGCGGCGTCGATGCGGACCAGGGCGCGCCGCGAGGGCGACGAGTGGGTGCTCAACGGCACCAAGTGCTGGATCTCCAACGGCGGCAAGTCGACGTGGTACACGGTGATGGCGGTGACCGATCCGGACAAGGGCGCCAACGGCATCTCGGCGTTCGTCATCCATAAGGACGACCCCGGGTTCTCGGTGGGCGCCAAGGAAAAGAAGATGGGCATCAAGGGTTCGCCCACCACCGAACTGTATTTCGAGAATTGCCGCATCCCCGCCGACCGGATCATCGGCGATGAAGGCACCGGTTTCAAGACGGCGCTGGCCACCTTGGACCACACCCGCCCGACGATCGGGGCCCAAGCCATCGGCATCGCCCAGGGCGCGCTGGACGCCAGCATCGAATACGTCAAGGAGCGCAAGCAGTTCGGCAAGCGCATCGCCGACTTCCAGGCGGTGCAGTTCATGCTCGCCGATATGGCGATGAAGGTCGAGGCCGCCCGGCTGATGGTTTACACCGCCGCCGCGCGCGCCGAACGCGGTGAGCCCAACCTCGGGTTCATCTCGTCGGCGTCGAAGTGCTTTGCCTCCGACGTGGCGATGGAGGTCACCACCGACGCCGTGCAGTTGTTCGGCGGCTACGGCTACACCACCGATTTCCCCGTCGAGCGGATGATGCGCGACGCCAAGATCACCCAGATCTACGAGGGCACCAACCAGATTCAGCGTGTGGTGATGTCCCGCGCCCTGCTGAAATAGCTGCGGCTTTCTCCGTCAGCAGACGCAAAAACCCCAAACTCCGGTGCTTTAGGGGGCTTTTGTGTCTGCTCGCGCTCAGGCGTACTCGATGAAAGTGGCCATCCCCGCCTCGAGGTGATACGTGTTGTGGCAGTGGGTGATCCATCGGCCGGGGTTGTCGGTGTCGAAGTCGATCTCGACGGTGCGCAGCGGCGCCACCAGCACGGTGTCCTTGCGGGCCAACGGAGTCGAGCCCGAACCCATCACCTGGAACGTGTGGCCGTGTAAGTGCATCGGGTGAAACATCTTCGACTCGTTGACGTAGCGGATGCGCACCCGCTGGCCGGGGCGCACCGGGTAACCGTCGTTGGGCGGATCGTATTGCCTGCCGTTGATCGTCCAGTTGTAGCCGCCCACCGGCCCGGCCAAGCGCATGTCGATGCTCTGGTCGACGGGCACACCGGGCAGGTTCAGGTCGGGCGGGGCGCTCAGCGTCGCCGTGTCCAGCGGGGCCTGCGTGCGCAGCGCGGCGACGTAGTCGTCGGTGTTGACCGCGCTGGCTTTGTCGCCGACGCGCATGTTCAGCTGCGCGTAGCCGTCTTTGCGGTACGCCGCCGCGATCACCGGCACCGATGCCTTCAGCGTGACGATCGCATCGACCCGCTCACCCATTCCGAGGATCACCGAGTCGGTGTCGACCGGTTGCACCGCGAACCCGTCGGTGGCGATCACGTGCAGCCGGTGGTTCGGCACCCCGACCTGAAATGCCGTGTCCGAGCCCGCGTTGATGACCCGGAGCCGGATACGTTGGCCGGCACGGTAATCCATTACCTGCGGGTCGGTGGTGACCCGCCCGTTGATGAGGTAGTACGGATAGGTGACGTCGCCGCCGTCGTCGCCGAGCGGGGTCGACGGCGTGATGCCCGCGTCCGGCAGTTCGGGCATCGCGGGCATCCCGACCTTCCTCAGCTCGGCCAGCACCTGGTCCGGGTCGCGGCCGGTGCCGTCGACCCAATCATCAAGCACCACAACGAGTTCATCGTCGTAGTCGGCGCCGTCGGCCGGGTCTTCGATGACCAGCGGGCCGTAGAGGCCGCGATCGAGTTGTGTGCCTTCGTGGGAGTGATACCAGTAGGTGCCGGCATCGGGTACGACGAACTCGTAGGTGAAGTCTTTGCCGGGAGCCACCGCGGGCTGTGTCAGCACCGGCACGCCGTCCATGTCGTTGGGTATCGCCAGCCCGTGCCAGTGGATGGTGGTGGGGGCGGGCAGCTTGTTGGTCAGCTGGGCCCGTAGCCGCTCGCCCTTGCGCAGGCGGATCTCCGGGCCCGGCAGCCGGTCACCGTACGCCCAGGTGGGTACCTGTACGCCGCCGAGGTCGACGTCGGTCTGCACGGGTGTGAACGCGATGTCGAAGCCCGGCGTGGCCGCCGCCTGCTGGGCCGACGCCGGCTCTGCGGTACGCGTCGAGCATGCGCCCACCACACCGGCCGCCAGGCCGGCCGACAGCACGAGAAAGCCGCGCCTGTCGAGCACGGGTCCAGCGTGGCACCACAACGCGGCCGTCGCTTGCGAAACCGCAAATTAATCGGCCCGTCAGCCCCTGGTGACCTTCTCCATCTGTCTGCGCCGCTCGAGCGCGGCCGGATCCGGGTTGGCGACTTGCACCAGGGACGCGCCCACCGCGAACGGCGCCAGCAGGTGTTCGATGAGCGTCTCGGCGCTGTCCCAGGACGCGCTGGAAAGCACCCGGTCGCGCGCGGTCAACCCGTGTGCATCCGCCGACGTCCGGGCTTCGGCGAGCACGTCGGCGACCGAGCGGCCGTCCAACGCCGGGCCCGGGCTTGGCTCGGGAACGATCTGGTCGCCGTGCACCCGCACGGCGGTGGCGTAATCGGTCACGCCGACCGGAAGGTCATCGACCGGCTTGCCGAACGGGTCCAGCGACAGCACCGCGACCTCGCCGACGCCGACGGCGGCGTCCGCGTCGGACAGCCGGTCCACGGTGCACAGCGCGACGTCGGCCTCGCCTGCCCCCAACACCACTTCCGCGCCGATCCACCAGATCCCGAACAGCACCGCGGCGCTCTGCCAGTGCGCGGGCAACAACACCGCGACGCGGCTGCCCGGCCCGGCGCCCAGCTCGTCGCGCAACAGGTTGCCGGTCTTGGCGGCCCAGTTAATCAGTGTGGCCGTTGACAATTCGATGCGCTCACCGGTGGCGTCGTCGTAGTAGGTGATGCGCGGACCCGCCGGGTCGGCCGCCATCAGCGGATCCAGGATCGCCGAACTGACCGTCGACACGGCTAGTTGACGCACTGCGGGTCATCGGAGCCCGCGGTGATGATCTGGGGCGGGGGCGGGGTGCCGTCGGTCGAGGCGGTCGATCCGACGGCGAGCGCGTCGACCGAGGTCAGCGTCGGGTCGGTGCCGTCCAGACCCGAGCCGGGACCGGTGTAGTCGTCGGCCAGCACCACCCGCACCGTGCCGGGCGGCACCGAGGGGTCTTCGACAACCGCAAGCCCACCCAGGTCGGCGGCCACCGCTTGGGCGCCGAGGTCATCGGCGGCGGCCTGCACCTGGCTGCTGGACAGCGGTTCGCCCTCGTGGTTACCGGTGATGCCGCGGGTGAATCCCTTGTTGGCCAGCACTTGTGACACCGCTGCGGCCAGGCCGTTGACATCGGTGCCATTGAGGACGTCGACGGTGGTCTTGTCCGGCGTGTACGCGAGCTCTTCGGTCTTGCCTTCGTCCTGGTCGGTCAGCAGGCCGGCCACCCACTCCCTGACCGCGGTCGGATCCACCCGGACCACGCTCTGCATGCCGTCGTCGCTCCAGCCGTTCTCCTGCAGCCACGGGATGGTCGCGAACGCGACGTTACCGGCGGCGAGGTTCTGCAGATGCTGGGCGAATTCCATGACGTCCCAACCGTCGGACAACACGACCGAACGTTGGACGGCCTCCTGCAACCGGTTCAGCGTCGCGGGGCTGGACAGAGTCTTACCGGAGATCACCTTGTGGGCGAGCGAGGCCATCACCGCCTGCTGGCGGGTGACCCGGTCGAGGTCGCCGCGCGGGAGGTCGTGGCGCTGCCGGACGAAGCTCAACGCCTGCGGGCCGTTGAGCGTCTGCCAGCCCGCCGGGAAGTCCGCACCTGAAAGCGGTTCGTACACCGCTTCTTTCAAGCACACCTCGACACCGCCCAAGGCGTCGGTTATCAGCGAGAAGCCCAGCAGCCCGATCTCGGCGTAGTGGTCGACGGTGACACCGGTGAGGTTCGCAACGGTCTTGATCAGCGCCTCGCGGCCGGCTTCGGCGGCCATCGGCTCGGCCACGGCCGGGTCCATGCCCTTTTCTTCGACGAGTTCCTTCATCCGCTCCAGATGGACCGAGCCGTACACGCCGTTGATCTTCATCTTGGCCACCCCGGGCGCCTCCACATAGGAGTCGCGGGGGATCGAGATCGCCGTGGCGGACTTACCGTTGTTGGGCACCCGCACCAAGATGATCGTGTCGGTGTTGGTCGCCTCGTCATCGCCGGCCCGCAGCATCGCAAGTTCTTCCTGCGACAACGGGTTGCCGTGGGCGTCGGTGCGGCTGTCCATGCCGACCAGCAGGATGTCGATCGCGCCGTCCTCGCCGCCCCCGCCGAGCGCGACCGGGGAGATCTGGTTGATACCGGCTTCAAACGAGCGAATCTTGCCCCAGGCGGCGCCCGTGCTGATCAAGACCAACAGTGCCGCCGACACGGCGATGACACGAATCGTGCGCGCGGGCATCAGCCCAGGCTACTTGCGCATCGCCCACATCCCGGGTAGCGCGCGTCGGCGTGCCAGAGTCGTGACCTCGGCTCAGCGTGACTCGGACCGACTCGTTAGCTGCGGCGGCGACGCCGCGTGGGGCGGCGTCCTGGCAGGTCAGGACCCCTCGGCGGGGGCTGTGGTGGCGCCGACGTCGCCGCCGGTGTGACATCGGCGACAGCGCGGCCCGTCGGGGCGGCGACGCGCTGAGTTCGGCGCGCGGTCGGGCACGGCTAACCTCTACGCCGTGAGCGACAATTTGGTGGCCGTCGCGTGAGCGACAATTTGGCGGACGTCGCGTGAGCGACAATCTGGTGGTCGTGACGGTGACGTATTCACCGGGGCCCCACCTCGACCGGTTTCTGGCGTCGCTGTCGCATGCCACCGACCGGCCGGTGACGGTCATCATGGCCGACAACGGCTCCACCGACGGTGCTCCCGAAGAAGCGCTGCAGCGCTACCCCAATGTGCGCCTGCTGCCCACCGGCGCCAACCTCGGCTACGGCAGCGCGGTAAACCGTGCCGTCAGCGAGTATCTGAAAGATACTGAGGCGGCGGCGTATTCGGACTTCCTCGTCGTCGCCAACCCCGACGTGCAATGGGGTCCGCGCAGCATCGACATCCTGCTGGAGGCCGCGGCGCGGTGGCCGCGCGCCGGTGCGCTTGGCCCGCTGATCCGCGACCCCGACGGCTCGGTGTACCCCTCGGCACGCCACCAACCGAGCCTGATCCGCGGCGGCATGCACGCGGTCGTCGGCCCGGTGTGGCGGTCCAACCCGTGGACCGCCGCCTACCGCCAGGAGCGACTCGAGCCCAGCGAACGCCCGGTCGGTTGGCTGTCGGGCTCGTGCCTGTTGCTGAGGAAGGCGGCGTTCGACGAGATCTCGGGCTTCGACGAGCGCTATTTCATGTACATGGAGGACGTCGACCTGGGTGATCGCCTCGGCCGGGCCGGCTGGCAGAACGTCTATGTGCCGGCCGCCGAGGTTTTGCACGACAAGGGCCACGCGGCCGGCCGCGACCCGGCCCGCAACTTGGCCGCCCACCACACCAGCACCTACACTTTCCTCGCGGATCGGTATCCGAGGTGGTGGCAGGGTCCGCTGCGTTGGACCATCAAGGGGGCCCTCGCGGCGCGCGGGGGGCTGGTGGTACGCAATTCGCAACGCAACCGCGGGAAAGGACGGCGTTAGCGTGAATCCGGCAGAGGTAGACGCCGTCGTACTGGTCGGTGGGCTCGGCACGCGGCTGCGGCCGCTGACGCTCTCGGCGCCCAAGCCGATGTTGCCCACGGCAGGCCTGCCGTTTTTGACCCACCTGTTGTCCCGGATCGCCGACGCCGGCATCGAACACGTCGTGCTCGGCACCTCGTACAAGGCCGCGGTCTTCGAGTCGGCATTCGGTGACGGTTCCAAGTTGGGTCTGCAGATCGATTACGTCGTCGAAGACGAACCGTTGGGCACCGGCGGCGGCATCGCCAACGTGGCGTCGAAACTGCGCCACGACACCGCGCTGGTTTTCAACGGCGATGTGCTGTCCGGCGCCGACCTGCGCGCACTGCTCAACTCCCATGAGGAGAACAACGCCGACGTCACCCTGCACCTGGTGCGGGTCGGTGATCCCCGCGCGTTCGGCTGTGTGCCGACCGACGCCGAGGGCAGGGTCACCGCGTTCCTGGAGAAGACGCAGGATCCGCCAACCGATCAGATCAACGCCGGCTGCTATGTGTTCAAGCGTGAGGTGATTGACCGCATCCCCAAGGGGCGGGCGCTTTCGGTGGAGCGGGAAGTGTTTCCCGGGTTGTTGGCCGACGGCCTGCGGGTGTGCGGTTACGTCGACGCCACCTACTGGCGTGACATGGGCACCCCCGAGGACTTCGTGCGCGGCTCGGCCGACCTGGTGCGCGGCATCGCCCCGTCGCCCGCGCTCGGCGCGCCCCGCGGCGAGGACCTCGTGCACGACGGCGCGAGCGTGGCACCCGGCGCGCTGCTGATCGGCGGCACGGTGATCGGCCGCGGCGCCGAAATCGCCGGGGGCGCACGGCTGGACGGGGCGGTGATCTTCGACGGCGCGAAGGTCGGGGCCGGCGCGGTGATCGAACGCTCGATCATCGGCTTCGGTGCCCGCATCGGCCCCCGGGCGCTGATCCGCGACGGGGTGATCGGCGACGGCGCCGACATCGGTGCGCGCTGTGAGTTGTTGCGCGGCGCGCGGGTGTGGCCGGGCGTGACGATCCCCGACGGCGGCATCCGCTTCTCCACCGACGTCTAACTTGCGATTTCGGCGCGCTAACGCCCCGTGCGGGTCCATTTGCGCGCCGAAATCACCAATTGCCGCAAGCCGAAGTCGCAGTCGTCGGGCAGGGCGTCCAACGGCCACCAGCGCAGATCCAACGACTCGTCGCTGCAGGCGATTTCGGCGCCTGCCGGTGCGTGCACGATGAACTGCATGTCGAGGTGGCGCGTCGGCACACCCAAGGAACACGTCACCGGGTGCACGTGTAGCGCGGCCAGGTCGGGATCGATCGCCAGCCCGTCGATCCCGGACTCCTCGACCGCCTCCCGCAGCGCGGCCGCCACGATCGTGGAATCGGAGGGCTCACAGTGTCCACCCAGTTGCAGCCAGCGGCCGACCCGCGGATGCAGGGTCAGCAGCGCGCGGGTTCCGGTGTGGTCGAGCACCAGCGCCGATCCGGTGATGTGGCCGGGCACGCACTCGCGCAGGCAACCGTCCGGACGCGCGGCCAGAAACGCCAGCACCGCGTGGCGCAGCGTGTCCTGACCGGGATCGGTTGTGTGCCAACGGCTCAGCGTCTCGACCGCCGAAGCATGCAGGCTCACTTGCGCACCAGCAGATCGTCGGTGGGCACCGGATCACGGGGTCCGGCAGCGGCCGGGCCTTCTTCGGGGTATCCGATCGCGATGGCGCCCAACGGCTCCCAATCCTCTGGCAAGTCGAGCGCGTCGCGCACCAGGTCGGCCGCGAAGATCGTCGAACCGATCCAGCAACTACCCACCCCGCGCACCGCGAGCGCGACCAGCAGCCCCTGCACCGCCGCTCCGACCGCGACGGTGAACATGGTGTGTTCGGCCGCCGTGCGCTCGGCATCGGGATAGCTGTGCGCACCGTCGGGAACCAGAAACGGGATCACGACTTCGGGTGCGTCATACAGGATCTGGCCGCGGGCGACCCGGCGCTCGACGGCGTCCTCGGGTCGGCCGTCGGCGCGCAGGTCCGCGCGCCACTTGTCCTTCATCCGGTCCAACAGCGCAACCCGCCGGGCGCGGTCCTGCAACCAGACGAACCGGACCGGCCGGGTGTGGTGGGGCGCCGGGGCGGTGAGTGCCTCGCCGACGGCGGCCTCGATGACGCCGGCGGCGACGGGTTCGGCGGTGAAGCGGCGCACCGACCGGCGCAGCAGTTGGGCCTGGGAGCGGCCGAGCGCGATCGCCTCCTCGGTGCCCAACCAGAACAGGTCCTCCTCGCCGGGCCGCAGCAGGGTGCGGGCCGTGGATGCGTCGTCGGGCAGCGACAACCCGCGCACCACCGCGACCGGAATATCGGTCAGCTTGCCCTTCACCAGATCGGCGGCCGCGGCGATCTCGTCGGCGACCGCGATCTCGGTGACGATCAGGTCGTTGCCGTGCCGGTCCTGCGACCCGGCGTAGCCGTGGAGCACGGTGAGGCCCGCGGCGCCGATCGCGGCGTCGATCTGGCCGTTGCGCCAGGCCCGGCCCATGGTGTCGGTGACCACCACGCCGACGGTGACGCCGAGGCGCTCACGCAGTTCGGTGCGCAGGGCCGCCGCGCTGCCGTCGGGGTCGACGGGCAGCAGCGCCAACTCGGTCGACCCGACGTTGGAACCGTCAACGCCGGCGGCCGCCTGGACGAGCCCCAGCGCGTTCTCGGTGATCAACGTGCGCCCCTTGCGGGCCAGGACTCGCACGGCCTCGGCGTCGATGAGCTTGCGGCGCAACGCGTCACGTTCGTCGGGGTCAGACGGTGCGGCGACGATACGGCCTTCGCACTTGGAGATCACCTTGCTGGTGACGACGACGACGTCGTTGTCGCGCAACCAGGGTGCCGCGGTCGCGATCGCCGCCGCCAGGTTGTCACCGGGCCGGAACTCCGGTAGTCCCGGCACGGGCAGCAGTTCGACCGCGGCCGCCGATCCGTGTTCGGTCACGGTTTCACACCGGCCAGATCCAGCCCGGCGCGCACCATTTCGGCTGTGGTCGCCGGATCCTTCATCAACAGCGGCACCGCCCGCACCTCGACGCCGTCGATCGCGGCGGAGTCACCTTCGTGCACCAGCCAGCCGTCGAGAATGCCGACGCCCGAACGCGCGCCGTAGTACTGGCCGATCGCCTCGGAGGTGCTCTGCACCCCGATCACCGACAGGCATTCGTCGGCCATGCCGCGCAACGGTTTTCCGCCGATCACGGGGGAGTAGCCGATGACCCGTGCCGGGGTGGAGCGCAATGCGGCACGGATGCCGGGGACGGCCAGGATCGCGCCGATGCTGACCACCGGGTTGGAAGGTGCCAGCAGCACGACGTCCGCCGTCGCGATCGCCTCGGCGACACCCGGGCCTGCGGTGGCGGCATCGGCGCCGACGAACGCGAAACTGTGCGTGGGCACCTGCGCGCGGTAGCGCACCCACCACTCCTGAAAGTGGATGGCGCGCTTCTCACCGTCGCTGGGATCGGTGATGACAACGTGGGTTTCGCTGCGGTCATCGGTCACCGGCAGCAGACGCGCCCCGGGTGACCACCGCTTGCACAGCGCCTCGGTGACTTGAGACAGCGGATAACCGGCCCGCAGCATCTGGGTGCGCACCAGATGGGTGGCCAGGTCGCGGTCACCCAACC
Source organism: Mycolicibacterium sp. XJ662 (assembly GCF_053484035.1). Classification (NCBI taxonomy): domain Bacteria; kingdom Bacillati; phylum Actinomycetota; class Actinomycetes; order Mycobacteriales; family Mycobacteriaceae; genus Mycobacterium; species Mycolicibacterium sp. XJ662. Next base: position 165,908 of record NZ_JBEFTL010000002.1, on the reverse strand, counting down.
CGAACCAGTCCGGCTGCACGCCGTAGGCGGCGAGTTCCTCCTTGGCGTGCCACGTTTCGTTGCGATGGCCCCAGCCGCGCTCCGGGTCGATGCCGCCGCCGAGGGTGTACATGCAGGTGTCGAGGTCCGGGCAGATCCGCACACCGAACATCCATGCGTCGTCTCCGACGTTGACGATCGCCGTCAACTCGTTGGTCGAGTCGTCGCCGAACTGGCCCAGCCCGAGAAGATGCTGCACGCCCAACAGGAACCGCGCACCGCCGACCCCGCCGACCAGAACCGTGACCTTCACATCGAACGAGAGTAGGCCGTCGCGGTCGAAGCGGTTCGCGCAGGAGCACTGCAATGGGGCGGGTGTGACAGACACGCCGATCAACGACTCGCCGAGAATCGGTCACGGAATGGTATGAAATTCTGTTCCAACGCTTGACCGCAGCATCTAACGCGTGTGTAATCACAGCAGTGTCATTTCGCGGTTGGCCTGCCGGTTCCGGTGTCGCAGACCGAGATTCGATCACTTGTTCGAATGGGATGGCCACATCTCAACAGCGAGGCTCCATTTCAAGGGATCTACGAGATCAGGTGAGGAGGCGGGAAGATGTCTTTTGAGCAAGGCCATTTCGATCGTGTGGTTCCGTTCGATGACCGACTGTTCGGCTCAGTAGGCAGCGCGCCGCACACCAATATCGGACCGGCACCGGCTGCGACGCCCACGCGTCCGCAATTGAGTCTGGTACCCGACCCAATTGATGTTGCGCCGCCATTGACTCCCGAGGACGACCTCTGGCAAGAGCGCGCACTGTGCGCTCAAACCGATCCGGAGGCGTTCTTTCCGGAGAAGGGCGGCTCGACGCGGGAGGCGAAGCGGATCTGCCAGGGCTGCGAGGTGAAGGACGCCTGCCTCGACTACGCGCTGGCCAACGATGAACGTTTCGGCATCTGGGGCGGGCTCTCCGAGCGCGAGCGCCGCCGCCTCAAACGCGGCATCATCTAGTCCGCGCGCTCTACTCGTCGTCGATCGTCGGGTCGATGACAGAAGGTTCGACCCCCAGATAGGTGGCCACCTGAGCCACCAGAATTTCATGCAACAGATCGCCGAGTTCGACGGTGTCGTTGGCCCGTCGCTCGATCGGCTTGCGAAACAGCACAATTCGGGCCCGAGTGGAATTGCCCCGCACGTCCACGCCCGCCGGGATCAACCGCGCCAGCGCGATCGGGCCGTCCGCGACCACCTCGGGTGGCCACTGCATGGTGTCGGGATCCTTCAGCGAGATCCGCGGTATCTCGTCGACCGCCACGTCGAGCGCGGACAGCCGCTCATGCCAGCGCCGCTCGATCGGTTCGTAGGCCTCCAACACCGCCATGTCGAATCGCTCGGCGCGGCTGCGCCAGCCGGGCACGGTTGGGGGAAGCAGCGGCCCGCGCATCTCCCGGCCGCGGCGCGATCGCATACGTGCCCGTTCGGCCACGGACACGATCGTAACGGTTGGAGATCGGCCGTCCGGGCACTGCGCGTGTCCAGCAGCTTGCCGGGTGCGTCCGCGATAGCCTTCCGTGCGTGAACGTTCCCCGTCGCTGCTGCCGGCCCGGGTGCCCTCACTATGCGGTCGCGACGCTGACCTTCGTCTACTCCGACTCGACCGCGGTGGTGGGCCCGCTCGCCACGGTGTCTGAGCCGCACTCGTGGGACCTGTGCGTGGTGCACGCCGGCCGGATCACCGCGCCGCGCGGCTGGGAGCTGGTGCGCCATGCCGGACCGCTGCCGTCGCACCCTGACGAAGACGATCTGGTCGCGTTGGCCGAGGCGGTCCGTGAGGGACGCGACGTCGCACCTCCGGTCAACGGCGTCGCCGCCGGCTTTTCCGACCCGACCACTCCGACGTCCGGTGGCACGCTGGTGGCGCCGCCGACGAAGCGGCCTGCATCCAACGGGCGCCGCCGGGGCCACCTGCGGGTGTTGCCCGACCCCACCGATTGAGTCACCTCGAAGCCGGCCCGGCCCGGAGTAGCGGCCGTGCAGGCAGCGTCTGACGGCTAGGCTGGCGCCAGTAGTCCACGTCACAAGGAGCTATATGTCTCGGCCCGCCGCGGCGGTTCATCGCGTCATCAAGGCCTATGACGTGCGTGGCTTGGTTGGTGAGGAACTCGACGACGCGTTCGTCGCCGACGTCGGCGGTGCGTTCGCGCGGCTGGTTCGCGACACAGAATCTCAGGTGTCGCAGGTGGTGGTCGGCCACGACATGCGGGCCAGCTCACCGGCGCTGGCCGCCGCCTTCGCCGAGGGTGTGATGGCCCAAGGTCTCGACGTCGTACGGATCGGGCTGGCGTCGACAGATCAGCTCTATTTCGCTTCGGGTCTGCTGGATTGTCCCGGCGCCATGTTCACCGCCAGCCACAACCCGGCCGCCTACAACGGCATCAAGCTGTGCCGGGCCGGTGCCAAACCCGTCGGCAAAGACACCGGGCTCTCGGCCATCAGCGAAGAGGTCATCGCGGGCGTGCCCGGCCATGACGGCCCGCGGGGCACGATCAGCGACCGCGATGTGCTCGCCGACTACGGCGAGTTCCTACGGTCGCTGGTGAACCTGACCGATCTGCGTCCGCTGAAGGTGGCCGTGGACGCGGGCAACGGGATGGCGGGCCACACCACACCCGCGGTGCTCGGCCCGATCTCGGCGGTCACCGTGGAACCGATGTACTTCGAGCTCGACGGCACGTTCCCCAACCACGAGGCCAACCCGCTGGACCCGGCCAACCTGCTGGACCTGCAGGCCCATGTCGTCGAGTCCGGCGCCGATATCGGGCTGGCCTTCGACGGGGACGCCGACCGGTGCTTCGTCGTCGACGAGTTGGGCCGCCCGGTGTCGCCGTCGGCGGTGACCGCGCTGGTCGCCGCGCGCGAACTGGGCCGCGAGATCGGCGCGACGGTGATCCACAACCTGATCACTTCGCGGGCGGTGCCCGAACTGGTCGCCGAGCGTGGCGGCACACCGGTGCGCTCCCGCGTCGGGCACTCCTATATCAAGGCGTTGATGGCCGACACCGGCGCCATCTTCGGCGGCGAGCACTCCGCGCACTACTATTTCCGCGACTTCTGGGGCGCGGACTCCGGCATGCTCGCCGCGCTGCACGTGCTGGCGGCGCTCGGCGAAGCGGACCGGCCGCTGTCGGAGTTGATGGCCGACTACCAGCGCTACGAGGCCAGCGGCGAGATCAACTTCACGGTCACCGACGCCGAGGCGTGCGTGGACGAGGTGCTCAAGGCGTTCGGCCCGCAGATCGAATCGATCGACCACCTCGACGGCGTGACCGTCGACCTGGGTGACGGCAGCTGGTTCAACCTGCGCATGTCCAACACCGAGCCGTTGCTGCGGCTCAACGTGGAGGCCCGCACCGTCGAGGAGATCGACACGATCGTCGGGCAGGTCTCCCAGACCGTGGACGCTCAGATGCCCGAGGAGTCAGGGGCCGTCACGTGAACGCGACGCGCGCCACCGTCGACCTCGACGATGTGGACGGTCTGCTCGCCGCCGACCGGGACGGTTTGCTGCGCGCGGCGTCGATGGCCGGCGCGCAGGTGCGCGCGACCGCCGCCGCGCTCGCCGAGGGCGAACTGGACGGCCTGCGCGCCGAACAACCACCGCGCACCCTGATCTGGCTGGCCGATCGCGGCAACGGCCAGACGGGCGGGGCGCTGCTTGCCGCCGCCGTCGGCGGGTCGGTGACCGCGCCGATCGTCGTCGCGGCGGAGGTGCCGCCCTGGATCGGCGCGTTGGACGTGCTCGTCGTCGCGGGCGACGATGCCGGTGACCCGGTGCTGGTGTCGGCGGCGGCCACCGCGCTGCATCGCGGCGCCCGCGTCGTGGTGGTGGCGCCGTTCGAGGGCCCGCTGCGCGACGTGGTCGCGGGCCGCGCCGTCGCGCTGGCGCCGCGGGTGTGGGTGCCCGAGGAGTTCAGCCTGGTGCGCTACCTCGCCGCCGGGTTGGCGATCTTGTCCGTCGTGCAGCCGAGCATGCGGGTCGACCTCGAGGCGTTGGCCGATGAACTCGACGCCGAGGCGTTCCGCAACAGCGCCGCCCATGAGCTGTTCACCAATCCCGCCAAGACGCTGGCCGACCGCATGGCCGACCGGCAGGTGGTGTTGGCCGGTGACACTCCGGCGACGCTGGCGTTGGCGCGGCACGGCGCCGCGGTGATGTTGCGCGTCGCGCACCGGGTGGTCGCGGCGGCCGGCCTGGCCGACACGGTCGCCGCACTGCGCGCCGGGTTCGGTGGTGTACCCGGCGTCGACCCGTTGTTCCATGACGAAGAGATCGACGGCCCGCTGCCCGAGCGGGTGCGGACCTTCGCGCTGACCACCGACGCCGAACGGCAGGTCGTGGTGGCGCGGGTGAGCGGGCTCGACGACGTCGACGTGCTCGACGCCGAAGACGTGCCGGAGGCGCCCAACGGCGAGGGCGCCCCGACCTCCGGTAACGGCCGCCCCGAACGGCAATTGGCGACCCTGGCGGTGCGGTTGGAGATGACGGCCGTTTATCTGAAACTGGTTCGAGGTTAAGCAAGTGCACCTGCTACGTGGCGCGGTGCGGACCTATGCGTGGGGTTCGCGGACCGCGATTGCCGATTTCACTGGACGGCCAAGCCCCACAGCACATCCCGAGGCGGAGCTGTGGTTCGGCGCCCACCCGGGTGACCCGGCGTGGCTGCAGACCGACGACGGTGAGCGCTCGCTGCTGGACACCTTGAGTGAGGATCCGGAAGGCCAACTGGGCGCGGCGGTGTGCAGCCGGTTCGGCGACAGCCTGCCGTTTCTGCTCAAGGTGCTCGCCGCCGACGAACCGCTGTCGCTGCAGGCGCATCCGAGCGCCGAGCAGGCGGTGGAGGGGTTTCACCGCGAGGAGCGGGCAGGCATCCCGATCTCGGCACCCAACCGCAACTACCGCGACCCCAGCCATAAACCCGAAATACTCGTCGCCCTAGGGCAATTCGAAGCGCTGGCCGGGTTCCGGCCGGCGGGGCGCACGGTCGAGTTGATGCGCGCGCTGGGCGTCAGCGCCCTGGACCCGTTCATCAACCTGCTCGGCGGCCAATCCGACGCCGACGGTTTGCGCGCCCTGTTCACCACCTGGATCACCGCGCCGCAGCCCGACATCGACGCGTTGGTGCCCGCGGTGCTCGACGGCGCCATCAACTACGTGCGCTCGGGTAAGCGCGAGTTCGCCGCCGAGGCCAAGACCCTGCTCGAGCTCGGCGAGCGCTATCCCGGCGACGCCGGTGTGCTGGCCTCGCTGCTGTTGAACCGGATCAGCCTGGCACCGGCCGAAGCCATCTACCTGCCCGCAGGCAACCTGCACGCCTACCTGGAGGGGGTGGGCGTCGAGGTGATGGCCAACTCCGACAACGTGCTGCGCGGCGGGCTCACCCCCAAACACGTCGACGTGCCCGAGCTGCTGCGGGTGCTCGACTTCACCCCCGCGGCCGATGTGGTCATCCGTCCCGAAATAGCCAGGGACAGCATGGAAGGCGGTATGGAGCTGGTCTATGACACGCCCGCACCGGAATTCGCGGTGTCGGTGCTGTGCATCGACGGCGACCAGCTCGGCCACGAGATCGACGCGCCGACCCGCAACGACGGCCCGCAGATCCTGTTGTGCACGGAGGGGTCGACGGTGGTGCACGCCAAGTCGGGCAAGGTGACGCTTCAGCGCGGCTCGGCGGCGTGGGTGTCGGCCGACGACGGCCCGATCCGGTTGGTCGCCTCGGAACCGACGAAGCTGTTCCGTTCCACCGTGGGAATCTGACGGCTCAGTGCTTGTCGTCGCGGCCGAACGGCAACACGTGCATGACCGCGACCACCACGGACCCGACAACCAGGCCGATCACCGCTGATGCTGCGGTGTTGACGAGCCAACTCGTCAGCGCGCCGATACCTTCGGCGGCGTGGCGGACGAACTCCTCGGCGTGGTGGACGAGCCCGTAGGGGGCATGCCAGCCGACCTCGTCGGTGCCGACGAGAAGGATGTGGCCGCCCACCCACAACATCGCCACCGTGCCGATTACCGACAGCGCGGCGAGCAGTTTGGGCATCCCGGCGACCAGGCCCCGGCCGATCTTCTGCGCGGCCGCCGAGGTCCGCTGCGTCAGGCTCAGCCCGACGTCGTCCATCTTGACGATGGCCGCGACGACGCCATAGACCGCGGCGGTGATGACCAACGCGACCACCACGAGGATGATCAACCTGGGCCAGAACCGTTCGCCGGCGACCTCGTTGAGCGCGATCACCATGATCTCCGCGGACAGGATGAAGTCGGTGCGGATCGCGCCTGCGGTCATCTGCTTTTCGACATCACCGCCGACCGCCGTGGCCGGCACGGCGTGGTCGTCGTGGCCGAGCACACGGCCCCATACCTTTTCGGCGCCCTCGTAGCACAGATACGTCGCGCCGATCATCAGCAGCGGGGTCAGCAGCCACGGCAGGAACTCGCTGAGCAGCAGCGCCGCGGGCAGGATGAACAGCAGCTTGTTGCGCAACGACCCGATCGCGATGCGCTTGATCATCGGCAGTTCGCGGTCGGCGGTGATGCCCTGCACGTACTGCGGCGTCACCGCGGTGTCGTCGACCACGACGCCGGCCGCCTTGGCCGTCGCGCGTCCGGCGGCGGCGCCGATGTCATCGACCGACGCGGCCGCCAGCCGGGCCAGCGCCGCGACGTCGTCGAGGAGCCCGAACAGCCCCGCGCTCATCGTGTTTCTCTCATCGCTTCGAAGATTACCGGCTCTTTGACGGCCCGCTTCTGCGCCAGCCACAGCCGCATGTTGTGACGGATCGTGCGGGCGACCAGGCGCGGTGACGGCACCATGTAGAGGCTGTCGAGCAGGCTGAACCGGCGCAGGAACCATTCGGCCAGAACGGGATCCGTCTCGGCGGCGCCGAGGAACTGGTCGAACAGCGAACCCACCGGTTTGTACCACCACGGTGAGGGCCCGGTGGCCCGGTGCATGGTCAGGTCGCCGATGGCGTTCATGGTCCACACCGGAAACGTGGTCTTGGCGGTGGCGCGCAGGGTTTCGCGGACCACGTCGGCGCCCGGCGTCTCGAGGGCGCGCCGCAAATGCCCGGCCTGAAGCGACGTCATCGACATGCCCTGGCCGAACGTGGGATTGAAGCTCACCACGGCATCGCCGAACGGCAGGATGCCGCCCGGCAGGCGCTGCAGTTTGTCGTAGCGGCGCCACCGGCTGGCCGGATATTTGTGGTGGGCGACGTCGTCGAGCGGGGTGCCGCGCCGCAGCGCGGATGCCACGTGGGCGGGCAGGATCTCGTCGGCCAACGCGCACATCTGCGCGAAGTCCTGTGGCGGCGCGACCTTGCCGACACCGAACGTGGTGATGTTCCAGATGCCGTCCTCGTAGAGCAGCATGCCGATTCCCAGCGGCTGCTCCGCCGACGCGCCCGCCACGACGACCTTCTCGCTGAGCAGGCCGTCGGGAACCTGGACGCGCTGGCTGGTGTAGGCGATGCCGACGAACACGACGTCCTCGCGGGGCCGCTCATAACCCCAGTTCTGCAGCCATACCGGTAACCGGGTACCGCGGCCGGTCGCGTCGACCACCAGATCCGCAGGCAGCACCGCGCCCGATTCCAGGTGCACCCCGGTCACCCGCTCGCGCGCGGAATCGAAGCGCGGTTGGGTGACCGCCGCGTGGATGAACTCGACGTTGTCGAGCGCCGAGACCCGTTTGCGGATCTGCCATTCCAACTGCGGGCGGCTGGGCACGTAGGCGGTGAACTCGTTCTGCAGCCGATGCGCGGTGCCGAGCACATGACCGGCCGCACCGAAGTGGATGCAATCGGGCCGGTTCTCCAGGATCGGCACACCCTCGGAGACCATGCCGTCGAGCAGTCCGGGGAAGTGGGTTTCGAACTCCTGGGCGCCGCGCGCCATCAGCAGGTGCACGTGCCGGCCCTGCGGGACGGCAGAACGGTTGGCGGGCGCATCGGGCAGTTCGTCGCGCTCACAGAGCGTCACCCGGTCGTAGAAGTCCGACAACACCCGCGCCGCACACAGGCCGGCGATGCTGGCCCCGATGACAACCGCGTGTTCGGCAGTCCGCCCCATTGAGCAGAGGGTACTCGCTACATTGCGGTCAGCGGATCAGGAAGGAATGCCAATGACGCGGCGGACCAAGTCGGTAGAACAGTCCATCGCCGACACCGACGAACCCGGTACGCGGCTACGCAAGGACCTCACCTGGTGGGACCTCACGGTGTTCGGCGTCTCGGTGGTGATCGGCGCCGGTATCTTCACGATCACCGCGTCGACGGCGGGTAACCTCACCGGCCCGGCCATTTCGATCTCGTTCGTGATCGCCGCGGCCACCTGCGGGCTGGCCGCGCTGTGCTACGCCGAGTTCGCGTCGACGGTGCCGGTGGCGGGCAGCGCCTACACGTTCTCCTATGCGACGTTCGGTGAGTTCATCGCGTGGATCATCGGCTGGGACCTGATCCTCGAGTTCGCCGTGGCGGCCGCGGTGGTCGCCAAGGGCTGGTCGAGCTATCTCGGCACCGTGTTCGGCTTCGGCGGCGGCACGGTCAATGTCTTTGGCCTGCAATTGGATTGGGGCGCGCTGCTGATCATCGCGTTCGTCACGTTCATCTTGGCGGTCGGCACGAAGCTCTCGGCGGGGGTGAGCCTGGCGATCACCGTGATCAAGGTGGCGGTAGTGCTGCTCGTGGTGGCCGTCGGCGCGTTCTACATCAAGGCGGCGAACTATTCGCCGTTCCTGCCGCCCGCGGAAGCCGGCCAGGGCGGCAGCGGCCTCGAGCAGTCGTTGTTCTCTCTGATGACCGGCGCTCAGGGCAGCAGCTACGGGTGGTACGGCCTGCTGGCCGGCGCGTCGATCGTGTTCTTCGCCTTCATCGGGTTCGACATCATCGCGACCACCGCAGAGGAGACCAAGTTTCCCCAGCGCGACGTCTCGCGCGGCATCCTGGCGTCGCTGGCGATCGTCACCGTGCTCTACGTGGCGGTCGCGATCGTGCTGACCGGCATGGTGCACTACACCGAGTTGCGCGCGGCGGGGGAGGACGCCAACCTGGCCACCGCGTTCGCCGCCAATGGAGTGGACTGGGCGGCCCAGGTCATCTCGATCGGCGCGCTGGCCGGCCTGACCACCGTCGTCATCGTGTTGGTGTTGGGTCAGACCCGGGTGCTGTTCGCGATGTCACGGGACGGCCTGCTGCCCCGCGGGCTGGCCAAGACCGGCGCCCGTGGCACGCCGGTGCGCATCACGCTGCTGGTCGGCGCGGTGGTCGCGGTTACGGCGTCGGCGTTCCCGATGGACAAGCTCGAGGAGATGGTCAACATCGGCACGCTGTTCGCGTTCGTGTTGGTCTCGGCCGGGGTGATCGTGCTGCGGCGCACGCGCCCGGACCTCAAACGCGGCTTCCGCGCGCCGGGCGTCCCGTGGCTGCCGATCGCCTCGATCGTGGCGTGCATCTGGCTGATGCTCAACCTCACCGCGGTGACATGGATCCGGTTCCTGGTCTGGATGGCCATCGGCGTGGTGCTGTATTTCCTGTACAGCCGCGGCCACTCGGTGCTGGGCCGCCGGGAGGCCGACTCGATTTCGGTGCGGTAACGCTCGCTCAGCGACCCTTAGCGCACCCAAATCGCTGACGTAGGTTTTACAAATCGACCGTCTGTGTCTAGACAACCGACACGAAGGCCTCTATAGTCAAACCCCAGACGTGATGGCATTCACTTCGGGAGGCTTGCAGTGACCACGCATATGACCGAACCCCAGACCACCGAACAGTGGCGGGACAAGAAGCGCTACCTGTGGCTGATGGGGCTGATCGCGCCGACGGCGCTGTTCGTGATGCTGCCGGTGGTGTGGGCGTTCAACCAGTGGGGCTGGCACGTGGCCGCGCAGGTGCCGTTCTGGATCGGTCCGCTCCTGGTCTACCTGCTGCTGCCCGCGTTGGACCTGCGCTTCGGACCCGACGGGCAGAACCCGCCCGACGAGGTGATGGAGCGGCTGGAGAACGACAAGTACTACCGGTACTGCACCTACGCCTACATTCCGTTCCAGTACGCGAGCGTCATCGTCGGCGCGTACCTGTTCACCGCCTCGGACCTGAGCTGGCTGGGCTTCGACGGCGGGCTGGGCTGGCCGGCCAAGATCGGCCTGGCGCTGTCGGTGGGGGTCCTCGGCGGCGTTGGCATCAACACCGCCCACGAGATGGGGCACAAGAAGGACTCGCTGGAGCGCTGGCTGAGCAAGATCACGCTGGCGCAGACCTGCTACGGGCACTTCTTCATCGAGCACAACCGCGGCCACCACGTCCGGGTGGCCACCCCGGAGGATCCGGCGTCGGCCCGGTTCGGGGAGACGTTCTGGGAGTTCCTGCCGCGCAGCGTGTTCGGCTCGCTGAAGTCGGCCTGGGAACTGGAGGCCAAACGGCTCGAACGGGCCGGAAAGAGCAAGTGGCATCCGTCCAACGACGTGCTCAACGCGTGGGCGATGTCGGCGGTGTTCTACGGCGCCCTGATCGCGGTGTTCGGCGTCGCGTTGATTCCCTACATCGTGATTTCGGCGGTGTACGGCTTCATGCTGCTGGAGACGGTCAACTACCTCGAGCACTACGGCCTGCTGCGCCAGAAGCTCGACAGCGGCCGCTACGAGCGCTGCACGCCCGCCCATAGCTGGAACTCCGACCACATCGTGACCAACCTGTTCCTGTATCACCTGCAGCGGCACAGCGATCACCACGCCAACCCCACCCGGCGCTACCAGACACTGCGCAGCATGGCCGGCGCGCCCAACCTGCCCAGCGGCTACGCGTCGATGATCACGCTGACGTACTTCCCGCCGCTGTGGCGCCGCGTGATGGACCACCGGGTGCTCGACCACTACGACGGCGACATCACCCGCGTCAACATCCACCCGCGGGTGCGCGACAAGGTGGTGGCCCGGTACGGGAAAAAGGAGAGTGCCTGATGGCGTCCTTCAAATGCCCCGGGTGCGAATACGTCTATGACGAGGCCAACGGCGAACCGCGCGAAGGCTTTCCGGCCGGCACCCCGTTTTCCGACATCCCCGACGACTGGGGCTGCCCGGACTGCGCGGTCCGCGAGAAGGTCGACTTCCAACCCGCCGGAACCAGTTAACGCAACGAAGGGAGAGACCGTGGACTACAAGGTGTACGAATGCCTGGTGTGCGGGTTCGAGTACGACGAAGCCAAGGGTTGGCCCGAGGACGGCATCGCGCCCGGCACCCGCTGGGAGGACATCCCCGAGGACTGGACCTGCCCGAACTGCGGCGCGGCCAAATCGGACTTCGAAATGGTCCAAGTCGCCCGCCGGTGAGGCCGTCTTCGCGAGCGCGGCGGCAGAAAACGCTAATGTCGCGCGTGTGAGTCCACCGCGCACGAAGCGAACCGCGCAGCGCGTCCCCTACGCGGAAGCGTCCCGGGTGTTGCTGCGTGACTCCATCCTGGACGGTATGCGCGACCTGCTGCTCACCCGCGACTGGTCGGCGATCACGCTGTCGCACGTGGCCAACGCCGCCGGCATCAGCCGCCAGACCATCTACAACGAGTTCGGATCGCGCCAGGGCCTGGCGCAGGCGTACGCGCTGCGGTTGGCCGACCGCCTCGTCGACCACGTCGACGAGGCGATCGAGGGCAACGTGGGCGATGTCTACTCGGCGTTCCTGCAGGGTTTCCGCGACTTCTTCACCGAGTCGGCCGCCGACCCATTGGTCATGTCGCTGCTGACCGGCGAGATCAAACCGGACCTGTTGGCGCTCATCACCACCGGCAGCGGCCCGATCATCAACCACTGTTCGCAGCGGCTGACGGCGACGTTCGTGCACAGCTGGGTGGCGTGCAGCGGCGACGACGCCGGCATGCTGGCCCGCGCGATCGTGCGGCTGGCGATGAGCTATATCTCGATGCCACCGGAGGCAGATCACGACGTCGCGGCGGACTTGGCTAGGCTGCTTACGCCGGCCGCTGAACGCTACGGTGTGATCGCCACCGATTAGCCACGACGCTGGCCGGGCAAGCTTGAGTACAACCGCATGCCCCAGAAAGCCCCAGGAAGAGAGCTCCATGACGACGACTGAACAGCGGCTGACCCCCGACGTCCGCAACGGCATCGACTACAAGGTGGCCGATCTGTCCCTTGCTGAATTCGGTCGCAAGGAGATCGGGCTCGCCGAACACGAGATGCCCGGGTTGATGGCGTTGCGCCGCGAGTACGCCGATGTGGCGCCGCTCAAGGGTGCGCGCATCTCAGGGTCGCTGCACATGACCGTGCAGACCGCGGTGCTCATCGAGACGCTGACGGCGCTGGGCGCCGAAGTGCGCTGGGCGTCGTGCAACATCTTCTCCACCCAGGACCACGCCGCCGCCGCGGTCGTCGTCGGCCCGCACGGCACCCCGGAGGAGCCGCAGGGCACCCCGGTCTTCGCCTGGAAGGGCGAGACGCTCGAGGAGTACTGGTGGGCCGCCGAGCAGATGCTCACGTGGCCGGGCGAGCCGGCCAACATGATCCTCGACGACGGCGGCGACGCCACCATGCTGGTGCTGCGCGGCGCGCAGTACGAGAAGGCCGGTGTGGTGCCGCCCGCCGAGGACGACGATCCAGCCGAGTGGAAGGTCTTCCTGGCGCTGGTGCGGGAGCGCTTCGAAACCGAGAAGGACAAGTGGACCAAGATCGCCGAGGCGGTCAAGGGCGTCACCGAGGAGACGACGACGGGGGTGCTGCGGCTCTACCAGTTCGAGGCCGCGGGCGAGCTACCGTTCCCGGCGATCAACGTCAACGACTCGGTGACCAAGTCCAAGTTCGACAACAAGTACGGCACCCGGCACTCGCTGATCGACGGCATCAACCGCGGCACCGACGTGCTGATCGGCGGTAAGAAGGTGCTGATCTGCGGCTACGGCGACGTCGGCAAGGGCTGCGCGGAGTCGCTGGCCGGCCAGGGCGCGCGGGTGGCGGTCACCGAGATCGACCCGATCAACGCGCTGCAGGCGCTGATGGACGGGTTCGACGTGCGCACCGTCGAGGAGGGCATCGGCGAGGCCGACATCGTCATCACCGCGACCGGCAACAAAGACATCATCACGCTCGAGCACATGCGGGCGATGAAGGATCAGGCGATCCTGGGCAACATCGGCCACTTCGACAACGAGATCGACATGGCTGCGCTGGAACGCTCCGGGGCCAAGCGGATCAACATCAAGCCGCAGGTCGACCAGTGGGTGTTCGACGACGGCAAGTCGATCGTCGTGCTGTCCGAGGGGCGGCTGCTCAACCTGGGCAACGCGACCGGGCACCCCTCGTTCGTGATGAGCAACAGCTTCTCCAACCAGGTGATCGCCCAGATCGAACTGTGGACCAAGAACGACGAGTACGACAACGCGGTGTACCGGCTGGCCAAGCATCTCGACGAGAAGGTCGCACGCATTCACGTTGAGGCGCTAGGTGGTTCGCTGACCAAGCTCACCAAGGAGCAGGCCGAGTACATCAACGTCGACGTCGAGGGGCCCTACAAGCCGGAGCACTACCGATACTGATCGCCATCGGCGGCGGGCGAGGCCGTCTCGCGCTCACGGCCTTGCTGTTGGCCGCTGCGCTGCTGGTTGCGCCGGTGCCGGGCGCCGCTGCGGCGGCACCGGACTGGTCCGGCCTCGACGCGCGCCATTACGACGGGCCGATCCCGTTGGATGCCACGTTGATTCGATCGGTACCGCTGAATCCCGCGCTGGCGGTGCGGGGTTCGGCGGATGCTTATCGGATCCTGTACTCGACCGTCGACCAGCACGGCGACCCCGCGGTGGGCACAGCTGCGGTGTTCATGCCGCACGGTGAGCCACCGCAGGGCGGATGGCCGGTGATCGCGTGGGCGCACGGCACCGTGGGGTTGGGCGATGACTGCACACCGTCTGCGCTGCCGCGCAGCCCACGCGACGACGAGTACCTGACGCACTGGCTCGACCAGGGCTATGCGGTGGTGGCCCCCGACTACGTCGGTTTGGGGACACCGGGTTTGATGAGCTACCTCAACAGCGTGCCCACCGCCCACGGTGTCATCGATTCGGTGATCGCCGCGCACCAGATGGACCTGCCGCTGGCACCGAAGTGGGCCATCGTCGGCCAGTCCCAGGGCGGCGGTGCGGCGGTCAACAGTGCCCGGTGGGCCACCGAGTTCAGCGACGGCAGCGGGCTGGACTACCGCGGTGTGGTGGCCACCGGAACCCCCGCCAACATCGAACGGGTGGTCAAACTGGCCGCGCCGGATATGAAGTTGCCTGCGGAACTCGGCCCGGCCGCCAACAGCTACGCCGCCTACATCCTCGCGGCCTTCCGGGAAGCGCGTCCCGACATCGACATCAACTCGGTGCTCACCCCGGCCGGACGCGACGCCGCCGCCAAGGCCGCGACGATGTGTAAACCGCAACTGGACCGCGAGCTGACGGGGATGACGCCTGCGGAGTTCTTCAGCGCGCCGGTGCTGTCGCTGCCGGGGATCTCCGAGGCGCTCGACGCCTACATGGGCACACCGGACCGCGGCTATGACCGGCCGATCTTTCTCGGGGTCGGGTTGTTGGATCGTGATGTGCCGCCCCAGTCGACGCTGACGTTCTACGACCAGTTGGTGGCCAACCACCAGAACGTCGAGTTGCGGGTCTATCCGGACCAGGACCACGGCGGCACCGTGCTGGCGGCACTGCCGGATTCGACGCCGTTTCTGAAAGCGGTGTTCGCCCAGCCGTGATCACATTTCGGGCCGTTCGACCGGCCCGTTCTCCTCGCCGTCGCGGGTGAGCACGCTGATCATTCCGTTCGGTTCGAGATAGGCCTGCTGCACGCGGGACAGGTCGTGGATGCCGTGCAGTCGCAGTTGCGATTCGACCTCTTCGCGGCTCATGAACTCCCGATGCATCGTGTGCCGATTGAGTTCGCCCTCGCGGATCAACGGTTTGGGGCGTGCCTTCACAAGGCGGGAGAAAACCGGAAACCGGTAGGACACTGCGTCGACGACGACGCTCCAGAACAGGATCGTCACGATGACGACGAAGCTGTCGGCCACCGTCGAGTCCTGGGTGTACAGCGCTGGGCCAGCGGCTTGGGCGACCAGCACGATGATCAGCACATCGGTGACCCCGAGGCCGCCGGACTCGCGCTGTCCGACGATGCGCATCAGGATCAACAGCGCGACAAACGTGACCGTGCCCCGCACGACGCCCTCGAGCATCGGCAGAGCCGGAATGAAGATCGACTCCCATTCAGGCATGCGCCACCTTCGGTCTGGCGTGGACGCCAGTGAATACCCTCTGCCGCAACTGCTAAACCGAAATGTGCTTCAGCGCAGGATCTTCGCCTTGATCAGATCGAATTCCTCCCGGGTGATGACCTCCGCGTCGAGCAACCGTTTCGCGTCAGCGATCTCCTGCACCGGGGTGCGGCCAGTCGCATCGAGATGCGTGTCGGTGCCAAGGTGTGCGGCGCGCGCTTCGGTCCGCGCGCGGACCGCCATGTCTTTACCTCGAACGACCAGATACACCAACGCCGTCAAATACGGCAGCACGACAAGGAAAACGACCCACAACGCCTTGATCCAGCCCGACGTCTCGTGATCGCGGACGAAAAGATCAACGAGGATGTTGAAGAGGATGAGCAGGTATGCGATGAAAAGGAATATCAGCACCGCTGTCCAAAAGACCTGCCAGATATCAGTCCACATAGCTACATTTCACCACTGTCGCAACGGACTTTCGCACCGAACCAGGGCCGCGGGGTAAATACCCTGCAGCGCAGCGTATATCGTCTGAGCTGCTTCCTTTTTTCACAGCTGCGGGTTTGTCGACGAGAAACGGCCACAATGTTCGATTCGGTGCTCGACGTACTGGGCGACGCGTGGTGGGCATATCCGCTGATCCTGCTGTTCTGCACGTTCGACGCCGTCGTTCCCGCGCTGCCCAGCGAGACCGCGATGATCACGGGAGGCATCCTCGCGGCCGACGGTCGAATGGCGCTGGGTGGCGTCATCGTGATGGCCTCCCTCGGGGCGTTTTTCGGTGACAACATCGCTTACTGGATCGGTCGCTCCGCCGAGGACTGGGCCCGCCGCTTTATCACCCGCGGGGCCAGAGGCAGGCGCAGCCTGCAGTGGGCGCAACGCGAGTTGGACCGACACGGAGGTCCGCTGCTGATCGTGGCGAGGTTCATCCCCGGCGGTCGCACCGCGACGACCGTCGCCTGCGGGGTGCTGCGCTTCCCGTACCGACAGTTCGTGGTGTTCGATGCCGTCGGCGCCGTGCTGTGGGGGACGATCAACACGCTGATCGGCTACCTGGGTGGACGCGCATTCGCCGACAACGCGCTCGCAGCCTTCGCGTTGTCGTTCGGCGTGGCGCTGGCGCTTGCCGGGCTCATCGAACTGGTGCGCTGGCTGCACAAGCGCCGGATGAGGTTTAGCGCCGACGCGGCGGGTAAAGAGGAGGCGGTATGACGCGAGCGACGCCTACCGCGCTGCGCTTCGTCGTTCTGGTGAGGCCGACATGACCAATCCGAACGGGCCCGCCACCGGGCGACCGCCCACCCGCGCCGAGCGCGGCATGGTCTCGACCCCGCACGTCCTTGCTTCGGGCGCCGGCCTGGCGACCCTGCGTCGCGGCGGCAGCGCCGTCGACGCCGCGATCGCCGCCAACGCGGCGCTGTGCGCGGTGTACCCGCACATGACCGGGCTGGGCGGGGATGCCTTCGCCCTCATCCAGCCACGCGGCGGACCAGTCGAGGCCCTGCACGCGTCTGGGCCCTCCGCGGCCAAGGCCACCCCCGAGTTCTACGCAAAGGCCGGGCATACCACCGAGATACCCAACCGCGGACCGCTTGCGGTGCTGACCGTGCCGGGTGCGGTGGACGGCTGGCGCCTCGCCCACGAGCGCCACGGTCGGCTGCCCTGGAGTGAATTATTCGTCGACGCAATCCATTACGCACGTACCGGCGCACCGGTGGCGCGCTCACTTGCGCGTTGGCTGCCACAGGACGCCGCGATGCTTCGGCAGGACCCCGGCGCGCACGACGTGTTCCTGCCCGGTGGGCGTATCCCCCGCGAAGGGGAACGGCTGGTCAACCCCGATCTCGCCGACGCCTTCGAGGTGCTGGCGCGCCACGGTGCCCGCGACGGGTTCTACGAGGGCCAGCTGGCGCAGAAACTGTGTGCCGGTGTTTCCGAATCACCTTTGGAACCAGACGATTTCGCCAGTTTCTCCGCGTCGTGGGTCGACCCCGCCCGGAGCACGTACCGCGGACTGACGCTGCTGGAGCTGCCGCCCAACACCCAGGGCTTCACCTCGCTGCAGACGCTGAACATTCTCGAGGACTTCGACGTCACCCGGTGGGGCGACATGTCCGCCGACTACGTGCACCATGCCGCCGAGGCGATCAAGCTGTCCTTCGCCGACCGCGACGCCTGGCTCACCGACCCCGAGCACCACGACATCCCGCTGGACCGGTTGGTCGACAAGGCATACGCCGACGAGCGCCGGCGGCTGATCGACACCGAATCGGCCATGGAGATGGGCGAGGTGCAAAGCGGCATCCCCGGTGGTTGGGCCGGCGCGCGCCCGGTGCCGGCAGGCGACACCATCTACCTGTGCACCGTCGACGAGGACGGCCTGGTGGTCTCGTTCATGCAGTCGATCTACCACGACTTCGGATCGGGTGTGGTCCCCGAGGGCACCGGGATCGTGATGCAGAACCGCGGATCGTTCTTCTCCCTCGACCCCGAACACCACAATCAGCTCGAGCCGGGCAAGCAGACGTTTCACACGTTGTGTCCCGCGCTGGTGCAGCGCGAGGACGGTTCACCGTATGCCGCGATCGGCACCATGGGCGGGGAGGGACAGCCGCAAACCAAGGTCGCCATGCTGACCCGCCTCGTCGATTTCGGCTACGACGTGCAGCAGGCCATCGAGGCCCCGCGCTGGCTGATGGGACGGACATGGGGCGCCGCCTCCCAGAACCTCTGGCTGGAGAGCCGCTTTCCCGATCCCGTGGTGCACGAACTGCAACGCCGCGGCCAACCGGTGCAGATGCTGCCTGCCTTCGACGAAGATGCCGGCCACGCGCAGGCGATCCGGGTGCATCCCGACGGCTTCTTGGAAGGCGGCGCCGACCCGCGCGGCGACGGTGCTGCGCTCGGCTACTGACCCCACGACCGCAACGGAGACGTAATGAGCGACTACGGCCACGACCTGCTCTTCGGTACCTTCGTCACCCCGGTCAACGACCCGCCGGCACAGGCCGTCGAACAGGCCGTCGCGGCCGACCGCGCGGGGCTGGACCTGGTGACCTACCAGGACCACCCGTACGTCGCCCGATTCCACGACGCCTGGACATTGATGTCCTACGCCGCCGCGCGCACCGAACGCGTTCGGCTCGCACTCAACGTCACCAACCTGCCGCTGCGGCCGCCGGCGGTGCTGGCCCGCGCCGTCGCCTCGCTGGACCTGCTCAGCGGCGGGCGCGTCGAACTCGGCATCGGCGCCGGCGCGTTCTGGGACGGCGTCGTCGCGATGGGCGGGCCCCGGCGCACCGCGGGGGAGTCGGTCGAGGCGCTGCAGGAAGCCGTCGCGGTGATCCGCGGCATCTGGGACGTCGACGACAGGCGCCCGCTGATGGTCGCGGGAAAGCACTACCGCATCGAGGGCGCCAAACGCGGTCCCGCTCCGGCGCACGACGTGGGCATCTGGGTGGGCGCCTACGGGCCGCGCATGCTGCGGTTGATCGGCCGCGACGCCGACGGCTGGGTGCCGTCGGTCCAGTACCTGCGTGGCGGCGTCGCCGACCTGGGCGACATGAACCGCCGCATCGACGACGCCGCAGCGGGCGCGGGGCGCGAACCCGGCGCGATCCGGCGTCTGCTCAACATCGGCGGCCGCTTCTCGGCGACCGGATCGGGGTTTCTGCAAGGCCCGCCCTCGCAGTGGGCCGAAGAACTCGCCGACGTCGCGCTGGGTTACGGCACCAGCGGGTTCATCCTCGCCTCCGACGACACCGAGACCACCGAGCGCTTCGCGGCCGAAGTCGCGCCGGCCGTGCGCGAACTCGTCGCAGCGGAGCGCGGCTGACCCGTCGGCGTCAGGCGTGGACGGCGGCGGCCTGCCTGTCGACACCCGCGGCCGCATACACCTGCTGTTCATCGAGCGTCTCGTGGACAAGCAGCTCCGCGACAATACTGTGCAACCGATCTCGGTTGGCGCGCAACATCTCTCGCGCCTCGGCGTAGCATTCGTCGATGAGCCGGCGGACTTCCTGGTCGACTGCGCCCAGCATCGAGTCGGAAACGCCTGCCATGCGCGGGTCACCCTCTCTGGGCAGCACCGCCACCGGGCCGATCCGTTCGGACATACCCCACCTGCCGACCATGCCGCGGGCCACGTTGGTGGCGGTCTCCAGATCGCTTTCGGAGCCGGTGGTCACCACGCCGTAGATCTCCTCCTCAGCCGCCATCCCGCCCAGCGCGCCGATGATGCGTCCGCGCAGATATTCGGCGGTGAACCCGTAGCGGTCCTCGTCGGGGGTGGACAGGGTGACGCCGAGCGCGTGACCGCGCGGGATGATCGACACCTTGCGCACCGGATCGGCGCCGGGTTGCAGCATGCCGAGCAGCGCGTGGCCGGCCTCGTGGTAGGCGGTGCGGCGGCGGTCCTCCTCGGGCAGCACGACGTGGCGGGCCGTACCGAGTTGCACCTTCTCGAGAGCGTCGAACAGATACCGGTCCGTCACGTGGGTGTGACCGTCGCGGGCGGCGGCCAGCGCCGCCTCGTTGACGAGGTTGGCCAGGTCCGCGCCGGTCATCCCCGGTGTCGCGGCGGCGAGACGGTCGAGGTCGACGTCGTCGGCCAGCGGCACGGAACGGGTGTGCACCCCAAGAATCGCGACGCGGCCCTTGCGGTCCGGTGGGTTGACGCTGACCTGGCGGTCGAACCGGCCCGGGCGCAGCAGCGCCGGATCGAGGATGTCGGGGCGGTTGGTCGCGGCGAGCACCACGACGCCCTCCGACCCGGTGAAGCCGTCCATCTCGGTCAGGATCTGGTTGAGGGTCTGCTCGCGTTCGTCGTGTCCGCCCACGCTGGCCGCGTTGCTGCGGGACCGCCCGATGGTGTCGATCTCGTCGATGAAGATGATCGACGGGGCAACCTTGCGGGCCTCTTCGAACAGCTCACGCACCCGGGATGCGCCGACGCCGACGATCATCTCGATGAACTCGGCACCGCTGGCCGAGAAGAACGGCACGTCGGCTTCGCCGGCAGTCGCCCTGGCAAGCAGCGTCTTGCCGGTGCCGGGCGGGCCGGTCAACAGCACGCCCTTGGGCACCTTCGCGCCGAGCTTGCGGTACTTCTCCGGATGTCGCAGATAATCGACGATCTCGTTGATCTCGGCCTTGACCTCCTCGATGCCCGCGACATCGTCGAAGGTCACCCGGACCGTTTCGGGGTCGACGGGCTTCTTCTTGCGGCTGCTCGCGCCGAACATCCCCGCACCGCCGCCCATCTTGCGGGCGCGCCGAAACAGCCAGAACCAGAATCCGAACAGCAGCAGGATCGGCGCGAAGGAGATCAGCAGGTTCCAGAAGATGCCCCGGTCTTGGGTCAGCGGTGTCGCCGACACCGTCGCGCCGCCTGCCTTCAGCTGCGTGAGCAGGTCGTCTTGGGCAAACGTCGGACGTTCGGTGGTGAACCGCTCGTAGGCTTTGTCGGTGTCGTCTTGGTCGGGGATCGGTTTGGGTTCCCGCAACGTGCCCTCGATGGTGTCGCCCTGTGAGAACACCTCGTCGACGTTGTGCTGCTCCACTTGTGCGGTGAATTCGGTGTAGGGCACCTTGGTCGGCTCGCCGAGCGAGTCCTGGAACGACAACATCCCGAACACCAGCAGATAGCCGAGCCCGAGGTAGATCAGTATCACCCACCAGCGGGGCCGCTGCCGACGACCGTCGGGATCCTCGTTCTGGTTCGGCAGCCCTTCGGTGCGCCACGGTTTCGGCGGTGCGTTGTTCGACGGCGCAGGCGGCTGTGCCTTGCGCGCGCCGTTCGTCTGCCGTGACTCGTTCATCTTCCTCCAAACAAGCGTCGTCGATGCGCCGTAGCCGGGGGAGTCGTCAACCCTGCCAAGGCGGTCGGGGAGCGTTGAGGTCGAACCGCACGCCGAGCATGCGGATCACAAAGCACACCGAGGCGGCGCCCAGCGTCGCCGCGATGTTCTGGTAGTCGAGGCTGTGCACCAGCGCAGCGCATCCGGCGCCCACCATCGCCGGTATCGCGTACAACTCGCTGCGGAACACGACGGGGACCTGACCGATTGCCATGTCGCGGATGGTTCCCCCGCCGACCGCGGTGATGGTGCCGACGACGACCGCTTGCACGACGCCGAAGCCGAGACCGAGGGCCTTATAGGAGGCGAGCACCGCGAACACACTCAGCCCGACCGCGTCGAGCACGGTGATCGGCATGGTGAACCGTTCGAGCGCCGGGCTCAGCACGAACGCGATCGCCCCGCCGCCGGCAGCGACGGCCAGGTAGCGCCAGTCCACGAACGTCGCGGGCGGAAGCGCGTCGAGGAGGACATCGCGGATCACACCACCGCCGAGTCCGGTGAGCATGCCGACAGTGACGACGCCGAAAATGTCGAGCCGGGTAGCCCGGACCGAGACCAGGGCGCCGTTGAGCGCGAACGCGAAGGTGCCGATGAGGTCGAGCGCCAGCAGAAGCGGCGTTTCGGTCGACATTTCAAGGTGTATACCCGAGGTCGGTACCGCGGCACAGGGCGTCAGCGTGCTTCGACGTTGCCGCGACCGGCGCGATCCGCAATAGCCGACTCGGTCGACAGGTAGCCACCCACGCCGAGTGCGGTGACGACGGCGCCGGCGATCCAAGCCGTCCAACCAGCAGCCTCACCGGTGAAACCGGCGACCCAAGGTGAGAGAAACAGAGCGAACCCGACGACGGCCAGTGTCAGATAATCGCGCGGCGCGTCCTCAGCGGCTAACACCCACACCGCGATCACCGCGGTCATGGCGCCCAATCCGATGGTGACGATGACGCCTACGGCCGAGGCCCGCAGCACAGTGGCGCCCAACACCGCGGTGACCAGTCCGGCCAGCAGCGCGGCCCTGCCGATCCAGTTCGAAAGGGGATGGCGCACAACCGAGTCCACCGCTTGCCCGCCGCCAACCAAGCCGTGCGGCGGTGTCGAGCGCAGCCAGCCCAGGCCGCCGAGCGTCATCGCGAGAAATCCCGCCACCCAGGCCGTCCACGCAGCACCGCGATCGCTGACGAACCCCTGGCCGAGGAACGGCAGGATGAACGTTGCCACGCCGACGACCAACAGCCCGAAGAAATCGGGCGCCCGGTTGTGGACCAGCAATGACAGCAGCGCGAAGAACGCGATGAACGCACCGAACCCGAATGTGAGGCCAGCGCCGACGCGCGTCTCGGTCACCACGAAGGAAGCCACCACGGCGGCGACCCCGACCGCCAACGCCAGACCGCTGACCCATACCCGTGCTGAATTCCTCACCATTCGTCCAATCCTTTTCTGTCGTTAATATGTGCCCACGCGGCAGACCATCGGTTCCCGTTGCTTGCCGGGCGATAGCCGTCAGAGCTCGTCGGCGATGCGGACGGCTTCGCCGAAGTACGGGGCGTCCACCTGCACGGTGTAACTCTTGGCGACAAGGCCGGAGATGCTGGAGAAGTCGCGAAGTCCGCCAGAGGTCCAGTGGGCGATGAAGCCGAGCACCGCACCAAAGAACGCGCCGATGAAACTGCTGCCCAACAGCGTCAGCAGCACGCCGGCCGGGACGA
Source organism: Mycolicibacterium sp. XJ662 (assembly GCF_053484035.1). Taxonomy (NCBI): domain Bacteria; kingdom Bacillati; phylum Actinomycetota; class Actinomycetes; order Mycobacteriales; family Mycobacteriaceae; genus Mycobacterium; species Mycolicibacterium sp. XJ662. The sequence goes on along the minus strand of NZ_JBEFTL010000002.1, from coordinate 143,022 downwards.
GGACAAAGAGGCTGAACAACATGCCGAACAGGAGACCGACTGCGGCGCCTGCGCCGGCGCCGAGCAGCGCGGCCTTGCCGTTGGTCATCCGCCCGGTCACTTGTTCGACGCTGTCAATGCCGTGTCCGACGATGCGCACCTGCTCGACCGGAAAATCTGCATCCGACAGTCCGTCCACGACGCGTTGGGCCTCTTCGTAGGTCGGGTACACGCCCAGCACCATCGACTCGAGCGGGCGGCTGTCAAAGGTGGTAGTCACTTTGCTCCTTTTCTGCATTAGTTGGTTGGTACTATCCAACTATAACAACTTGATCTGGGTATACCAACCAATAGCGAGGAGGATGTTCATGGAGGAGTCGGGAGACCGAGTCGTCTACGAGGCGATCAGACGGATCGCGCGGTGGTCCAACCGCCCCGACACCCGCGCGATGCTGCTCGGGCGGGCAGGGCAAGATCTGTCGCCGATTGACGTGGACCTGCTTCGCGCCATCTCGGCCAACGGTCCGGTGCGGATCTCGGACCTCGCGCAGTGGCAGGGCGTCGACAAGTCCACGATGTCTTCGCAGGTGCGCCGACTCGAACAGCGTGACCTCATCCGCCGTCGGCCGGATCCGGTCGACCAGCGCGCCGTACTGCTCACCGTGACCGCCAAGGGGCGCCGGACCTGTCAGCGCATGGACGTCGAAGGCACCGCCGTCATCTCGCGCGCGCTGGCGCACTGGCCCGAGAGCGACCGGCGAGACCTCGTCGCGCTTCTCGACCGGTTCGCCCTCGACCTCACATCACCGGGCGACACACTGGGGCGTGCCGCCTCTACCGCGTGACCGCGCCCAAACGACGGTGAGTCAGTCGGCGGCGAAACGGCCCGCGCCGATAGGTGGTTTTGGTCCTACGACAAGGGATACGTTGAGGGCACACGCCGTCTCTGGATAGGGGAGCGCCATGTCTGCCGACAGTTTCGGAACCCGGGATCGTCTCACCGTGGACGACAGCACGTACACGATCTATCGACTCGATCGCATCGAAGGTTCGGAACGTCTGCCGTACAGCCTGAAGGTGCTGCTGGAAAACCTGCTGCGCAACGAGGACGGCCGGTTGGTGACCGACGAGCAGATCAACGCGCTGGCAGCGTGGGACCCGACGGCCGAACACGGTCGCGAAATCGCCTACACCCCTGCGCGGGTGCTGATGCAGGACTTCACCGGGGTGCCGTGTGTGGTCGACCTGGTCGCCATGCGCGACGCCATCGCCGACCTCGGCGGCGACACACAACGCATCAACCCGTTGTGCCCCACGGAGTTGGTCATCGACCACTCGGTGATCGCCGACGTGTTCGGCCGCCCCGATGCGTTCCAGATCAACGCGGAGCTGGAGTTCGAGCGCAACGAAGAGCGCTATCAACTGCTGCGCTGGGCGCAGCAGGCTTTCGCCGACTTTTCCGTCGTACCGCCCAACACGGGGATCTGCCACCAGGTGAACTTGGAATACCTGGCACGGGTGGTGTTCACCGGGGAGGGCGACGACGGCCCGGTCGCCTACCCAGATACGTTGGTGGGCACCGACTCTCATACACCGATGGTCAACGGTCTCGGGGTGCTCGGTTGGGGCGTCGGCGGTATCGAGGCCGAGGCGGCGATGCTCGGCCAGCCGATGAGCATGCTCATCCCGCAAGTCGTCGGGTTGAAGCTCACCGGTGAGCTGCAACCCGGCACCACCGCTACGGACCTGGTACTCACCGTGGCCGAGTTGCTGCGGCGCACCGGGGTGGTCGGTAAGTTCGTCGACCTCTACGGGCCAGGTGTGGCCAACGTGCCGCTGGCCAACCGGGCCACGATCGGCAACATGAGCCCGGAGTACGGCTCGACCGCCACGATCTTTCCCGTCGACGGCGTCACCTTGGACTACATGCGGTTGACCGGCCGCTCGGAATCGCAGATCCGGCTGGTGGAGGCGTACGCCAAGGAACAAGGGCTGTGGCACGACCCCGACCACGAACCGGCGTATTCGCAAGCGATCGAGCTGGACCTCAGCACGGTCGAACCCTCGATCGCAGGTCCCAAGCGGCCGCAGGAACGCATTCCGCTGCGAGTCGCACCGGATGCGGTGGCCTCGTTGCTGGCCGGTACGCCGACCACCGCCGAAGCGCTCAGCGGCGTCGACCGGGCCTCCGCGCTGTCGTTCCCGGCCAGCGACCCCATCGCGGTCCGCACGAACTCACCGTCCGACCAGCCGCGTAAACCACGCGACTTCGGCACCGATAACGAATGGCCGTCCGCCCCGGTGTCGGTCGAGCTCGCCGACGGTAACCGCGCCGAGTTGGACAACGGGCACGTGGTGATCGCAGCGATCACCTCCTGCACCAACACCTCCAACCCGTCGGTGATGGTGGGCGCGGCGCTGCTGGCCAAGAAGGCCGTCGAACGGGGGCTGAGCCGCAAACCCTGGGTGAAGACCTCGTTGGCGCCGGGTTCGCGACTTGTCACCGACTACTACGACAAGGCCGGTCTCACAACGTATCTGGACAAACTCGGGTTCAATCTGGTCGGCTACGGCTGCACCACCTGCATCGGTAACTCCGGGCCGCTGATCCCCGAGGTGAGCAAGGCCGTCACCGACAACGACCTGACGGTGTGCTCGGTGTTGTCGGGCAACCGGAACTTCGAGGGCCGCATCCATCCCGAGTGCAAGATGAACTTCCTTGCCTCGCCGCCGCTCGTGGTTGCCTATGCGTTGGCGGGCAGCCTGCACGTGGATCTGTTGGAGGATCCGTTGGGCACCGGCACCGACGGGCAGCCGGTTTACCTGCGCGACATCTGGCCCACCGAGGCCGAGATCGCCGACGTCGTCGGCGCGCATCTGAAGGCCGAGATGTTCACGAAGTCCTACAGCGACGTGTTCACCGGCGACGAGCGTTGGCGCAACCTCGACGTCCCGAGCGGTGACACGTTCCAGTGGGCGCCCGAATCGACCTATGTGCGCCAACCGCCGTACTTCGAGGACATGACCGTCGAGCCTCAACCGGTGGCCGATATCACCGGCGCCCGGGTGCTGGCCAAGCTCGGTGACTCGGTCACCACCGACCACATCAGCCCGGCGGGGTCCATCAGCCCCGACTCTCCGGCCGGAAAGTACTTGTCGGAGCACGGAATCGAACGCAAGGACTTCAACTCGTACGGGTCGCGACGCGGCAACCACGAGGTGATGATCCGGGGCACGTTCGCCAATATCCGGCTACGCAACCAGTTGGCACCCGATACCGAGGGCGGCTGGACCCGCGACTTCAGCCAACCGGACGGGCCGGTCACCACGATCTACGACGCGTCGGTGAACTACGCGGCGGCCGGGACGCCGTTGGTGATCCTGGCAGGTCAGGAGTACGGCTCCGGTTCGTCCCGCGACTGGGCGGCCAAGGGCACGCTGCTGCTGGGTGTGCGGGCGGTGATCGCCGAATCCTACGAGCGCATCCACCGCTCGAATCTCATTGGCATGGGCGTACTTCCGCTGCAGTTCCCGGCGGGCCAGAACGCCGACTCGTTGAAGCTGACCGGCGAGGAGACGTTCGACATCACCGGTGTGACGGCGTTGTCGGATGGGATTCCCGACACCGTGCACGTGCGTGCGGGCGATGTGGAGTTCGACGCCGTGCTGCGCATCGACACCCCGGGTGAAGCCGACTACTACCGCCACGGCGGCATCATGCACTACGTGCTGCGGCGACTGCTGAACGGCGCCGATGGCTGACCCTACGGAGTCGACGGCGCGCCGCAGCGGTTCTTGAGGTCCTGCAGCGGCCGGCGGATGCCGGTCATCTCCGCCTTCTCCACGGGATGGTCTGCCAGATAACCCATTACGTGTTCGGCGACCTGTTCGCGCGAAAGGCCCGCCAGACCGCTCATGAAGCCGTTCAGGTCGGGATGGGTGAACAGATATGCCGAGGTCGACGCGTCGACACCGGCTTGGACCCACTGGAGGTCGGCGCTGGAACAGTTGGGCGGGTTGGCCGCGGGGTCGGGGGCGGCGTCGGCGAACGGCGAAAGGCCGAGCAGCGCGATGCCACCGGCAGCGCCGGCGAGTATCGCGAACGACAGTCGGGTTATGCGGTTATTGGGCATCGGGTGATCTCCTCGGGTTGGGCGCAGGTGTCAGTTTGAGGCGCAACCGATGGAGATGCGTGTGCTGCGAAGGCTTTTCACAGGAAACCCGCAGGCGCTCGGAAGGATTGCTAGGTGGGGTACTCGTCGCGTCTGCGCGGCCAGTCGGAGAAATCCGTGCCGCGGCCCCTGGGCGCCCGGTCCAGCAGTTGCCACGTCGCGTTCAGCGCTTCGGTGCCGCGGTCGTAGGTCGAATACGTGTGATAGACCACCCCGTCCTCCAGCGCGAAACAACTCAGCGCCATCAGCTCCATGACATCGAGCATGCTGGCGCCGCCGGGACCCGGGTCGCGCCGCGGCGTCGGGACGTGCATGTACTCGAAGAAGTCGGCGTCGAAGTCGTTGGCGCCCGACGACACCCACTCCACGTCCCAGCCCATCCGCCGTTTGTACGCGGTCAGCACCGGCAGTGGCGAGCGCGACGACAGCAGAAAGGTCACGTCCCGCTGGGCCAAGTGCGGCACCGCGCCGACAAGGTTGTCGGTTTCGAACGTGCAGCCCGGACAGCCCTCGGGAGTTTTCGGCCCGTGCATAAAGTGCCGCACGATCAGCTGGGAGCGCCCGTCGAACAGTTCGGCAAGCGTGCGCGGACCCGCCGTCGTGTCGAACACGTACTGCTTGTCGACCGGCACCCAGGGCAGTGCCTGACGTTCGGCGGCCAGCTCGGCGCCGCGCCGCGTCAGCTCCTTTTCATTGGCCAGCTGCCGTTCGTAGGCTGCCCGCCACTGTTGGCGCGTTCCGACCGCATGTGTCGTCATCGGGTCCTCTCTCTGGGGTCGATGGGTGCGATGAAATAGACCTGAGGTGGCGACCAAAATCATCGCGCGCGGCTGGCCGATACGCTCAGCCGCGTGATCATCGTGATCGAGGGTGTCGACGGTGCGGGCAAACGCACCTTGACCAACGGGCTGCGTACCGCGTTCGAGGGCGCGGGCAAGACGGTCGCCAGCCTCGACTTTCCCCGCTACGGCCGATCGGTGGAAGCCGACCTGGCTGCCGAGGCGCTGCACGGCGGCCACGGTGACCTCGCCGAATCGGCCTACGCGATGGCGGTGTTGTTCGCGTTGGACCGGGCGGCCGCCCGCGCCGAGATCGCCGAGCTGACCGCCGCCCACGACGTCGTCATCCTGGACCGCTATGTCGCGTCCAACGCCGCCTACAGCGCCGCGCGGCTGCACCAGGGCGTCCACGGCGACGTGGTCGCATGGGTGCGCGAGCTCGAATACGGGCGGCTCGGGTTGCCGGCGCCGGACTGGCAGGTACTGCTGGCCGTGCCGACCGAACTGGCCGCCGAACGCGCCGACAACCGCGCCCGCCAGGAGGCCGACCGCGCAAAAGACGCCTATGAGCGCGACGACGGGCTGCAACGGCGCACGGCGCAGGCCTACGCCGAACTCGCCGCGGCCGGCTGGTGCGGGCGGTGGCTGGTGGCCGGTCCCGACGTGGAACCGGGCGAACTGGCCCGCACTCTGCTCGCTCAGTGATCAATTCGGACCGGTCAACGCGCAAAACGCCCGCGTGGTACCCGGGCTTTATCGCGATTTGGTGACACCATGGACAACATGAGGCAAAGGATTCTGGTTGTCGACGACGATCCGTCGCTGGCCGAGATGCTCACCATCGTGCTGCGCGGAGAGGGATTCGACACCGCGGTCATCGGTGACGGCACGCAGGCGCTCACCGCGGTCCGTGAACTGCGGCCCGACCTGGTGCTGCTCGACTTGATGCTGCCCGGTATGAACGGTATCGACGTGTGCCGGGTGCTGCGTGCCGACTCCGGTGTGCCGATCGTGATGCTGACGGCCAAGACGGACACCGTCGACGTGGTGCTCGGCTTGGAGTCGGGTGCCGACGACTACGTCATGAAACCCTTCAAACCCAAGGAGCTCGTCGCCCGGGTGCGGGCGCGGTTGCGCCGCAACGAGGATGAGCCCGCCGAGATGCTCTCGATCGGCGATGTGGACATCGATGTGCCTGCCCACAAGGTCACCCGCCTTGGCGAGCAGATCTCGCTGACGCCGCTGGAGTTCGACCTGTTGGTGGCGTTGGCGCGTAAACCACGCCAGGTGTTTACTCGAGATGTGCTGCTCGAACAGGTGTGGGGTTACCGGCACCCCGCCGACACCCGTTTGGTGAACGTGCATGTCCAACGCTTGCGGGCCAAGGTCGAGAAGGACCCGGAGAACCCGCAAGTGGTGTTGACCGTTCGAGGAGTGGGGTACAAGGCCGGACCCCCGTGATCTTGACCGCTCGGCGGTCGCCGTGATTTTCACCGCTCGGCGGTCGCCATGATCTTTAGCTCCAGGCGGCGCATTCGCGGACGCTGGGGGCCGTCGGCGCCGCTGGTTCGTGGGGTCGCGGCGCTGGGTCGTGCGCTGGGATTGGCGTGGCGCCGTTCGTTGCAGCTGCGCGTGGTGACCCTGACGCTCGGGTTGTCGCTGGCCGTCATTCTGGTGTTGGGTTTCGTGCTGACCAGCCAAATCACTGACCGCATCCTCGAGGTCAAAGTGCGTGCGGGCACCGAGGAGATCGATCGTGCCCGCAGCACCGTGAGCGGCATCGTCGGCGGTGAGGAGACCCGCTCGCTGGACAGCAGCCTGCAGTTGGCCCGCAACACGCTGATCGACCGGACCGCGGACACCGGTCCGGGGCTCGCCGGCGCCTTCGACGCCGTGCTGGTGGTGCCTGGCGACGGGCCCCGTGCGGCGACGGCGGCCGGCCCGGTGCAGCAGGTGCCCGACGCGCTGCGGGAGTTCGTCAAGGCCGGGCAGGTCAGCTACCAGTACGCCACGGTGCACACCGACACGTTCTCCGGGCCCGCGCTGATCATCGGCACCCCGACGTCGTCGCCGGTGGCCAACCTCGAGCTGTACCTGATCTTTCCGCTGAACAACGAGGAGTCCACCATCGCGCTGGTGCGGGGCACGATGGCCACCGGCGGAGTCGTGCTGCTCGGTCTGCTGGCCGTGATTGCCCTGGTGGTGGCCCGCCAGATCGTGCTTCCGGTGCGGTCGGCGTCGCGGATCGCCGAGCGGTTCGCCGAGGGACATCTCACCGAACGGATGCCGGTGCGCGGCGAGGACGACATGGCCCGGCTGGCGGTGTCGTTCAACGACATGGCCGAAAGCCTGTCTCGCCAGATCACCCAACTGGAGGAGTTCGGCAACCTGCAGCGGCGGTTCACCTCCGACGTCAGCCACGAGTTGCGTACCCCGTTGACGACGGTGCGGATGGCCGCCGATCTGATCCACGACCACAGCGACGACCTCGATCCGTCGTTGCGGCGCTCGATCGAGTTGATGGTCAACGAGTTGGACCGGTTCGAAACTCTGCTCAACGACCTGCTGGAGATCTCGCGGCACGACGCCGGCGTGGCCGAACTGTCGGTCGAGTCGCTGGACCTGCGCTCCACGGTGCAAAGCGCGTTGGACAACGTCGGCCACCTCGCCGCCGACGCCGGTATCGAGCTCATCGTCGACATGCCGACCGGTGAGGTGATCGCCGAAGTCGACCCGCGGCGGGTGGAACGCATCCTGCGCAACCTCATCGCCAACGCGATCGACCACGCCGAGCACAAACCGGTGCGGATCAGGATGGCCGCCGACGAGGACACCGTCGCGGTCACCGTTCGCGACTTCGGTGTCGGCCTGCGCCAGGGCGAGGAGAAGCTGGTGTTCAGCCGGTTCTGGCGTTCGGATCCCTCCCGGGTGCGGCGCTCCGGCGGAACCGGCCTCGGGCTGGCGATCAGCATCGAAGACGCCCGGCTGCACCAGGGCCGGCTGGAGGCGTGGGGCGAACCCGGCAACGGTGCCTGCTTCCGGCTCACGCTGCCGCTGGTGCGGGGACACAAGGTGACTACCAGCCCGCTGCCGATGAAACCCGTTGAGCCCGAAAGCCCGCCGCCCAGTACCCGGGATCATCAACCGGCACAGGAGAAGGTGTGAGACGCGCGCTGGCGGCCGTGTGGCTGCTGGTCTTGGCGTTGACGGGTTGCGCGGGAGTGCCGAGTTCCTCTGCGCCCCAGGCCATCGGCACCGTCGACCGGCCCGCCCCGCCGAGCCTGCCCAAACCCACCCCCGGTATGGACCCCGACGTTCTGCTGCGTGAGTTCCTCAAGGCCACCGCCGATCCCGCCAACCGGCATCTGGCAGCGCGCCAGTTCCTCACCGAATCCGCTTCGCGCGGTTGGGATGACGCCGGCAGCGCCCTGCTGATCGACAACGTGGTGTTCGTCGAGACCCGTGGCCCCGAACGGGTTTCGGTGACCATGCGCGCCGATATCCTCGGATCGCTGTCGGACATGGGGGTTTTCGAGACGGGTGAGGGTGCGCTGCCCGACCCCGGCCCCATCGAGCTGATCAAGACTCCGGACGGCTGGCGCATCGACAAGCTGCCGAACGGTGTTTTCCTTGACTGGCAACAGTTTCAGGCCACCTACAAGCGCTACACGCTGTACTTCGCCGACCCGACCGGAACCACGGTGGTGCCCGATCCGCGCTACGTCGCGGTGTCCGACCCCGATCAGCTGGCCACCGAACTGGTCAGCAAGCTGATCGCCGGACCGCGTCCGGAGATGTCGAACACTGTGCGCAACCTGCTCGGCCCGCCGCTGAAACTGCGCGGCCCGGTGACCCGCGCCGACGGCGGCAAAACCGGCGTCGGCCGCGGCTACGGTGGTGCGCGGATCGATCTGGAGAACCTGTCGACCACCGACCCGCACAGTCGCCAACTGCTTGCCGCGCAGATCATTTGGACGCTGTCGCGGGCCGGCATCAACGGCCCGTACGTGATCAACGCCGACGGCGCCGCGCTGGACGACCGGTTCGTCGACGGCTGGGAAACCACGGACGTCGCGGCCACCGATCCCGGTGCCGCGTCCGGGGCGGCGGCGGGCCTGCATGCGTTGGTCGGCGGGTCGTTGGTGGCGCTCGCCGGTCAACGCGCCCCGCCGGTGCCCGGTTCCTTCGGGCAGATGCCGAACCAGACCGGGGCAGCGGTCTCGCGCAGCGGGCAGGACGTCGCGTCGGTCGTCACTTTGCGGCCAGGCGCGCCGGACATGGCGTCGTCGCTGTGGGTGGGCCCGCTCGGCGGCAACGCGTCGCCGCTGCTGGACGCCCGAAGCCTGACACGACCCAGCTGGTCGCTGGACAACGCGATATGGGTGGTGGTCGACGAGAACACGATCATCCGCGTCATCCAGGACCCCTCGGGGCAGCCGGCCCGCATCCCCGTGGCCTCCACCCAGGTGTCGACGAGGTTCCCCGGCGCCATCACCGAGCTGCAGCTGTCGCGCGACGGCACCCGCGCCGCCATGGTCGTCGAAGGCCGGGTGATCCTGGCCGGCGTCGAGCAGACCGCCGACGGCGGCTACGCGCTGACCTATCCGCGCCGGCTGGGCTTCGGGCTCGGCGACACCGTGGTGTCGTTGTCGTGGCGCACCGGCGACGACATCGTCGTCACCCGCACCGACCCGCAACATCCGGTCTCCTACGTGAACCTCGACGGCGTGAACTCCGACGGGCCGAGCGACAACCTGGTCCTGCCGGTCACCACCGTCGCGGCCAGCCCGTCGTCGGTGTATGTGGCCGACGGACGCGGTGTGCACCAGCTGGTCGGAACGGCGGGGGAGAACAACCTGGCATGGGCCGACGTTGGACCGCTGATGGTGCCCGGCGCCGAGCCGGTGCTGCCGGGCTGACCTCGGCGTCCCGCCGAACGTGGGTTACCCGCCCGCAATATGTCTTCGGGGCGTGACACGACCCCACATTCGGCGAGCGTGTCAGCCCTCGCCGCCACACTTGCGACATGCTCGATCTGGTGCTACCGCTGCAGTGCGGCGGCTGCGGTACGCCCTCGACGCGGTGGTGCGACATATGCGCCAACGCGCTGCAGGTCAAAGCCGACCAACCGCACCTGATCACGCCGCGGCTGGATCCCGGCGTGCCGGTGTTCTCGCTGGGCCGCTACGCGGGCGCACGCCGGGAGGCCATCGTCGCGGTCAAGGAACACGGCCGAGCCGATCTCATCGCCCCGCTCGCCGCCGCGCTGCGCACGGGGCTCCTGCGGCTGCTCACCTGGGGCGTCGTCGACACCCCGGTGACCGTGGTGCCCGCGCCGACCCGGCGGTGGGCGGCCCGCCGCCGCGGCGGTGACCCGGTCGCCCGGATGGCACGGGCCGCGACGGCGCAATCGTCGGGGATCACCGTCACCGAGGCGTTGCGGACCCGAGCGTTCGTCGTCGACTCCGTCGGCTTGTCCGGCGCCGACCGCGAACGCAACATCGCCGGGCGGGTGAAGGCCGTGCGCGCCGTCGCGGGCGAGGTGGTGCTCGTCGACGACATCGTGACCACCGGCGCCACCGCCGCCGAGTCCGTGCGCGTCCTGCATGCCGATACCGCGCGCGTCGTGGCCGTCCTCGCCGTCGCCAACGCCTGAACGCGACGCAGTGACGTCGGTGGCAATTTCCCGCAGATCAAAGGAATGTGACGAACCGTGAACACGTGGACCAAATCGGTGGCACTCCCGGGTGAACACGGCTACCGTCGGCATCAACCACCCGTGAATGCTCACGGCGGCGCCCAGCATGAGGCGCCAGCATCGCCCCAAGCGGTAGGAGGTGAGTAGACGACACCTTGCACCGGCGAGCGGCGAGACATGCAAGCCACGTCGGCGCGAATCCAGACAACCCGGGCACGCAGCCGCGTGCGGACGTGAAGAGAAACGAGTTGCCTAGCATGTCAACCCAATCCGTCGATTCAGCACAACCGATGGTCGTCGAGCCCGAGCAGACCGACGCCGAAACCCGCGCCGAGGTCGTCCTCAAGGGCCGCAACGTCGAGATCCCCGACCACTTCCGCGTCTACGTATCAGAGAAGCTGCGCCGCCTGGAGCGGCTCGACCGCACCATCTACCTGTTCGACGTCGAACTCGACCACGAGCGCAACCGGCGCCAGCGCAAGAACTGCCAACACGTCGAGATCACCGCGCGCGGTCGCGGTCCGGTCGTGCGCGCCGAAGCCTGCGCGGACAGCTTCTACGGCGCGATGGAATCCGCGGTGGACAAGCTCGAGGAACGACTACGTCGCGCCAACGACCGGCGCAAAATCCACTACGGCGACAAGCGGCCGCTCTCGGTCGCCGAAGCCACCGCGGCGCAACCGCTGCCGCCGCTGCCGAAGACTTCCGAACCCGAACCGGCGCAGGTCGACGGTTACGAGCCCGGCCGCATCGTGCGGATCAAGGAGCATCCGGCCACGCCGATGACCGTCGATGACGCGCTGTCCCAGATGGAGCTCGTGGGCCACGACTTCTTCCTGTTCCACGACAAGGAAAGCGATAGGCCATGCGTCGTATATCGTCGCCACGCCTACGACTACGGGTTGATCCGACTAGCCTGAGCCTGCTGTTTTGCCTGGCCCGGCGCAGTTCGGTCGACGGCGTCCACATCTCCCCTAACATGGGTAGGGCTCAAAACTCCGACCAACAGGGGATACCGCGTGCTGGATAAGTTGCTGCGTCTCGGCGAAGGCCGCATGGTCAAACGCCTCAAGAAGGTGGCTGACTATGTCAACACCCTGTCCGACGACGTCGCGAAGCTGTCCGACGCCGAACTGCGGGCCAAGACCGACGAGTTCAAGAAGCGCGTCGCCGACGGCGCTGACCTCGACGATCTGCTGCCCGAGGCGTTCGCCGTCGCGCGGGAGGCCTCGTGGCGGGTGCTCGGGCAGCGCCACTTCGACGTCCAGGTGATGGGCGGTGCGGCGCTGCACTTCGGCAACGTCGCCGAGATGAAGACCGGTGAAGGTAAGACGCTGACCGCGGTGCTGCCCGCCTACCTCAACGCGCTGGCGGGCAAGGGCGTGCACATCGTCACCGTCAACGACTACCTCGCCAAACGTGACGCCGAGTGGATGGGTCGCGTGCACCGGTTCCTCGGGCTGTCCGTCGGGGTCATCCTGTCCGGCCTGACGCCCGACGAACGCCGGGTGTCCTACGCCGCCGACATCACCTACGGCACGAACAACGAGTTCGGGTTCGACTATCTGCGTGACAACATGGCGCACTCGCTGGCCGACCTGGTGCAGCGCGGGCACAACTACGCGATCGTCGACGAGGTCGACTCGATCCTCATCGACGAGGCCCGCACCCCGCTGATCATCTCCGGCCCGGCCGACGGCGGCGCGGCGCACTGGTACACCGAATTCGCCCGGCTGGCCCCGCTGATGGAAAAGGACGTGCACTACGAGGTCGACATCAAGAAGCGCACGATCGGCGTGCACGAGATCGGCGTCGAGTTCGTCGAGGACCAGCTCGGCATCGACAACCTCTACGAGGCCGCCAACTCGCCGCTGGTCAGCTACCTCAACAACGCGATCAAGGCCAAGGAGCTGTTCCAGCGCGACAAGGACTACATCGTGCGCGACGGCGAAGTGGTCATCGTCGACGAGTTCACCGGCCGCGTGCTCACCGGCCGCCGTTACAACGAGGGCATGCACCAGGCCATCGAGGCCAAGGAGCACGTCGAGATCAAGGCCGAGAACCAGACGCTGGCCACGATCACGCTGCAGAACTACTTCCGGCTCTACGACAAGCTCGCCGGCATGACCGGTACCGCCCAGACCGAGGCGGCCGAGCTGCACGAGATCTACAAGCTCGGCGTCGTGCCCATCCCGACCAACAAGCCGATGGTCCGCGCCGACCAGTCCGACCTGATCTACAAGACCGAAGAGGCCAAGTACATCGCGGTCGTCGACGACGTGGCCGAGCGTTACGAAAAGGGTCAACCGGTGCTGATCGGCACCACCAGCGTGGAGCGCTCCGAGTACCTGTCGCGGCAGTTCCAGAAGCGCCGCATCCCGCACAACGTGCTCAACGCCAAGTATCACGAGCAGGAAGCGTCGATCATCGCCGAGGCCGGCCGGCTCGGCGCGGTCACCGTCGCGACCAACATGGCCGGCCGCGGCACCGACATCGTGCTCGGCGGCAACCCCGACTTCCTCACCGACAAGCGGCTGCGCGAACGCGGCCTGGACCCGGTGGAGACGCCGGAGGACTACGAGAAGGCCTGGCACGAGATGCTGCCGCAGATGAAGGCCGAAGCCGCGCAGGAGGCCGAGGACGTCATCGCGGCCGGCGGGCTGTACGTGCTCGGCACCGAACGCCACGAATCGCGTCGCATCGACAACCAGCTGCGTGGCCGCTCCGGCCGCCAGGGCGACCCGGGCGAGTCGCGGTTCTACCTGTCGCTCGGCGACGAACTGATGCGGCGGTTCAACGGCGCGACGCTGGAAAGCCTGCTCACCCGGCTGAACCTGCCCGACGATGTGCCGATCGAGGCCAAGATGGTCACCCGCGCGATCAAGAGCGCGCAGACCCAGGTCGAGCAGCAGAACTTCGAGGTCCGCAAGAACGTCCTCAAGTACGACGAGGTGATGAACCAGCAGCGCGTCGTCATCTACGACGAGCGTCGCCGCATCCTGGAAGGCGAGAACCTCGCCGAGCAGGCGCACAAGATGCTGGTCGACGTGGTCACCGCTTACGTCGACGGCGCGACCGCCGAAGGCTATTCGGAGGACTGGGATCTCGAGCAGCTGTGGACCGCATTGCGTCAGCTCTACCCGGTGGGCATCGACCACCACGACCTCCTGGACTCCGAGGCCATCGGGGAACCCGGCGAGCTGACCCGCGAGGAACTGCTGGACGCGTTGATCGCCGACGCCGAACGCGCCTACAGCGAACGCGAGAAGCAGATCGAGGAGATCGCCGGTGAGGGCGCGATGCGCCAACTCGAGCGCAACGTGTTGCTCAACGTGCTCGACCGCAAATGGCGCGAACACCTCTATGAGATGGACTACCTCAAGGAGGGCATCGGGCTGCGGGCGATGGCCCAGCGCGACCCGCTGGTCGAATACCAGCGCGAGGGCTACGACATGTTCGTCGGGATGCTCGAGGGCCTGAAGGAGGAGTCGGTCGGCTTCCTGTTCAACGTTCAGGTGGAAGCGGCCCCGGCCCCCGCGGTCGCGCCCGTCGCCGCGCCGACCGGGCTGGCCGAGTTCGCCGCGGCTGCCGCCGCCAAGGCCACCGGGGAAGGTGCGGTCGCCACCAAGGAACGTCCCGCGCCGACGGGAGCTGGAGCGCCGGCTCAGCCGGCGGCGTTGCGCGCCAAGGGAATCGACAACGACCCACCGCCGCTGACCTACACCGGACCGTCGGAGGACGGTTCCGCGCAGGTGCAGCGTTCCGGTGGAGGGGGCGGCGGCGCGCGGCATGCGGCCGGCGGGGGAACCCGTCGCGAGCGCCGCGAGGCCGCGCGTAAGCAGGCCCGCGCGGCCAAGTCATCGCGCAGGCGTTAAGGCTCCACCAGGGCGGCGATGCGCTCCAGCGTGGCGCGCATCCCGTCCTCGGCCTGCCGCGGCATCGAACCGAGCCGCAGCATCAGCCGTTGCCGGTCCTGGGAGATGTCCCAGCTTTCGCGTACCAGCGTGCCGTCGGTGACGGGCTCGAGTTCGTAGCGCCAGATCCGCCCGCCGATCAGCCCACCCGGTCCCATGGTGGTCTTCCATGCGATGCGCCGGTCGGGCTCGAACTCGACGACGGTGTTGGTGGTGCGGTACGGAAGGAACAGCGACTCGGGACGGCTGCGCATCGACATGCCGAACTTCGAGCCCAGCGAGAGCGGCTGCGACTTCTCACCGGTCGCGCGGTCGACGGTGCCTGACCCGTCGAAGCTGGAATGCCTGCCGGCGTCGGCGACCAACGCGAAGATCGACTCCGCCGGCGCCCGGATGACGCGCTCCACACTGACGACGCTTCCCTCCATGCCCAAAACCCTATCGGCTCACCCGATCTGAATGGCGACTATGCGCCACCGGTCGGCCGTGAACGCGATCCGCGCGGCCAGGGCGCGGACCCTCCGTCCGCGGGTGTAGGTACCGAACACCTCGGCGGCCGGGGCGCCTGAGCCGTCGTCGACCATGCGCAGCCGGACCCGCTGCAGCGTGGCCGCGGTGCGGCGTTCGTCGTGGCGGGTGGCGGTGTGCGGCGACCTCACCATGGCGATCACGATGTCGATCAGTTCCGGCGCCAGGATCGGGCGAAGCTGCGCGACGGGTCGGCGCCGGTCGATGATCTCGAGTACTCGGCGCAACGCCGCGTCGGCGAAGACGACCGCGGCGCGCGGCGGGACGGCTTCCCGTCCTCTTTCGGCACCAGACGTTGCGCGTAGCCGTCGCGTTGGGTGGCGACGCCGCATTTGACGGCTGGAGGAAACACAGGCGGGTTGGCCGGCCGGTGGTGGCTCGTAGTCGATGACAGGCGAAACCAGCGCGGGTGGGGCGCCGACGGACGGTGTGGAAGCGGTTGTCACCCTCAGGCTCTCCAGCGGTCGACGAAACAGGACACATCGGCGGGAGAGTCGCAGACCCCTCCATGATCGCACAGTTCACAGAGGGCTCTACGCACCAGTGATGCGATATGGCCGGACGTCCGGATAACGTTGCGGGCATCCGATACTCGCCGCGGCAAGCCACATTGGCCGTCTCGCGGTTGACCGCACAGACATCAGAGGAGGGGCGGCGTCGCGATGGTGACACGGTTGTCGGCGTCCGACGCGGCCTTCTTCCAATTCGAGAACAGTTCGACGCCCATGTATGTCGGGTCGCTGGCGATCCTGCGTAGGCCACGCAGCGGGCTGAGCTATGAAACGCTGCTCGCGACGGTCGAACAACGGCTGCCGCAGATTCCGCGGTATCGCCAGAAGGTGCGCGAGGTGACGCTGGGGTTGGCCCGGCCGGTGTGGGTCGACGACCGCGACTTCGACATCACGTACCACATCCGTCGCTCGGCGTTGCCGTCGCCGGGCAGCGACGAGCAACTCCATGAGCTCATCGCCCGGCTGGGCTCGCGGCCGTTGGACAGATCTCGGCCGCTGTGGGAGATGTACCTCATCGAGGGGCTGGCCAAAAACCGCATCGCGATCTACACCAAATCCCATCAGGCGCTGGTGAACGGGATGACGGCGCTGGAGATCGGCCACGTCATCGCCGACCGCACACAGAAACCGCCCGAGTTCGGCGAGGACATCTGGATCCCGGCGCGTGAACCCAGCGACCGCCAACTCCTACTGGGCGCGGTGGGCGAGTGGATCACCCGCCCCGCCGAGCAACTCCGCACGGTGCGCTCGACGGTGGCCGACGTCGCCACCAACGCCGGCCAGTGGGTAGCGGTGGGCCGCCGATTCGTCGACGTGGCGCGCACCGTCGCGCGCGGTAACGCGCCGAGTAGCCCGCTGAACACGACGGTGTCACGCAACCGGCGCATCACCGTCGCCCGCGGCAAGCTGGAGGACTACCGGCTGGTGCGGGCCCGCTACGACTGCGACGTCAACGACGTGGTGCTCGCGGTCGTCGCCGGTGCGCTGCGCAACTGGTTGATGTCGCGCGGTGAGCCGGTGACCACGTCCACCACGGTGCGGGCGATGGCGCCGATGTCGGTGTATCCGGATGCCGACCTGGACACCACCGGCCCGGGCCAGGCGATCAGCGAGGTGTCGCCGTTTCTGGTGGATCTTCCCGTGGGCGAGGGCAACGCGGTCATCCGGCTGTCGCAGATCGCGCACGCCACCGAGTCGCATCCGACCGCGGCCAGCCTGGTCGACGCCAGAACCATCGTCACGCTGTCCGGGTTCGCGCCACCGACGTTGCACGCCATGGGAACTCGGGTGGCGACCAGTTTCTCGGCGCGGCAGTTCAATCTGCTCATCACCAACGTGCCCGGCGCGCAGAGCCAGATGTACATCGCGGGCGCCAAACTCCTCGAGACCTACGCGGTGCCGCCGTTGCTGCACAACCAGGTGCTGGCCATCGGGGTGACGTCCTACAACGGCATGGTCTATTACGGCATCAACGCCGATCGTGACGCGATGAGCGACGTCGGCGTGTTGCCGTCGCTGCTTTCCGAGGCGATCGAGGAGTTGCGCGAAGCCGCGCAGTAAACACCGTCGGCCACCAGGGCATTTGATTTCGTGGCCGCTACGCGGTCGAATGGTTCGGCGATGACTACAAGCTCAGAGCGAAGCAAACCCGCCGACCCTGTCGGCGGACCGCTGAGGTCGCCGACCGACGAGGTGCTGCCACACCCGGCGCTCGACGTGCCCGTCGAGTCAGCGGCCTTTCGTCGCTCGCGGGGCGTGGACTGGGTCGTCTTCGGCGTCACCGCCGTCATCGCGGTCAGCTTTTTGCTGTGGGGTTTTCTGGACACCGAATCGCTGGCCACCGCCTCCGATAGCGCCCTGAGCTGGGTGATGAACACCACCGGCTGGCTGTTCGTGCTCACGGCCTCCGGCTTCGTGCTGTTCGTCTTGTGGCTGGCGGTCAGCCGATACGGCAACATCCCGCTTGGCCGCGATGACGAGGGCCCGGAGTTCCGCACCGTGTCGTGGATCGCGATGATGTTCTCCGCCGGTATGGGCATCGGCCTGATGTTCTTCGGCGTCAGCGAGCCGCTGTCGCACTTCGTGACCCCGCCGCCGGGCACCGGCCCGGAAGGCAACCCCGAGGCCGTGCAGAACGCGATGGCCACCACGTTGTTCCACTGGACACTGCATCCGTGGGCGATCTATGCCGTTGTCGGTCTGGCGATCGCCTACGGCGTCTACCGCAAAGGGCGGTTGCAGCTGATCAGCTCGGCGTTCGAACCGCTGCTCGGCTCACGTGCCAACGGTAGTTGGGGCAAGGTGATCGACATGCTGGCGATCTTTGCCACGCTGTTCGGATCGGCTGCTTCGCTGGGGCTGGGCGCCCTGCAGATCCGCAGCGGGCTGCAGATCGTCACCGGGATCGGCCAGATCGGCAACGCGCTGCTGATACTCATCATCGCGATACTGACGTGCGGGTTCGTGTTGTCGGCGGTGTCGGGGGTGGCCAAAGGCATCCAGTGGCTGTCCAACATCAACATGGTGCTGGCGCTGATCCTCGCGCTGTTCCTGTTCGTCGTCGGGCCGACGATCTTCATGTTGAACCTGGTGCCCACCTCGGTCGGCAGCTATCTGCAGGACTTGGCGATGATGTCGGCGCGCACCGGGGCCGAGGGCGCCGCCGTCAACACCTGGCTGCAGTCGTGGACCGTCTTCTATTGGGCGTGGTGGATCTCCTGGACGCCGTTCGTCGGCATGTTCATCGCCCGCATCTCACGCGGCCGCACCATCCGGCAGTTCGTCGCCGGTGTGCTGTTCGTGCCGAGCGTGGTGTCGCTGGTGTGGTTCTGCGTCCTGGGCGGCGCCGCGATCAGAGAGCAGCAGTCGGGGATCGACCTGGCCGGTCAAGGCAGTCTCGAGGAGCAGTTGTTCGGCACCCTCGAGCAATTCCCGTGGACGACGGTGACCAGCATCCTGGTGATGGTGTTGGTGGCGATCTTCTTCGTCTCCGGGGCCGACGCCGCATCGGTCGTGATGGGCTCGCTGTCTGAACGCGGCACGATCAAACCGACCCGGCCCACTGTCATCTTCTGGGGTGTCGCGACCGGTGCGGTCGCCGCCGTGATGCTGCTGGTCGGCGGCGCCGACGCCCTCAACGGTCTGCAGTCGATCACGATCATCGCGGCGGTGCCGTTCGTCGTGGTGATGATCGGGTTGGCGGTCGCGCTGGTCAAGGATCTGCGCAGGGATCCGATGATGCTGCGCCGCCGCTACGCCATGGAAGCGGTCAACGACGCCGTGATCTCCGGCGTCACCCAGCACGGTGACGATTTCGTCATCTCGGTGGAAAAAGACCCGTCGGCCGACAGCGGATAACCTCACCAGGTGCGCGTCTACGTCCCGGCGACCCTCGCCATGTTGCAGCAGCTCGTCGCCGACGAGATGCTGCACGCGCGCAGCGGCACGGCGTTTGCGGTGACGCCCACGCTGCGGGAGGCCTACTCACAGGGCGACGACGACGAGCTGGCCGAAGTGGCGTTGCGCGAGGCGGCGCTGGCGTCGCTGAGATTGCTCGGCGATCAGACCGGTGAGCTGCCGCCGCGGCGGGCCGTGCTGGTCGCCGAGGTCGACGACGTGACGGCCCGACCCGATCTCGACGACGCGGTGGTGCGGTTGGCAGGTCCGGTCGGGCTGGCTGACGTCATTGCCGCCTACGTCGACAACGCGGACGCCGAGGACGCGGTGCGCGTGGCGATCGACGCGGTCGACGCCGCGGACCTCGGTGACGAAGACGCCGACTTGGTCGTCGGCGACGCCCAGGACCACGACCTGGCCTGGTACGCGCCCCAGGAACTGCCGTTCCTGCTCGAACTGCTCTGAGGTGCACTTCGACCTCGGCGCATATCAGGGGTGGATACGGAGCCGTAGGTTACGGTAGCGTAGGTTCGTGGCCAAGAATTCCATCAAAGTCTCGGCCAACGTCCGCGACACCGACCGGCCGACGATCGCCGGCGCCGCGCGGCATCCGGCCCTGCACGCCCTGCGCAACGTCGTTGCGCGGGTTACGACCCCGTTGCTGCCCGACGACTACCTCAAGCTCGCCAACCCGTTGTGGTCGGCGCGCGAGCTTCGAGGCCGGGTCGTCGATGTGCGTCGGGAGACCGTCGACTCGGCGACCCTGGTGATCAAGCCGGGGTGGGGCTTTTCCTTCGACTACGAACCGGGCCAATACATCGGCATCGGCGTCTTGGTCGAGGGCCGCTGGCGGTGGCGGTCGTATTCGCTGACGTCGAGCCCGGTCGCCGAGAAGAAAACCATCACGATCACGGTCAAAGCCATGCCCGAGGGGTTCCTGTCGACCCATTTGGTCAGCGGGGTAGCGCCTGGAACGATCGTGCGGCTGGCCGCGCCGCAGGGCAATTTCGTCATGCCCGATCCGGCCCCACCCAAGGTGCTGTTCCTCACCGGCGGGTCCGGCATCACGCCGGTGATGTCGATGCTGCGCACCCTGGTGCGGCGTGACCAGATCACCGATGTCATCCACTTACATTCGGCGCCAACGGAATCCGACGTGTTGTTCGCAACCGAACTCGGTGAGTTGGCGTCCGCGCATGCCGGCTACTCGCTGCGCACGCGCATTACCCGGGAGCAGGGGCGTCTTGACCTGTCCCGGTTGGCTGACGAGGTGCCCGACTGGCAAGCGCGCCAGACCTGGGCCTGCGGACCCGAGGGGATGCTGGACTCCGCAGAACGCGTGTGGAGCGCTGCCGGCCTGGCCCAGCGCTTACATCTGGAGCGGTTCGCGGTATCGAGGGCTGCGGTGCACGGGCAGGGCGGCACGGTGGAGTTCGCGCGCAGCGGTAAGTCGGTCACCGTCGACGCCGCGACGCCGTTGATGGACGCCGGTGAGCAGGTGGGTATCCGCATGCCGTTCGGCTGCCGCATGGGCATCTGCCAGTCCTGTGTGGTGGGCCTGCTCGACGGTCACGTCCGGGACCTGCGCTCGGGCGTCGAACACGAACCGGGCAGCCGGATCCAAACCTGCATTTCCGCCGCATCCGGTGATTGTGTACTCGATGTTTGAGGTTTACTGGCTGGTAACCTACGGGTACGTAGGTTACGGTAACGTAGGCCCGCGAGAGGAGGCTGACCATGGCGATTACTGACGTACCGGAGTTCGCGCACCTGACCGACGCCGACATCGAGAGCCTGGCCGTCGAACTGGACGCGATCCGCCAAGACATTGAAGACTCGCGTGGTGAGCGCGACGCGCGCTATATCCGGCGCACCATCGCCGGTCAGCGCGCACTCGAGATCGCGGCACGGCTTGTCCTGGCCGCCAGCTCGCGCCGCTCGGCATGGTGGGCGGGCACCGTCACGCTCGGCGTGGCCAAGATCATCGAGAACATGGAGATCGGCCACAACGTCATGCACGGCCAATGGGATTGGATGAACGATCCCGAGATCCACTCCTCGACGTGGGAGTGGGATATGAGCGGGTCGTCCAAGCACTGGCGCTTCACCCACAACTTCATGCACCACAAGTACACGAACATCCTCGGCATGGACGACGACGTGGGCTACGGCCTGTTGCGCGTCACCCGCGATGCCAAGTGGAAGCCGTTCAACCTCGGAAACGTGCTGTACAACACGATTCTCGCGCTCGGCTTCGAATGGGGCGTCGGACTTCAGCACGTCGAGCTCGGCAAGATCTTCAAGGGTCGGGACAACCGCGACGAGAGCAAGATTCGCGCACAGGAGTTCGCTCGCAAAGCCGGCTCGCAGTTGGTCAAGGATTACGTCGCCTATCCGGCGCTGACGTCACTGTCACCCGGCGCGACGTTCAGGTCGACGCTGACGGCCAACGCGGTGGCCAATGTCATCCGCAACGTGTGGTCCAACGCGGTGATCTTCTGCGGCCATTTCCCCGACGGCGCAGAGAAGTTCACCAAGACCGATATGGTCGGCGAGTCCAAGGGACAGTGGTACCTGCGCCAGATGCTGGGCAGCGCGAACTTCGAGAACGGTCCGGTGCTGCGGTTCATGAGCGGCAACCTGTGCCATCAGATCGAGCATCACCTGTATCCGGACCTGCCGAGCAACCGGCTCCACGAGATCTCGATCCGCGTGCGCCAGATCTGCGACAAGTACGATTTGCCCTACACCACAGGGTCTTTCCTCGTGCAGTACGGAAAGACGTGGCGGACCATCGCGAAGCTGTCCTTGCCAGACAAGTACCTGCGCGACACCCCGGACGACGCACCCGAAACCCGCAGCGAGCGGATGTTCGCCGAACTGGAACCGGCTCAGCGTCGCGGGCTGAAGTCCTCGATCGCGGCGGTCAGGGCACGGCGTCGTCAGAAGCGACTCGCCGCGAGCGTGTAACGCCTTCGGGCGCGAGCGTGCGTGTCTGGGGGTGACACGCCGCTCAATACGCCAACAATTCGCACGCTCGCCGCGAGCGTGTAACGCCTTCGGGCGCGTCGCCGTTAAGCCGATGCTTGGTTCTGCGCCATCAGATACGCGTGTGGCGTGGATTCGAAGCCGTCATCGTCTGGCTCGCGAACCAGGCCCGCGTACGGTGTGAAGCCGGCCTGCTCCAGCAGCAGCGCAACGGTGTCGGGCTGTCGCCGGTAGAACGTCAACGACACGTGTTGGCCGAACATTTCATGGAAGACGCGGGGTTGTTCACCCACCTGGAAGGCCAGCAGCAGCCACCCGTAGGGTCGCAACACCCGGCGAAACTCGGCGAAGACGTGCGAAAGCTGCTCGTCGGGAATGTGGATCACCGAGTACCACGCACAGATGCCGTGGAACCGGCCGTCGTCGAATTCGAGATCGGTCATCGAACCGACGTGGAAGGGCACGCCGGGGATGCGATCGCGGGCCTCGGCAATCATGTTGGCCGACAAGTCGATACCGACGACATCCAATCCGAGGTCTGTCAGCAGCTGCGTTGTAGCGCCGCTGCCACATCCGATATCGGCGACGATGCCGCCGCGTTCCACCAGCCCGGCGAAACCTGCCAGCATCGCGCGATCGAGCGGCTTGGCGCGCAGATGCTCGTGGAAACGCTCGGCGTACGTCCTGGCGGTCAGGTCGTATCCGTGGCGGGTGCGGTGCAGAAAATCCTGTTCGGACACCCACGAACCCTACGGCGCTAAGGGTCGCCGAGCGTGCACAGAATCGGGAAACCGTACGGCGTGTCGGGTGCAAACACGCACGCTCGCATAGAGATCTATTTTTCGCGCAGGGCTTCCAGCAGTCGTCGTGCGGCTGCGACGCGGCCCGCGGCGGGTCCCGACAGCGCGTCGAGGGCGCATTCCGGGTCCGCCGGCGGGCCCATGTGCCCGCAACCGCGCGGACACTGCTCGACGGCCTCGGCCAGATCGGAGAACGCCAGCACCACGTCGTCGGGTTCGATATGGGCCAACCCGAACGAACGGATGCCCGGCGTGTCGACGACCCAGCCGCCGTGGCTCAACGGCAGCGCCACCGATTGCGTCGACGTGTGCCTGCCCCTGCCGATGTCGGTGACTTCGCCGGTCGCCCGTTCTGCTTCGGGCACAAGACGATTGACCAATGTCGACTTGCCGACCCCGGAGTGCCCGAGTAACACCGTCACCTTGTCGGCCAGCAGTGGCGCCACGGTGTCGAGGGGATCGTCGCGTCCGGCGGTCACCACGGTCAGGTCGAGGTCGACGAACTGCGCCGCGAACGGTTCAGGCGCGGCCAGATCCGTCTTGGTCAGGCACAGGATGGGCTGCACACCGCCGGCGTAGGCGGCGATGAGCGCGCGTTCGACCAGGCCTGTGCGCGGCGGCGGGTCGGCCAGCGCGACCACGATCAACAGCTGATCGGCGTTGGCGACCACGACGCGTTCGGTGGGGTCGGTGTCATCTGCGGTGCGCCGCAGGACCGTTCGACGTTTCCCGCGGCGCACGATGCGCGCCAGGGTGTCCGGTCTGCCCGACAGGTCACCGACCACGTCGACATCGTCGCCGACGACGATCGGGGTGCGGCCGAGTTCGCGGGCGCGCATCGCGGTGACGCGACGGGCGGGGTCACCGCCGAGCGCGCAGCCCCACCGCCCGCGGTCGACGGTCACCACCATGGCTTCCTGTGCATCGGCGTGGTCGGGCCGGATCTTGGTGCGCGGCCGTGAACCTCGGCCGGGCCGCACCCGGACATCGGACTCGTCGTACTCGCGATGGCTCAAGCGCCTGCCTCGGGGTTGAGTGCCTGCCCGGACATCATGTCGGCCCACAGGTGCGGGAAGTCGGGCAGCGTCTTCGATGTCGTCTCGATGTCGTCGACCTCCACACCGGGCACCCGCAACCCGACGATGGCTCCCGCCGTTGCCATCCGGTGATCGGCATAGGCGCGCCACAACCCACCGCGCAGTGGCCGCGCGGTGATCTCCAGCCCGTCGGGTGTCTCTTCACACTGCCCGCCGAAACCGTTGATCTCCGCCGACAACGCTGCGAGCCGGTCGGTTTCGTGGCCGCGCAGGTGCGCGACACCGCGCAGCCGCGACACCGATCCCTCCGACGCCAACGCCGCAAGCGCCGCGATGGCCGGGGTCAGCTCACCGACTTCGTTCAGGTCGATATCGAAGCCGCCGTAAGCATGTGGGCCGCTTACCTCGAGATAGGTATCGCTGTGCTGCACAACGGAACCCAGCCGCTTGAGGATCTTGATGATCGAGTCGGCCGGCTGGATGCTGGTTCTGGGCCAGCCCATGATCCGCACCGTGCCACCGGTGACAACCGCGGCCGCCAGAAACGGCACCGCGTTGGACAGGTCGGGTTCGATGGTCCAGTGCCGCGCGGCGACCGGGCCGGGGGCAACGCGCCACCGGTTGGGCTGGCGGTCATCGACGTCGACGCCCGCATCGCGCAGCATCGCCACCGTCATCGCCACATGGGGCGCCGACGGGACGGTCTCACCGGTGTGCACTATCGTCACGCCGTCGGTGAACGCCGCCGCGGACAACAACAGCCCGGAAACGAACTGCGATGACGCCGACGCGTCGATCTGGACTGTGCCGCCGGTGACCGACCCGTCGCCGCGGACCGAGAACGGCAACGCATCCCCGTCGATCTGCACGCCGAGGCTGCCCAACGCGTCGAGCAGCGGCGCGATCGGACGGCTGCGGGCCTGCTCGTCACCGTCGAAGGTGACCGTCGAGGTGCCCAGCGCGGCGACCGGCGGCACGAACCGCAGCACGG
Organism: Mycolicibacterium sp. XJ662; assembly: GCF_053484035.1. Lineage (NCBI taxonomy): Bacteria > Bacillati > Actinomycetota > Actinomycetes > Mycobacteriales > Mycobacteriaceae > Mycobacterium > Mycolicibacterium sp. XJ662. Next base: position 118,228 of record NZ_JBEFTL010000002.1, on the reverse strand, counting down.
TGCCCGCCAGCCCGCAGTCGACATGTGCGCCCTGTGGCGGGTCGATCGCGCCGCTGACCGTCAACTCGTCGGCGTCGCCCTCGACCGTGACGCCCAGCGCCTGCAGCGCGGCGATCATCAGGTCGGTGTCGCGGCTGCGCAGCGCCCCGCTGACGGTGGAGGGGCCCGACGGCGTCGCCAACGCCGCGAGGACCAGCGCCCGGTTGGTCAGCGATTTCGAACCGGGCACCGTGACCGTGGCATGCACGGGACTGGACATCGACGGTGCCTGCCAGGTGCTCACGGCTATATATCCTGCCTGATCTCTGCCTGCCCCTGCTTGCCCCTGCGTGTCACCGGCTTCTGCCACCATGGACGTATGTGTGGACGATTCGCGGTGACCACGGATCCCGCGGTGCTGGCCGAGAAGATCAAGGCGATCGACGAGACCACGGCGGCCCAGAAAGAGGCGGCGGCCCAGAAAGACGCGGCCGGACCTAACTACAACGTCGCGCCGACCACCACGATCACCTCCCTCGTCAAACGCCACACCGACCCCGACGACGAGGCCACGCGCCGGCTGCGCTCGATGCGCTGGGGCCTGGTGCCGCCGTGGGCCAAGACCACGGACGACGGCGGCCCGGACACCAAGGGGCCGTTGCTGATCAACGCGCGCGCCGACAAGGTGACCACTTCGCCGGCGTTTCGCGCCTCGGCGAAGAACAAGCGCTGCCTGGTGCCGATGGACGGATGGTATGAATGGCGCGGTGAGAAAGGCGCCAAAACGCCGTTCTACATGTACGGCAGTGACGGTGAACCGTTGTTCATGGCGGGGCTGTGGTCGACGTGGCGGCCCAAGGGCGCGCCGAAGGACGCTGCGCCCCTGTTGAGCTGCACGATCATCACCACCGACGCGGCCGGGCCGCTGGCCGACATTCACGACCGGATGCCGCTGAGCATCAGCCAAAACGACTGGAACCGCTGGCTGGACCCCGACGCCCCGATCGACGAGGGTTTATTGCGTGGTCACGGCGACCTGGACCGCATCGAGGTGCGTGAAGTGTCTCGGCTGGTCAACAACGTCCGCAACAACGGTCCGGAGTTGATCGAGCCGGCCGAGCCGGAACCCGAACAGGCCACCCTGCTGTAGGAACTTCGATTCACATCCGCCCCCGAACTCATGCGCCCCCTCTGGCAGAAACGGCCATGGCAGACATGAATCGCGATTAACATATGGGTGTGCTCACCGCAGTCCGCAAGGTTTTGGCCTTCGAGATGACGATCGCCGAGTGGATCGGTACCGCCATTATCCTCGCCGTGCCTTACCTCGTGGTCGGAGCGGTTTGGACGGCGTTTCACCTCGACTACATCAACTCCATCAACGCCGAGGGTGTGAACCGGCTGATCGCGCTTCTCGGCTCGGTCGCCACGTGGCCGGTGCTGCTGTTCTCCACGGTGTGCATGACATGACGACCGCCACCAACCGCATCACCATCCGCCGACGCACCGCGCGCTGGGACACCGAACCGGTCACGGCGTCCGATGCGATGGACTTCTGGGCATTTGCCGCAGGACCCGCCAATGTCGTCATGCAACTGTCCCGCCCAGGCGTCGGATATGGCGTCTTGGAGAGCAAGGTCGATTCCGGGAACCTGCTCAAACATCCATGGAAGCGCGCCAGAACGACGTTCCAGTATCTGGCGGTGGCGATTCTGGGGACACCGCAGGACCGCGCGGCGTTTCGGGAGGCCGTCAACGGATCGCACCGACACGTGCAGTCGACACCGGACAGCCCGGTACGCTACAACGCCTTCGACCGTGATCTTCAGATGTGGGTTGCGGCATGTCTTTTCGTCGGACTGGAAGATACCTATCAACTGCTGCGCGGCGAGATGACGCCGGAACGGTCCGAGCAGTTCTACCGATCCGCATGGACGCTGGGCACCACCTTGCAGGTCAGCGAGGACCAGTGGCCGCCCACCCGCGCTGAGTTCGACGCGTACTGGAACCAGGCCTGCGGCCAGGTCGCCGTCGACGACCGGGTCCGCGACTATCTGATGCGGATGCTGAACCTGAAGATGATCAATCCCGTGCTCGGCCTTCCGTTTCGACCGCTCGTGAAGTTCCTCACGACGGGTTTTCTGGCTCCGGTGTTCCGTGACGCCATGGGTTTGCGGTGGAGCGATTTCAAGCAGCGCTATTTCGAAAGGCTGTTTCTGCTCGTCGCTTTCGGCAACAGGTTTCTCCCCGTGTTCATTCGCCAGGGCGGCAGTTACGTCCTTCTCGCCGACGTGCGACGCCGGGTGCGGCAGCAGCGCGCGCTGGTGTGACGATGTTGCGCCGGGTGCTGAGCCGTCGGGTGAGTGTCGAGGCGATGATCGAGGTCGCGATGTGGCTCTCGATTCCGTATCTGCTGATCGGACTGGTGTGGGCGTTCTTCGATGCCGAGCAGGTGCGCGCCATCGAGGTTGCGTTGCAGACCCGGTTGCCCGCCGGCGCCGACATCGCGGCCTTCGTGCAGACGACGTTGCTGTGGCCGCTGATGCTGTTCGGCACCGACGTCTGCATGGCCTGAAGCCCGTTGACCCCGCCGGCGACCGGCCCCCGCCATCTTGACAGAGGATTCCTCGGTTCGGCTAGAGTATTCCTCGTGCCCGGGAGTGCGGCGGGATCAGACGCGCGGAGCCGGCTGCTTGCCGTCGCGCGCCGACGCTTCGCCGCCGACGGTGCGCTGTCCGCCACGCTGGATCAGGTGCGTCGCGAGGCCGACGTCAGCGTCGGCGCGTTGTATCACCACTTTCCCGACAAGCTCGCGCTGGCCACCGCCGTCTATGCGCAGCTGATCGCCGAGTACCAGGCCGGGTTCCTCGCAACGCTGCGCGGCCATGACACCGCTGAAGGCGGTATCCGCGGTGGCGTCGTCTACCACCTCGACTGGGTGAGCACGCATCGGGGCGAGGCGACGCTGCTGCTCGGGGACCGGCTCGACAGTGAACGGTTGCGCGAGTCCAATGCCGCGTTCTTCGGATCGGTGCGCGACTGGTGGCGTCCACACCAGCGCTACGGGATGTTGCAACCGATGCGCATCGGCGTCACCGCCGCGTTGTGGCTGGGTCCGGCACAGGAGTTCAGCCGCCACTGGATTTCGGGCGCCGAGGTCACGATGCCGGCCGATGTGGTCCAAACCTTTGCCGACGCTGCGTGGACAGCGTTGCGCACCAACGAAATTCCCCGAAAGGACACAGTATGACGCCGTCAGGATCGCTGTACCGGACGATGGTGGCCTCCGGCGATGACCCCGAGGCGCCACGGCGTGTGCGGGTCGAGCGCCGCGGTGATCGAGCGGTGGTAACGCTCGACGAGCCGAAGCGGCTCAACGTGCTGTCCGCCCCGCTGGTACGCCAACTTCGGTGTGCCCTACAGGATCTCGACGCTGACCCGGATGTGCGCTCGGTGGTTCTGACCGGAGCGGATCCCGGCTTCAGCGCCGGCGGTGACCTGAAGATGATGGACACCGCCGTCGAACAGCTCGGCGCGCCCGAAGGTACGGCCGACGTCTGGCGGTGGATTCGACGTGAGTTCGGCGGCATCGCCCGGTTGATCGCCGGCTCAGAGACCGTGTTCATCGCCGCGCTCAACGGCGCGGCGGCCGGGGTCGGGCTGGCGTGGGCCCTGACCTGCGACCTGGTGATCGCCAGCGAGCGCGCGGTGATCGTGCCCGCGTTCGGGCGGCTGGGCCTCATACCGGAGGTGGGTACCAGTTGGGCGCTGACCCGACGGCTGGGATATCAGGGAGCGTTCGCGTACTACCTGCGCGGCGACCACATCGATGCCCATACCGCGTACCGCCTGGGACTGGTGCAGGAAGTGCTCACCCACGACCGCCTGATGGCCGCGGCCGACGAATGGTGTTCGCGGATCGCCGAAATGCCGCCGCATGCGGTCGCGATGGCCAAACCGCTGCTGCGTGCGGCGGCGGACGCGGACTGGGCCGACGCGCTCACCCTCGAGGAGTTCGCCGAGCCGACCTGCTTCACCACGGCGGCGTTCGCCGACAGCGTGCACGCCATGGTGAACCAGGAATCGACCTGAAACGCTCAGCGCACCAGGCCTTGTGACGTCAGCACCGCCAGCAGGGAACCGTCGTCGGCGCGCAGCGAGCCGTAGGCCGTCACCGCGGTGGTGGCTACCGATCCGCGGCCCTCGAACAGCCGCCACGTCGTCGAGGGCACGAGGTGGGCCCCGGGCCGCCAGGTGACCGTGAGGTCGAGGCTGAGCAGCCACGCGTCCACGAAGCCGGTGACCTGCCCGGGGGAGTCGAACAGGTGGGCGTCGGCGTGCAGCACGTCACCGATCTGGGGATGCCGCAGGGGATCACCGTCGGCTTGGCCGTGATCGACCGCCACCCACAGCGCCACCTCGGGTCGGCCACGGTGGAATCGGGTCATGCTGTCGGGGTAGTCGATGCCCCGGCGGTGCGCGAACCGCATCGGTGCCCACTCGTCTCGCAGCCAGTCCAGCGCCGTGCCCTCGGCGGGATCGGGCAATGGTGACGTCGCGGTTCCGTAGCGTTCGAAGGGAACCGGGGGGTTCACTGCGGGCGGACCGAGCCAACCGTCGGCCAGCCAGCTGCTCGCGATGAGGATGGTGCGGCCGCCCTGGCTGATCGTGGCTTCCACCGCGTGGGCGGCCTTACCGTCGCGGACGGTCCGTGCGACGAGCTCGACCGGCCCGGGCACACCGGCCTCCACGAACGTCACCGAAAGCGATGCCGCTGCCGGCCTGCCGCTGTGTTCGAACATCGCGGCGAGCGCTAGCGCCGAGGTGTACCCGCCGAACGCGCGGCCGTCAAAGCACCAGTGCTCCGGCAGTTCGCGCTTGTACCGGCTGGTCTGCGCGTCGTGCCGCCCCCCGTCGAGTTCGAAGTCGTCGCCGTTGAGCACCTCGCTACGGCCCGGTGTATCCCGGCGGGTTGGGCGTATCCACCCACAGGTCGACGCCCAGCTGCGCGTCCGGGACGCAGTTGTACACCGAGAGGTCGGTGACACCCGATTCCAGCAGCACGTCCTCACACAGCAGGCTGTTGCCGGTGTACTCGCGCGCGGGTTTGTTCAACACGACGTAGGCCGAATCGGCGTAGACGTCGGGCTTGCGGGACCGGGCCATCGCCTCGTCCCCGCCGAGCAGGTTCTGAACGGCCGCGGTGGCCACCATGGTGCGCGGCCACAGCGTGTTCGATGCGATGCCCTGCTCGCGCATCTCTTCGGCGATTGCCAACGCGCACAACGACATTCCGTACTTGGCCATCATGTATGCGGTGGGTTTGAGCCACTGGGGCTCGAGCCGGATCGGCGGTGACAGCGTCAGGATATGGGGATTGTCACGGCCGATCATGTGTGGAATGCACGCCTGTGAAACCGCGTAGGTGCCGCGCACCTGGATGCCGTTCATCAGATCGAAGCGTTTGAGGGGCACCTCGGTGATGGAACCCAGGTTGATCGCCGAGGCATTGTTCACGCACATGTCGATGCCGCCGAACTGCTCGACCGTCTTGGCGACCGCGGCGCTCACCGAGTCGCCGTCGCGGATGTCGCCGACGATCGGCAACGCCTGCCCACCGGCCTCCTCGATTTCTTTGGCCGCGGTGTACACCGTGCCCGGCAGCTTGGGGTGCGGCTCGGCGGTCTTGGCGACCAGCGCGATATTGGCACCGTCGGCGGCCGCACGCTTGGCGATGGCGAGGCCGATACCGCGGCTCGCGCCGGAGATGAACATGGTTTTCCCGGATAGCGACATGGGCTCACCCTATGACCTGCACGCCGTCCGACCGCCGAGTGTGGCCTTTTGTCACGCCTCGGGCGCGAGGACGTGTCGGTAACCCACGTTCGCGGCCGGTTTCAGGCTTGGATGTCGGCGACGACGGCCGCGCTGAGACCGACGAGGTCCTGCGGGTGTACCGCGACCTCCCAACCGCGCTTTCCGGCGCTGCACAGCACCCGGTTCCACCGCATCGCGGATGCGTCGACCACCGTGGGTAGCGCCTTGCGCTGGCCGAACGGCGAGATTCCCCCGACGACGTAGCCGGTGGCGCGTTCGGCCGCGGCCGGTTCGGCCATCGTCACCTTTGGCACGCCCAGTGCGGCCGCGACGGCCTTCAGCGACAGTTTCGCGGGCACGGGCAACACCGCGACGCCGAGGCCCTTTGGCAACGCCTCCGAGGCCACCACCAGCGTCTTGAACACCTGCTGCGGGTCGACGCCCTGGACCCGCACGAGTTCCTGGACGGCTTCCTCGCCGTAGGACTCGTGGCGGGGATCGTGGTCGTACTGAAGCACCTCGTGGGGAATCTCGGCACCCAGCAGGGCCCTGATCGCCGGGGTCGCCGCGCGCGCCATCGGCTCAGCCTAGTGCCGCGGTGGTGGACCGCCCGTTTTGTGCCCGGCAGGGAACAACTGCAGGTGGTCGTCTTGTTATTCGGACCAGAACCCGGCTGCTTTGGACGGCCGGGTCAGATGTCGGTTACTACCTCTAGGATTGCGAGAAGGGGGTCTCGGTGCCCACGATGGCCATGGACGTGCGAGTACGTCCGGTGGATTTGGCTGACCTTTTCGGCGGCACCACGACAGAAGGGACGGTGTTCCCCACGATGACCGACTCCGACGGCGCAGCGCGCGACGGCGCGCCCGAAACGTCGGCGCCCGAACGTCAAGAAACCGATGAGGAGCTGACAGCCCGGTTCGAGCGCGACGCGATTCCGCTGCTCGACCAGCTGTACGGCGGTGCGCTGCGCATGACGCGCAATCCCGCCGACGCCGAGGACCTGCTGCAGGAAACCATGGTGAAGTCCTACGCCGGCTTTCGCTCGTTCCGTGAGGGTACGAACCTGAAGGCGTGGCTGTACCGCATCCTGACCAACACCTACATCAACAGCTACCGCAAGAAGCAGCGGCAGCCGGCGGTGTATCCCACTGAGGAGATCACCGACTGGCAACTGGCAGAGACCGCCTCGCACTCCTCGACGGGGCTGCGGTCAGCTGAGGTGGAGGCGCTGGAGGGGCTTCCCGACAGCGAGATCAAGGAAGCGTTGCAGGCTTTGCCGGAGGACTTCAGGATGGCGGTGTACTACGCCGACGTGGAGGGTTTTCCATACAAGGAGATCGCCGAGATCATGGACACACCGATTGGCACGGTGATGTCCCGGTTGCACCGGGGCAGGCGCCAGCTTCGCGAGCTGCTCGCCGATGTGGCGCGCGACCGTGGCTTCATCCGGGGACAGCTGGACACCCCTGAGGAGGTGTCCTCATGAGCGAGCGTTCGGATTCCGACGAGCGATGGACCCCGCCGGTCGGTCCGGTGGACCCCGACCATCCCGAATGCGCCGCGGTGATTGCCGAGGTCTGGATGCTGCTCGACGGCGAATGCACGGCCGAGACCCGCGACAAGCTCAAGCAGCACCTCGAAGCCTGCCCGGCCTGCTTACGGCACTACGGCGTCGAGGAGCGGGTCAAGAATTTGATCGCCAAGAAATGCGGCGGTGAGAAGGCCCCTGAGAGCCTTCGCGAGCGGCTGCGCATCGAGATCAGCCGCACCACCATCATCCGCGGCGGTTAACGCACCGACTTCGAACCGGCGTTCGGCCGCTTTCCGTGGTTGGCCTTCGTGTGCTTGCGGTCACGCTTCTTACGGCCACGTTTGGCCATGATGTTCCTCCGTATAAGTCAAGGGTTTGAGAGGTCCGCCGCCCGGCGGACGCAGCCAAACCATTGTGTCATGGCCCGCCGACACCGCTGCCATCGCGTGGTTGTGGTTCGATAGACGCGGCAGGCAGCCGGATCGGGATGCCCACGACATGTACTCCGAAGGGGTGAAGATGGCCGAGGATGTTCGCGCGGAAATCGTGGCCAGTGTGCTCGAGGTCGTGGTTAACGAGGGCGATCAGATCGGTGCGGGCGACACCCTGGTGCTGCTGGAGTCGATGAAGATGGAGATCCCGGTGCTGGCCGAGGTGGCAGGCACGGTCAGCAAGGTCAGCGTTTCCGTCGGGGACGTGATCCAGGCCGGCGATCTCATCGCGGTGATCAGCTGACGCGGGTGACCGCCGCCGCGGTACCGGAGTAACCCCCGATGTCGACTCTCGGTGACCTGCTTGCCGAGCACACCGTGTTGCCCGGCAACGCGGTTGATCATCTGCACGCGGTGGTGGGGGAGTGGCAGCTGCTGGCCGATCTGTCCTTCGCCGACTTCCTGATGTGGGTCCGCCGCGACGACGACTCCCTGGTGTGCGTGGCGCAGGTACGGCCCAACACCGCGCCGACGGTGCTGCTGGCCGACGCGGTCAGCACGCTGGCGGCGCCCAGCGATATGCCCGTCGTCGCCGCGGCGTTCGAGTCGGGCAGTATCGGCGTGGGAGACAGTGCGGGACAACCGGTTTCATCTGGGCTGAACGTGGAGGCAGTGCCGGTGCGCTACGACAACGAGGTCGTGGCGGTGCTCACCCACCAGACGGCGTTGGCGTCGCGCAAAGCCAGCCCGCTGGAAAGCGCATACCTGGACTCTGCGGGCGATCTGCTGCACATGGTGTCGGAGGGCACCTTTCCCAACGTCGGCGATCTTGCGGTGTCGCGTTCCAGCCCGCGCGTCGGCGACGGTTTCATCCGCCTCGACGAGGGCGGCGTGGTGGTGTTCGCCAGCCCGAACGCGATATCGGCCTATCACCGGATGGGTTTGCCCGCCGAACTCGAGGGCCACGACCTCGTCGAGGTGACGCGACCGCTGATCTCCGATCCGTTCGAGGCCGAGGAACTGGCCGAGCACGTGCGCGACTCGCTGAGCGGCGGGTCGAGCATGCGCATGGAAGTCGACGCGGGCGGTGCCGCTGTGCTGCTGCGCACGCTGCCGCTGGTGGTGCGCCGCAAGCCCGTCGGCGCGATCGTGCTGATCCGCGATGTCACCGAGGTCAAGCGTCGCGACCGCGCGCTGCTGTCCAAGGACGCCACCATCCGTGAGATCCACCACCGGGTGAAGAACAACCTGCAGACCGTCGCGGCGCTACTGCGCCTGCAGGCCCGGCGCACCAATAACGCCGAGGGTCGCGAGGCGCTGATGGAATCGGTGCGCCGCGTGTCGTCCATCGCGCTGGTGCACGACGCGCTGTCGATGTCGGTGGACGAGGAGGTCAACCTCGACGAGGTCGTGGACCGGATTCTTCCGATCATGAATGACGTTGCGACAGTGGACAGTCCGATGCGTATCGCCCGTGTCGGCGATCTCGGGGTGCTCGATGCCGACCGGGCCACGGCGTTGATCATGGTCATCACCGAGCTGGTGCAGAACGCGATCGAGCATGCCTTCGACGGATCGAAGGAGCAGGGTTGTGTCACGATCCGCGCCGAGCGCTCGGCGCGGTGGCTCGACGTCATCGTGCACGACGACGGCCGTGGTCTACCCGTGGGGTTCAGCCTGGAGAAGTCCGACCGGTTGGGTCTGCAGATCGTGCGGACGTTGGTGTCCGCGGAGCTCGATGGGTCGCTGGATATGCGCGACGGACGCGACGGGGGCACGGAGGCGGTGTTGCGGGTCCCGATCGGGCGCCGCGGCCGAGCCGCGCAATGAGCGGGGGCGGCCGAGCCGCGCAATGAGCGGGGGCGGCCGAGCCGCGCAATGAGCGGGGGCGGCCGAGCCGCGCAATGAACATTCTCAATTGCGCGAATTGGCTATTTGTATCGCGAACTGGCCCTAATTGAATTTGCACACATTTACGGCCCCGATTTTCGCCGGGGCCGTAAATCTATTGGTCTTGTACTGCGGTTAGACGCCGCTGCGGGCCTTGGTGCGGGCATTGCGCCGCTTCAGCGCGCGCCGCTCGTCCTCGCTCATGCCGCCCCATACGCCGGCGTCCTGGCCGGACTCCAATGCCCAGGTGAGACACTCGGTGGTGACGGGACAACGATTGCAGACGAGCTTCGCGTCGGCGATCTGCGCGAGCGCCGGCCCGCTGTTCCCCACCGGGAAGAACAGTTCCGGATCCTCGTCACGACAGACCGCCTTGTGGCGCCAATCCATAATCACAACTCCTTACATGTGCGCAGCGGGGCGCACGAGCTTTTCTTCGGCTGTCAACGCGTGCACAGGGAATGTTTCTGCACTGTTGCTATCGATGCTTTCACAGGCTGGACAGATGTCAACACTCCTCAGTAACAAGTGCGCAATCTCACTAGACCGAGGTGTTAGCAGATCGCTCATTCCTTTGTACTAGGATCGACTCATCTGCGCCCTTAACCGGCACCTCGGATGTTGTTACCGCAGCTCAGGTGAGGGTTTTGCGGGAGGCGCCAGCACCCCCAGCGCGTCGGGAACAGCCCTGAACGTCATCGCATCCCGCACACCCAGATAGTCACCGTCGATCTGGCATGCCACCGCTGTGTCGCTCGTCACCCGCAACCACGGCAGATCATCGTCGCGGACCAGGTGCTTGGCCTCGATGCGCGGGCGCCGCGACAGCATCCGCCGCACCAGCCGCAGATTCGCCCCGATATTCATGCTGGTGGTGGCGAATACGCCCAGGCCGGTCTCGAAGCTGGTCGTCGGGTTGGTCCAGACCGGCCGGTTGTTGGCGTATGTCCACGGGCTGGCGTTCGACACGAACGCGAAGTGCACACCGGTCACCGGGTCGCGGTCGGGCAGGTGCAGGGTCAGCGACGGCTCGTTGCGGGTGCTGGCCAACATTTCACGGATCGCGACACGCACGTAGCGGGACGCGGTCACCTTGCGTCCCTTGCTGCGTTGGGCCTCGACGGCCGCCACGACGTCGCCGTCGACGCCCATGCCCGCGGTGAACACGCCCCAGCGCTCGCCGCAGTCCATCAGCCCGATCCGGCGCCACGTTCGGTGGCGCCGGTAGCCGGACAGCAGGTCGATGAGCTGGTTGGTCGCCTCGATCGGGTCCGGGCTGATGCCCAGCGCGCGGGCGAAAACGTTGGCCGAACCGCCGGGGACGACGCCGACAGCGGGTGCGGCCGCCCCGGGCCCTCCGACCTCCAGAATGCCGTTGACCACTTCGTTGACGGTCCCGTCGCCACCGTGCACGATCAGCACGTCGACGCCGTCGCGGGCGCTGTCACGGGCGATCTCGATGGCGTGGCCGCGGTGGTCGGTGTGTACGACAGCAAGCTTGACGCGGCTTTCCAGCGCGTGGGCCAACAGGTCACGCCCAGCCGGCGTCGTCGATGTCGCGTTCGGGTTCACGATCAGGACGGCGCGCACGGGGCGTCAGCTTATCGGGAAGCGCTTCGGCGAGGACGGGCCGACGGGCGGGGAGGTCAGGTGTGGACGTACTCACCGGGTCCGTCGCCGAGGACCGGGTACGTGCGACTGCCCGTCTTCGGCGGTTCGACCATCGGACCGGCCTGATCACCGGCCCACTGGACCCAGTCGACCCACCATGACTGCGCGGTGCGTTCGGCGCTCTCGGCCCAGTCCTCGGCGTTGGCGGGGTAGTGGTCGCTGGACAGATACCACGCCTTGGGGCCGGGCGGGTTGACGATGCCGGCGATGTGCCCGCCGTTGCTGAGGATGAACCGGGTGGGCCCGGATACCAGCCCGGTCGTCTTGTAGGCCGACTGCCACGGCACGATGTGGTCGTTCTTGGCGCTGACGATGTAGGTGGCCGACTTCACCGCGCTCAGGTCGATCGTCTGGCCCGCGATCTCGAGCTCGCCCTTGGCAAGCAGGTTCTTGACGTAGAAGTTGCGCAGGTAGAACGTGTGCATCGCCGCGGGCATCTGGGTGCTGTCGCTGTTCCACGCCAAGATGTCGAACGCCGGCGGGGTTTGGCCGAGCAGCCAGTTGGAGACCACGTAGCTGAAGATGAGGTCGTTGGCGCGAAGCACGTCGAACGTGCCGGCCATGGACTTGCCGGGCAGCGTGCCGCCGGACTTCTTCATTTCCTTCTCGAGCCGGACGATGGCGTCCTCGTCGGTGAACACCCCCAACTGCCCCGGCTCGGAGTAGTCGAGCATCGTGTTGAGCAACGTCAGGCTGCCGAGCCGATCGTCTCCGGTCTGGTTCAGGTAGGCCGCCGTGATCGCGGTGAGCGCACCGCCCAGGCACAGACCGACCATGTCGATCTTCGACGCGCCGGTGATGTCGGAGACGATGTCGAGGGCCTTCTGGGGTCCGGAGATCAGGTAGTCCTCCATCGTGGTGCTGGCCATCTCCGAGGTGGGATTGCGGTAGCTGATGGCGAACACCGTCCGGCCATGCTTGACGGCCCATTCGATGAAGCTGCGCTCCGGGGCCAGGTCCATGATGTAGTACTTGTTGATCCACGGCGGGCTGCACAGCACCGGAACCTCGTGCACCGTTTCGGTTTGCGGCTCGTACTGCAGCAACTCCATCAACTCGTTGCGGAAAACCACCTTGGCCGGTGTGACGGCCAGGTTGCGGCCCAGTTCGAACGGGCTGGAATCGACTTGCCTTGGCAGACCCCGGTTTTGGAGCAGATCGGAGGTGAAGTTGCGGGCACCCCGTAGCAGGCTCACGCCCGCGGTGTCGAACGCACGCTTGATCGCGGTCGGGTTGGTCAGCAGGAAGTTGCTCGGCGCCACCGCGTCCAGCATCAACTCGAGGCCCAGCTTGGCCTTGGTCGCGCGTTTCTGGTCGAGGTTCGACTCGACCACCATCGTTCGCGCGAAGTCACATGCGGACAGGTACGCCAACAACACCGAGTGAAAATAGGGGTTGTCGGTCCACGCCGGATCCGCGAACCGTCGATCCGCTGCCTTGCTGTCCTTGCCGGACCTGGGTTTGAGCCAGCTCGACAGCACCGTCGACGGAATCGCGGCGAGCCCCGCGCCCAGGGTTCCGACCGCCTTGACCATCAGCGGGGGGTTCATGGCGGCCTTGCCCACCGCGGCGGTGAGCGAATCCCCGATGCCCGCGGTGTCCGGTCCCAGCCCAACCACGTTTGATTCCGGTGCCAGCATTTCGGCGGCCTGCTGGCCGACATCCCATGACGAATCCCATGCCATGGCTCCATGGTGGACACTTCTCACGTTTGCCGCTTGATCCTCCCACTGGTCGGAACCAGAAACCAATTCCCACTCTTCGGAAGCGGCTTTATTAGCCCGCGCGCGGGGTGAATGCTGGGGTCGTGCAAGCAACAGACCTTCATCGGGAATTGGCCGATGAACTTTGGCGTGCCGACACCACCGCGGTACCGATTTCACCGTTGACCGACCGTCATCCCGATCTGACGATCGAGGACGCCTACGCGATCCAGTCGTTGAACATCGAACGACGCGTGGCCGGCGGCGAACGGATCTGCGGTCGCAAGATCGGGCTGACCTCCAAGCCGATGCAGAACCTGCTCGGCGTCGACGAACCGGATTACGGTGTCCTGCTGGACGGGATGTTCGTCGAGGACGGCGACGTCATCGACCTGCCGAAGATGGTGCAGCCGCGGGTGGAAGCCGAAATGGCGTTCGTCATGGAGTCCGATCTCGAAGGGCCTGGCGTCAATACCGCGACCGCCCTCCAAGCGATCGCAGGGGTACTTCCGGCGGTGGAGATCGTCGATTCGCGCGTGGCCGACTGGAAGATCAAGCTGGTGGACACGGTGGCCGACAACGCATCGTCGGGGCTCATCGTGATGGGCGGACGGCTGCGCCGAGTCGACGAATTGGACTTGCGGCTCATCGGGGTTGCCGTCACCCGCGGCGGTGAGCTCATCGACACCGGCGCGGGCGCGGCCGCCCTCGGCAACCCGGCGCGGTGCGTGGCGTGGTTGGCGAACAAGCTCGCCGGCTTCGGCGCCAAACTGCGCGCCGGTGATGTCGTCCTTCCCGGCGCCGTACACAAGATGGTCGCGGTGCAACCCGGCGACGTGTTCCGCGCTGAGTTCGCACATCTGGGCGCTGTCACGGTCCGCTTCTCGAACGAAACGCGAGCTGCCGCATGATTTCTCCGGACGAATTCGCCAAACAACTCATCGTCGCCGAGCGGGAATGCACGGCGATAGCACCGTTCACCGACGCGAGTCCCGACTTCGATGTCGAGACCGCCTACGTCACGCAGCGTGCGTTTGTCCAGTCCAAATTGGATGCCGGCGAGCACGTGGTCGGGGCCAAGCTCGGGCTCACCAGCCGGGCCAAACAGGAAGCGATGGGCGTTGATTCGCCGCTGTACGGTAGCGTGACGAGCGGGATGCTGGCACCGTTTGGTGCGCCGATCGATTTGTCGAAGTTGATCCACCCCCGGGTAGAGCCGGAGATCGCGTTCACCCTCGGGCGCGACGTCGAGGCTCCGGCGACGGTGATGACTGTCTTGGCGGCAACCGAATCTGTTTGTGGCGCTATCGATATCATCGATTCGCGCTACCAGGAGTTCCGGTTCAAGCTGCCGGATGTGATTGCCGACAACGCAAGTGCGGCCAGGGTCTTGATCGGGCCACGGTCCGTTTCACCCGATGAGATCGAGGATCTGCGGTTGCTCGGATGCGTGGTCCGCGCCAACGGTGATGTCGCGGCGACGGCGGCGGGAGCCGCGGCCATGGGGCACCCCGCCGCTTCGGTCGCGTGGCTGGCGAATCAGCTGGCGCAGCGCGGCGAGGTGCTGAAGGCCGGATGGACGGTGTTCTCCGGCGGTTTGACGGCACCCGTTGCGCTTTCGGCGGGATCCTTCGTGACCGTCGAGTTCGACGGGCTCGGCACCATCGAGGCATTCACCGGATAGGGAGGCGATATGGCGGTGCAGAAAGCGCTCGATCTCATCGGCGAAGGACCGACCGTGCAGGATGCGGTGAGCGAGGCACTGGACCGCGCCCAACTGACGCTGGAGGGCATCACGTCATTTCGCGTGCAGGATGTGAGCGGCCTGATCGGCGATGGGCAGCCGACCTACCGTGTCGAGGTGCGCGTGTGGTTCACGCTGATGGAGAAGATCCACGGGTGAGCCCGTAGCCGACCGTGCTCATTCCGAGCGGGTGGACCGGCCCGCACCGGCGTCGAAGCCGCGGTGACCCGGGCACTCGGTGGCGAGTTGCCGGGATAGGCTCCGGCATGCCACGGCCAGCGCACCCGTGACGGCCTTGAGGTCCGAAGTGGCTTCTCGCACCGTCAATTCCACTGCTGCGGCGACTTTGCCCCCGGCGCCGAACACCGGCATGGCAACCCCCACCTTTTCGGGGTCGTACTCGTCGCGCACGGTGGCGATCCGGGTGAGGCGGGTGACCGACAACGATTGACGCAACGCCTCCGGTGAGACGACCTTCGTCACGGTGTGCACCCCGCTGGAGATGGCTCGATCGACCGCGCCGGTCGGCGAGAAGGCCAGCAGAGCCCTGCCCATGGCCGAGGCGACCGCCGGGATCTTCGGTGCGATGGCGTCGGTGTCGGCGTCGGAGGTTCGGCTGCTCTGCCCGAGCAGCACGACATGGTGGCCGTTGAGCACGCCGAGTTTCGCGTCCGCGCGCACCGTCCTTGCCAACTCGACGAGCACGGGCCTGGCCCGCACGGAAAGGATCACCCGTTGGACCGCGTCGACGTCGGTGGCGTCTTTACCGATGATCCGCAGCGGTAACCCGACGCGGTAACCACCGTCCTCGGTGCGCTCCAGCAGCCGCCATGCCAGCAATTCGGATGCCAACCGGTGCGCGGTCGACGTCGGCAACCGCGCGATGTTGGCGATTTCGGTCAGCGTGAGTTCGGGGCCACCGGAAAACGCCATGAGAATTGCGGTGACCTTGCTGGTGACCGATCGACCTGGATCGGTTGAGTTTCCGGCCATGTTTCGCTCCCGTTATTTACCAATGTAACGAGAGTCTCAGTTGATCACCGCACAACCTACGAATCACTCTCGTCAGACGGGAGTGTCCAGCGCAAGGCGGTCTTAAACGGCTACCTCGCGGGAGCGTCGGCTTCCGTTCGTCCCGCCGATCGGCGGGCCGACCTGCAGGCCCTGCTGCTGAAATATCCGGGACAGCGAGTTGGCGGTCGTCCGCACCGCGGGTGCGAGCCGCTGGACATCCTTGCGGCTCGAGCGGACGACGACGGCCAGTGCCGCGACCGCGGTGTCCGGACTCGACAAGATCGGGGCGGCGACCGAGACGGAGCCCAGCGACATTTCCTCGAAGGCAAACGCGACCCCGGTCCGCCGCACCTCGGTGAGTTTGCGCCGCAGCAACGCAGGCGCGACCACGGTGCGCGGTGTATAGCGCTTCAACTCACCGGAAAAAATTTCCGCGACAAGGTCTTCGGGCGCATAGGCCAGCAGGGCTTTGCCGACGCCGGTCGCGTGCAGCGGAAGCCTGCCGCCGCGACGGGTCACCACCCGCGCCGCGCGCCGGCCGCTGATCTTCTCGATATAGAGCGCCTCGCGGCCGTCCAGCACCGCGAGATGTACGTTCTCGTGGGTAGCGTCGTAAAGGTCCTGCATGAACGGCAGCGCTACGTCGCGCAACTGTTCACCGCGGCGGGCCAGCTCACCGATCTCCCAGAGTCGCATGCCGATCTGGTATCCGCCCGAACCGCGTTCGAGCCCACCCCACTCCACGAGTTCAGACGCGAGCCGGTAGGTCGTCGACTGTGGCAACCCGGTGCGCTCGGCGAGCCCCTGTAGCGACAGCCTTGGGGTGTCGGCGGAAAACGCATCGAGGATTGCGACGACCTTACTGGTCACCGAGCGACCGCCCTGTCGTTCTTCGACGCTAGCCATCCTCACTCCCATCGCACCGGTGGTGATCGTACTGCCGGAGCGTCCGCAGTGTGTTACCCGAATCTGACCGGCGCGTCCGGCGCGCCGCCGGGGGAGTGGTATCGAACGGCGTCGACAGGATGTGGCACTTCACCGTCTGCCCGTTGGTGATCGATGCGCCATCCGGTTCCTCCGGTCCATCTGGTTGCTCTAGATAGTGACTGCCTGCGGTCGAACGGGCTAGGGCTTCTTGCTGGATGGAACTTGCCCGACGAGGACTGGGTCGGGACGAGCATGCGTGCCAGACTCCACGGTGTAGGCCTCGGCTACTACCGAGTGGCCGTCGAGGGACCGCACGGCGTGTGCAAAAGGAGAGACAGATGACGGAAACCACCGCGAGCCCCGACATCGAGGCAGTCGCGCAGCGCGTCAAGCAAACCAGCGACCGGGTGCTTGAACTCAGCAAGCAGAACGGTATGGCCTGGCTGGAAGCCTACGAAAAGATGCTCAATGGTGTGCTGAAACTCGAAGAGGAAACCGCGAAAGATCTTGGCCAGGACTGGATCAGCACGCTGGTGTCAGCGCAGACCGAGGTCGTGCGAGAAATGTCGGAAGCATTTCTCGGGGCGGTAAAGGACCGACTCAAGTAAGCAAAACCCCTGGGCCGCAGGTGGTCCCAGGAAGCGAAGAACGGGCGGCGCGCCGGTAGGCGCGCCGCCCGTTTACTCATCGGAAGGGCCGAAGGTTTACTTGGCGGCCTTCCTGGTCGCCTCGACGATCCGGTGGGCGAACTCGCGCTGGCTGGTGAGAACCTGCTGCGCGAAATCGAAGTTGGAATCGATGATTTCGCCGACACTGGGCAGCTGCTTGGTCACTTCGTTCATCCCGGGGATCTCATAGCCCTTGGCGAAGTCGGCCAGCTGCGGGGTGACCTTGGTTGCGGTCTCGGTCCACGCGGTGACCGCGTCGACAGTGGCGTCCTGCGTCTTGCGAACGGCTTCCATGGTCTGCTCCTGGACCTTCTGGTTGATCTCTTGCACGGTGTTCATATCTCCTCCTGAGGGGACGTGTTATCGGTTCGGTGGTAACTATACTTAACGCTCAGATGAAAAGTCAAGCGGTCGGCAGGAGTGAGGATCAGCCCAAGCTCACATCCATTGGGTGGGAGTGATTCGGAGGTATCCGGTGACGCGGACGTCTACTATTCAGTGGTATGCGGGTCGCGTGAAAGGACCCACTCCGGCGCGACTTTTCACAGCCAGGAGGCGTAATGGCGGGTAATTCCACTGAACCTGGGCAGTCGGTCACGAGCAGGGTCGCCGCGGTTCTGCTGACGTTCACCGACGGCAACGTGTACTCGTTGACCGAGATCGCGCGGCTCACCGGTTTGCCAGTTTCGACCGCGCACCGGTTGGCCGTCGAGTTGGCCGCGACCGACCTGCTCGAGCGCGACGCATCGGGTCGGTACCGGGTCGCGCGATCTCTTAGCCGACTCGGCACCTCCGACTGGCGAGAGCCGACCTTGGCCGAACGTGGCGCGTGCGTGTTGGAGGACCTCTCCGAAGTGACGCAGCGCGTGGCGCGACTCGGCGTGCTCGCCGGAACCACGGTGAGATACATCGAAAAACGGCCGCACCGCCCGGTGACCGATTTCGACGCCGGCGCCAGGTTGCCGGCTCATGCCACGGCCGTCGGCAAGGCACTGCTGGCCTTCTCGCCGACCCGGATCACCGACGGGTTGATCGCCAAAGGCCTGACCCGATTCACCAAGAACACCATCACCTCGCCCGATCTGTTCCGGCACAACCTGACCTCGGTTCGTCGGATCGGAATGGCCTTCTCGATGGCGGAACTGCAGAACGGAAACGGCGCCGTGGCGATGCCGGTGTTCAGTGGCAACAAAGCGATTGCCGCCCTTGAACTACAGGTGGATGATTTGCGAACCGAGCCTGGGACGCTCACCGCAGCCCTCGCGATGGCGTGCGGAAGCCTCGCGCGCGAACTCAAAGCGGCGCTGCCGCCAGAGGTGTTGGTCGGCCGGCTCATGAAATCGACACCACCCGCGGCCGTGTCGACGGTGAACGTCGAGGCCAAGAAGGTGGGCGCAGCCTGAAATCCGTTCCGTAGGAACGGGATCAAGATCAACTGCTGGGACGGGTAGCGGTGCGTGTATTGACGCCTACGCCGCCCGTGCTCGTTCTCCCACGCGAGACCCCGGCGGCCGCGACCGTATCGGTCGCTGGATCCCGCCGGGGTGAGCGTGAACGTCTGCCAACTACTTGGCGGTTACCTTGCGGGCCGGGCGCTTCTTCGGTTTGGCCGCGGACGGCTTCGCCGCGACAGCCTTCGGCGCACTGGCCGGTTTCGGCGCGGCAGCCTTTCGGGTGGCCTTCGGCCGTTGTTCAGCCTCGCTCGTGGCGAGGGCGGCCATCCGGTTTGCGAATTCGCGCTGGCTGTCGAGGATCTGCTGGGCGAAGTCGAACCCCGAATCGATGACCTCGATCGGAGTCGGCCACTGCTCGGTCAGTTTGGCGAATCCGGGGATGTTGCTTGTGGTTTCGCTCCACGTGGTGACGACCTTGACGGCGGCGTCCTGTGCCCTGCGGACCGCATCCAACGTCTGGGTCCGCACCATCTCGTCGATTTGCTCAATCTTGCTCATGTTTCCTCATTTCAGTCGAGTCCGACAATGCGTTAACTATACTTAACGCACGCATTGAATGTCAACCGGCGCGCATACGGCTGCCGGTCTCGGCCGCTCGCGGACCGGCCGCCCGTCGACGTCCGTGTCACTCTCGCTGGACGGAAAAGCGGCCAACGCGCTGGCCTGCGCCGCGCGGCAGGTGTTTCACTCGCAGCAGGCGGTCGGCCGGGCCCGGCGGTCGTTCGAAATGTGAGGAGGGACTTGCGCAATGAGTGTTGGTGCCGCACCGGGCGATACCCGAAAGCCGATCGTGATGGAAGGGCTGGCCGGACTTCAGGAACGGGCAGGAACGGAACTGGGTGTCAGTGACTGGGTTGAGGTCGTGCAGGAAGACATCAACACCTTCGCGAAGCTGACTGGCGACGAGCAGTACATCCACGTCGATCCAGAGCGTGCCGCGCAAGGCCCGTTCGGAACGACCGTTCAGCACGGGTTCCTCACGCTGGGCATGTCCACCGGCCTGCTCTGGTCGGTCTGCACGGTCGAGGGATTCGACGTGATCCTCAACTACGGCCTGAACAAAGTGCGCTTCCCAGCCCCGCTGAAGCTGGGCTCACGGTTCCGCATGCGCGTCGAGTTGGCCGAGGTCAAGGAACTGAAAGACGGAGCCGAAGTGGTCTACCGGCTGACCTACGACGTGGAGAACGAGTCCAAACCGTGCTGTGTGGCCGACCTGGTCTTCCGCTACTACTGAACCCCACAGAATCCACGAAAACATTTGTCCCTAACAAATTCAGATACGGAGCCTGAGATGACGACTACTTCGAAGCCGGAGATCGGCGCCACCGCTGTGGCCAACGGAATCCAGACGAACTACCTCGAGGGCGGATCCGGCAACCAGACCGTCATGCTCATTCACGGGTCCGGACCCGGTGTTACCTCCTATGCCAACTGGCGTCTCGTCATCCCCGCTCTTGCCGAGCATTTCCGGGTCATTGCGCCGGACATGGTCGGGTTCGGGTTCTCCGAGCGGCCCGAGGGCATCGATTACAACCTGCAAACTTGGGCCGATCAGGTTGTCGGCCTTATGGATACGCTCGATATCGAGAAGGCCAGCCTGGTTGGAAACAGCTTCGGCGGCTCGATCGCACTGCGCATCGCCACCCAACATCCCGACCGGGTCGACAAGATGGTGCTGATGGGCAGCATGGGCGTGACGTTCCCGATCACCGAGGGTCTCGACGCCGTGTGGGGATACGAGCCGTCGTTCGAGAACATGCGCAAGGTGCTCGACTACTTCGCGTATTCGCGCGAACTGGTCAACGACGAGCTGGCGAAGGTGCGCTACGAGGGAAGTATCCAGCCGGGCTTCCAGGAGGCGTTCTCGGCGATGTTCCCCGCGCCGCGGCAGCGGTGGGTCGAGGCGATGTGCACGCCCGAGGAGGACCTGAAGAAGTTGCCGCATCGCGCGCTGATCGTGCACGGCCGCGAGGACCAAGTCATCCCCGTTTCCACTTCGCTGCGGCTGATGGAGCTGCTCGACAACGGCGATCTTTCGGTGTACTCGCATTGCGGGCACTGGTCGATGATCGAGCGCACCGAGGACTTCAACCGTGCCCTCATCGACTTCTTCTCCAGCTAGGCAGCGGAACCGATATGGCGACTGCGACCAAGGCCAAGGCCAAGTCAGCGAAAACGTCGCTGGCAGAACGTGATTCGGACTTACTCAAGCGTATCTACGAGAAGATGGTGCAGACGCGGGCCGTCGAGGATCGTATGGTCGCGATGTACAAATCCGGTGACTTGCTGGGATCGCTGTACACCGGGCATTGGCACGAGGCGATCTCGGTCGGGGCGGCCGCGACCCTGCGGTCCGACGACTACATGGCGCCGATCCACCGTGATCTCGGGGCGCACCTGTGGCGCGGTATGGAGGCGTGGCAGGTGATGGCGAGCTTCATGGGTAAAGCCACCTCGCCGACCGGCGGTCGGGACGGGACACTCCATTACGGGCGGTTGGATCTCGGCATCTACAACCTGCCCAGCCACATCCCGGCGAACTTCCCGGTCGCCACCGGCATGGCGTTTGCCGCGCAGTACCGCGGCGAGGACAAGGTGTGCCTGGCCTTCTGCGGTGACGGTTCGACGTCTCGGGCCGACTTCCACGAGTCGCTCAACATCGCCGGCGTGCTGAAGTTGCCGGCGGTCTTCGTCGTCGAGAACAACCAGTGGGCCTATTCCACGCCCCTGAGTCTGCAGACCGCTTCGGAGGACTTCGCTTGCAAGGCGGTGGCGTACGGCTTTCCCGGGGTGAAGGTCGACGGCACCGACGCGCTCGAGGTGTACGACGCGGTGGCCGAGGCCGTCGCCCGCGCCCGCAGCGGTGAGGGGCCCACGCTCATCGAGGCGGTGACGATGCGGATGCACGGTCACGCCGAGCACGACCCGGCCGACTACGTGCCGAAGGAGATGTTCGACGAGTGGCGCAAGAAGGATCCCGTCGAGCTGTTCGAGAACGTTCTGATCGAGGGCGGCGTGATCGACGAGGAGTACGCCAAAGACATTCGGGAACAGGCCCGCCAGTACGCCATCGCCGCCAGGCGTAAAGCGTTGGCGGACCCGATGCCTGACGCCAGCACGGTCGAGGACGGTGTCTATGCGGACTGAAACCCCCAACGGGTCGGTGACCTACCTGGAGGCCATCGGTCAAGCGATGATGGCCGAGATGGAGGCCGACCCGAACGTCTTTCTGATCGGCGAGGACGTCGGGCAGTTCGGCGGCGCGTTCAAGGTGACGAAAGGCTTCCTCGAGAAGTTCGGCGAGCGGCGGGTGGTCGACACACCGATCGCCGAAACGGGTTTCACCGGGCTGGCCGCGGGCGCCGCGCTGGTCGGGTTACGTCCGGTCGTCGAGTTTCAGTTCGCCGACTTCATCTCGTGCGCTTTCGATCCGATCATCAACGTGATGGCGCGCCATCACTACCGCACCGGTGACCCGATTCCGGTGACGATGCGGGCCCCGTTCGGTGCCCGGCTGCGCGCCGGCCCGACACACTCACAAAGCGTGGAGTCGTATTTCGCGCACGTGCCGGGGTTGAAGATCGTGATGCCCGGCACCGTGCAGGACGCGGCCGGCCTGCTGATCAGTTCGATCCGGGACAACAACCCGGTGCTGTACCTGGAGAACAAGTACCTGTACCGCCGGCTGCGCAGCGACGGCCCGGTGAGCCTCGACCCCGTCCCGCTCGGGCAGGCCAATGTGGTGCGCGAAGGCCGCGACGTCACGCTGATTACGTACTCGGCGGGGGTATCGCAGGGCCTCGAGGTCGCTGATGAGTTGGAAAAGGACGGCGTATCAGTCGAAGTCGTCGATATCCGCACCTTGGTGCCGCTCGACATCGACACCATCGTCACCTCGGTGCAGAAGACGTCGCGCGCGGTCGTGCTGCATGAGGCCGCCCGCCGGCTGGGCTACGGCGCCGAGATCGCCGCCGAGGTCCAGGAGCGTTGCTTCTGGCACCTGGACCATCCGGTGGTGCGAATCGCCGCCAAGAACACCCCCACCCCGACGAGCCCGCCGCTCGAAGACGCCACGATTCCGCAGCCGGCCGAGATCGCCGAAACCCTGCAGAAGGTGGCGCGAGCATGAGCGACTACGACGTCATCGTCGTCGGTGGCGGCCCCGGCGGTTACGCGGCCGCGCTCTACGCGGCGTCGGCCGGGCAGAAGGTGGCCCTGGTCGAGAAACGCAAGGGCGGCGTCGGCGGAACGTGTCTGCACCGCGGCTGTATCCCGGCCAAGGCGCTACTGCACACCGCTGAGGTGTTCCGCACGGTCGGTGATGCCGCCGACCACGGCGTCAGCTTAGGCGGTGCGCAACCGGCTGCGGACTGGCCCGCGGTCAACAAGCGCAAGGCCGGCATCGTCTCCACGCTGCACAAGGGGCTGTCGGGTCTGCTCAAGCGCCGCAAGGTCACCGTGATCGACGGGTTGGGCAGCCTGACCTCGTCCGGTGCGGTCTCGGTCGACGGGCAGACCCTCACCGGCAAGGGCGTGATCATCTGCTCGGGTTCGGAGCCCCGCTCGCTGCCCGGTCTGGATATCGACGGGGAGCGCATCGTCACCTCCGATCATGCGACCAACAGCGAAGCCGCGGCGCTGCCGGAGCGGGTGGCGGTCATCGGCGGCGGGGTGATCGGATCCGAATTCGCGTCCGTCTACACCGATTTCGGTGTGCGCACCACGTTGTTAGAGGCCCTGCCGCACGGTGTCCTGCCGGTCGGCCCGGACCGGGACACCGCGAACATACTGGCCAAGTCTCTGGCCAAACGCGGCACCGACATCCACGCCGAGGCCCGCGTCGGCACGGTCGAAACCACCAGCAACGGGATACTCGTTCCGTTCGAAACCCCCAAGGGTGCGGAGAAGATCGAAGTCGACCAGGTTCTCGTGGCGATCGGGCGCAGGCCTGTCAGCGAAGACATGGGGTTGGCCGAGGCCGGGGTCAACGTCTCCGACCGCGGCTTCATCGAAGTCGACACCGCGACCATGGCGACGTCGCGCCCCGGCGTGTACGCGATAGGTGACTGTGTGGCCACGCCCGGGCTCGCCCACGTCGCCTACGCAGAGGCGGTGGTGGCGGTGCAGGCGATTCTCGGGGAGAACCCCGCACCGGTCGATTACGGCAAGGTGCCGTGGGTGGTCTATACCCATCCCGAGGTGGCCTGGGCCGGCATGACCGAGGACGAGGCGCGCAACGCCGGCCACGACATCGAGGTGCACAAGCACTCGTTCGCCGGAAACGGCCGGGCGATGATCCTGGGCGAGACCGAGGGGTTGGTGAAGGTGGTCGCGGCACGTGGGGGACCGATACTCGGTGTCCACCTGGTCGGGGCGTGGGCCAGCGAGCTGATCCACGAGGGGTATCTCGCGGTGAACTGGGAGGCGTTGCCCTCCGAGGTGGGGGCACTGATTCACGCGCACCCGAGCCTGTCCGAAGCAATCGGCGAAACCATGATCCCGTTTACCGGCCGGTCGTTGCACGGCTGAAACCGCCAGGAGGCACGCGAAATGTCCGACGAGAGTTGGGTCGTGGCACTACCCAAACTGGGTGAATCGGTCACCGACGGGGTGATCGGCGCCATCTTCAAACAGGTCGGCGATGAGGTCGAGTTCGACGATCCGCTGTTCGAGGTGTCGACCGACAAGGTGGATTCGGAGATTCCCAGCCCCTACGACGGGGTGGTGCTGGAAGTACTTGCCCAGCCCGGTGAAACGGTTCCCGTCGGCGCCCCGGTCCTGCGCATCGGCGGTAAGGGAGCCCAGGTGGAGAACCGGCTGCCGTCGGCCGCGCACGCCGTCGCCGCCGCGGGTGGCCGATCCATCAGCGAACCGTCGGCGCCTTCGATGGGTGGTTCGGAGGGCCCCGCGATCGAAGCAGCCAACGTCGCGACCCCGGGAGACGGCGCGGTCTATGAGGTCACCATGCCCAAGCTCGGTGAGTCGGTGACCGAGGGCACCGTCGGCAGTTGGCTCAAGCAGGTCGGCGATGAAGTCGAGTTCGACGATCCGCTGTTCGAGGTGTCCACCGACAAGGTGGACTCGGAAATCCCCAGCCCCTACGACGGCACGATCCTGGAAATCCTTGTGCCAGACGGGGAGACGGTGGCCGTGGGCACCGTGCTTGCCCGCATCGGCGACAAGAACGCGGCCCCGAGCGCAGGCACAGCACCGACGGCCCCGGCCCAGGCGGCTGCCCCCGCGGCCGCACCCGCCGCCCCGGCCCAAGCCGCGGGAAACGGGGAAGGCAGGCTGCTGTCTCCGCTGGTGCGCAGGCTCGTCGCCGAACACAACCTCGACGTGTCGGCGATCACGGGCACCGGCGTCGGCGGGCGCATCCGACGCGAGGACGTCGAACAGGCGATCGCCAACCAAACCGCGCGTCCTGCGGCTCCGGCCGCCGGGGCGGCCCCCGCACCCGCCGCACAGGCAGCTCAGGCCGCGTCGGCCGCGCGGGCGCCCAAGGCGCCGACCGACGAACGCGACGAGGTCGTCCCGCTGAGCCGGATGCGGCTGATTCTGGCCGACACCCTCAAGGCGTCGCAGACCATGGCGGCTTCGGTGTGGACGTCGGTCGAGGTGGACTTCGACAACGTGGAACGCGCTCGCGCGCAATACAAGACACAGTTCAAGAAGGAGACCGGCGCTTCGTTGAGCTACCTGCCCTTCATCTCGCGCGCGACGTGTGACGCCCTGCGGGCGTTCCCGACGGTCAACTCGTCGATCGATCTGGAAGCCAAGACGATGACGCTGCACCCCTACGTCAACCTCGGCGTAGCGGTCGATCTCGACGAGCAGGGGCTGGTGGTGCCGGTCGTCAAGGGTGCGGACTCGCTGAACATCCGGGGGATCGCCAGCGAGATCGCGACCAAGGCCGCCGCGGCGCGCGCCAAGGAGCTACCGAACAAGGAGATGTCGGGGTCCACGTTCACGATCACCAACCCGGGACCGTTCGCCAGCTACGCCTCCGCGCCGATCATCAACCAGCCCAACGTCGCGATCCTGTGCACGGACGGGGTGAAGCGCCGGCCCGTCGCCGTCGGCGACGCGATCGCCATCCACGCCGTCGGCATCATCGGGCTGGTCTATGACCACCGCGCGTTCGACGGATCGACGGCATCGAAGTTCCTGCTGCACATCCGCGATTCCCTCGAACAGCGGGACTGGGCCGCAGAACTCGCTTGAGCGATGAGCGAAGCGGCCGACAGCGTCGCCACGAGCGGACCTGTCACGGTGATGGTCGCCCGGAGCGTCCACCCGGGCAAGGAGATCGAGTTCGAGGACTGGGCCGAAGAGCTGACCAGAGCGGCATCGGAGTTCCCCGGGTTCCTCGGCGCCGGGCTGCTTCGTCCCGGTCATGTCGGTGAGGACTGGCATGTGGTCTACCGCTTCAATTCACCGACGGCCCTTCATAATTGGGAGCATTCGCCGGCCAGGTCCGACCTGCTCGCCAAAGGCGAGCAGGTGATGTCCACGGGCAACGTTCACCGGGTCAGCGGGCTGGAGACATGGTTCGAGTTGCCCGGCCGCACCGCGCCGGCCCCGCCGCGATGGAAGATGTTCGTTGTCTCCGCCGCAGTGATCTTCGTGCTGCAGCTGTGTTTGAGCGTGGTGCTACCGCCCGCGACGGAGGGGGTGTGGCTGGTGCCGCGGATCGCGGTGATCGTGATCGGCACGACCGCGATGATGACGTGGTTGGTGCAACCGCGCATCGCGCGCCTGCTCGAGGGCTGGCTGTACGGCCCGCGCCGCAGCGCATCCAACCACTGAAACCGCCTGAGCCGCTCGACCGTTCAGGTCAGGCCGATGACCTCTTCGAATCGTTGCGGCAGGCCTCGAGCAGTTTGGCGTTGAACCGGTCCGGATCGCTGATGCATACCGTGTGGTCGCCGTCGACCATGACCAACCGGGCGTGGGGAATGGCCTCGGCCAGCCTGCGCTGTCGCGCCGGCGGTACCACCGTGTCGCGCAACGTCACCAGCACGGTCACCGGGATGTCGATCTGCCCGATCCATTCGTGGGAGGTGAATTTGGACACCTGCACCAGCGCATCGGTCACGGTGGTCATGCTGGTGCGGTTCATCTCGGTCAGCGCGAACTGGCGCTGTTCGGCATCGAGGTCGTTGACCAGACCGGGGTTCAGAGCGGCCGCACCGAGCCCGCTCAGCAGCGGGTTCAGCCGGACCGCGGCCGTGACCACCGGCGCGAACATCGACGCGATCCGCTCCGCCGGGGTGCCGAGAAAGTTACGCGAGCTCGCGCACAGCACCAGCCGGGTGGCGCGCCCGGGGTGCCTGCGCCACACCAACTGCGCCACCAGGCCGCCCATCGAATATCCGATGACGATGAACCGTCGGACGCCCAGCGCATCGGCAAGCGCCACCACATCGTCGGCGCAGTCCTCCAGCGCAAACGACGGTGATTCAGAGACGCTTCGGCCATGGCCCTGCAGGTCCGGTGCGATCACCCGGAACTGTCGGCGCAGCGCGGCGTACGACCCGCCCCAGTTGAGGTCCGCGGTCATCCCGATGCCGTGCAGCAGCAGAATTGCCTCGGCGCCGGCCGGCCCGGCGAAGTCGCGGTAGGCCACCGACCTGCCGTTGGGCAGCCGCAGCGTCTTGGGCCTCGCGATCGGCGCGTCGTATCTCACGATGTCAGTTCTCCGCAAGGAAGCTGCGATATACCCCGAGGAGCGCTTCCCGTTGCGCCAAGGTGAGCCGGGGGTCGGTCCTGATCGCCCGCTCGGTGTCGACGTGCCCGGCATCATCCCCGCCGTCTGCGGCGGAGTCCGCCTCCTCCGAGGCGACGCCGGCCTGGCGCAGCAGGTCCGCCGCGGGTATTCCCAGCGCCTTGGCGATCGACTGCATCACCTTCAGCGACGGTTGATGCAAGCCGCGCTCGATCTGGCTGAGGTAGGCGTTTGAGACCTCGGTCATCGCGGCCATCTCGCGCAGCGACATCTGGGCCAACTGCCGCTGCATCCGAATGAAGCTGCCGAGTGTGTCGCGCTGCTGTTGCCAGGGGTCGTTCTGGCTCGCCGCCGGTCCACTTTCGGCCATGACCACCATGGTGCCAGGTCGGAACGCATTTTTGCGCAGGGGGTGGCGCTGTGTCGCTATCGGCGGGCCGGTAGGGCCGCTACCTGGAGTAGGTGAAGAACCCGCGTCCGCTCTTACGCCCCAGTTCGCCGGCCTCGACTTTGCGCAGCAGCAGTGCCGGCGGGGCATACAACTGCTCCTTGGTCTCGGCGTACATCGACTCCGCGACCGCCATCGTGGTGTCCAGCCCGATCAGATCGGTCAGCGCGAGCGGGCCCATCGGATGGTTACAACCAGCGACCATCCCGGTGTCGATGTCCTCTGGGCTGGCCAGACCGGCATCAGCCATCCGGATCGCGGACAGCAGGTAGGGGATCAGCAACGCGTTGACGACGAAACCGGCACGGTCCTTGGCGGTGATGGTGGTCTTGCCCAGTTGGTCGGAGGCGAACTCGTTCGCGCGGCTCACGGTTTCTTCGGAGGTGAGCTCGCACGGGATGATCTCCACCAGCGGCATCACCGGCGCCGGGTTGAAGAAGTGCAAGCCGACGACGCGTTCGGGCCGCTCGGTGGCGGCCGCCAACTGCATGATCGGGATCGACGACGTGTTGCTGGACAGCAGCGTGTCGGGCCGAACGACCCTGCTCAGGAGTTCGAAGATCTCGATCTTGACCGGCAGGTCCTCGATCACCGCTTCTACGACGAGATCGCGGTCGGCAAGCTCGACGATTCGGTGGGTGAAGCGCACCCGGCCCCGGATCTCGTCGCGTTCGGCCTGGGTGAGCTTGGCCTTGCTCACCGCCCGGTCCAGCGAGCCCTCGAGTTTGCGCTTGGCGGCTTCGACGAGTTCCTCGTTAACATCACGCAGCACCACATCGCATCCGCTGCGCGCCGCAACCTCCGCGATACCGCAGCCCATGATGCCGCCGCCGACGATTCCTACGGCTTTCTCCACGTTCGCTCCCTTCGCAGAGCCATTGGTCCGGCAGCTGTGCCGGTGCCCCGATCGATCGTCATCGTAACCGCGCCCATTGGGCAGTCCATTTCCACTGGATGGGGTGTGAACCCGGTCACGAAAGGCTCTGAGCAGGTGTTATGCGCGTTTTCAGCACAGCGGGCGGGGCGGTAACTCGGGCAGCTCGCCCTCGTTGCGCAGCCCGTCGGTCATTCCGCTGGCCAACCAGCCGATGATCGCATCGCGGCCGCCTTCCACCTTGGTGGCGCCGTCGCCGATCACATAGCTGTCGCGCTCGTCGGTCTCGATCGTCAGGCCGGGAAACTCCGGCATCGTCGACGCCCGTTCCACGACGATCTCCAGCGTGTCCTCCAGCGCGTCGATGTCGGCTTCTTCGAGTCCCCACACGGTGTCGAGGTCGTCGTGGTGGACGATGACCTCCGCGATGCGCCAGGCCGGCAATGCGTACGGCGTGATCGCGGTGCCGTCACTTGTGGTGACGGTCTGGACCTCGAGATCGTCGTTCAGGGCCGCGCATCGCTGGGCGAAATTCGTTGCGGCGGTGTGCAGTGCGGCCTTGAGTTCGGCGGGTGGTTTCTCGGCCAGGTCCGCGATGCCGGCGTCGCGTTCCTCGCGCGAGGCATACGCCGGCGTCTCGACTCCCGTTGTGCTCCAAGCGATCAGGTTGCCCATGGCGTCGGCGCCTGCGGCCAGGTGCGCGACGACGTGGGCGCGGGTCCAGCCGTCGCGTTTGGACTGCACGGCGAACTCCTCGTCGCCGAAACTGTCGACCGTGGCCAACAACATGTCGGTTTCGCGGCTGAGGCGGTTCAGGTCGCCGGGCAGATGAGCTGCGGTCTTGAACATGGCCGGTCCTCCTCGTTGCGTCCGTGTCCGTAGCGTCCCTCGCCGCAGGCCCGATCGGCTGCGATTTGGGCCGGGCTTCCGTCCAGCGGCAGACGCGATTTGTCGCCCGGGTCAGGGGCCGAGGAATCGACTCACGGCGTTGATCGCGGGAGCGCTCGTCAAGATGGAGTAGTGGTCGGCCTCGATTTCGGCGACCGTGGCGTTGCGGGCCTCGGCGACGAATCGATCGGCATCGGCTTGGGTGACCACCACACCACCGGCCGGCGCCATCGGCTGCATCGCCCGGAGCAGCAGCACCGGGCAATGCAGTTGCGCCCACAGCTCGGATGCGTCGTGCGTCGACGCGTATGCGCTGTCCTCGGCAACCGCAACGGGATCCGTGCGGATCCGGACGGTGTCATCGTCGAGCGGTTCCAACTCCCAGGCGAAGTACCTGTCCCAGAACTCATCCCAGGATGGAATGCTGCCGGCAGCGCGCATATAGGACAGCGCCGCATTCGCAGACGGGTACGTCTGGCCCAACCTACTCACGGATTTCGTGATGGAAAGCAGCGCTTGAGGCTCGGGTGCGCCGACACCGTCGATCAGGACGAGCCGGCGACATCGCCGCGGATGGGCGGCGGCCAAAGACATCCCGATGAATGCGCCCATCGAGTGCCCGGCGACGTCGAAGGCGTCCGCCCCATAGTGATCGGCGATTTCCAGAAGGTCGCGCACGTGGCTGTCCCAACCGTAGGTGCCAGCAGGGGTGACGTCGCTGCGGCCCCGCCCCCGCAAATCCATGGTTATGACGTGGCGGCCCCCTTTGGCTAGCACCGGGGCGAGGCGGTCGAACGACCGGCAATTCGCCGACAGGCCATGGACGCAGAGCACGGGTCGACCGCTCGGATCGCCACTTGTTTCCACATGCACGACGCCCGACTTGAGCTGGATTCGGTTGGTATAAGCCATCACTGGTCAGGCTACTCGTCAGCCGGCCCGGCCCTATTCCGGCAGGTGGAAAGGGCTACCGTATCGGCTCCCGGGGGTCGAGACTGGTTGCACACCGCCAAAATCCAGCTGCATTGGACGCGCTGGCTCCGTCACGAGGAACGTGAAAATGCTCTCCACACAGTCCCGCCCCGTCATCGAAGCCACTCTTCCCGTAGTCGGCGAGAACATCCAGAAGATCGCATCGCGCTTCTACGAGCGGTTGTTCACCGCTCACCCGGAACTGCTCAACGGGACCTTCAACCGCGGCAACCAGCACGACGGCTCCCAACAGCAGGCGCTGGCCGGGTCGGTGGCAGCTTTCGCCACCGGTCTGCTGGCCACGGGCACGGCACCGGAGAAGCTGATGTCGCGGATCGCGCACAAACACGCGTCGCTTGGCATCAGCCCCGAGCAGTACCAGGTCGTGCACGACGAGTTGTTCGGTGCGATCGTCGACATTCTCGGTGAGGCCATCACCCCGGAGGTCGCCGCCGCCTGGGACGAGGTGTATTGGCTGATGGCCAATGCACTGATCAACCAGGAACGCGGTCTCTACAGCGCGCGGGGCGTGAAACCGAAGACCATATGGCGGGACTGGGAGGTGGAGAAGAAGATCCAGGAGTCACCCGATGTGGTGACGTTGGTGTTCAGGCGGATCGACGACCGCCTGGTGAAAACCTCGCTGCCCGGCCAGTTCGTCACCGTGCAGATCCCGATGCCCGACGGGGTGCGCCAACCGCGCCAGTACAGCCTCACCCGCGCCGACGACGGAATGCACCGCCAGATCTCGGTCAAGCGGGTGCGTGGCGGCAACGGCAGCCCCGACGGTGAAGTGTCCACGATGATGTGTGACACGCTGCAGGTCGGTGACGTGGTCACCATGTCGCTGCCGTACGGCGATGTGGTACTTGATGATTCCGGTCGGCCTGTGGTGTTCGCCAGCGCCGGGGTCGGCATCACCCCGATGGCCGGCATGCTGTCGCATCTGGCCGCCGCCAACTCTGGTCTGCAGATCACGGTGTTGCACGCCGACGACCACGAAGGCACCGTCGCGCTGCGCAGACAGGTGATCAGCGACGTCCTGTCGCTGCCGCGGGCGTCGATGCACGTCTGGTACGCCGACGGCAGCGGCAGCCACGAACCGGTCGACGGGGTGCACGCCGGGTTCATGAACCTCGACGACGTCACCCTTCCGGACAACGCCTGGTACTACCTGTGCGGGCCGATTTCGTTCATGCAGGCCGTGCGCGGAAGATTGCTCGAACGGGGTGTGCCCGCATCCGACATCCAGTACGAGGTGTTCGGGCCAGACCTCTGGCAAGCCGACCTGGACTGAACGTCCAAGCCGCTCAGCGGAACCGGGCTTCCCCGATGCGGTCGAGTGAATCGTTCTTGTGCACGCGTTCGTCGTGGCCGATCTGGCGGAAGACGTCGGCCAGCGATTCGTAGGCGCCGTACCCCGCGGTGAGCTCGGAGTGATACGGCGTGGTTTCCCATTCCGGGTGTTCGGCCACGAACTGCATGTACTCGTGTTCGGCGTGGTCCTCGAAGTCGGCGTTGAGGCGGTATGACGCACTGGGTTTCACGACGAACAGCAGCCAGCTGACCTGGTAGTAGACAAGCGCGATGGCCTGCGGGA
This sequence comes from Mycolicibacterium sp. XJ662, assembly GCF_053484035.1. Lineage (NCBI taxonomy): Bacteria > Bacillati > Actinomycetota > Actinomycetes > Mycobacteriales > Mycobacteriaceae > Mycobacterium > Mycolicibacterium sp. XJ662. The sequence goes on along the minus strand of NZ_JBEFTL010000002.1, from coordinate 85,886 downwards.
TCCAGAAGTAGAGGATCCGGTTCTCCCGCTTGCCGCTGCGGGAGATGAGGTCTTCGAGGATCAACAGATGCCAGTGCTCGTTGTCCTGGGCCTCGCGCGACTCCTGAACCCGGTCGGCGATCCGATGGGCCAGTTCGATGCGCTTGTGCACATGGGAGACCGCGATGTAGGCGACTTGCTCCCACGACTGGTAGGGCACCCTGGCGACCAGTTCGAGGACCTTGAACTTGGAGAAGTTGCGCTCTTTGCCGTACAGCAGATCGAAGGTGGTGAACAGGATTCGGGCCATCAGGCCGTAGCGACGGCGCGGTGTCGCCAGCGTCTGCTGCTGCGCGAGCGCCAACTGAGCGTGGTTGAGCTTCGGTGGCCCTCCGGCAGCGGTATCGGGTACTGCAGCCACGGGTCGGTCCTTCTCCTGTCGAACCTGGTTGGAACGGTCTACCCCTGGTCACCGCCCGCCACGGGTAGCACTGTCCCGGTGATGTAGGACGCTTCGTCGGAGGCCAGGAAACAGATCGCGGCCGCCTGCTCGTCCAGCGTCCCGTACCGCTTCATCAGCGACGAGTCGACCGTCTGGTCGATGTGGCCCTGGAACCATTCCTCTTCGGTGGCGGTTCGGCTTTCGGGTGTGCCGCGCGAGATCCGCCGCGGTGGCGCCTCGGTGCCTCCCGGTGCGGTGCCGACCACCCGGATACCGGCGTCGGCGTACTCCATCGCCAGCGATGCGGTCAGCGCGTTGATACCGCCCTTGGCCGCCGAGTACGGGATGCGGTGGATGCCGCGCGTCGCCGCGGACGAGACGTTGACGATCACGCCGTGGCCCTGCTCGACCATCGCCGGCAGCGCGGCGCGGCAGGCGTACAGGGTGGTCAGTAGGGAGCGGGTGATCTCGGCGCGGATCTCGGCGTCGGTGAACTCGGTGAACGGTTTGAAGTTGATCGCACCGCCAACGTTGTTGACCAGCACATCGATTCGGCCCAGTTCCTTGACCGCCTGCTCGACGGCCGTTGCGGCGCCGTCGTAGAGCTCAAGGTCCGCGGTGATGCCGACGGCATGGCATCCCGCCGCCGAAAGCGCATCGGCTTCCTGGTGCACCAGGTCTGAGCGGTCGACGAGCGCGACCTCGCCGCCCTCGGCGGCGATGCGCCGGACCACCGCCTGCCCGATGCCCTGCGCGGATCCGGTGACGAGGACGTTCTTCCCTTCGAACCGCCCGGGGCTGAACAGGGCGGGCAATACGCGTGCGCGGCTCTCCTCCAGCGCCCGGCGCATCGTCTGCTTCGACCGGTCTGCGTGCGCAATGATCAGGGCTCGTGCCGCGTCGCGGTCGCCGGCTTCGAAGGCCGCGACGATGTCGAGGTGGTCCTGCGCGCAGAGCGGATGGGCCCATTTGGCGTGCCGCAGCACCTCGTGCATCTTGCCCTTCACGCCGAGGTTGTTGTAAGCCTGCAACAGGTGTTCGTTGCCTGTCATCTCGAACAGGTAGTCGTGGAACACCGCGTTGGTCTCGGTGTAGGCCGCGGCGTCGGTGAAGTGCTCACCCTTCACGTACGGCATGGTCGCCTCGGCCACCAGGCGGTAGCCGGTCAACTGCTGTGAGGTCAGCCTGCCGATGGTGAGTTCGAGCGCGCCCAACTCGAGCGCCTCGCGAGCGTCGAAGATCGCATCGGACGTCAGCACCGACGGATGCTCCTCGCCGATCACGTATTGCGGCTCCACCAACGGTTCGATGTCGGCTCTGGCCAGAACCTGTTGGCCGATGACCGATCTCGCGTCATTGGACTCGATGAGCCGGCCACCGACATCCAGTTCATCCACTGGAGCGTCGCTGCCCGCCTGCGCGATCGGCTGGCCGATGATCGCGCGCGCCATCGCCGCCTCGTCGGCGGCGGAGGCCGGGGTGGCCGAACGACCTAGCGGCACAAGATCCCTTGTGGGCCAGATTGTCTGACCGATGACCGCGCGACCCTCTGGGCCGGCGAGGACTGCCGCGACCTCCACAGGCGGCGCCGGACGTTCGGGGGGTCGCGATTCTGCTGCGGGCGCCGTCGTCACGGCCTCCGCGATCACCTCGACCTCGGGGCGTGGCGCCTCGGTCCGCGCACCCGCGCCGGTACCCGACAGCGCGAACCGCTCGTAGTAGAAGCCGACCGGTTGGACGCCGCCGGCGTCGACGTGATTGCGCACCGCATCGACCATCGGTGGCGGGCCGCACAGGTAGATCGAGGCCTTGCCCTCGTGGAGGTGCTCCGGTGTCATCAGGGCGGTGACATAGCCCTTGTGTTGTGCCGTGCTGTTCTTGTCGGCGACGCAGTAATCCCAGGTGAAGTTGCCCAGTTCCCCTGCGAGGCTGTTGAGGGTGTCCAGCTCCACCGCGTCTTCGTCGGTGTTGACGCCGTAGATGAGGTGCAGTTGGCGGTCGCTGCTTGAGCGCAACCTGCGCAATATCGACAGGATCGGCGCCAGGCCGGTGCCACCGGCGAGCAGCAGTGCCGGTCCGTCACCCTCGCGCAGGAAGAAGCTTCCGTTGGGCCCCGTGAACGTCAGCTGGTCGCCGACCTGGGCACGCTCGTCGAGGTAGGTCGACATCACCCCGCCCGGCGTCAGCTTTACCAGGAAGCTCAACTCCTTGTCATCCGGGGCGCTGCTGAACGAATACGACCGCGTCTCGTCGGTACCGGGAACGGCGATGTTGACGTATTGCCCTGGGAGAAAGACCAGTTCGTCTCGGTTGGGGATCTCGACGCTGAACGAGACGGTGGTCGGTGAGAGCCGGGTGAGTTCGGTGATCTCACCGACGTACGTCGCGGCCTGGGTCTTGGCCACCTCCGACGTGCTCGCGATCTGCAGCACCAGATCCGACTTCGGTTTCATCACACAGGGCAGTACATAGCCCTGTGCGAACTCGTCTTCGGTGAGCGCGTCTTCGATGTAGATCCCGGGGTCGAATTCGCCTGACTCGCAGAACGCCTTACAGGTCCCACACGCCCCGTCGCGACAGTCCAGCGGGATGTTGATCCGTGCCCGGTACGACGCGTCGGCAACCGTCTGGTCGTCTTTGCAGGTGATGAACCGGGTGACGCCGTCTTCGAAACCGAGCGCCACTTGATGCTGCGTCATGCGGCTTCCTTGCTGTGCTTTTTAGATGTGGTAGATGTCGACCACGTGGTGGATGTAGTCGTTCTTCAAGACCACGGTCTTGCGCCGGATCAGTGGTGACTCGCCGGAGAAGTCGATGGTGTAGAACGACGTGCCGTAATAGGGATCGACGGTGTTGTAGCGGAAATACATTGTGTGCCAGTTGAACCGGACATCAACCAGATCCCCGCGGCGCTCGATGACCTCCACGTTCGTGATGTTGTGGCTGGTGCGAGCCTCAGGTAGCGACGTGGCGCTGGAGCGTTCGGTTCGAATCCGGAACACCCGGTCGGTGAGCCCGCCCTTGTTCGGGTAGTACATCAGCGAGACTTGGGTGTTGGGGTCGTCCGAGAGCTTTTCGTCGTCGCGCCACGACGGCATCCAGAACTCGACGTCGTCGGCGTAGCACTCCAGCCACTTCTCGAACTCGCGGTCGTCGAGATAGCGGGCTTCGCGGTACAGGAACTGTTCGATGGCTTGCTGCGTGATGGTCGTGCTGGTCGTGGGTAGCGTTGCGGTCATCGAATCCTCCTCAGACAGACTGGGTGTCGGCTGCCAAACCGGCGCGCATGGTCTCGAGCCAGTACCCGTGTTGCACCGGGAACAGGCCCTCATCCTCGTTCTTGACCCCGGACGAGATCACGCCGTTCATACCGAGTTCCTTGGCGAGGTCGTTCGGTCCGTCCATCCAGTGCTTGGCGCCGCGACTCATGTCGTTCCACGGGGCCTTGGTCGCCCGGAACGTCAGCTGGGTGGAGCGGAACTCCTCGAGGTCGTCGGGGGTGGCCATCCCGGAGGCGTTGAAGAAGTCCTCGTACTGACGGATGCGGTTGGCCCGCGCCTCGGGGCTCTCGCCCTTGGGAGCGATGCAGTAGATGGTGACCTCGGTCTTGTCCGGCGCGATCGGGCGGAAATGCCGGATCTGCGTCGAGAACTGGTCCATCAGATACACGTTCGGGTACAGGCACAGGTTGCGTGAGCCCGTCACCATGAAGTCGCCCTTGGCCTCACCGAACATGGCCTTGAGTTCGTCGCGGCGGTCCCACAGCGGGCGGTCCTGCGGGTTGGCGGCATAGGTCCACAGGCACAGGTGCCCGTTGGGGAAGGACCAGTAGCCGCCGCCGGATTTGCCCCAGCTGCCGGCGTCGAGCGTCTTGGTCACGTTCGCCGACTCGCCGGTGCCGCGTCGCGACGTGGTGGCGGCGTAGTTCCAGTGCACCGCGGACACGTGGTAGCCGTCGGCGCCGTTCTCCGCCTGGACTTTCCAGTTCGCGTCGTAGGTGTAGGTCGACGCCCCCGGCACGACCTCGACACCGTCGGGTGACTGATCGACCAGCAAGTCGATCACCTTGGTGGCGTCGCCCAGGTGCTCTTCGATGGGCGCCACGTCGTCGTTGATGCTGCCGAACAGGAAGCCGCGGTAGCTCTCCATGCGCACCCGCACGAGATCATGGGAGCCGTCGGTGTCGAAGGAGTCGGGATAGCCGGCGCCGTCGGGATCCTTGACCTTGAGCAGGCGACCGTCGTTGCGGAACGTCCAGCCGTGGAACGGACAGGTCAGCGTCGGGCGGTTGTCGGTCTTGCGGCGGCACAACATCGCGCCGCGGTGCGAGCAGGCGTTGATCAGACAGTGCAACTCGCCTTTGCGGTCGCGGGTGATCACCACCGGCTGGCGGCCGATGTAGGTGGTGAAGTAGTCGCCCGGGTTCGGGATCTGCGTCTCGTGGGCCATGTACACCCAGTTGTTCTCGAAGATGTGCTTCATCTCGAGCTCGAAGATCTCTTCGTCGGTGAAGATGCGCCGGTTGGCTCGATAGATGCCCGCGGCGGGATCTTCGACGACGGCATCGGCAAGGATGGACGCTGCGTGGTCCAGGGTTTCGGTCATAGGTGTTCTCCGCTCACTGCTGTGGTCGCCAAAACAAACACTGGCAGAGGGTGTCTGCCCTCACAACGCGCAGCGGGGTAGTTTCCGCTGGATAAGAGCCAGGCCCCCGTCGGGGCCGGATTTGTGGTCGGCGGCGTCTTCCGACCAGCGGGAAGACGCCGCATGCTTCGCGGCGCCACGACACCATGGAGGCAGCGGGCCCACGGGTCCGCCAACGACGGTGCGGTCTTGAAGGGGGTTGGTCGGTGGTGACCGCCACGCAGGAACTCCATGGCCACGTGCAGGCCGACGGCATCGGTGTGGCGGCAATGCCCATCGGCGTCAACCACATCGAGAGCGTCAACGTCTACATCATCGAAGACGGCGACTCGGTGACGCTGGTGGACTGCGGCGTGTGGCGTCCGGGCGAACCCGACGACGGGTTGACCGTGCTGCGGGATGCGCTGAACCTGCGCGGCTATGTGCTCGAAGACATTTCACGGATCATTGTCACCCACGCCCATATCGACCACTACGGGATGGCCGGGCGCCTGATGGAACTCACCGGTGCCGAACTGTTCATGCACGCCATGACCGACCTGGACTGCGAGAAGTACCGACATCCCGACACCGCTCAGGCGCGCAAGCGCGACACCTACCGCGACCACGGGGTGTCGGACGCCGAAATCGCGTCGTTCGCCGACACGCTCGTCGAGTGGCTGCCGTACCTGCATTCGGTCGTGGAGGCCTCCACTCGCTTGCACGGGGGTGAGGTGCTCGACATCGGCACCCGGCAGTGGCACGTTCTGCACACTCCCGGTCACTCGCTCGGCCACGTCTGCCTGTGGTCGCCGACCGACAAGTTGTTGTTCTCCGGCGATCATCTGCTGCCCGCCGTCACGCCGCCGGTCACCTTCGAGCGTGGCTTCGACCAGGATCCGCTCCGTAGCTACCTGGATTCACTCAAGCTGGTCGCGGGCCACGATCCGGCGTTGGTGATGCCCGGCCACGGGCGGGCGTTCGCCGACGGAAGGCGGCGCGTCGACGCGATCCTGCGCAACAAACAGCGCCGCCTCGACGCCATCCACGCGATGATCCGCGACCACCCGTGCACCGTCCGCGAAATCGCCGAAAGGCATGTGGCCAAGACGTTGTTGAAGTTCCAGCGCAACCTTGCGATGGCCGAGACCCTCGCCCATCTCGCCTATCTGCGCTGGCAGGGACTCATCGAACGGCGAACCCGCGAAGACGGTGTCTACGAATGGTATTCGACTGACGAAGCCATGTGATGGCTGCACCCGATGAGAGGAGTTCGCAATGGCAACGTTTGCGATGCTGACCAAGCTGACCAAAGAGGGTTACGAGACGATGCATCACAACCCCGACCGCCTCGACGCGGTCGCCGGTGAGATCGAACAACTGGGCTGCAAAGTCGTTGTCCAATATGCGCTTCTCGGTGAATGGGATGTACTGTCGATCATCGAGGCACCCGATGCGGGCACGGTGCTGCACATGCACATCGACCTCAGCGCGCGGGGCACCTCGACACGGTTGGTGATGGCAGCGCTGACGTCGGAGGAGTTCAAGGAGCATCTGCGGGGCGACGTGCACCTGGCGTGATCCATTGCGCCGCAAGAATATACATCTCTGCGCCGGGAGGATCGTTTGACCGTGAAACCAGCACCGACCGTGACCCTGCTCAACGGCGTGGAGATGCCCACCCTCGGCCTGGGCACGTGGCCAATGGACGACGCCGAATCCGTCGACGCCGTGGCCGGCGCGCTGCGCCTGGGCTACCGCCTCCTTGACACCGCGGAGAACTACGAGAACGAGCGCGGCGTCGGCGAGGGCATCCGAAAGTCGGGCATCGACCGCGCCGAGGTGTTCGTCACCACCAAGTTCAACCGCCGCTGGCACAGCGTCGAAGGGGCGAGGCAGGCCTGCGAGGCAAGCCTAAAGCGGCTCGGGCTGGATTATCTGGATCTGTTGCTGGTGCACTGGCCCAACCCCGACCAGGACACCTACGTCGAGGCGGTCGAGGGCCTGGTGCAGCTGCTGGATGCGGGTCTGGTGCGCGCCATCGGTACCTCGAACTTCAAACCGGCTCATCTACAGCGCCTCTTCGACAACGGGATGACACCGCACGTCAACCAGGTTCAGCTCGACCCGTATCATCTGCGCCCGGACCTGGTGGCACTGCACCGGGACCGCGGAATCATCACCCAGACCTGGAGCCCGCTGGGGCGAGGCAATGAGATGCTGAGCGATCCCGCGATCACCGCCGCGGCCGACCGCCACGGGCGCAGTCCAGCGCAGGTGGTGTTGCGCTGGCACGTCCAGCAGGGCTTCGTCCCGACGCCGAAGTCCGCCGATCCGGATCGGCAGCGCGAGAACCTCGACGTTTTCGACTTCACGCTCTCCGACGACGACATGGCCGCGCTGGGGTCATTGGACCGGCCGGATCCCGAGATGCTCGACGCCGACACTTTCGGGCACTAGAAGACACGAAAGACGGTGCAGCGCAGAGCTTATGACGGGGTGACCGCGCTGGCGCCTGCGGCGGCGATCTCGTGGTCCTCCTCGGCGGTGCCGCCGGAGATACCGACTGCGCCCACCACCTCATCGCCGTCGACGATGGCCACGCCGCCGCCGAAGACCATCAACCGGTCCGTTTTGACGATTCCGTGCAGTAGCGCCGGATCGTCCTTGAGCAGGCCCCACCAATCCCGGGTGGGCAGTCCGTTGAACGCCACCACCGAATAGCCCTTGTCCTGGGCGATGCGCGCCGACAACATCGGCGCCCCGTCCATCCGGGCGAAGCTCACCAGGTTGGCTCCGCGGTCGACGACGGCGACGCACACCGGGACGTTGATCGAGGCGGCGTGTTCCATCGCCGCGGTCAACGCACGGTTGGCGCCTGCCAGCGTGATACAGCGTTGCGAGTCGATTTCGGTCATCGCTGGCGAAGCTACCGTAACGCCGCCGGCAGCACCGGTTACTGCCACTGGATGGAATCGGGTGCCGAATCACTAGGCGGTGTGGGATCTTCTAGCCATGGGCGAGCTTCCGTCCAGCAGAAAGTGCCGCCTCCGCCAGCCGTTTAGGCGGTGGGTCGGCGGACGCTGGATGGTATGACGGGCGGTACACCGATGGGCGACGCGACCAGTGTCACGGTCGGAGAGCTGGCCGACCGGTTGTGGCGCGCCGAGTGCGATCGCACCCCGATCGAACCCCTCACCGACAGTCGACCCGATCTCACGCTGGCCGACGCCTACGCAATCCAGGCGCACAATGTTCGGCGCCGGGTGCATGCCGGCCGCGCGATCCGGGGCTGCCGGCTCGGACGCACCTCCCAGCCCAGGCAGGACATCCTCGGCGTCGCCGAACCCGACTTCGGCATGCTCATCGACGACATGTTCGTCGACGACGGCAACGTGGTGGCCTTCGAGACGTTCCTGCAGCCGCGGGTGGTGGCCGAGATGGCGTTTCTGCTGAGCGACGACCTCGTCGGACCGGGCGTCACCACCGCCGACGCGCTCAGCGCGATCGGGGGAGTGCTGCCGGTGCTCGAACTCGTCGACAGCCGCATCGCGGACTGGCGGGTCCGGCTGGCCGACACCGTCGCCGACAACGCCTCCTCGGGGCGGGTCGTGCTCGGCAGCCGGGCCACCCCGGCCACCGGGATCGATCTGCGCCTGGTCGGACTGCTTCTGTATCGCAACGGCGTGGCGATCGAGAGCGGTGCTGGGGCGGCCGCGCTCGGCAACCCGCTGCGGTGTTTGACCTGGCTGGCCAACCGGCTGCTGCCGCCCCAGCGGGGGCTGCGCCGCGGCGACATCGTGCTGTCCGGACCGCTGCACCGCCTGGTACCGGCGCGCCCCAACGACGTCTACGAGGTGGAGTTCGCCCACCTCGGGACGGTGACCGTGCAGTTCGGCGGGGAACGGGGGGCGGCGTGACCGACCCCCGCACCATGGCCGATGCGTTGATCGCCGCGCAGCGCGACCGCGTACCCATCGCGCCGTTCACCAACAAGAACCCGTTCCTGTCGGCCGACGTCGGCTACAAAACGCAGGCACTCATTGTCGAACACCACCTGCAGGCCGGTGAGAAAGTGGTCGGCGCGAAGCTGGGTTTCACCAGCCGGGTCAAACGCCTTGCGCTCGGCATCGACGAACCGGTGTACGGCCTGCTGACCTCGGGCATGCTGGTCGAACACGGCGAGCCGATCAAATACGACGAGCTCATCCATCCGCGCGCCGAGCCCGAACTGGCCTTCCTGATCGGTGAGACGATCGCGCCGTCGACGCCGCCCGCCGGTGTCCTCGCCGCCGTCGAAGCCGTCATCCCCGCTATCGAGGTGATGGACTCGCGCTACAACGAGCCGTTCCGGCTGGCCGACTCCGTCGCCGACAACGCGGGCGCCGCGCGGGTGGTGCTCAGCGCGCAGGGCAGGCCGCCCGGTGAACTGGTCGGCCTGCACGTGCTGGGCTGTATGTTCCGACATCGCGGTGGGGTCGAAACCGCCGCCGGTGGAGCCGTGTTGGGCCATCCTGCCGCCGCGCTGGCGTGGTTGGCGACCGCGCTCGGCTCCCGCGGTGAGCGCCTCGAGGCCGGGTCGATCGTGCTGTCGGGAGGTCTGACCGCTTCGACGGAGCTGCTGCCTGGTGCGGTGGTGTCCGCCGAGTTCGACGGGCTGGGAATGGTGCAACTCCATTGTCAATGACCTCCGAAGCCGATCGCTTGTCCGGTGTCCGCAGGGACCGGGCGGAGCCGACCGCGGCCGCCGCGCCGCCGCCCAGCCAACCCGCCGAAGTGGACAGCGAGCAGATGTCGGAGGTGACGATCCTGCCCGACGGTCTGCGCGTGCCGGCCCGGCCGGGGGAGACGGTGTTGGCCGCGCTCAGCCGGGCCGGGCTGAAGTACCGGGTGGGCTGCAAACGCGGCGGATGCGGCATCTGCAAGGTGCAGTTGGTGCTCGGCGAGATCCGCTACGAGCGGGTGGTCGCGCCGAGCGTGCTCAGCGACGACGAACGCGTCGAGGGCATCTGCCTGAGCTGCCGGGCGGTGCCCATCACCAACATCGCAATCGAACTGCAGGAAGGCGACCGGCTCCGCAAGCTGTTGAGCTTCGTCTTCTCCGACTCGGCGCCGCGACCGCCCACGCAGCCGGCGCCTGACCCCCGTACGGAATCAAAGGAAAGGAAATGACATGGGCATCATGCGATTGGGCTATGTGCACCTGCGGGTGACCGACCTCGAGGAGGCCCGCACCCACTACTCGGACACGATGGGTATGTCCGTCGTACACGAGGAGCCGGGCCGGTTACACCTCAAGTGCTGGGACGAGTGGGACCACCACTCCCTGGTACTCGAGGAAGGTGGCGTCGGCCTCGTCAAGTTCGGCTACAAGTGCTCGTCGGAAGACGATCTGGCCGAATACGAGAAGCGTTGCGCGCAGTTCGGTGCGACGACCGGACGGTTCAGCCGCGGCGAGAACCTGACCGTCGGTGACGGGGTGCGGATCACGTTGCCCAGCGAGCACACGCTCGAGCTGTACAACGACATCGAGTTCACCGGCACCGAAACCGGTTCGATCAACCCCGAGGCGTGGCCACGGCATGCGCGCGGGGTGGCCGGGCACTGGATCGACCACGCGTTGATCGCCGCGGAGGATCCGGGTCTGGTCGAGCGCTTCTTCCACGAGTGCCTGGACTTCCGCACCGCCGAACGGGTAGTCGAGAGCATGGACCATCCCGACCTCGTCGGCACGTGGATGACCGCGGAGAACTCCAACTCCCCGCACGACCTCGCGGTGATCAAGGGGCCCAACAACAAGTTGCACCACTTCGCCTTCCACCTCGACGACTGGGCGGCGATCCTGCGGGCCGGCGACATCTTCTCGATGGACGATGTGCCGATCGACATCGGTCCCACCCGGCACGGCATCACCCGCGGGGAGACGATCTACTTCTTCGACCCCTCGGGCAACCGCAACGAGGTGTTCGCCGGGCTTGGGCACCGCGTCCATCTCGACTTCCCGACGATCAACTGGACGGTGGATCAACTGGGCAAGGGCATCTTCTACCACGCCCGCGAGCTCAACGACCGGTTCACGACGGTGTTCACCTAACCCCGCCATGACGGGCCGCTTTCGCCGTCGTCAACGCGAACGCTCCGCCCTGGCGGGCCCGGCTGCCGAGAAAACGGTATCGCTTGCCTTGCAGGGCGGCGGCGCGCACGGCGCCTTCACGTGGGGCGTGCTCGACGCGCTGCTCGAAGACGGACGGTTCGGGGTGGAAGCCATCACCGGGGCGAGCGCCGGTGCGATGAACGCCGTTGTGCTGACCCAGGGTTGGCTCAACGGAGGCGCCGACGAGGCGCGCAGCCATCTGGAAACCTTCTGGCGGCGCGCCAGCGTCGACGGGTTCTTCGCCCCCGTGCAGCGCAGGCTTGTCGCCCGGATGCTACGGGTGTGGAGCAACCAGGCGGACTTCCTCACCCGCCGGCTGAGCCCGTACGAGACCAACCCGCTCAACATCAACCCGCTGCGAGACGCCCTCGGTGACCTCGTCGACTTCGACCGTCTGCGCGCCTGCCCGGACGTCGAGATCTTCGTCAGCGCGACGAATGTCTGGACCGGCAAAATCGAGGTCTTCCACAGGGCAGAGCTCACCGTCGATCACCTGATGGCGTCGGCCTGCCTGCCGATGGTCTTCCAGGCGGTCGAGATCGACGGCGTGCCGTACTGGGACGGCGGCTACATGGGTAATCCGGCACTGTTCCCGCTCTACTACGAGACCGGCGTCGACGACATCGTGCTGGTGCAGATCAACCCCATCGAGCGCAGGCAGACACCGCGCACCGCGCGCGAAATCCACGGCCGGCTCACCGAAATCACGTTCAACGGCAACCTTCTGCGCGAGTTGCGCGCAGTGGCGTTCGTCAAGCGGCTGCTCGAAAACGGAACGTTGTCGGCCAAGAACTACAAGGACGTGCGCCTGCACCGCATCGACGCCAGCGGGGTACTCGACAAGTACCCGGCGTCGTCGCGCTTCAACGCGGGCTGGGACTTCTTCGTCAAACTGCGCGACGCCGGCCGCGAGACCGCCAAAGCATGGATTGAAGAGCATTACGACGCGGTCGGGGTGCGCGGCACCTTCGATGTGCAAAGCGTGCTGGGGTGACCGGCCTTCGGCCGTGCCGGTACCCTACGGGCGTGACCTGCGTTCGGTGGCCCGGTGCGGCGGCGAAATGACCGTTCCCTCACCGTCAACCGTGCGCCAGGCGGCCGTTCTGGTCGGCCTCGAAGGCCTGGGTGGGCTGATGGCCGCGCTGGTCTACGTGGTGAGCGGGTTGTCCGGTAGCGACCAGCCGGGGATGAACTTCTTCGGCACCGCCGCCTGGTTCGCGATCATCGGCGGCGGGGTCGCCGCCGCGGGGTGGGCGCTGTGGACCGGTCGGCGCTGGGGCCGCGGCATCGCGGTATTCGCGCAGCTGCTGCTGCTTCCGGTGGCCTGGTACATGGCCATCGGCTCACATCAGTGGGTCTACGGCGGGGTGGTGGCGATCCTGGCGCTGATCACGCTGGGGCTGCTGTTCAGCCCGTCCTCGCTGCAGTGGGTGGCGGCGTCCGGCGCCGGTCAGGGTTCAGCGGCCAAGGCCGACAACTCCGGGCCCGACACCCGGTAGGTGATCCAGTCGGTCTGCGGCTTGCCGCCGACGGCGTCGTAGAGCGCGATCGCGTCGATGTTCCAGTCCAGCACCGCCCACGTCAACCGGGTGTAGCCGTTGGCGACGCACTCGCGGGCCAGCGCGGCTAGGAGTTTGCGGGCCAGGCCGCGCCGACGAAACTGCGGCCGGACGTAGAGGTCCTCCAGATAGATACCGGCCACGCCGTCCCATGTCGAGAAGTTGCGGAACCACAAGGCTTCGGCCGCGACCTCGCCGTCGACCTCGGCGAGGTGCCCGAACACCACCGGTGCATCGCCGAAAAGCGCTGCATACACCTGACTTTCGGTGACCGTGCATTCGTCGCTGGCGTGTTCGAAGGCGGCGAGTTCGTGGATCATCGCCGTCAACTCCGCCTCGTCGCCCGGGCGAACGCGACGGATGAGTTCGGTCACGGCTGGGCCTGCAGGGCCGACAGGATCGTGGCGAACTTGCTTGTGGTCTCGGCGACTTCGTCGTCGGGATCTGATTCGGCGACGATGCCGCCGCCCGAATAGGCGGTGGCGGTGCGCCGGTCGGCGGACAACTGCGCGCACCGAATGGACACCACCCAGCGGCCGTCGCCGCGCTGATCACACCAGCCCACGGCGCCGGCGTAGAAGCCGCGGTCGCCTTCCAACTCGGTGATCAGATCGGCAGCCTCATCGGCGGGTACACCCCCGACCGCCGGGGTGGGATGCAGTGCGACAGCCAAATCCATTGCGGTGGTGGACTTGTCGCGCAGCTGGCCGCTGATCATGGTGTAGAGATGCCAGACCGCGTCGGTCTTGCGGAGTTTGGGTTCGGGCGCGATGTCGAGATCCGTGCAGAGCGGATCGAGCGCATCTCGGATCGCGTCCACCACCAGTTGGTGCTCGTAGCGGTCCTTGCTCGACGCGGCCAGCGCAGCGCCGCTGGCCGCGTCGGCCTCGGGATCGGAAAGCCGGGGGGCAGAGCCGGCGAACGGCGCGCACACCACCTGATCGCCGCCGCGCGCCACCAGAAGCTCGGGGCTGGCCCCCACCAGGGCGGATCCTGAGTAGCCTCCGCCTGCCGCGGTCAGATCGGCGAGAAACGCATTCGCTGTCGGGTCGGCGACCACCAGGCGGTCCACGACGGTGCGCGCATCGATCGGGCCGTCGGCAGCCAACCGCAGCGCGCGGGCCAAGACGACTTTGCGCATCGCGCTGCCCGGGTCGCGCAGCCGCTGCAACGCGGCCTCGACGCGGGCACGGTGTTCGTCGGGTTCGGGCCTGGTTTCGACGATGCGCACAGACGGCAGCGCACGCAGCGGCCACTGCGGTGGTTCGTCGAGGAACTGCACCGCCTGCGGCCGCATCAGCGCTGCCGGTTTGGACATGTCAAAAGGTAAGGCGCCCACGATGATCGGCGCGCTGTGGGAGGCCAGCGCGGCTCGCGCCTCGGCGACGTTGGGGAACGCGGTGTGCACTCCTTCGGCGACGACGGCGCCGCCGGAGACCAGGACGAAGCAGGGTTCGCGCGTCATGTCGGCAGGCACGGGTGGCGATGGCCCGTCAGTCCCAGTGCGCTGATCTGGCGCACGCCGTGCTCGTAGCCGCACACCGCGATCGACGCGGCGACCATCGCGAACCGGATCCCGTCTTGCAACGCAAGCTCCACCCAGCGGGTCACCACGGCGCGCGAGAAATGGCCGTGCCCGACGAACACCACATCACGAGATCGCATGTGCACCAACGCATATTCGATAGCGCGGTCGGCGCGGTCGCTGACCTGCTGGACCGTCTCGCCGCCGGGGCAGCCGTGCGTCCACACCAGCCAGTCGGGCACGCTTTGCCGGATCTGTCCAGTGGTGAGGCCCTCGTAGTCGCCGTAGTCCCATTCGGCCAGCAGGGGCGAGACATCGTCGACGGTCAGCCCGGCCAGTTCGGCGGTGACCAGCGCACGGTGGCGCGGGCTCGACACCACCAGCGGGTTGTCGAGGTCCAGTACCGAGAGCGCGTCGGCGGCCAGCTTGGCCTGTGTACGACCGGTGTCGGTGAGGTCGAGGTCGGTGCGTCCGGTGTGCCGACCGGAGCGCGACCATTCGGTCTCACCGTGGCGAAGCAGCAGCAGCCGGTGCCGTTCGGCACCGCTTTCTGGTCCACGCCGCAGTGGCTCGTCGCCCACGCCCACGAATTCTGCCCCACGGCGCGTCGCAAGTTGCGAGCACGTGCCAGGATGGGAAGTGTGACGCGGGTTCTTGCGGTCGCAAACCAAAAGGGTGGCGTGGCCAAGACGACGACGGTGGCTTCCCTGGGCGCGGCGATGGTCGAACAGGGGCGGCGAGTGCTGCTGGTGGACCTCGACCCGCAAGGGTGTTTGACGTTTTCGCTCGGGCAGGACCCCGACAAGCTGGTGGTCTCGATCCACGAGGTACTGCTGGGCGAGGTGGAACCCGACGCCGCGCTGGTCGACACGGCCGAGGGGATGGCCCTGCTGCCGGCCAACATCGACCTGGCGGGCGCGGAGGCCATGCTGTTGATGCGGGCGGGTCGCGAGTATGCGCTCAAGCGGGCGTTGGCCAAGCTCGGCGACCGCTTCGACGTGGTGATCATCGACTGTCCGCCGTCGTTGGGGGTGCTCACGCTCAACGGGTTGACCGCATCCGATGACGTCATCGTGCCGCTGCAGTGCGAGACGCTGGCGCACCGCGGCGTCGGCCAGTTCCTGCGCACGATCACCGACGTCCAGCAGATCACCAACGCCGACCTGAAGCTGCTGGGCGCCTTGCCGACGCTGTACGACTCACGCACCACGCACAGCCGCGACGTGCTGCTCGACGTCGCCGACCGCTACGACCTGCCGGTGCTGGCGCCGCCGATTCCGCGCACCGTGCGGTTCGCCGAGGCCTCGGCGTCGGGTTCCTCGGTGCTGGCGGCGCGCAAGAACAAGGGCTCGTTGGCCTACCGGGATTTGGCCGCCGCGCTGCTCGAGTATTGGAAGAACGGCAAACAACTGCCCACCTTCACCCCCGAGCTCTAAACCGCCGGAAGGGACAAACGGGCGGGAAAGTGCGGGGGGCGGGCTCAGATCAGCCCAATGCGACCACTTCGTCGCCGCGTTGCTCGATGACCACCGCACCCGCTACCGCGGGGACCACCGGCGTCGAATGCGGCGACCGCTTTACCGCGATGTGGCGATCGCCCTGCCCGGTGGCCGGGTCGAACAGGTCGTAGCCCCCGGTGACAGGCACCAGCAGCCGCCCGGCCATCACCGTCGCCGGCCCCAGCGGAACGTCGGGGCCCGACGGCGCGATCGAGTACTTGTAGCGAAGTCCGTTGGCGGAAAATACCATTACCGTGTCGCCGGTCCACCAGGTGATCAGATCCCCCGCACGCGACATCGTGGCGTTCTGCGCCGGGGGTTTGGGCAACTGCGTGCTCGCGACGGTCGCGCCGGTTTCGTCGATGACGTTCACCGTCGGCTGGGGGGTCGGCACGTACACGGCCGTCGTGGTGTCCGCCACGGCGACGACGCGCGCGCCCGAGTCTTCGGCGACGCCCCCCAGCGGCACGTATTTCAGCTCAGGGGTGTCTTCCTCGTCGGACGGCCGCAGCAGCGTCAGCCGTAGGTCAGGCTCATGCGGGCAGGCCTCCAGCACCGACACCGCGCTCGAACTGGCCGCCGCGGACACCAGCCGACACAGCGGCGACACCGGGATGTCGGGTTTGATGCGGGCGTCGATGGCGCCGTAACTGAGCATCCTGACCATGTCGGAGCGCCACAGCTCCAGCCGGGTGTCACCCGCCGACAACACGGTGGTGCCGTCCGATGACAGCCTCACCTCGGGATCGGCGTAGCCCGAACGGGCCGGACCGCGCACCCCGGTGCCGGCGTCGATGGTGCTGACCTGTCCGCAACCGCGGACGTCGGGATACACCGCGACCGCGTACTCGTAGACATAGGTGACCCCACACAACGGCAGATCGCGGGCGTAACTCCACAACGTGTCCCCGCTCGCCGGGTCGCGGCCCTCGACGACACTGCCGTCCCCGGTGACCACACTGCCCGCCACCACCAGCGGTCTACGGGTCTGCGCGCTGGGTGCCGTCCACAGCTGCGCCAGTGCGTCAGGAACCGCCTTGGCCGGCGTCAGTTTCGGCACGGGCTCGGCGGCCGGTCGGCTGATCGTGGCGCGCGCGTCGCTGTTCCACCAGACCAGCGCGATGACGACGGCCACCACCGCGACTATCGCCAGGGCCGCCGCCACATCGGCCTTGGTGCGGCGTTCGGGTTTGACCATCGCGGGGCGGGCGCCTCGCTAGCTGGCGCTGGCCGGCGCCTTACCCGACCGGCGCCGACGCCGACGGCGAGGCTTGGCGTTCTCGTCGGCCGCGGTGTCTTCGCCATCGGCCGGGGTCTGCTCGTTGGTCGACGACCCCGGATGCCCGGTCACCGGCTTGCCGCCGCGGGTCCGCTGCCGGGTGCGGTTGCGGCTGCGGGGACGGTCGGTGGACCGCTCGGACGGCGCGCGTTTGGCCTTCGGTTTGACCGCCGCGCCGACGCGACCACTGGCGTCGGCCGGGATGCCAAGCTCCTCGTACAGGTGCGGTGAGCTGGAGTAGGTCTCGGCGGGTTCGGGGCAGCCCAACCCCAGCGCCTTGTCGATCATTTCCCAGCGGGGCAGCTCATCCCAGTCGACCAGCGTCACGGCGACGCCGGTCTTGCCTGCGCGGCCGGTGCGGCCGATGCGGTGCACGTAGGCCTGCTCGTCCTCGGGGATCTGGTAGTTGATGACGTGGGTGACGTCGTCGATGTCGATGCCGCGGGCGGCGACGTCGGTGGCGACCAGCACGTCCACCTCGCCGTTGCGGAATGCCTTGAGCGCCTTCTCGCGAGCACCCTGGCCCAGATCGCCGTGCACGGCGCCGACCTTGAAGCCGCGCTCGCCGAGGTCGTCGGCGACCTTCTGGGCGGTGCGCTTGGTGCGGGTGAAGATCATCGTGGCGCCGCGACCTTCGGCCTGCAGCACGCGGGTGACCAGTTCCACCTTGTCCAGCGCATGGGCGCGGTAGACGAACTGCTCGGTGGTGTCGTGGGTGGCCGCCGAATGGGGGGCCTCGGCACGGATGTGCGTCGGCTGGTTCATGAACGTGCGGGCCAGCGTGATGATCGGGTCGGGCATGGTGGCCGAGAACAGCATCGCCTGACGCTGGTCGGGGATCTGCTTGAGGATCCGCTCGATGTCGGGCAGAAAGCCCAGATCGAGCATCTCATCGGCCTCGTCGAGCACCAGCATGGACAGCCCGCCCAGTTGCAGGTGGCCCTGTTGAGCCAGGTCGAGCAGCCGGCCGGGCGTGCCGACGACGACGTCGACGCCCTTCTGCAGTGCCTCGATCTGCGGCTCGTAGGGGCGCCCACCGTAGATGGACGTGACGGTCAAATTGCGCTCACCGGCGCGCAGGTGCTTGGCCGCGACCGACAGGTCGTTGAACACCTGCAGGCACAGCTCGCGCGTCGGCACGACGACCAGCGCCCGGGGGATCCCGGACAGCGGCCGCTCGGCGTCGGTCGTGATGCGCTGAAGCAGCGGCACTCCGAACGCCAGGGTCTTGCCCATCCCGGTGCGGGCCTGGCCGATCAGGTCGTCGCCGGCCAGCGCCATCGGCATGGTGAGTTCTTGGATAGCAAACGGATGTTCTTTGCCGTCTTCGCGGAGAGCCTGGACAATCTCGTCACGAACTCCGAGTTCGGCAAAGGTTGGATTGAGATGCGTCATACGCGGTCGAGGTAGCCTTTCACTTGTCGTTCCTCATGGCGTCCACACGCGCGCACGAGTTCGACGAAGCTGCTGCCGGGGCCCAGCGCTGAGGTAGGCGGACCAACTGCGTGCACGCACATTTCTTCGGAAGCGGCAAACCCAAAGTGCTCTGAGCACCACTGCCACCCGTCATCATACCCGTGCGGCCTCGCCCGGCGGTCGGCGCGCCGGGCGGCGTTTAGGCTTGGCCCATGACTTCCACGCCGGGGCCCGAGCCCAAGCCCACCTCGGTGTCACCGGGCGTCTCCCCGGATCACCCCGGTGTCAACGAACTGTTCGCGCTGCTGGCCTACGGCGAGGTTGCCGCGTTCTATCGGCTTACCGACGAGGCGCGGATGGCTCCCAACCTGCGCGGCCGGATCAACATGGCCATCATGGCCGCCGCCGAGATGAACCACTACGAGGTGCTCCGAGATGCGTTGCAGCGCAGGGGAGTCGACGTGGTGCCGGCGATGACGAAGTACGCGTCGGCGTTGGAGAACTACCACCGGCTGACCACGCCGAGCACCTGGCTGGAAGCGCTGGTGAAGACCTACGTCGGTGACGCACTGGCCGCCGACTTCTACCTCGAGATCGCCGACGCACTGCCCGACGAGATCTCCGACGTGGTGCGGGCAGTGCTGGCGGAAACCGGGCACTCACAGTTCGTCGTCGCCGAAGTGCAGGCCGCCGTGACCGCCAGCGACAAACAGCGCCATCGGCTGGCCCTGTGGTCGCGGCGTCTGCTCGGTGAGGCGATCACCCAGGCGCAGTTCGTGCTGGCCGATCACGACGAGTTGGTCGACCTGGTGATGGCCAGCGGTGAGGGTCTGAGCCAGATGACCGAGTTCTTCGACCGGCTTCAGCGCACACACGCCTCCCGCATGGAGGAGCTGGGCCTGGCCTGAGGCCGGGCTACTTCGTGCAGTTGGTGATGATCGTGTTGTTGTTCTGCGCGGCGATCACCGCACCCGACGCGTCGGTGATGCTGCAGTTGAGCTGACCCGCAACGCTGGTCGCGGTGACCGAGCTGAGCTCCACACCGGGGTCCAACACGATGGTCTTGGCCCACGGCAACGCCGCGTTGACGTCGGTTCTCAGCGCGCCCTGCGCGTCGGTGTAGATCACCGTCACCAGATCGATCAGCTGGCGATTGCCGGTCACCCGGTACGTCACCGTACGCGGTGCGGGCGCCGGCGGCGGGGCCGCCTGAGCGGGCGGGACGGCCTGTGTGGGTGGCACGACCGGCTGCGCGGTCGGCTGTGCGGTTGGTGCGGCCTCGGCCGACGGCGTGACGGTGGTGACGGTCTCCGGCGGCAGGGTGGGAACCAGCGGCGCGCGCGTGGCCGACGACGCGGTCGCGCTCGGGCTGGGCGCCGTCGACGTCTGAGCGGCCGTAACCGAACCGCTGTCCCCACCGCCGAGGATCACGCCCGTCGTGCCGACGGCGACGAACAGGATGGCCCCGGCGATGCCGGCCACCCACATCCAGCGCCGGTCGATACGCGCCTCGTCGTCCTCGAAATCGGCGTACTCATCGGCGTAGTCGTCGTACTCGTCGGCGTAGTCGTCGTAGTGCTCGTCGTACCCCTCGTCATAGCCAGGCCGGTACCCGGCGTCGTAGTGGGGGTCGTAGTCGAGCTGGTCGACGGGCGATCCGCCGTCGTGGCCGCGGCGTTCGGTCGGGGTCAGCGAATACGGCGACCGCGCGGTAAAAGGCCTGTTCATGTGGGCTTTCCCAAGTCGTATCGAGCAATACCTGCCTGATGCTATCGATGCGGGAGTGACGCATGAGGTCTAGCGGTCGGTGTGTTGGTTACGGTCCGGCCTCGGTTCGGTCGCCGTTTGTAGCCGACGGCCGCAATGCGTTCATCGGAGGCTTCGCTGCCCGCGAACTCACCGCCTCGGCGCGGCCTCGACGGCGTCCATTAGCCTTGGTCCAAACAGTCCCGGCAAGTGCGACGAACGGAAAGGGTCCGCAGCGTGGAGGTCAAGATCGGTGTCATGGACAGCCCGCGCGAGCTGGTCTTCAACAGCGCACAGACGCCCAGCGAGGTGGAGAAGTTGATCACCGACGCGCTGGAGCGGCAGTCGGGTGTGCTGGCCCTGACCGACGAGAAGGGCCGGCGCTTTCTGGTGCAGACCACCAAGATCGCCTACGTCGAGATCGGCGCGGCCGACGTGCGCCGCGTCGGGTTCGGCGTCGGAGTGGGAGCCGAGCCGGCTAAGACCGGGTAAGCGGCACGTGTGACAAACCGCCCCAGATGAACTGCACGGTGCCCTCCACGGCGTCTTCCTTGGAGATCGGGCGCTCGGCGTTGAGCCAGTAGCGCGCCGAATCGACGCTGATGGCGACCAGGCCGACGGCGATCATCCTGGCCCGGTGCGGCTCCAGCCCGGAATCGTGGCTGATCAGGTCGAACACCGCGTCGGTGCAGGCTTCGGTGGCCACCTTGACCTGCGCGGCCACCTGCGGTTCGGTGACGTAATCGTTTTCGAAGATCAGCCGGTAACCCTGGCCGTCGTGCTCGATGAAGTCGAAGAACGCCTGCACGGCGGCCCGCACGCGCTGGCGGTTGTCGGTGGTGGTGCGCAGCGCCTGGCGCACCCCGGAGACCAGGTTTTCCACATGGCGCTGCAGCACCGCCAGGTATAGTTCCAGCTTCGACGAGAAGTGTTGGTAGAGAACGGGTTTGCTTACGCCGGCGCGATCAGCGATCTCGTCCATGCCTGCGGCGTGATAGCCGCGGTAGACGAACACCTCGCTGGCCGCAGCGAGCAACTGCCCACGACGTTCATCGCGTGGCAGCCTGTTGCCGCGCCGGTTGGGTCCGTTGCCGTTTCCCGGCGGTGCGCTCCTCCTCGCGGCGGGGTTCGCGAGATCGCTCATCATGTCCTTCGTCCGGTCAGTTTCGGCAATGACACTACTACCGTCGGCAAAGCCGTAGTGGTAGGCCGTTGTCGGCTTCTTCGGTGGCGCGCCGGAAGTGCCTGCGCTTCGGCCTGTGTCATCCTGATTCGGTGACTCACGACTCGGAGCGTCGCGTGGGCTCGCGCGTCCGGGCCGATGTGCCCGCGCTGCGTAACGAGTGGCGCGAGCCACTACGTGCGCAACGCGATCCGCTGTCCCAGGGGTCTGGGCGGATCAGGTCCAACCGCGACGAGCACCGCCAGGTCCGCAAACAAACCTGGCTGGGCCGCTTCGTGTCCACCTACGGTTGGCGCGCCTACGCCTTGCCCGTGCTGATGGTGTTGACCGTCGTCGTCGTGTACCAGACGATCACCGGGACCAGCGCGCCGCCCGTAGCCGAGCAGGCCGAAGGCCCCGTACAAGGCCCGCCCACCATCGGGGTGGCCAGCACCGCCATCATCGGCGCCCCGCCCAAGGGTCTGACTGAGTTCGACGCCAACCTGCCCACCGGGATCCTGCCCGCGGGCGGTCCGTTCACCCAGGCCGGCGCCAAGACGTGGCACGTCGTGCCCGGTGCCGCCCCACAGGTGGGGGAGGGCACCGCCAAGGTGTTCACCTACACCGTCGAGGTGGAGAACGGCATCGACACCACGACGTTCGGCGGCGACGACGGGTTCGCCAGAATGGTCACCGAAACCCTGACCAACCCCAAGAGCTGGACGCACAACCCCCAGTTCGGGTTCGTCCGCGTCGACGAAGCGTCCGGGGTCCAGCCGGATTTCCGGGTGTCGCTGACCACGCCCATGACGATCCGCGAGGGCTGCGGCTACGACATCCAGCTCGAGGCGTCCTGCTACAACCCCGCCTACATCGACGGCCAGCCACGCGTGTTCATCAACGAGGCCCGCTGGGTGCGCGGGGCGATTCCGTTCCAGGGCGATGTGGGGTCCTACCGGCAGTACCTGATCAACCACGAGGTCGGCCACGCCATCGGCTACCAGCGGCACGAGCAGTGCCCGGAAAACGGTGAGCTGGCGCCGATCATGATGCAGCAGACGTTCTCCACCAGCAACGACGACGCGGCCCGCTTCGACCCCGGCACGGTCAACCCCGACGGTAAGACCTGCCGGTTCAACCCCTGGCCCTATCCGATCGCCTGATCCGCGGCCTTGTTGCCGCGAGCGACCGTGCCTGTACGCCGACACGCCGGGTACGCAGGTACGAACGCGCCCTCTCGCGCGCGTCGAGCAACCGTGGGAAGCACAGGGGCCGCGTTGCTGTTGACTCGGGTACCTGCTGTGATGGACGAGAAAGCCAATCAAGGAGTAATTCGGTGTCGACACCGTTGCCGCCGCTGGTTGAACCGGCGGCCGAACTCACGCGTGACGAGGTTGCGCGCTACAGCCGTCATCTGATCATCCCCGACCTCGGGGTCGACGGGCAGAAGCGGCTGAAAAATGCCCGGGTGCTGGTGATCGGGGCTGGCGGGCTGGGTTCGCCGACGCTGCTGTACCTGGCCGCGGCCGGGGTGGGCACCATTGGCATCGTCGAGTTCGACGAGGTCGACGAATCCAACCTGCAGCGCCAGGTCATCCACGGACAATCCGACATCGGCCGGTCCAAGGCGCAGAGCGCACGCGACTCGATCCTCGAGATCAACCCGCTGCTCGAGGTGCGGCTACATGAGTTCCGCCTCGAACCGGACAACGCCGTCGACCTGTTCTCCCAGTACGACCTGATTTTGGACGGCACCGACAACTTCGCCACCCGCTATCTGGTCAACGACGCCGCGGTGCTGGCGGGCAAACCGTATGTGTGGGGCTCCATCTACCGCTTCGAGGGCCAGATCTCGGTCTTCTGGGAGGACGCCCCCAACGGAGCGGGCCTCAACTACCGCGACCTCTACCCGGAACCGCCACCCCCTGGAATGGTGCCGTCCTGCGCCGAGGGCGGGGTGCTTGGCATCTTGTGCGCGTCGGTCGGCTCGGTCATGGGCACCGAGGCGATCAAGCTGATCACCGGCATCGGTGAACCGCTGCTGGGACGGTTGATGGTGTACGACGCGCTCGAAATGAGCTACCGCACCATCAAGATCCGCAAGGACCCGGCCACCCCGAAGATCACCGAGCTGATCGACTACGAGGAGTTCTGCGGCGTCGTCTCCGACGCGGCCGCCGAGGCCGCCGCCGACGCCACGGTCACCCCGAGGGAGCTTCGGGAGCTGATGGATTCGGGCAAGCCGCTGGCGCTGATCGACGTGCGCGAACCCGTCGAGTGGGAGATCAACCGCATCGAGGGCGCCGAGCTGATCCCGAAGACCGCCTTCGAATCGGGCGAGGCGCTGGCCAAACTGCCCGTGGACCGCACACCGGTGTTCTACTGCAAGACCGGGGTGCGCTCGGCCGAGGTGCTGGCCATCGCCAAGAAAGCCGGCTTCTCGGACGCCATGCACGTGCAGGGCGGAATCGTCGCGTGGGGTAAGCAACTCGAACCCGACATGGTGATGTACTAACGCCTGGTTTGCCCGTGCGCGGCTTAGGCTGAGCTCGTGACAGTCGATGGCCCGCCGGATCATGTGCTGGCGGCGTTCGGGCTGACCGGCGTCGAGCCGGTTTCGCTTGGCTCGAGTTGGGAGGGCGGCTGGCGCTGCGGCGAAGTCGTGCTGTCGATGGTGGCCGATCACGCCCGCGCCGCGTGGTCGGCAAAGGTGCGCGAAACCCTGTTCGTCGACGGCGTGCGGCTGGCGCGGCCGGTGCGCTCCACCGACGGCCGGTATGTGGTGGCCGGTTGGCGCGCCGACACGTTCGTCGCGGGCAGCCCCGAACCGCGCCACGACGAGGTGATCTCGGCCGCCGTGCGGCTACACGAAGCGACCGCCAAACTCGAACGTCCGCGGTTTCTCACCCAGCCCCCAGTCGCGCCGTGGGCCGACGTCGACGTCTTCATCGCCGCCGACCGCGCCGCGTGGGAGGAACGTCCGTTGCATTCGTTGCCGCCGGGCGCGCGGGTTTCGCCCGGCTCCGCCGACGGCCAGAAGTCAATCGAGTTGCTCAACCTGCTCGCCACGCTGCGCAGGCCGACAAAGAGTCCCAGCCAGTTGGTTCACGGCGACCTCTACGGCACAGTGCTTTTCGCCGGCACCGCCGCCCCGGGTATCACCGACATCACCCCGTACTGGCGGCCGGCGCCGTGGGCGGCCGGCGTGGCCGTCGTCGATGCGCTGTCATGGGGCGAGGCCGACGACGGGCTGATCGAACGGTGGAACGCGCTGCCGGAATGGCCACAGATGTTGTTGCGCGCGTTGATGTTCCGCATCGCCGTGCATGCGCTGCATCCCCGGTCGACGGCCGCGGCGTTTCCCGGGCTGGCGCGGACGGCCGCGTTGGTGCGGCTGATCCTCTAAGCCGGGTTTCGGGCGCGAACGTGGGTTACCCGCACGCTTTCGCGCAACGGAGCGTGTCGGTAACCCACGTTCGCCGGCTCAGAACGTGTGGCGCACCTGCGCGAGCGGGACCCGACCGTCGGAGGCCAGCACCCCTTCGGCGCGCAACAACTCGAGTTGTCGCGTCGTCAGGTGCGGTGCGGGCCGCCCCGATGCCCGGATCACGCGGTGCCACGGCAGATCCGAGGAGTCGGTGCGCATGATCCAGCCGACGATGCGCGCGCTGGAAAGCCCTGCGGCCTCGGCGATGTCGCCGTAAGTCGACACCCGGCCGGGTGGAATGGCCGCGACCAACGCCCGCACGGTCTCCACCTGCTCGTCGGTGACGGCCGCCATCGTCAACGCCGCTTCAGCGCGTCGCGGATCAACGCCGCCGTGTCGGCGGGGCGGGCGTGGGCCACCATGTGGTCACAATCCCACTCGGCCAGCGTGAAAGCGTCCCCGAGATGTTGGCGCAGCGACGCGATCAGCTCATCGGAGGCGTAGGCCGGACGGGTGCGGGCAGCGCGCACCAACGTGGTCGGAGTTTCCTTGGGCGGCAACGTGGCCGGGCGGGCCAACTCGCTCCAGTAGGCCATCATCGCCGGGATGCTGATCCGCCATCCCACCCGCCCGTTGGGCAGCGCGACCAGGTGCTCGTCGAGTTCGCGGTCCAATTCGGCCGGTTCGATTTCACCCCACGAGCCGTTGGCCTTCTCGGCGCGGGCTTCGGCGCGGTCGGTGTAGTCGGGGGAGGCCAGCATGTTCTCGGCGATGTCGCGCATCCACGCGCCGTCGAGCCCGACGGCCGGGTCGAGCAGCACCAGCGCCGAGACGAGGTCGGGCCGGGCGGCAGCGAGATCCAACGCCAGCCCGGCGCCGAACGAGTGCCCGACCACCACCACAGGTCCGTCGGCCTCGATGAGGGCGGTCAGCGCAGCGACATTGGCATCCATCGTCCACGGCGCCGCCCACGACGACCGGCCGTGCCCGATCAGGTCCGGTGCGACAACCGCGAACTCGGTCAGGTGCCGCGTCGCCAGCGTTTGCCACCGTTGACCGTGCCCGGTCAGGCCGTGAAGCAGCAGAACGTCGGTCGGCCGCGCCGGGCCATAGCGGTGCACATACAGGTCGGCGGTCACGGATGTGATGCTGCCACCAGCGTCGACCGCGAATTGTCAGACCCCCATGGTGTTATTCGGGGCATGTCCGCACCGCACACCGATCTGACACCGGCCGCGCTCGCTGAACCGGGCACGCGCGGGATGGTCCGCGTCATCGGCGGCGCGGGCACCGGTAAGAGCACGCTGCTGGTCCGAACGGCCGCCGCGCACATTGCCGCCGGGGTCGATCCGGAATCTGTTCTGCTGCTGACGGGTTCGGCCCGGCTCCGAGTCGAGGCCAGGGCCGCCGTCACCGCGGCGCTGCTGGGTGCCGGTGGACGCGCGGTCGTGCGTGAACCGCTGGTGCGCACCGTGCACTCCTATGCCTTCGCGGTGTTGCGGTTGGCCGCGCAGCGCAACGGCGACCCGCCGCCGCGCCTGATCACCAGCGCCGAGCAGGACGGCATCATCCGCGAACTGCTCGCCGGTGACCTCGAGGACGGCGACGCGTCGGCGGTCGCCTGGCCGGGGCATCTGCGTGCGGCGCTGGGCACCACCGGATTCGCCACCGAGTTGCGTGACCTGCTGGCGCGCTGCACCGAGCGCGGCGTGGATCCTGTTGAGCTGCAACGCATCGGGCGTCGTGCGCGTCGTCCCGAGTGGCTGGCCGCAGGGCAGTTCGCCCAGGCCTACGAACAGATCATGTTGTTGCGCTCCGCGGTCGGGATGGCCGCGCCGCAGGCCACCATCCCCGCCCTGGGCGCGGCCGAGCTCGTCGGGGCGGCGTTGGAGGCCTTCGCCACCGACGCCGACCTGCTGGCCGGCGAACGGGCGCGGGTGAAACTGCTCCTCGTCGACGACGCGCAGCAGCTGGATCCGCAGGCCGCGCGGCTGGTGCGGGTGCTGTCGGCGGGCGCCGAACTCACCGTCGTGGCAGGCGATCCCAACCAGGCGGTGTTCGGCTACCGTGGCGCAGATCCCGCGCTGCTGCGCGGCGAGGAGCCGGCGATCACGCTGAGGCAGTCCCACCGGTGCGCACCGGCGATCGCCGATGCGATCACGGCGGCCGCACGACGGCTACCGGGTGTCGACCCGGGCCGCCACCTCGACGGCGCCGACGGACGCCGGGGCGCGCTGAGCGTGCGCATCGCCGGCTCATCACACGCCGAGTCGGCGCTGATCGCCGACGCGCTGCGCCGCGCCCACCTCGTCGACGGGCTGCCGTGGTCGCAGATGGCGGTGGTCGTGCGCTCGGTGCCGCGGCTCGGCGCCGCACTGGCCCGCGCGCTGGAGGGTGCAGGCGTGCCCGTCGAGATGTCCGCAGCGGGCGCACCGTTGGCCGCACACCCCGCGGTGCAGGCGCTGCTGACGGTGCTCGAGGCCACCGCGCACGGGCTCGACGGCGACCAGGCGCTTGCGCTGGTGACCGGACCGATCGGCAGGGTCGATCCGGTGTCACTGCGGCAGTTGCGGCGCAGTCTGCGCCGCGCCGACGGCAGCCAGCCCCCGCGTCCCCTCACCGAACTGCTCGTCGCGGCCCTGGAACAGGGCACCGACGCGTTGCCCGACACGCTGGAGCGTTCGATGCGACGCGTGCGCGCCGTGTTGACCGCCGCGCGCCGCACGGTCGACGAGGGCCAAGACCCGCGCTACACCCTGTGGCAGGCCTGGCACCGCTCCGGTCTGCAGCGCCGATGGCTGAGCGCCAGCGAACGTGGCGGCACCGCGGGCGCGCAGGCCGACCGCGACCTCGACGCGGTCACCGCGCTGTTCGACGTCGCCGAGCAGTACGTCAACCACACGGCGGGTGCGTCGCTGCGGGGTCTCATCGACCACATGGCCGACCTCGGCGCGCCGGCCGCCCCGCGTGACGAGCGCGACGTCGACGCGGTCGCCGTGCTCAGCGCACACGCATCGCTCGGCCGCGAATGGGAGTTCGTCGTGATCGCCGGTTTACAGGAAGGGTTGTGGCCCAACACTGTTCCGCGGGGCGGGGTGCTGGGCACCCAGCAGCTGGTCGACGTCCTCGATGGGGTCGCGGCCGACGAGGACCGCGGGTTGTCCACCCGGGCGCCCCTGCTGGCCGAGGAGCGCCGGCTGCTGATCGCCGCGATGGGACGCGCCCGCGACCGGCTGCTGGTCACCGCGGTCGACAGCGACACCGGCGACGACTCGACGCTGCCGTCGTCGTTCTTCCACGAACTGGCCACCATGGCCGACGACGCCGACCCGGCCGCTTTCACACCGGTCAAGGCGCCGCGGGTGTTGACGCCAGCGGCGTTGGTCGGTCGGCTCCGAGCGGTGGTGTGTGCACCCAACGACGCCGTCGACGACCGCGTCCGGGCCTGCGCCGCAACACAGTTGGCGCGGCTGGCCGTGGCCGGGGTGCCCGGTGCGGATCCGGCGCAGTGGTACGCCATGACACCGGTGTCCTCCGACGAACCGTTGTGGCGCGGCGATGACCACACGGTCGCGCTGTCGCCGTCGACGCTGCAGATCCTCACCGACTGCCCGCTGCGCTGGATGCTCGAACGCCACGGCGGCACCGACGGCCGCGACGTACGCTCGGCGGTCGGATCGCTGTTGCACGCGCTGGTGGCCGACCCGGGCAAGACCGAGAGTCAGCTGCTCAACGAACTGGAAAAGGTCTGGGACAAGCTGCCCTACGACGCCGCCTGGCATGCCGACAACGAGCTGACCCGGCACCAGTCGATGCTGTCGACGTTTCTGCAGTGGCGGGCCCAGACACGCCGAGAGTTCACCGAGGTCGGTACCGAGGTCGACGTCGACGGGGTCGTCGCGCCCGGTGGCGACGGCGAACCGCAGGTACGGGTACGCGGCCGGGTGGACCGCATCGAGCGCGACAGCGAAGGCCGGCTCGTGGCCGTCGACCTCAAGACCGGTAAGAGCCCGGTCACCAAGGACGACGCGCAACGGCACGCCCAGTTGGCGATGTACCAGCTCGCGATCGCCGAAGGCCTGCTGTCCGAGGGTGATTCACCCGGTGGTGGCCGGCTGGTCTACCTCGGCAAGCCGAACGCCGCCGGTGCCACCGAACGCGAGCAGGACGCGTTGACGGCGGACACGCATGCCCAGTGGCGTGAGGCCGTGCGCCGCGCCGCTGCCCAGACCCAGGGGCCGCAGTTCGTCGCACGCATCAACGACGGCTGCAGCCACTGCCCGGTGCGCGCGATGTGCCCGGCGCAACAGCTCTCTGGAGGCCGGTCATGACGGCGCGCTACAGCCCCGCCGAACTCGCCGACCGGCTCGGCCTTTTCGCGCCGACCGAGGAACAGGCCGCCGTCATCGCCGCACCGCCGGGACCGCTGGTCGTCATCGCCGGAGCCGGCGCAGGTAAGACCGAAACGATGGCCGCCCGGGTGGTGTGGCTGGTCGCCAACGGCTATGCCAGGCCCAGCGAAGTGCTCGGGCTGACCTTCACCAGGAAAGCCGCCGCCCAACTGCTGCGCCGGGTCCGCACCCGGCTGGCCCGGCTGGCCGGCACCGGTCTGACGCCCGACGCCGAGGCGGCCGACTACCAGGAACCGGCCACCATCAGCACCTACCACGCGTTCGCAGGCAACCTTCTGCGTGAGCACGGGCTGCTGCTGCCGGTCGAACCTGAAACGCGCCTGCTCAGCGAAACCGAGATGTGGCAGTTGGCGTTTCGCGTCGTGTGCGAGCACCCGGAGCTCGAAACCGATAAGACACCGGCGGCCATCACGTCGATGGTGCTGCGGCTGGCCGGTCAACTCGCCGAACACCTCGTCGACACCGAGCAGCTGCGCGACACCCATGTCGAGCTGGAGCGGCTGGTGCACACGTTGCCCGCAGGGCCGTACCAGCGCGACCGCGGGCCCAGCCAGTGGCTGCTGAGGCTGCTGTCGACCCAGACCGAGCGCACCGAGCTGGTGCCGCTCATCGATGCGCTGCACCAGCGGATGCGCGCCGAGAAGGTCATGGACTTCGGCATGCAGATGGGCGCGGCGGCCCGGCTCGCCTCGTCGTTCCCCCAAGTCGGCGAGCAGTTGCGGCAGCGCTACCGGGTGGTGCTGCTCGACGAGTACCAAGACACCGGCCACGCGCAGCGGGTGGCGCTGTCCTCGCTGTTCGGTGGGGGAGTCGACGACGGTCTCGCGTTGACGGCGGTGGGCGACCCCATCCAGTCGATCTACGGCTGGCGCGGCGCATCGGCGACCAACCTGCCGCGGTTCACCACCGACTTCCCGCGCTCTGACGGCACCCCCGCACCCACCCTCGAGCTGCGGACCAGCTGGCGTAACCCGCCGCGTGCGCTTTACCTGGCCAACGCCGTCTCCACGCAGGCGCGGCGCCGGTCGGTCGCGGTGCGCACCCTGCTGCCCCGCCCCGACGCGGAGCCCGGCACCATCCGCTGTGCACTGTTGAACGACGTTGCGGCCGAACGGGAGTGGGTGGCCGACCACATCGCGCGGCGCTACCACGGCGCGCAGGCCGACGGCGCCGCCACGCCGACCGCCGCGGTGTTGGTGCGGCGCAACGCCGACGCCGCGCCGATGGCCGAGGCGCTCAGCGCCCGCGGTGTTCCGGTCGAGGTGGTCGGGCTGGCCGGTCTGCTCGACGTGCCCGAGGTCGCCGACGTGGTGGCCATGCTGCGACTGCTGACCGAGCCCACCGCGGGCAGCGCCGCCATGCGGGTGCTCACCGGGCCGCGCTGGCGGCTGGGGGGACGTGACGTCGCGGCGCTGTGGCGACGCGCGCTCGACCTCGACGACACCGCCCCGGGCGCCGACAACGAAGCCGTCGAGCGGATCGTCGCGCAGGCCGCACCTGACGCCGACGCCGCCTGCCTGGCCGACGCCCTCTGCGATCCCGGTCCCGCGGCGGCCTATTCGACGGCCGGGTACGCCCGGATCGTGGCGCTGGGCCGCGAGTTGACCGCGCTGCGCGCGCACCTGTCGCATCCGCTGCCCGACCTGGTCGCCGAGGTGCGCCGGGTGCTCGGCGTGGATGTCGAAGCCCGGGCGGACCAGCCGGTTTCGGCGGGATGGTCGGGTACCGAGCACCTCGATGCGTTCGCCGATGTGGTCGCCGACTTCGCCGCCCGCCCCGCCGCGACCCTGCCTGGTCTGTTGGCGTACTTCGCCGTGGCCGCCGACGCGGAGGACGGGCTGGCGCCCGCGGAAATCGCCGTCGCGCACGACAGGGTCCAGATCCTTACCGTGCACGCGGCCAAGGGGCTGGAATGGCAGGTGGTGGCGGTGCCGCATCTGTCCGGCCGGGTCTTCCCGTCGACCGGATCGGCCCGCACTTGGCTCACCGACGCCGGTGAGTTGCCGCCGCTGCTGCGCGGCGACCGCGCCACCACCTCCCGCCACGGCGTCCCGGTCTTGGACACCTCCGACGTCAACGATCGGAAAAAGCTGTCGGACAAGATCTTTGACCACAAGAAGCTGCTCGAGCAGCGCCGCATCGATGAGGAACGCCGGCTGCTGTACGTGGCGCTCACCAGGGCCGAGGACACGCTGCTGTTGTCCGGGCACCACTGGGGAGCCACCGAGAACAAGCCGCGCGGACCGTCGGAGTTTCTGCACGAACTCAAAGACGTCATCGAGCAGTCGGCGGCCGGCGACCCGTGCGGGGTCATCGAGCACTGGGCACCGGCTCCCGCCGACGGTGAACCGAACCCGCTGCGCGACAAGGTGGTCGAGGCGATATGGCCGGCCGACCCGAGCGGACCGCGGCGCGGCAACATCGACCGGGGCGCCGAGCTGGTGGCGCAGGCGATGTCGACAGAGTTCGACTTGCCCACTGCCGACTCCGACGAGGGCTGGGCATCGGACGTCGACGCGCTACTGGCCGAACGTGACCGCGCGGCCGAACCACCCGCACCGCCGCCGCTGCCGACGCAGATCTCGGTCAGCACCATGGTCGAGCTCGGCCGCGACCCCGACTCGCTCACACAGCGGCTGCGGCGGCGACTGCCGATACGGCCCGACCCACATACGTTGCTGGGCAATGCATTCCACGACTGGATCCAGCGTTTCTACCACGCGGAGCGGTTGTTCGACCTTGACGATCTGCCAGGCGCGGTCGACCACGACACCGGCGTCGCCGACGAGCTCGCCGAACTTCAGACAGCGTTCGCGGTGTCGCCGTGGGCCGCGCGGACCCCGCTGGACGTCGAGGTGCCGTTCGACATGGTGATCGGTGATCGGGTGGTGCGGGGCCGCATCGACGCGGTGTTCGCCGACGCTGACGGTGGTGCGACGGTGGTGGATTGGAAGACCGGTGATCCGCCCGCCACACCGGAAGACAAGCAGCACGCGGCCATTCAGCTGGCGGTGTACCGACTGGCGTGGGCGCAGTTGCACGGCCGTCCCGTCGATTCGGTGCGTGCGGCGTTTCACTACGTGCGGACGGGAGCCACCGTCGCACCCGACCTTCTCCCCGGCGCGGAGGAGTTGGCGGCGCTGCTAAAGACGCGCGCCGCCTAGGAGGTGCGGTAGATCTTGACCGCCTGCAGGACCATCGGAATCTGCAGCGGCAGTCGGGCGAGCGCACCGATGCGCAGCACCAGCGGCTTCTTCGGTTCCTGGGACCACAGCCGGACCATGTTGACGTTGGCGGGAAACACCGAAACGAACAAGGCGACAGCGGCCAGCGCACCGAGGCGACGGGTCTTGGGCGCGGCCAGCAGGGCCGCGGTGCCGAGCTCGGCCACCCCGGAGGCGTAGGTGTAGAACCGCGCGCTGCCGGGCAGCTCGGCCGGGACGATCGCGTCAAACGGCTTCGGCGCCAGAAAATGCAGGCTGCCCACACCGAGCAGCATCGCTGCCATCCGATGCGCGGGTGCCGGGTCGGCCATCTGCTGCAGCTCGGGAGGCAAAGAGGTCATGGTTACATAATGGCGTGCGCTCACTTGCAGCGGTGACCGGTTTCCATGCCTGAAGGCAGGCTGCGGCGCCGGGTCCGCAGGTTTGACGACTCGCTGGCCGACCGGCCGGTGCACGCCCTGACCGACAGGGTGCAGATCCCGGCCGACCCGGTGAGCCCGGTGCGGCGGATCACCCGACGGGTCATCTACGCCACCCTGGCGCTGTTCGCGGCGGTGTTGATCGTCTACATAGACCGCGACGGCTACCGCGACGTCACCGGCGACCGGTTGTCGTTCCTGGACTGCCTGTATTACGCGACGGTGTCGCTGTCGACCACCGGATACGGCGACATCACCCCGGTCACGTCCGGAGCCCGGCTGGTCAACGTCCTGGTGATCACCCCGCTGCGGATCGCGTTCCTGATCGTGCTGATCGGTACGACGGTCGAAACGCTGACCACGCAGTCGCGGCAGGTCTACCAAATTCAGCGATGGAGGAACAAAGTGCGCAACCACATCGTGATCGTCGGCTACGGCACGAAAGGCAGGACCGCAGCAGCCGCGATGGTTGGCGACGAGGTGGCCCCCGCCGACATCGTCGTCGTCGACGAGAACGCGGTCGCGCTGGAACGCGCCAAGAGCGCCGGGTTGGTCACCGTGCGCGGCAACGCCACCGACTCCGAGGTGCTGCGGTTGGCCAGCGCGCAGCACGCCAAAGCGATCATCGTGGCGACCAACCGCGACGACACCGCCGTGCTCGTCACGCTGACCGCGCGTGAGCTGGCACCGAAGGCCAAGATCATTGCCGCCGTGCGCGAAACCGATAACGAGCATCTGCTCAAGCAGTCCGGTGCGGACTCCACGGTGGTGACGGCCGAGACCGCGGGACGGCTGCTCGGCGTCGCCGTGCAGACACCCAGCGTCGTCGAGATGATGGAGGACCTGCTGACCCCCGACCGCGGTTTTGCGATCGCCGAACGCGAGGTCGGCCCCAAGGAGGTCGGCGGGTCGCCGCGCCACCAGGCCGACATCGTGTTGGGCGTCGTGCGCAACAACAAGCTGGTGCGCGTCGACGAGCCCGAGGCCGATGCGCTCGAACCCGGTGACCGGCTGCTGTTCATCCGCAGCGCGGATGCCGACCGATGACGTCGCGCGGGTTCCGGCTGCGCCATGTCCCGCTGTTGTCCCGCGTCGGCGCCGACCGATCCGACGCGTTGCGCACCGACGTCGACGCCGCCATCGCCGGCTGGTCCGACGCGGCGCTGCTGCGTGTCGACCGCCGCAACCAGGTGCTGATGTCGGGCGGCAAGGTGCTGCTGGGAAACACCGCCAACCTGGGCGACAAGCCGCCGGAGAACGCCGTCTTCCTCGGCCGGCTCAACGACGGCAGACACGTGTGGGCGATCCGGGCCGCGCTGGAGCATCCCGACGATCCCGACGTCGAAACCGAGGTGCTCGACCTGCGCCGGGGCGGGCAGATCATCGACGACGTCAGCGCGCAGTTGCTGGCCACCGCCAGCGCCCTGCTGAACTGGCACGACAGCGCCCAGTTCAGCACCGTGAACGGGGCGCCGACCAAACCGGCCAAGGCGGGCTGGTCGCGGGTCGACCCGCTCAGCGGCTACGAGGAGTTTCCCCGCATCGACCCCGCGGTGATCTGTCTGGTGCACGACGGGCACGACCGCGCGGTGCTGGCCAGGCAGACGATGTGGCCGGAGCGGCTGTTCTCGCTGCTGGCCGGGTTCGTCGAGGCCGGTGAGTCGTTCGAGTCGTGTGTGGTGCGCGAGATCTCCGAGGAGATCGGCCTGACCGTGACTGACGTGGAGTACCTCGGCAGCCAGCCGTGGCCGTTCCCGCGGTCGTTGATGGTCGGCTTTCACGCCGTCGGAGATCCCGAGCAGGAGTTCTCGTTCAACGACGGCGAGATCGCCGAGGCGGCATGGTTCACGCGCGCGGAGGTTCGCGAGGCGCTGGACGCGGGGGACTGGAGCAGCGACTCGTCGTCGCGGCTTCTGCTGCCCGGCTCGATCTCGATCGCCAGGGAGATCATCGAATCCTGGGCCGCCGAGGAGTAACTACCGTCGCCCCAACGGGACAACCGGACGCGACGGGCGCGGTTAGCCCGCGAGCTTGGCCTTGATGTCCTTGGCGCTGGGGTTGGTCAACGTGGACCCGTCGGGGAACCTCAGCGTCGGAACGGTCTGGTTCCCGCCGTTCACCGACGCCACGAACTGGGCCGACTCGGGATCGTTCTCGATGTCGACCTCGGTGAACTCGATGCCCTCGGACTGCAGAATCTTCTTCAGCCGAAAGCAGTAGCCACACCACGACGTGGTGTACATGGTCACCTGAGGATTGTCTGCAGCGCTCATAACGCCTTTCAACGTAGCCGATCCGCCCAACATGCCCGCCGCCGTCCCGGATTTGTCACCGCCCCCTGCCAAGATGGACCGCATGTCGGTAGAGGTCGATTCGTTACGCGTTGTCGACGACCTCGACGAGGAGCAGCGCGAGGCCGTGCTCGCCGCCCGCGGCCCGGTCTGCGTGCTCGCCGGCGCGGGCACCGGAAAGACCCGCACCATCACCCGGCGCATCGCCCACCTCGTCGCGGGCGGACACGTCGCGCCCGGGCAGGTGCTGGCCGTGACGTTCACCCAGCGCGCCGCGGGGGAGATGCGCAGCCGGCTGCGCGCCCTGAGTGCGGACTGGGCCGGTGTCTCCGCCGAAGCCGTGCAGGCGATGACGTTTCACGCCGCGGCGCGCCGCCAGCTGTCCTACTTCTGGCCGCGGGTGGTCGGCAACACGTCGTGGCAGCTGCTCGACACCAAATTCGCCGTCGTCGCGCAGGCCGCCAACCGCGCCGGGCTGCAAACCAGCACCGACGACGTCCGCGACCTCGCCGGTGAAATCGAGTGGGCCAAAGGCTCTTTGATCAGCCCGGAGGGTTACGGCGCGGCCGTGGCCGCGGCGGGTCGCGACATTCCGTTCGACGCGGAGAAGATCGCGACCGTCTACGCCGGCTACGAGACGCTCAAGGCACGCCGCGACGGGACCGCGCTGCTGGACTTTGATGACCTGCTGCTGCACACCGCGGCCGCGATCGAGAACGACGCCGCGGTGGCCCAGGAGTTCCGCGACCGGTACCGCTGCTTCGTCGTCGACGAGTACCAGGACGTCACACCCCTGCAGCAACGGGTCCTCGACGCCTGGCTCGGCGAACGCGACGACCTCACCGTCGTCGGCGACGCCAACCAGACCATCTACTCCTTCACCGGCGCCACCCCGCGCTACCTGCTCGACTTCTCGCGGCGCTTCCCCGACGCGGCCGTGGTTCGGCTGGAACGCGACTACCGCTCCACCCCGCAGGTCGTGTCGCTGGCCAACCGGGTCATCGCCGGCGCCCGCGGCCGGATGGCCGGAAGCAAGCTGCACCTCGTCGGCCAGCGCGCCCCCGGGCCGAAGCCGACCTTCGCCGAACACCCCGACGAGGTCGCCGAGGCCGCCGCCGTGGCCAAGAGCATCAAGCGGCTCATCGAGTCGGGCACCGAACCCGCCGAGATCGCCGTGCTGTACCGGATCAACGCGCAGTCCGAGGTTTATGAGGAAGCGCTGACCGAGGCGACAATCCCGTTCCAGGTTCGCGGCGGCGAAGGCTTCTTCAGCCGCCAGGAGATCCGCCAGGCGTTGGTGGCGCTGCAGCGCGCAGGCGAACGCGGTGTCGAAGACCAGGGACAAGAACAAGCGTCGTTGCCCGACATCGTCCGCGCCGTGCTCGAACCGCTCGGACTCAGCGCCGAACCGCCACCCGGCACCAAGGCGCGTGACCGCTGGGAGGCGCTGACCGCGCTGGCCGAACTCGTCGACGAAGAGGTCGTCCAGCGCCCCTCGCTGGATCTGCGCACCCTGCTCACCGAACTGCGCCAGCGCGCCGACGCGCGACACCCGCCCGTCGTCCAGGGCGTGACGCTGGCGTCGCTGCACGCCGCCAAAGGCCTGGAATGGGACGCGGTGTTTCTGGTCGGGTTGGCCGACGGCACACTGCCTATCTCGCACGCGCTGGCCCACGGTCCAGACAGCGAACCGGTCGAAGAAGAACGACGCCTGCTCTACGTCGGAATCACCCGGGCCCGTGTGCATTTGGCGCTCAGTTGGGCGCTGTCGCGCAGCCCCGGGGGCCGACAGAGCCGCAAACCGTCGCGATTCCTCAACGGCATCGCGCCGCAGTCCTCGGCCGACGCGACCCCGTCCCGGCCGCGGCGGTCCCGCGGCGCCACCCCGCGCTGCCGCGTCTGCAACAGCACGCTTACGACGCCGCCGGCAATCATGTTGCGCCGCTGCGAAACCTGCGCGTCCGATATCGACGAAGAGTTGTTGGGCCAGCTCAAGGACTGGCGGTCACGCGTCTCCAAGGAGATGAAGGTGCCCGCCTATGTGGTGTTCACCGACAACACGTTGATCGCGATCGCCGAGACGCTGCCTGCCGACAACGCGGCGCTCGTGGCGATTCCCGGGATCGGCGCACGAAAGCTCGAGCAGTACGGCCCCGACGTTCTCGCGTTGGTCAAGGGCCGCAGCCGGACGGCCGGCGACGTCAGGCACGGCCAACCGTCGTAAAAATCGCGCCAAAACCGCAGGTCAAAAATTTAATTGTGCGATTCCGCTGCTACCCTTAACCTCAAGATCGCACATCTGTTGTGTATTTCATCGTGCGAGAGGAGGGTGTCGAGATCATGGCGAGCATCAACGCGTTCACCGGCGTAGGCCATGTCGCGGGCGTTGCCGGCATGTCGCGGACCCTCCAGGTCGCCGTCCCCACGGCGCATCCCGCCGCCGCCGCGCACGTCGCCGCCGCGGGTGCCGCTGCCGCCATTACGCCGCCGCGTAAGCGCCGCGCCACCGCCGCCGCCGCCGCGACTGCACCCTCCGTGGATCGGGGTCCCCTCTAGGAGAACCCACGATTTCGCCGAAAAGGCCACGGAACCGCAGTCCCCGGATCCGTGGCCAGTTTTATTTCGGGAATCGCTCGAAGACCTGGTCGCAGATCCATCAAGAGACAGATGCGAAACCCTCGACCAGGAAGCAGAGGACAGACATGTCGAGCCAGACATGCCGGAACAAGACGATGCTGGCGGTGCCGTGTCACATCGGTGACCCCGACCTGTGGTTCGCCGAAAACCCCGTCGACCTCGAACGCGCCAAGAAGCTGTGCGCGGATTGCCCGATCCGCCGCGAATGCCTCGCCGCCGCTCTGGAACGTCAAGAGCCGTGGGGTGTGTGGGGTGGCGAGATCTTCGAGCGTGGCACCGTCATCGCGCGCAAACGTCCGCGTGGCCGGCCGCGGAAGAACACCGAGAACAACCCGGCCGCAGCCTGAACCGCCGGCCGAGACTGCGCACAGATCGCCAAACCGCCGAAAAGCGCGATCTGTGCGCAGTCTCGGCGGACCTAAACGCTATTCGTCGGCGAAACCTGGAATCAGTTCGGTGGCAAGCCTTCTGGCCGGGATGCGGGCGTCCAGCTGACACGAGATCGCGACATTGGAGGCGATCACCCGCATCGGAATCGCCAGCGCGGCGGGGATATCCATCTGTCGGGCCGTGCGGACCTGGGCCACCGACCGATCCATGTCGGCCATCGTC
Source organism: Mycolicibacterium sp. XJ662 (assembly GCF_053484035.1). Taxonomy (NCBI): domain Bacteria; kingdom Bacillati; phylum Actinomycetota; class Actinomycetes; order Mycobacteriales; family Mycobacteriaceae; genus Mycobacterium; species Mycolicibacterium sp. XJ662. Next base: position 47,480 of record NZ_JBEFTL010000002.1, on the reverse strand, counting down.
ATCTTCTGTAACCACTTGCGGGTGTAGTGAAATACCTCGACCTGAAGAGGTTCCACATAGGGCCGCAGCATCTCGTCGAGTTCTCGGGTCGACACCTGTTCACCCTTCTGGATGAAGCCGATCTTCTCCATGACCGGCAGCAGGTTCTCGTAGTCCTTGGCGATGGCGAAGCGGGTGGCCATGCCGAGTTCGGGTGGGATACCGCCGGGCAACGGGGCGACGGCGCCGAAGTCGATGACGCCCATCTTGCCCTCCGGCATCAGCATGAAGTTGCCGGGATGCGCGTCGCCGTGCATGATCTCCAGCCGCCGAGGCGCGTCGTAGGTGAACTCGAAAAGCCTGGTGCCTATGGTGTCTCGCTGTTCCTGCGTGCCCTCCCTGATGATCACCGACATCGAGATGCCATCGATCCATTCCTGGATCACCACCTTGGGTGTGCTGGCCAGAATGCGGGGCACGACGAAACGCGGATGTCCCTCATAGGCTTTCGCGAATGCGCGCTGGTTGTCGGCCTCCAGCCGGTAGTCGAGTTCCATCTCGGTGCGTTCGATGAGCTCGTCGACGATGCCCTGCACGTCGGCGCCTGGCGCAAGTTGCTTGAGCACCTTGACCATCCGCTGCATGCTCTTCAGGTCCGCGCGCAGCGCCTCGTCGGCGCCCGGGTACTGGATCTTGACCGCCACCTCACGACCGTCGGCCCACACGGCCTTGTGCACCTGGCCGATGCTGGCCGACGCCACCGGGGTGTCATCGAACGACGAGAACCGCTCGCGCCATTTGGTGCCCAGTTGCATGTCCAGCACGCGGTGCACCTTGGCGGCGGGCAGCGGCGGCGCCTCGCGCTGCAGCTTGGTCAGCGCTTCGCGGTAGGGCTTACCGTACTGCTCGGGAACGCCGGCCTCCATCACCGACAGCATCTGCCCGACCTTCATGGCGCCGCCCTTGAGCTCACCGAGAACGGTGAACAGCTGCTGGGCGGCCTTGTCCATCAGCTCGGCGTTGACCTCGTCTTTGGACCTGCCGGTCAACCTTTTACCGAAGCCGAGGGCGGCCCGGCTCGCCATGCCGACGGGAAGGCTCGCCAGCTTCGCGTTGCGAGCCGCACGGCCCCGTTTGATGTCACTCACCAGACCATCATCCCTGACGGCGACGGCCGCACGGCAACAAGTTGGCATCAAGCGTTTTCAGCATGAGCATCGCGGATGCCGTGACCAGCGGCGCGTGACGACCGAACCCACGTTCACATCGAACTCCAGCGTCGTGTCAAGGGTCGGCAACGGCTCGTCTGTGCTGCGTTCCTCGCGGACCGCGCGGATGACACGGTCGACCTGGTTGAGCGCCAGCGCCGCGGTCGCCAGCACGGTGGCCCGGTCCGCGGTGCCGACGGTGTCGCGCAGCTGGGCCGCGACGGCCGGCCAGGCGGCATCGCGGTCGCTGCGGTGCAGGTCAGCACATCCCAGGCAGCTTGTCACGCCGGGGATCACCAGCGGTCCGACCAGGCCGGCGCCGTCGCGCACCCGCACCGGCAGATGCGCGATTCCGGCGTCGTGCAGATCGCGCACCACCCGCGGGTCGACCACCAGGTAATCGGACAGCACCGCCAGATCGGTCGGTTCGGACGGCGCGCCGGCGGTGTTGCGGCTGCTGTGTGTGACCCGGGCGCCCGAGCAGCGCAGCGCGCCGGAAAGCAGGTCCGAAAGGGGTCCGCTGCCGTGGATACGCACCGACGCGGCGCGGGTGCGTCGGCGCGCCGTGCTGATCAGAACACCGGCGTCGGCCAACGACGTGAGCAGGTCGGCGATCTCGGTCGGTTCCACGCCGGCGGCGAGCCGCTGAACCTCATCCAGGGTGGCGCCCGACTGCAGCCGTCGCAGCAATTCGGCCAGCGCGGCGGGGCTCATTCCCGACAGGGGACGCACCACGACGGCGCGGCGCGGATCCCAGCCCACCTGCACGACGCCGTCGGGTCGCAGCAGGACCGGCGTCGTCGGGTTGAGTGCGTAGGCCCGCATAGCGCCGGACTTTGTCACAGCGGGCGGCAAAACTCCCGCGGGTTATCCACAGGCTCAGCTGGTGGGCTGGTCGCCGTCGTCCTCAGAGCGCTGTTCCAGGTCAGCGATCGCTTCCGCGATGGCGCTGTCCATTCCGCTGGTGTCGCCGCCGATCATCCGGTCGATGAAACCGGCGGGTTCGTCGAGGTCCTCGGCGGTGGGCAGCAGATCGGGGTGCTGCCACACGGCATCACGGGCGTCGGCGCCGACGGCCTCGGCCAGCCGCTGCCACAACGTCGCGGCCTCCCGCAGCTTGCGGGGACGCAATTCCAGCCCGACCAGGGTGGCGAAGGTCTGCTCGGCCGGGCCGCCCGTGGCACGCCGCCGCCGCAGCATCTCCGAGAGCGCCGACGTGCCGGGGAGCCGGTCGCGCAACGCGTCGGCGACGACGGTCTCCACCCAGCCCTCGATCAACGCCAGCAGCGTTTCCAGCCGGCTCAAGGCCGCCGTCTGCTCCGGCGTCGCCTTCGGCTCGAAGATGCCCTGGTTCAGCAGCTGCTCGAGCTGCGCAGGGTCGGCCAGCGACGCCGGGTTGAAGCCCTGCGCGAGCTCCTCGATGCCGCTCATGTCGATCTTCATGCCCTTGGCGAACGCTTCGACGGTGTTGAGCAGCTGGCTGGACAACCACGGCACGTGGCTGAACAGGCGGTGGTGCGCGGCTTCCCGCGCGGCCAGAAACGTCATGACCTCGCTGCGTGACTGTTCGAGGCCCTCGGTCAGCGACTCGACCGCATCAGGCATCAGCGCAGCGACGCCCTTGGGGCCGAGCGGAAGGCCGATGTCGGTGGAGGTCAACACTTCTCGTGAGAGTTTGCCCAGCGCCTGGCCCAGCTGGGAACCGAACGCCATCCCACCCATCTGGGCCATCATCGCCAGCAGCGGACCGGCCATGCTCCTGGCTTCTTCGGGTAACGCCGAGGCCCACACCGTGGAGATCTGTTCGGCAACCGGATCGCACAGCCGTTTCCACGTCTCCAGCGTGTTGTCGAGCCAGTCGCTGGGTGTCCACGCCACGGCCTTGGTGGCGCCGGCGGGCAGCGCGGTCGCGCCGTCGAGCCAGGTGTCGGCGAGGTGCACAGAGTCGCGCACGGCTGCGCTGGTCGATTCGGGGATCGGTGCGACGAAGCCGATCTGGTTGGTGGCCAGCCGACGGGCCAGGTCGTAGTTCACCGGACCGGACGTCTTGCCGCCCGCCATCGCGCCGCCTGCACCGCTGAACATCTCGCCGAGCCGGCTGAAGATCTGGCCCAGCTGTGACATGTCGAACTCGGACCCGCCGAACCCGAACGGATCGCCCGAACCGGCGTCCGGGTCGTTCTTGCGCTTGTCGCGCTCCGGGTCGTCACCGGCAGAGAAGCCAAAAGGCGGGTCAGCCATGCCCTCAACCGTACTCACCAGCGTCGCGCTCTGTCGTTGGGCAGGTCACGCGCTCAGCGAACACCCCCCGACGACGGTCGCGGTCCGGGGTGCTCACCGGGCAACCTTTAGATTGGGCGACGTGAACAGGCGGATTCTGACGTTGCTGGTCGCCCTCGTCCCGATCCTGGTGTTCGGGGTGCTGGTGTCACTGGTGGTCGTGCCCTTTGTGTCGCTGGGGCCGGGGCCGACGTTCAACACGCTCGGTGAGGTCGACGGTCAACCGGTCGTGCAGATCGAAGGTGCCGACGTGTATCCGACCTCCGGACAGCTGAACATGACCACCGTCTCCCAACGCGACGGGCTGACCCTCGGGCAGGCGCTGGTGCTGTGGCTGTCGGGGCGCGAACAACTTCTGCCGCGCGAACTGGTCTACCCGCCCGGCAAAACGCGCGAGGAGATCAACGAAGCCAACACCACCGACTTTCGCCGCTCTGAGCGCAGCGCCGAATACGCCGCGCTGCTCTTTATGGACTACCCGATGGCCGTCACGGTGGAGAACGTCAACGACCCTGGCCCGTCGGCAGGCAAGCTTGAAGACGGCGACGCGATCGACGGGGTCAACGGCGAGCCGGTGGCCAACCTCGAGGAATTCCAGGCGCTGATCAAAGAGACCAGACCCGGTGACACCGTCGTGCTGGACTACCGGCGCAAGGACGGCCCACCCGGCGAGGCCACCATCACGATGGGTGAGCACCCCGAAGGCGAGCAGGGCTACCTGGGCATCGGCGTGCTCGACGCGCCGTGGGCGCCGTTTTCCATCGACTTCAACCTGGCCAACATCGGCGGACCGTCGGCCGGGCTGATCTTCAGCCTCGCCGTCGTCGACAAGCTCACCCCGGGAGATCTCAGCGACGGCCACTTCGTCGCCGGGACGGGCACGATCACCGGCGACGGCCACGTCGGGGCGATCGGCGGCATCACGCACAAGATGCTGGCCGCCCGGGAATCGGGTGCGACGGTGTTTCTGGTGCCCGCCGAGAACTGCGCGGAGGCAAAATCGGCACCCCAGGAGGGCCTGGAACTGGTCAAGGTGGACACCCTCACGACGGCAGTGGATGCTTTGGAGGCACTTTCCGCTGATGGCGAACGTCCCCACTGCTGAATCGTGCGTGCGCAGCGCTTGCGTACAGTTGTTCCCACGTCGGGTGGCGACGTGTGAGATCGGCAAGACTGGAGTTTGACGAGTGGGTATGCGGCCCGCGGCAAGGATGCCCGCGCTGACACGACGTAGCCGGATTCTCATCGCGATCGGCGTGGTGGTGGTGCTGCTACTGCTGATCGGGCCACGGTTGATCGACACCTACATCGATTGGCTCTGGTTCGGTGAACTGGGCTACCGCTCGGTGTTCACCACGGTGCTGTTCACCCAATTCATCTTGTTCCTGGTGGTGACGCTGCTCATCGGGGCGATCGTGTTCGCCGGGCTGGCGCTGGCGTACCGCACCCGACCGGTGTTCGTTCCGACCGACGGCCCCAACGACCCGGTGGCCCGGTACCGCACCGCGGTGATGGCACGGCTGAAGCTCGTCGGCATCGGCGTGCCCGCGCTCATCGGGGTGTTCGCGGGGCTCTTTGCGCTGGGCCAGTGGGAGACCGTGCAGCTGTTCCTGCACGGCGGTGACTTCGGCGTCACCGATCCCCAGTTCGGCATGGATCTGGGCTTCTACGCGTTCGACCTGCCGTTCTACCGGCTCGTGCTGAACTATCTGTTCGTCGCGGCGTTCCTGGCGTTCATCGCCAACCTGTTGGGCCACTACCTGTTCGGCGGTATCCGGCTGTCCGGTCGTACCGGCGCGCTCAGCCGCTCGGCCCGCATCCAGCTGATCTCGCTGGTCGGCACCCTGATATTGCTGAAGGCCCTCGCCTACTGGATCGACCGCTACGAGCTGTTGAGCCACACCCGCGCCGGTAAGCCGTTCACCGGCGCCGGGTACACCGACATCAACGCGGTGCTGCCCGCCAAGCTGATCCTGATGGCGATCGCGGTGATCTGCGCCGCGGCGGTGTTCTCCGCGATCGTGCTGCGCGACTTGCGCATTCCGGCCATCGGTGTGGTGCTGCTGCTGCTGTCCTCGCTGATCGTCGGCGCCGGCTGGCCACTGATCGTCGAGCAGTTCAGCGTCAAACCCAATGCGGCGCAGAAGGAAAGCGAGTACATCGGCCGAAGTATCGTCGCCACCAGACAGGCCTACGGTCTGACCGACGAGGTGGTCACCTACCGCAGCTACAGCGGCGACGCGCCGGCGACGGCTCAGCAGGTGGCCGCCGACCGGGCCACCACATCCAACATCCGGCTGTTGGACCCGACCATCGTCAGCCCCGCCTTCACCCAGTTCCAGCAGGGCAAGAACTTCTACTACTTCCCCGATCAGCTGGCGATGGACCGCTACACCGGACCAGACGGCAACCTGCGTGACTACGTGGTGGCCGCCAGGGAGTTGAACCCCGACCGGCTGATCGACAACCAGCGCGACTGGATCAACCGCCACTCCGTCTACACCCACGGCAACGGCTTCATCGCCTCACCGGCCAACACCGTGCGCGGCATCGCCAACGACCCCAACCAAAACGGTGGCTATCCGGAGTTCCTGGTCAACGCGGTCGGCCCGGACGGCATCATCAACCAGGGCCCCGCGCCGCTGGACCAGCCGCGTATCTACTTCGGGCCGGTGATCGCCAATACCCCTGCCGACTACGCGATCGTCGGGGAGAACGGCCCGCCAAGGGAATACGACTTCGAGACCAGCACCGAGACGCGCAACTACACCTACACCGGCAGCGGCGGTGTTCCGGTGGGCAACTGGCTGGCCCGGTCGCTGTTCGCCGCCAAGTTCGCTGAACGAAACTTCTTGTTCTCCAACGTGATCGGTGAGAACAGCAAGATTCTGTTCAACCGCGACCCCGCCGACCGGGTGGAGGCGGTCGCCCCGTGGCTGACCACCGACACCACCGTGTACCCGGCGATCGTCAACGAGCGCATGGTGTGGATCGTGGACGGCTACACCACCCTGGACAACTATCCGTATTCGGAGTCCACGGTGTTGTCCAGCGCCACCGCGGATTCCAACGAGGTGGCCTTCAACCGGTTGCCACCCGACAAGCAGGTGTCCTACATCCGCAACTCGGTCAAGGCGACCGTCGATGCCTACGACGGCACCGTGACGTTATACGCCCAAGACGAGCAGGACCCGGTGCTGCAGGCGTGGATGAAGGTCTTCCCGGACACCGTGCAGCCCAAGAGCGAGATCTCCGACGAACTGCGCCAGCACCTGCGGTACCCCGAAGACCTGTTCAAGGTGCAGCGCGCGTTGCTGGCCAAGTATCACGTCGATGACCCGGTGACGTTCTTCTCGACGTCGGACTTCTGGGACGTGCCGCTGGACCCGAATCCGACCGCCAGCAGCTTCCAGCCGCCGTACTACATCGTGGCCAGAGACCTTGCGGCCAATGACAGTTCGGCGTCGTTCCAGCTCACGACGGCGATGAACCGGTTCCGCCGCGACTTCCTCGCCGCCTATATCAGCGCGAGTTCTGACCCCGAGACCTACGGCAAGCTCACGGTGCTCACCGTTCCGGGCCAGGTCAACGGTCCCAAGCTGGCGTTCAACGCGATCAGCACCGACACGGCGGTCAGCCAGGACCTCGGCGTCATCGGCCGCGACAACCAGAACCGCATCCGGTGGGGCAACCTGCTCACGCTGCCATTGGTTCAGGGCGGGTTGCTCTACGTGGCGCCGGTGTACGCCTCGCCGGGCACCAGCGATGCGGCGTCGACGTATCCGCGCCTCATCCGGGTCGCAATGATGTACAACGACAAGGTCGGATACGGCCCCACGGTGCGTGACGCGCTCACCGAACTGTTCGGTCCGGGCGCCGACGCCACGGCCACCGGTCCGGCGCCGCTAGCCGGTGGTGGTGGTCAGCCGCCGGCCGCGCAACCCACCGACGGCGAGCCGCCGGCCGCCCAAACCCCCGCCAACCAGCAGGGCCGGGCACCGGAAGCCCCGGCACCCACGCCGCCGCCGGCGGCGGCATCGCCCGGCGTGCCCACCCAGCTGTCGGCGGCCAAAGCCGCTGCGCTGCAAGAGGTCAACGAGGCCTTGGATGCGCTGCGCACGGCACAGCAGGGCGGCGACTTCGGTGACTTCGGTGAGGCGCTGCAGCGCCTCGACGACGCGGTGAACAAGTACCAAACCACCAGCTAGCTCACTGCTTCGGTGGCGCGGGTGCGTGTTTGCGGCCGACACGCCGTGCTGGAGCGCGAGTTTGCGCACGCTCGCGGCGCGCCGGCATGCGGCCGTGAGCGGATTCACCCGCTGTGGTGACCGCGCGATTTGGAACTGCGCGCACGCCTTGGGTAGCCTTGCGGGTACCCGTCGCGGGGTGGAGCAGCTCGGTAGCTCGCTGGGCTCATAACCCAGAGGTCGCAGGTTCGAATCCTGTCCCCGCTACTAACGAAACGGCCCTCGGAGGAAACTCCGGGGGCCGTTCTCGTAGGGTTTGTGAACGCATTTGTGAACATTAGCCAAGGGCTAGAAAGATCATCACCTTCGTTCGAGGTGATCGGCCGATCCGTCGATGGCGATATTCAGAGCGAAGGACAATCTCTATTACTCGCAGACGCACGCACCCAACTGGAGGGGGCGACTCAACGCAAACAATCTCCGGACTCACCGGGGCCGGGTCCTTCGGCTATTCCGTAAGGTCGCAGGGCTAGGTTGGTCCCGTTTGGCGCTTCCGCTTTAGCTGAGCGTTGCATCCCTCGCAAACGAAGGTCATCTGGTCCAGCGGCACCTTTTGGACGTGCTGGCATTTGTGGCATCGCACATTCGTTGTGGCCACCTGTGACGTTGCCGGCCGGCTTGCAGAAACTGGCGCCGAGCTGGACAGAATTCGGGACTTCGCGGCAGTGAACTCGTCTTCCGAAAGCGCGCCACTGGCGTGCAGCTCGGCAAGCATTTTCAATTGCGTCGCAACGTCATTACCCGGCTGTGTTGACGTCGTACTGCTTTGGTCGGATTCGGTGACGGCAGCCGGCGGTGGGGGTGACGCTAACAAGTGGTCTGCTGAAGCCTGTAGCGATCTAATCGAAGACAAGAGCCTGTTTTCGGGGTTCTTACTTGTGTAGGTCTTGGTACCTGAATGCTCCCCGGTGATCGTCACGTAGATCACTCCGCGGTTGTTGCCGGTCACCAGGGATACCGGGGCTCCGGTGAGTCCGAAGGAAAGGAGCGCGGCGGCGCCGCGACCAGTGGTGGACTTCCGACGCATCGAATCAATATCAGATGAGAAGCCGACGAGGCGGTCTGGCTCGCTGGTGAAGATCATTCCCGTGGTGGTAAACGTGCCGTCCCGGTAGAGGGTGAGGGTCGTCCCCCCTTTGTCGATCTTCCCGCTAGCCACCTTCGCTGGCTGTGCTCGTTGCCCAGGCCGTGGTTGTTTCCCTGGCTTCGGGAGGCCGTCAATGATGTCTTTTGCCTCTTTGAGGCCGAGAATTCCGTCTGCGTTCTCGCGTAGCGTCTTTATCGCTCCGATTTTCTTTTCTGACGCGAGCTGGTCGGCGATCCGCTGGCGCACCCCGCGTGGAAAAGCGGACAGCGTCGGGTGACTCGCGTATGGGTCGTCGCCGAGGTCACCCGAAGATGTATCCTGCCCGCTCATATCAATTTGCTCCTGACCCCCGGGCGCGGCACGCACGATGGACCGAATCATACGGCTCAGGGACTGCCGGCTAGGCTCGTTTTACGCCCACGTAGGCGCCGGTACAGGCTGGTGTCGTTTGGCCCTGTTGACGGTCCTGCGGCCGGACAGCTTCCACGTCGTCGGCCTCATTCGGAGGTGGTTGACGATTCGTACGGATCTCCGCCAGGTACATTGCCGCCTGCTCGGCAGCGTTTCTGTCGGAGGAAACTCCGGGGGCCGTTTTCATGGTCTTGGATTCTTGCCGTAGCCGACGTCAGCACCGCAGACTGCTCAGGTGTTGCGCGAAGGAGGAGGCTGCGATGGCGTTGGTGGTTGAGCCGCTCGACGACATCGGGGTGATCCGGCTGTCCCGGTGGATCTTCAACTGCTATCTGATCCGGGGCGATCGAACTTATGTGGTGGTTGACGCCGGAATGCCGGGCAGCGCCGACGACATCGCGGGCGTGCTGTCGGTGCACCGCGGCACCGTCGGCGCCGTCGTGGCCACCCACGGTCACAGCGACCACGTCGCCGGGGCGCCACGCCTGGCCGCCGAGCACCAAGTAACGCTGCATCTTCCCGAGGTCACACTCAGCTATCTGGACGGCAGCCGCCAGCCGCGCACCCCGGCGCTGAGCAAGGTCGCCCAGATCTGGCCCACCCTGATCAGCCAGCCGCTGGACCTGACCGGGCTGCGCGGCTTCGCCGACGGCCCGCGCATCGCGGGATACGGCGGAGGTAAGGGGATGGTCGGCGACGCGCTCGGCGGGGCCCAACCGTTGGTCGACGGTCAGCCGCTGCCCGGCGTGCCGGGCTGGCAGGTGCTGCACGTGCCCGGGCACACCGACGACTCGACCGCGTTCTGGCATGCCGACAGCCGGACGCTGATCTCCGGCGATGCGGTGCTCAGTGCGCGCGGGCAGGCGTGGTTCACCCCCGAGACCGTCGACGCCGCCGCCGCGGTGCGCAGTGAGCAGCGCATGCGGGCGTTGCCCGTCGAGCACCTGCTGCCCGGCCATGGCCTGCCGGTGCACCGCGCCGACGTGTGGGCCGGCGCGCGCTGAAGCCATATTCCTGGCTCCCTTCGGGACAGGGCCGCGCGCGGTCTGCGGCTGCCCGGAAACCGCGATCAGGGTCGAATTGCCCGACGACGTGCCGGCGCCCGGATATGCCCGGTCGGTCGGCGGGGCAGCGCCGCCGTCTGAGCTGACCAGCCAGAATTCGGCGAAATTGCTGGCACCCCAGAGTCGCCGCATCCGAGCGGCCGACGACGGCGGCTGGGCGACACGTGTTCTCGGCGCAGCGCCGCCGGGGAAGGGATACGGCCGCGCGGCCAGACGGCCCGTCGCGCACCGGCCCCATACCCGCCCCAATCGACGTGCGAATGCTCAATACCACCAACACAACACATCGGTCGATCCGGTGATCTAGATGCCCGGCGTCATACTGCCGCCGGAGTCGCCGAGACGCGCCCGCATCGTCGCCTCGCTCGATGCGGGCCACCGGTTCTGTGCGGACACCAGAGAGCGCGCGGCGCCGCACCGCACGAAATTGACGTCCATGATCCGATTTGCCGGTGAGGTTTCTGAGAATCTTGGGACTGGCCGTACTAGCCAGGACGAATGCATTACGATCGCGTCGGGCTTGACCGAATTCTGGAGGCGAACAGGGATGGATCACTTTCCAGGACCGAGTCGCGCTCCCGGAGGCGCCGCGCATTTGCGGTGACCCGCCATACGGCTCACCTGCGCGGCACCGCGTTCGAGGAGCGCCGTCTGGCGTGTCGCAGCAGATGCGTAGTTCCATGACGACCGAGCGGCCGCAGGGCACCAGGACTGAGAACAGAAGGGGTCTGACATTTTCAGGATTCTGAGGCGGCTGTGGATCCCGCTCGTCATCGCGATCGTCGCGGTCGCCGGCGGATTCACCGTTTCCCGGTTGCACAATGTCTTCGGCAACGACCAGCGCCCCACCTATGCCAGCACCGAAACTGAGGAGCGCCAGCCCCACAACCCCAAGCACCTCACCTACGAGGTGTTCGGCCCGCCGGGAACCGTCGCGGACATCAGCTATTTCGACGACAACGCCGACCCGCAGCGGATCGAGGGAGCGCCGCTGCCATGGTCGGTGGAGTTCCCGATCTCGGAGGCGACGGCGATCGGAAGCCTCTCCGCGCAGGGAACTGGTGACACCATCGGATGTCGCATCACCGTCGGCGACGAGGTCGAAGCCGAACGGGTCCGCCACGGGGTGAACGCGTTCACCTTCTGCGTGCTGAAGGCAGCATGACCCAGTCCAGCGAACCCACGACGCAGCCGTTGCCGACGGCCAAACGTCCGCCCCTCGTGGCCCGGATCGTCTACCGCTTCTCGGTGCCGATCATCCTGGGCTGGTTGGCGATCGCCTTCCTTCTGACCACCGCCGTGCCCTCGCTGGAGTTGGTCGAAAAAGAGCAGGCGGTGGAGATGAACCCCGTCGCCGCGCCGTCGTTCCAGGCGATGCAGCGCATGGGGGAGGTGTTCGGAGAAGCCAATTCGGGCGCCGTGGCGATGATCGTCCTGGAGGGCGAAGAACCCCTCGGCGACGACACCCACGCGTACTACGAAGAGCTGATTCAGCGGCTGCGGGAAGACACCACACACGTCCAACACGTTCAGGACTTCTGGGGCGACCCCATCACCGAGGCGGCAGCCCAAAGCGCGGACGGCAAGGCCGTCTATGTTCAGGTGAACCTCACCGCCAATCGGGAGGGAACCTCGGCCAACGAATCCGTGCGAGCCGTTCGCGACATCGTGGAGCGGGCGCCACCGCCGCCGGGGGTCCAGGCCCACGTCACCGGCCCGGCGGCGTTCGCCGCGGACCTGGGGCCGGCGGGCAACCGCACGGTGATGTTGGTGACGTCGCTGAGCTTCACGGTGATTTTCGTGATGCTGCTGTTGGTGTACCGGTCGGTGATCACCGTGGTCATCTTGCTGCTGATCGTCGTGATCCAGCTGCTGGTCGCCAGGGGATCGGTCGCGCTGCTAGGCGATCTGGAGCTCATCGGCATCACCACGTTCGTGGTCAACCTGCTGGTTCCGCTGGCGATCGCGGCCGGAACCGACTACGGCATCTTCTTCATCGGCCGATATCAGGAAGCGCGTCAAGCCGGCGAGGACCGCGCCACGGCGTTCTACACCACCTATGGAAGCGTCGCCAAGGTCGTTTTGGCGTCCGGTTTGACGATCGCCGGTGCGGTGCTGTGCCTGCGCTTCACCAGGCTGCCCGTCTACCAGACGCTGGGTGTGCCCACCGCTGTGGGCATCGTCATGGCGGTCGTGACAGCCGTGACGCTGATCCCGGCCGTCATCGCCGCAGGCAGCCGCATCAAGCTGTTCGAGCCGAAGCGAAAGATCACGGCCCGTCGCTGGCGGCGGGTCGGCACCGCGGTCGTGCGGTGGCCGGCGCCCATCCTGGCGGCGTCGCTGGCGGTCTCGTTCATCGGGCTGTTGGCGTTGCCGGGCTACCAGGCCAGCTACAACGACCAGGAATATCTGCCGAAAGACATCCCCGCCAGCGTGGGCTATGCAGCCGCTGAGCGACACTTTCCCCAATCGTTGATGATGGCCCCCGACATTCTGCTCGTCGAGGCCGACCACGACATGCGCAATCCGGCCGACTTTCTGGTCCTGAACAAACTCGCCAAGGCCGTTCAAGGGGTGGAAGGCGTTTCCCGGGTACAAGCCATCACCCGCCCCGGCGGAGAGCCGCTTAACAACACCACCATTCCGTTCATGCTGTCCATGAGCAGCGCCAGCCAGTCGCAGCTCATCCCGTTCCAGAGAGCCCGAATGGACGATCTGCTCGTCCAGGCCGACGACATGCTCGAGACGATCGCCACCATGCAGCGCATGCAGGCGTTGACGCAGGAAATGGTGGCCACCACCCATGACATGGTCGCCAAAACCCATGAATTGGAAGAAATCACGAACGAATTGCGCGATAACGTCGCGAACTTCGACGACTTCTTCAGGCCGATTCGTAATTACCTGTACTGGGAACCGCACTGCTACAACATTCCGTTGTGCTTCGCCGTCAGATCCGTTTTCGACACGCTTGACGGCGTCGACCAGATCACCGTCAAGCTGCGCGGACTGGTCGAAAACCTGGATCGACTGGACGCGATTCTGCCGCAAATGGCTGAGCAATTCCCCGTGATGATCGAGACCATGCGCAACACGCGGGAAATGATGCTGACGATGCACAGCACCATGTCCGGGATTCTCGCTCAGATGGAGGAGACGAACGACAACGCGACCGCCATGGGTAAGGCGTTCAACGCCGCCAAGAACGACGACTCCTTCTATCTGCCGCCGGAGATCTTCGATAACGAAGACTTCAAACGGGTCATGGACGTCTTCCTGTCACCGGACGGGAAAGCGGCGCGCATGCTCATTTCGCAACGGGGCGACCCGGCCACGACAGAGGGGATGTCCCGCGTCGACCCGATCATGACCGCGGCGGAGGAGGCTCTCAAGGGGACTCCGCTACAAAGCGCCGACATCTATCTGACCGGCACCGCGGCCTCGGTCAAAGACATCGTCGAGGGCTCGACCTACGACCTGTTGATCGCGGCGACGGCAGCGCTGTGCCTGATCTTCTGCATCATGCTGATCATCACGCGGAGCTTTGTCGCCGCGCTGGTAATCGTTGGCACGGTGGCGCTTTCGCTGGGGGCGGCGTTCGGGCTCTCGGTGCTGATCTGGCAGCACATCCTCGGCATCCCACTGAACTGGGTGGTCCTCGCGATGTCGGTGATCATCCTGCTGGCGGTGGGTTCTGACTACAACCTGCTGTTGGTGTCGCGGATGAAAGAAGAGATCGGCGCGGGGTTGAACACCGGCATCATCCGGGCGATGGGCGGCAGCGGCAAGGTGGTGACGGCCGCGGGTCTGGTGTTCGCCTTCACGATGCTGTCGATGGTCGTCAGCGATCTGCAGACCATCGGCCAGCTGGGCTCCACGATCGGCGTCGGTTTGTTGTTCGACACGTTGGTGGTGCGCGCGTTCATGACACCGTCGATCGCCGCGCTGCTGGGCCGCTGGTTCTGGTGGCCGCTGCGGGTGCACCCGCGGCCCATCGCCGCCGCCCGGCACGCGAGAGGTCCACGCCCGCTGGTGCGTTCCCTGCTCCAGAAGGATGAGCGGTAGCGCTATGAACGCGGTTATCTCCGTCCTGCTGAAGGCCGCATGACCGACCAGAAACTCAACACTCGTCGGTCGTTGGTAGCCCGGACCATCTACCGGCTGGCGGTGCCGATCATCATCGGGTGGCTGGCGTTGATCGCCGTCCTGACCTTCGCTGTTCCGTCGCTGGAACAAGTCGGCCGGGAAAGCTCGGTTTCGGTGATCCCCAAAGGCGCACCGTCATTCGAGGCGATGCAGCGCATGGGTGAGCTGTTCGAGGAATCCGACTCCGACAGCATCGCGATGATCGTCTTGGAGGGCCAAGAACCCCTGGGCGATGAGGCACACCTCTACTACGACGAGTTGATCCGTCAGTTGAGGGCCGACACCACCCATGTGCGGCACGTCCAGGACTACTGGGGGGATCCGCTCACCGCGTCGGGGGTGGAAAGCGCCGATCGGATGGCCGTCTACGTCCAGTTGAATCTCGCTGGTAACCAAGGCGAATTGCTGGCCAACGAGTCGGTCGAAGCCGTCCGCGACATCGTCGAACGGACGCCGGCGCCGCCGGGCGTACAGGCCTATGTCACGGGCTCAGCGCCGTTGGTGGCCGACATGAACCACGCCGGCGACAGCTCCATCATCACGATCACCTTGGTGACGCTCGCGGTGATCGTGACGATGTTGCTGTTCGTGTACCGCTCGGTCATCACCGTGATTCTCCTGTTGCTCATGGTGGGCATCCAGGTCCAGGCGGCCAGGGGAGTGGTGGCGTTCCTCGGCGATGAGGGCATCCTCGGCCTGTCGATCTTCGCGGTGAACCTGCTGGTGTCGCTGGGCATCGCCGTGGGAACCGACTACGGGATCTTCTTCACCGGCCGCTATCACGAGGCGCGCCAAGCCGGCGAGGACCGGGAAGCGGCGTTCTTCACCACCTACCGCAGCGTCGCCAAGGTGGTCCTGGCCTCGGGTTTGACCATCGCCGGAGCGATCCTCTGCCTCAGCTTCACCCGGCTGCCCTATTTCCAGACCATGGGCGTACCGTCCGCGGTGGGCATGGTCGTGACGGTCGCGGTAGCGCTCACGTTGATCCCGGCCGTAATCGCCGTCGGCGCCCGGTTCGGCCTGTTCGAGCCCAAGCGCAAGGTCGTGGTGCGCCGGTGGCGGCGGCTGGGCACGGCGATCGTGCGGTGGCCCGGACCGATCCTGATCGCGTCGTGCGCGGTCGCGCTGGTCGGGCTGCTGGCGCTGCCGGGCTACAAGACCAGCTACGACGACCGGCTGTATGTCCCACAGGACATTCCCGCAAACGTGGGATACGCAGCCGCCGAGCGACATTTCCCCGAGTCGCGAATGATGCCGGACATCATGATCCTGGAAGCCGACCACGACATGCGCAACCCGGCCGATTTCGTGGTGTTACACAAGCTCGCGAAGGCGATCTTCGCCGTTCCCGGCATCGCGTCGGTGCAGACGATCACCCGGCCTGAGGGCACCCCGATCGAGCGGACGTCGATCCCATTTCAGATCAGCCTGCAAAGCGCCGGCATGCAGCAGATCCTGCCGTTCGGCAGAGATCGCATCGACGGCATGCAGGATCAGGTCGAGAACATGAACAGAATGATCAGCCAGATGGAGCGCACCTACGCTCTGATGCAGCAGATCAGCGATATCACTCATGAGACGACGCTGATGAACAAGGAGATCACCGAGGTCACCGATGAGTTGCGCGACAACATCGCCAACTTCGACGACTTCTTCCGGCCGATCCGCAACTATCTGTTTTGGGAACCGCACTGCTACAACATCCCCGTCTGCTGGGCGGTGAGGTCGGTCTTCCAGGGCCTCGACGGCACCGACCAGATCAGCGTGCAGATGCACGAGATCCTGGTACACGTCGATAAGCTCGATCTTCTTCAGCAGGACCTGCTCACCCTGTTCCCGCCGATGATCGCCAGCATGAAGGCCATGCGGACCATGATGCAGACGACACACAGCACCATGGACGGCATGATGGCGCTGATCGACGACACGATCCAGAACGCCAGCGCCATGGGCCAGGCCTACGATGCCGCCCAGAACGACGACACCTTCTACCTGCCGCCGGAAGTCTTCGAGAACGAGGACTTCAAACGCGCGATGGACCTGTTCTTCTCACCGGACGGTAAGGCGCTGCGCCTGATCATCACCCATCGCGACGATCCGGGGACACCCGAAGGTATCTCGCGCGTCGACGCCCTGCACACCGCGGCCCAGGAGGCCCTGAAGGTCACGCCGCTGGAAAGTGCCAAAGTCCATCTCGCCGGGGCGGCGCCCACGTTCAAGGACCTGCGCGACGGGTCCAGGTACGACCTTCTGATCGCGGGGACGGCGGCGCTGTGTCTGATCTTCTCCATCATGCTGGTCATCACGCGAAGTTTCGTCGCTGCGCTGGTAATCGTTGGCACGGTAGCGCTTTCGCTGGGCGCCGCGTTCGGGCTCTCGGTGCTGATCTGGCAGCACATCCTCGGTATCGAGTTGCACTGGCTCGTGCTTGCGATGTCGGTGATCATCCTGCTGGCGGTGGGTTCTGACTACAACCTGCTGTTGGTGTCGCGCATAAAGGAGGAGATCGGCGCGGGGTTGAACACCGGCATCATCCGCGCGATGGGCGGCAGCGGCAAGGTGGTGACGGCCGCGGGTCTGGTGTTCGCCTTCACGATGCTGTCGATGGTGGTCAGCGACCTGCGCATCATCGGGCAGGTGGGTTCGACCATCGGAATGGGTCTGTTGTTCGACACGTTGGTGGTGCGCGCGTTCATGACGCCGTCGATCGCCGCGCTGCTGGGCCGATGGTTCTGGTGGCCGCTGCGGGTGCACCCACGCCCCCTCGCCGCGGCCCGGCGCCTTCGCGCCGGCGAACAAAGTGCCTCGGTTAGCTAACGTTCGTCAAGGAGCGCGCGATAAGGGGGTAACGGGCTTGCCAGTGGGCAGCCCGCTACCAAAAAGTTTGGGAAGATCCCGGATTGGCCACTAGAGTCTGTACGGTCGGGGATCACTTGTCAGGGAGGAAATCTGCACATGATCCAACTGTCGTTGACCAGACTGGCTGTTGTGGTCGGCGGTGTCGCACTGTCGCTGGGCGTCGGATCCGGCATCGCATCCGCGGCTCCTGATCTGGGTCCGGCCATCAACACCACGTGCACCTACCCGCAATTGGTGGCGGCGCTTGAGGCGCAGAACCCGCAGGTCGCCGCGGCGTTCAACAAGACGCCGATTGTGCAGCGGGGTCTGAACGAGTTCCTCGCCGCGGGTCCGGAGCAGCGCGCGAAGACTGCGCAGCATGTTGCGTCCGCGCCGCAGATGCAGCCGTACCTCCCGGCGATCGAGGCTGCGTTCCGCACCTGCAACAACTTCTGACCAGTAACTGACCGAAACGGGCGGCGGCCTCTTGGCTCCGCCCGTTTCGCGTTAGTGGCCCGTTTTGCGTTAGTGGATGTGGCCGGTCAGGTCGAAGTCCGCCATCGTGGCCTTGGCCAGTTCATATAGGGCGGGCTTGGTGTTGTCGGCACCGGGTTGGTAGGCGCCGACGCTGATGAAGATCTGGCCGTTGATGCGCCCGGACAGGATGATCATCCGGCCGCCGATCTGTTCGAGGAAGCGGCGGCTTTCGCGTTGTCCGGTTCCTCGGGCGTTCTCGTATTCGGCGATGGTGCCGGCCGGACAGCCGATCACCGAGTGCAGATCGCCGAGGTAGGAGCAAAACACCGGCTGATCGGGGTCGGCGGGCATCCGGGCGACCATTTTCTTCAGCGCACGTTTCGGCGTGAACGACGGCAGCCACAGGAGCTGCTTGGACTCGTCCGGGGTTTCCTTCAGCGTGCGAAGCGTCTCTTTGACGGCGGCGCGGATGTCGCTGAGGTCGGTCGTCAGCGGTTTCGGGTCGACGCTGACGCGCGCATACGACAACGCCATCGCCCGGGTGTCGTCCTCGGTGCGGTCGCTGATGGGGATCTGCAGGGTGACCGCCCCGTCATCGGCGCGCCGACGTCCGATCCGTTCCCCGAACTTCGCGGCGAACGCCGCGGCCATCGTGTGGCTGGCTCCGCCGAGGGCTGCGGCGCGGGCGTCCCACTGCTCCAGGTCGATGTAGATCGTCAGGGCCGGCACCAGCACGACGTCGTCACCACCGGGGACGACGGGGGCTTTCGGTCGCTGCGGACGGTTCTTACGCGGCTGGGTGCGCGCCTGCTTTCGGGCCAGGCGTGCTGCGGTGGTGAGCGCGCGGGCGACCTGGGGGATGTCCCGCGCCGTCTGGCGGACGTCCTCGACGAGGGCGCGTACCCGAGTGCGTGATTGCGGCAGCGGATACCCGAGTTCGCGTGTCTTGCCGAGGGCCGCTTCGATGATCACCAGGGCCAGACCGAGGCCGTCGATCAGGTTGTGCGAGAGCACGAGGCTGATCGCTGTCGAGCCGTCCGTCAGCGGAAGCACGCCCAGATGCCAACCGGGACCCGTTTCGGGATCGATCGGCAGTTGTGAGCGTTCATCGACCCAGTCGCTGAATTCTTCGCGGGGCCGGGCGGTTTCGGCGACATCGAAGTCCAGCGGCCCGCGATCGACAACCCAACGATGCCGCGCGATCGAAAGCGCCGGACGCTCGATGCGCCGTCCCAGCAATCCCTGGCCGAGGTGGTAGTGAAAGCGCCGCAACGCGTCGTAGTCGACGGGGTGCTCATAGAGCCACGTGACCTGAATGATGACGTTCATATCGGCGGCGTAATGCTCTGCCAGCAAGGCTTCGTCCGCCACCGCGAGCCGATTGTCGGGCGGCACATCAGCCCTCCGCGCAGCCATCAGTCAGCCTCCTTCACATGCAGCCTGCAGATGCGGCGTGTTGAGGTTGCGGCAGAAGCGATCACACCGCTGCCGACACCGTCTGGTCACCTGCCAGCGTATCGGCCAGGTGTTGGCCGAGCGTACGCGCGGTGTTGTGCGTGGCAATCGCCTTGGGCGTCACGCGTATTCCGGTCTCGGATTCGATGCGGTTGCGCAACTCGAGGAATCCGAGGGAGTCCAGACCGTGATCCGGGAACGAGTGGTCTGGATCGACCGCGCGCCGCAGGATGAGGCTGGCCTGCTCGGCCACGAGCCTTCGAAGCCGCGTCGCCCACTCGTCGCGAGGCAGCGAGCGCAACTCGGCACGCACCGCGGCGGTGTCGTCTCGTTCCTGACCCGCGGTCTTGAACGCCTCGGCGAACGGACTGCGCGCAACGAGTGCGTTGAACAGCGGGGTGCCCTTGGTGGGCATGTAGCCGGTGTAGCCGCGGTCGTAGCGCAGCAGCGCCTGGAAGGCGTGTGCACCTTCTTCGGGGGTGATCATCGTGGTGCGGCCCTCTTCCAGGGACGCGGCGCGGCCGACCTCGGCCCATGCGCCCCACGCGATCGTGGTGGCGGGCAGGCCTTCTGCCCGGCGCCAGTGGGTGAAGGCGTCCAGCCAGCTGTTGGCCGCGGCGTAGGCGCCCTGGCCCGGGGAGCCGAGCAGCGCGGCCGCCGATGAGAAACAGCAGAACCAGTCCAGCGGCTGGTCGCACGTCGCTTCGTGCATGTGCCAGGCGCCGTAGACCTTGGCCACCCAGTCCCGCTCGATCAGGTCGTCCGTCATCGTGGTCAGCGTGGCGTCCTCCACCACGGCCGCGGCGTGCAGCACGCCGCGGACCGGCAGCCCGGTCGCGGTGGCGGCGGTGACGAGACGTCCCGCCGTTGCGGGATCGGCGATGTCACCGCACTCGACGTGGATCTGCGTGCCGCTGTCGCGCATCCGCTCAATAGCTTGGCATGCAGCGGCGTTGGGTTGTGAGCGACTCGTCAGCACGATCCGGCCGCAGCCGGCTGAAGCCATCTCGGCGGCGAGGAACAACCCCAGCCCGCCAAGACCCCCGGTGATGATGTAGGCCCCGTCGGGGCGAAAGAGCGGGGCCTGCTCCGGTGGCAGCGCCACCGTGCTGTGTCCGCGGCGGGGCACGTCGAGCACCAGCTTGCCGGTGTGTTCGGCCGCGCTCATCACCCGAATCGCGGTGGCCACCTCGGCGAGCGGGTAAGAAGTGCTCTGCGGTGGCGCCAACTGTCCGGTTGCCACCAGCTCGTACACCCGCCGCAGCAGGTCGCCGACCCGTTCGGGTCGACTCTCGACCATCAGCGCCAGATCGACGTAGTGGAACGTGAGGTTGCGGCGGAAGGGATACATGCCCAGCCGGGAGTTGGCGTAGACATCCAGCTTGCCGATCTCCACGAACCGCCCGTCGATGGCCAGGAGTTCAAACCCGGCACGCTGCGCGGCTCCGGTGAGGGAGTTGAGTACGACGTCGACACCGGCGCCGTCGGTGTCGCGGCGGATCAGATCGGCGAACGCGGTGCTGCGCGAGTCGTACACATGCTCGATACCCATGTCGCGCAACAACTCCCGGCGTCCGGGGCTGCCTGCGGTAGCGAAGATCTCCGCTCCCGCCGCGCGGGCGATCGCGATGGCCGCCTGCCCGACACCGCCGGTGGCCGAATGGATCAACACCCGATCACCGGCCGCGATCCGGGCCTGGTCGTGCAGCCCGTACCAGGCGGTGGCGTACGCGGTGGTCGTCGCGGCCGCAACCTCATCGGTCAGGCCGGGCGGAAGTGCCACGGCGGCGCGGGCGTCACAGGTGACAAACGTGGCCCAGCAGCCGTTTCTGGAGAAACCGCCGACATGGTCACCGACCCGATGATCGGTGACACCGGGCCCGACCGCGGTCACCACACCCGCGAAGTCGGTGCCCGGCTGCGGCAGACGTCCTTCGAGGCTGGGGTACTGGCCGAATGCCACCAGTACATCGGCGAAGTTGATACTGGACGCGGTGACCGCGACCTCGATCTCGCCGCGTCCCGGTGGAACACGTTCGGCAGCAACAAGTTCCATCGTTGCCAAATCCCCGGGAGTGCGGATCTGCAGGCGCACACCTTCGGTTTCGTGGTTCACCGTGGTGATGCGGCGCTCTTCGGGCCGCAGCGGCGTGGGCTGCAGCCTGGCCACGTACCAGTTGCCGGCGCGCCAGGCAGTTTCGTCCTCGGTGGATCCGGACAGCAGTTCGAGTGCCACCTTCTCGGGGTCGCAGTCGGCGTCCACGTCAATCTGGGTGGCACGCAGCTCCGGATGTTCGGCGCCCACCACCCGGACCAGGCCGCGCAACCCGGCCTGGTCGAGGTTGGCCCGGTCGTGGTCCTCCACGGTTTGCGCGGCCCTGGTCAACACATATAGGCGGGGCGGTTCACCCGGCGATTCGGCGAGTTCGCGAGCGATGCGCGCCAGCGCAGAGACGTGCGCGCGGGCCCTGGCCAGACCGTCTTCGTCCACGTCGCTCGGCGCCGGGAACACCACGACCACGCCGTCGACGGCGCTGGCCGTCAGCCGGTCACCCAGTTGCTCACCGTAGGGTACAGGGTCGGCGTGCCCGGGCCAGCCGAACCAGTCACACTGCGCACCAAGGCCTTTCATGGCGTCGAGGAGCTTTGTCGCCAGGGACTCCGCGGTGTCTGAGGTGGTGATCAACAGCCACTCGCCGGGATCGGTGTCCGCGCAAACGGGTGGGTCATGCCGCCGCCATTCGACGGTGAGCAACCGTTCGGCGAGCACGCGTTCGGCATCGCTTCCTTCCGAACTGCTGCCCAGCTGGAACCCCCGCATGGTCAGCACCGGCGCTCCGGCCTCGTCGAGGATGTCGATATCGGCGTCGACGCCGGTTCGGTCGCGGGTGTTCAACCGGACGAGGCAGTACCGCGGCTTGCCCGCCGGATCGCAGATGCGCAGCCGCCGAATTCCCAACGGCACCAACAACTCCCCGTGGTTGACGGCCGGGTGCGCGGCGACGGATTGGAAGCAGGCGTCGAGCAGCACCGGGTGGATACCGTAGGCGCTCTGCTGCGCGCGCAGCGCACGGGGCAGTGCGATTTCGGCGACCAACGTGCAAACGTCATCGGCGGTGTGAGCGGCGATCAGGCTCGCGAACGCCGGACCGAGTAAGACCCCGCGGGAGTCGAACAGCGCTCGTAGCTCGTCGCCTTCGGTGCGGGACGGGTGCGCGGCGAGCAGCGTGGAAATGTCGTGTCGCTGCGGCGCAGGCTCATCGTCGGTCACGTGTAGGCGTGCGACGGCTCGCCGGGTGTGTTCGCCTTCGTGGTCGGTCACCACTTCGAACTCGACGACGCCGGGCGTGTCGACCGACGCGAGCGTGGTGATCGGTGTCTGTTCGTCGAGCATCAGCATCTGCTCAAAGCTGATGTCGCGGACCTCGGATCCCTCGCCGAGCATGGTGCGCGCCGCCGACAGCGCCATCTCGCAGTAGGCCGCCCCGGGCAGGGCGGGCACGTTGTGCACCTGATGGTCGCTCAGCCACGGGAGCGCCGAGGTGCCGACGTCGCCTTGCCAGGCATGGCGCTCCGGCTCTTCCGGCAGCCGCACATGCGCGCCGAGCAGCGGGTGCACCGCGAGGTTCCGCGTGCCCATTGCCAGTGCCTGGCGGCTGGGATCCCCGGACCCGATGCGCAGCCGACGGTGGGTCCACGTCGGC
Source organism: Mycolicibacterium sp. XJ662 (assembly GCF_053484035.1). Classification (NCBI taxonomy): domain Bacteria; kingdom Bacillati; phylum Actinomycetota; class Actinomycetes; order Mycobacteriales; family Mycobacteriaceae; genus Mycobacterium; species Mycolicibacterium sp. XJ662. The sequence continues at coordinate 24,584 of NZ_JBEFTL010000002.1, read as the reverse complement.
AACGGTGCGTCGACCAGCCGGCCGTTCGGGTAGAGCGCCGCGAAATCGACTGCGGCTCCGGCGCAATGCAAGTTCGCCAGGAACTCGCGCAGGCCGTGTGGCAACTCCTGTTCACGCAGCAGGCACGGTAGTGCCTGCGCCGAGATGTCGGCCGCCTTCGCGGTCTGTTCCACAGCGCGGGTCAACAGCGGGTGCGGGGAGAGCTCCGCGAAGACCCGGTGGCCGTCCTCCAGCGCGGCCTGCACGGCGTCGGCGAACCGCACCGGACGGCGCAGGTTATCGACCCAGTAGCGGGCGTCCAGGACCGGCTGGCGCCGCGGGTCGTCCAACGTCGCCGAGTAGAACGGCACCGCGGGAGCCAGCGGGGTAAGCTCGGCCAACGCATCGGCGAGTTCGGCGAGGATCGGATCGACCTGCGGTGAGTGCGACGCGACGTCCACCGCCACCTCACGTGCCGTCACGTCGCGGCGCTCCCACATCGCGACCAGATCGCGCACCGTCTCGGTCGCCCCGCCGATGACGGTGGACTCCGGCGAGGCGACCACCGACACGACGACGTCGGAGCGGTTGCGCGCGGCCAACTCGTCGCGCACGCGTGCGGCGGGCAGCTCCACCGAGGCCATCGCCCCGGCGCCGGCGATGGTGGCCAGCAACCGCGAGCGGCGGCAGATGACGCGCACGCCGTCTTCGAGCGAAAGCGCTTCCGCGACAACGGCAGCGGCGACCTCTCCCATCGAATGCCCGACGACGGCGCCGGGGTGGACGCCGTGGGAGCGCATCGCGGCGGCCAGCGCGACCTGCATGGTGAATAGAGTCGGCTGGACCCGCTCGATACCGTCGACCGTCTCGGGTGCCGACATCGCCTGGGTGACTGAGAAGCCCGCTTCCGCGGCAATCAACGGCTCCACCAGCGCAACCGTCGCGGCGAACACCGGCTCCGCCGCCAGCAGGGCGGCGCCCATCGCCGCCCACTGCGAACCCTGTCCGGAGAACACCCATACGGGTCCACGATCGTCCTGGCCGACCGCGGCGGGGTACGTGATGGCGCTGTCGGCGACCTCATGCAACCGCTCGGTCAGCTCCGTCAGGTCCGCGGCGACCACCGCCGCGCGCACCGACCGGTGGCCACGTCGGCGCGCCAAGGTGTAGGCCAGATCGGAGGGCACCAGCTCATCGGAGCGGGCGCTCACCCATTCGGCGAGTCGGGCGCAGGTGCGGTGCAGGGCTTCGCTCGAGGTGGCTGACAGCGCGAACACCAGCGAGCCGGGCGAGACCACGGCCGCCTCCTGCGGCGCGTACGTAGGGGCCTCCTCCAGCACGGCGTGCACGTTCGTACCGCTCAGACCGTACGACGATACGGCCGCCCGGCGTGGGTGCTGATTCTGCGGCTGGTCTTGTTGCGAGGGCCACGGGGTGGCGGCGGTGGGCACGAACAGGCCCGTTTCGATTTTCGCCAGGTCGTCGGGCAGCCGGGTGAAGTGCAGCGACGGCGGGACCACACCGTGTTGCAGCGCGAGCGCGGCCTTGATCAGGCCCAATGTGCCTGCGGCGCCCTCGGTGTGGCCGAAGTTGCTCTTGGCCGATCCGAGCGCGCACGGTCGGCCGTCGGTGCCGTAGACCCTCGACAGGCTGCCAAACTCGATCGGGTCACCGACCCGGGTGCCGGTGCCGTGGGCTTCCACCATGCCGACCGTCTTGGGGTCGACGCCGGCCGCCGCCAGCGCTGCCCGGTATGCGTTGGCCTGCGCTTCCAACGACGGTCTGGAGATGGTCTTGGTGCGCCCGTCGTGATTGGCCGCCGTGCCGCGGATCACGGCGAGGATCCGGTCGCCGTCTCGTACCGCGTCGGGCAACCGCTTGAGCAAGACCACGGCGCAGCCCTCGGACCGCACGAAGCCGTCCGCTGCGGCGTCGAAGGAGTGGCAACAGCCAGTGGGGGAGTACATCCCCAGCGCTGACCCCGCGGTGTTCATCAGCCCTGAGATCAGCGTGTTGACGCCGCCTGCGAGGGCAAGGTCACTCTCGCCCTGGTGCAGGCTGCGACAGGCCAGGTGCAGGGTCAGCATGCCGGTGGAACACGCGGAGTCCACCGTCAACGCCGGACCGTGCGCACCCAGCCAGTACGCGATCCGGCCGGACGCCATGCTGGGGGTGTTGCCGGGGTACGCGTAGGCGTCGTGTACGACGCCGGATTCGTAGGTCAGCACGACGTGGTCATCGTGGACCACCCCGACGAAAACGCCTGTCTTGGACCCGAACAGCGAACGCGGATCGAAGCCGGCGTGCTCGATGGCCTCCCACGATGTCTCCATCAGCAACCGGTGGTTGGGGTCCATGTACGTCGCTTCATGGGTCCGCAGACCGAAGAACGGAGCATCGAAGCCCCAAATGTCGTCGAGAAATCCGCCGTACCGCGTCACGGACTTGGCGGGCACACCAGGTTCGGGGTCATAGAACTCGTCGACATCCCAGTGATCGGCGGGGATCTCGGTCACCAGATCTTCGCCCCGTAGCAGCGCTTGCCACAGCTTCTCCGGTGATTCGATGCCTCCGGGAAGTCGGCAGGCCATGCCGATCAGTGCGATTGGAGTGACAAGAGCGTCCCCCATAGCCCTCACCTTCTTTCGAGCCGTACTTCAGCACGCGCGGCCGAGGTCGTACGTGGCAGGTTGGGTGCGACGTGGTTCGACGGCCGTTCGTTCAGGGCCAAACTAGCCGAGTTGGTCCGGTGGTCTGACCGCTTTGCTGCGATGGGGCTGTGACGCGGTTTGTTTTGCGCCGGCCATCTGCCGTTGCGGGGGAGGTACGTTGCGGCGTGCGCAACGATGGACCGAATCCGCGATAGTGCAGTGAATTAACCGCGTCGGCTGCGCCGGCGCGGGTGTCGCCGATCTAGGCCTTGTCGGATTCGGATCTGAACCCGGTGGGCGACGTGCGTTTTCGCTCGCTCTTGAGGATGCCGACCGTGTCGGTGAACCAACCCCGCAGCACACGCTTTAGTTGGAACTGTCCTTGTAGCGTGGTGTCGGGGTAACTGTCGGTGAGGTCGACGAACTCGTAGCCCGGTTCTTTGCAGATGAGGTACTGCTGGTGTGGCAGGGCAAAGATTCGTGCGCCCACCGCTTCTGCGAAATACACCGCGAACGGGAACACCAGGGTGGGCTCGAAACGGTCCCCGTGCTGCCACACCGTGTGCGCGAAGTCGTCGCCACCGATCCACCCGCCGGCCCGGACCTTGGGCCACACGTTGATGAGGTCGATCGAAATGCCCCGCAGCGTATGGTCGCCATCGATATAGGCGAAGTCGAGGCTGCCGTCGGGGATCTGGTCGATGACTTCGAGGGTCGTTCCGCGCAGGATGACGCGCTTGTCGGCGGCGAACGCGGTGGTGGCTTCGGTTTCGGCCAGGTAGGCGTCGAACTGAGAGTCGTCGGTATTGCTGGGTTTGTTCCAGTCGTCGAGGTGCCGCCACGGGTCAACCATGTAATAGGTGCGGATCGAGTCGCACGCGGCCAGTATCTCCGCGGCGAATCGACCCCGGTAGACGCCGATTTCGGCGATCGACTCGACCCGGTTGTCCTGCAGAAACTCGGTCCACAGCTGATACCGCGTGGCGCTCGCGGACAGCCGCCGAACTGCTTCGTCCACCATTTCCCCTCTCGCGAGCGATGTGCCGCCTAGGGAACCTACGCGGTCGGCGGGCGCCGGAGGCGCGAATCGCGGTTATGGATGTTGCTGTCGATCGGTACCGCGCAGGCCAAGAAACGCAATGATCTGAATTGAGGGGTCAGCTGACAGGGCCGCCGTGGAAGCTAGAGTGTTCGGGCATGTCCCCCTGGATCTGGGCTCCCACTTCACAAAGCGCTGCTTTGCGTGCGCAATCGTGTTGAAATGCGACGATGGTCAAGAAAAGTGTCGCCCTTTGGCGGCGGGATACGCCCGTGTCAGCGCTGGTTGGCTACGTCTGGTTCGCTCACAGTGGCCGTTTGTAATTGGTGAGCGTCGAGCGCATCGTCCGGACTGCCTGTGCCCATGATCCACAGATACTGCATTAGTCATAAGAAGCCGCTTTTGCCTGAAAGCTGGTACGACGAGTGCATCTCGCTGGGGGATTACCAGCCCGATTCGGAGTTGCACGTGCGGCACCTCGACCCGTTTTGGCACCAGGCGCGACCGGTCGCCTTCGGCGCTGCGGGAAGTTTCGTCTTACCCATCGCCGTGGAGAGGAACTCCGGTGACGCGGAACTGATCGAACTCTCGTCCTACCGCAAGAGGATTTTGGCTTCCCCGGAAGGGGTGGAGTCCGTACGGTATCCGACCCTGCGGGAACTGAGATGTGACCGCGTGGAAAGGGAGGCCGAGCTAGCTACGTTCGTGCCCAGAGATGGCCTTCCATTCCTTGTCGCACAGCCACTGTATTTCAAGAAATCGGTTTTCAAACACTATGCGGCGATTCATCACCGCAGAGATATCCTCGACTACACCGCGATCGCGGTGGAGATAGGTGTGCTGGACGCCGACACCGCATCCGAATTCCTGGACGCACAGCATTTCGTTCCAGGCGGTGTTGAACTAGGGATCTTTCCGAAGTCGTGGCTGGTGCACATTTTGTCAGCGATCGAACGCGTGGGTCGACAATTCGTGAAGCGATACGGTGCCCGCCTGAGGCGTTACAACACTTATCAGATAAGGGCGGTCGGATTCCTCTCCGAGAGGTTGGGCTCTTTCTTCCTGATTCGGCACCTCATGGAGGAGTACTCGAACAATATTCCTGCCGAAGTATTCGGGCATATGACGGTCATGGTAGAGGGCAAATCCAGCTACTCCGCCGGCTTAGCAGAACAACCCAGGAAGTGGTCGGGTCGGGGGCATCAACTCACGCAGCGGCGGACGCGATGAAGGCGGTCATCCTGGCGGGAGGTAAGGGAACCCGACTTACCGAAGAGACCGTGGCCCGGCCCAAGCCGATGGTGGAGATCGGCGGGCGGCCGATCCTGTGGCATATCCTCAAGCATTACTCCCGGCACGGTATCAATGACTTCGTTGTCTGCTGTGGCTATAAGGGCTACATGATCAAGGAGTACTTCGCGAATTACTTCTTGCACATGTCGGATGTGACGTTCGATCTCTCGGTCAACAAGATGGAAGTGCACGAGCATTACGCCGAGCCGTGGCGGGTGACGCTGGTGGACACCGGTGACGAAACCATGACGGGCGGTCGCCTCAAGCGGGTGTCGCCATACATCCGAGACGAAGAGGCGTTCTGCTTCACCTACGGCGATGGGCTCAGCGACGTGAACATCGCCAAGAGCATCGAGTTTCACCGTCAACACGGCCGCAAGGCCACCGTCACGGCAGTGCTTCCTCCTGGGCGTTACGGGGCGATCGAGCGCGACGGAGACCGGGTAGCGCGCTTTGTCGAGAAGCCGCCCGGCGACGGTGGGTTCATCAACGGCGGATTCTTTGTGCTGTCGCCGGCCGCGCTCGACTACATCGAAGGTGACCAAACTGCTTGGGAAGGACCACCGTTGGCGCGCCTGGCCGCCGACGGCGAACTGATGGCGTTCGAGCACTCCGGCTTCTGGCAGCCCATGGACACTCTTCGCGACAAGAACCTGCTCGAAGACCTCTGGAACAGCGGCGAAGCGCCATGGAAGTGCTGGCGCTGAACACTTTCGGCGCCGCGTACCGTGGGCGCCGGGTCCTGGTCACCGGCCATACGGGGTTCAAAGGCAGTTGGCTATGTCTTTGGCTGCAGGCGTTGGGCGCACATCTCACCGGGGTGGCGTTGGACCCGCCCTCCGAACCCAGTCATTGGGAACTGTTGAAGCTGACTGTGGACGATCACCGCATCGACATTCGCGATGAAGCGGCGCTGCGGCGGGTTTTCGCCGCGCAACGACCTGAGATCGTCTTTCATCTAGCCGCCCAACCGTTGGTCCGCCGGTCCTATCAGGAACCGGTCACCACGTGGGCCACCAACGTCATGGGCACGGTCAACGTGCTCGAGGCACTCCGTCACACACCGGATGTGCGGGCCGCGGTGATTGTCACGACCGACAAGTGCTACGAGAACCGCGAATGGCCGTGGGCCTACCGCGAACACGATCGGCTGGGCGGCCACGACCCCTACAGTGCGTCGAAGGCCGGCGTCGAGTTGGCGGTGGCGAGCTATCGAACCGCTCTCCTGCAACAGGATTCAGCGCCGTTGCTTGCCACGGCGCGGGGCGGCAACGTGATCGGTGGCGGTGACTGGTCACAGGACCGCCTGGTTCCCGACCTGGTGCGTTCGGTCGTCGCCGGTGAGCCGCTGGCGGTGCGGTCACCGCACAGCACGCGTCCCTGGCAGCATGTGTTGGATTGTCTCAGTGGGTATCTGCTGCTTGGTCAGCGGCTTCTGGCCGGCGACACCACGTGTGCCGAGGCGTGGAACTTCGGCCCCGACGGGCACGGCAACCGCTCGGTTGAGCAGGTGCTCGCAGAGCTTGCGCGCGGGTGGCCACAGCTGCAGTGGCATGCGGTGACCAGCCCCCAGCCTCACGAGGCGAGGCTGCTGCAACTCGACAGTGCCAAGGCGAAGATGCATCTGGGGTGGCGCCCGGTCTGGGATGTCGAAGAAGCCATCCGCCACACCGCGAACTGGTATCGCCAACTGCTGGAGAACGGTTCGGTGTCGAGCGCCGACGAACTATCGGCTTACGTTGCCGATGCAGGCGAGCTGGGCGTGAATTGGGCGACGGCATGAGCGGCGAACCGTAAGTCCTACTCTTCGCGCCGGGACTTGGTCTCCACGACGCGCCAGAGCGCCACGATCGCCTGCTGACGTTCTGCGTGACCGTCGTCTAGGTCCGAGAACGAATCACATAGTCGCCGGAGCACACCGACGCGCGCATCCTGCCCGTCCAACGCATCGGGATCGACCGGACCGAAAGGGTCGGCCTGGTTTACGAGCGTCGTCGGCGCCTGGCCGTACTTGCGCACGGAGATGCGAAAGGTCGGGGTCGTTTCCCGGCTGTCGATTCTGAGTTCACAGGGGGCGAGACCGGGGCCGGTGAACGTCACCCGCCAGCGCTGCGCTTCGTCCTCTGAAGGTCCAGAGATGGTCGACGTCGACACATCGTCGTAGCCAAGTTCCGAAAGCAGGGCGATCGCGTGAATGCCGTAGAACCGTACTGCGCCACCGCCGGACGAACTGAACCGTTTCCAGTTCTTGATGTCGGCGCGGTAGTGGTGGGCCAGGAAAGTCCAATCGACGGCGACGCTTGCGGCGGGTTCGGCCAGCGCTGACCTGAGTGTGTCCGCCCACGGGGTGAAGCGGAACGTGTAGCCGACCCGGTACTGCTTACCTGAATTCTCGACTGCCGCCAGCAGCGAAGCGGCCGACTCGGGGGTTGGCGCCAGCGGCTTCTCGAGGATGAGATGTGAAATACCGGGCATTTGCGTCAGGCGTGGTACCCACCGTGCCTGATCTTGTGGGCGCAGCGCGATGACCGCTCCGCTCGATCGTCCCAAGGCGGTCTCGACATCGCCGCACCAGAGCACCTCGTCGATGTAGGGGGAGAGTTCGGGCCGGTCACCGAGCGCGGGCCGGTACCGGTTCGGCAACGCAACGCCGTAACCCGCCTCGATCAGAGCCGGCAGGTATCCGTAGATGCCGAACCCGGAACCCAGGACCGTGAACACCGCTCACGCATCTTTGAAGTCGTCGGCCGCCAAGACATCGAAAACTGGGCCCTGGTAATCGTGTTCGGCGAGATATCGACGGATCTCGGTGGAGATATGCCAGGCCAGGTTCAGCAGGGGGGTGGTCTGAGGACCCTGCGCGAACAACTCGTCGTCTGACACGATCGGAATCCTGGTGCCCGGCACGTAATGCCCGATCTTTATCGAACCCGGTTTCTCGTGTACTGCGACGATCTCGTCGGCGGTCAACCCGAGCAGTTTGACGAGGATCGCCGCCCGACCCGGGAACGCTTTGGCGCGGATCGGACCGTGCTGTGCGACGATCTCCCTGATCTCGCGGCCCTTGCGCTCCTTCCACAACTCCACATCGCGGGCGAGCCTACCGAAGTCCTGCAAGAACTTTCGCTCACGCGCAACGGTTTCGGTTCCGGTGCCGTTGCGTGCGCCGCGTCCGAGCGTGACCCGGATGTTTCCGCCGTAGCGGGCGGGAAACTCGGCGTGCACGATGTCGAGCCCAAGTGATTTCGCGATGTAGTCGAACGACCGGTACGAATACGTTCTGGGATGCTCGTGATAGAACGTGTCGAACTGATGCCGATCCAGGACCGCGCCCAGGTAATGGTTCTCGATGACGATCGTCGTCTGCGGTGCCAGCAGAAGTTTGAGCGCGGCGAGCACCCCTGACAAGTCCTCGATATGAGCGAAGACGTTGGTGAACGTGATCAGGTCCGGCAGGCCGACACGGTCGCGTATCGCAGTGGCTGTCGCCGCGCTGAGGTAGTCCTGGACGACGAAATGGCCCTTCGCCTCCGCGTCACCACCGGCGCCGGTCGGCTCGATACCGGCGGTCCTCGCCCCGGCTTCCCTGAAGAAATCGAGCAAACTGCCGTCGTTGCACCCGACGTCGAGTACGAGCTTGTCGGACAAGGGGCCGATCCGTTCGACGCATGTCCCCACCAGGCCGCGCATCCCAGACAGCACGTCCGCGGTGAAGCGCGAGCGGTAGTGGTAGTCAACCTGAAACAGGTCTTCCTTGGGCACCTGGTAGCGCTGATGGGCGGTGATGCACGTCGGACAGAAGACGATATTGATTGGGTATTCCCGGCATTGGCGAGGATCACCGATCCTGACGAGGTCGTCGCACAGCGGATGCCGGCCAAGATCGAGCACCGGCAGCAACTTCTCGCCGCCGCAGACCTCACAGCGCATGATCTCGGTCAGAGCTCTGTCGGCGTTAGTCGAAGTGGTGGTCATATCACCGATCCGTCGGGCCGTCGTGGGCGGGGCTGGGGAATCTGTCCAACCTATGACCTCCACCATCTGCGTGGTCTACGGGCCTCTTTTGCGATGGCGCCATAATTTGTCGCGATTCTATTAAGTTCTCGCGGGGCCTGACCCATACGGTCGAATTTCGGCCGTCGGTCGACCATTGTGACGGTGTGGCGAAAGACTGGGCCGCCGAACAGGCGGCGCGAATCGGGGATGAAATCAGGCGGCTGCGGGGGTCGCGCTCAGCGCAGTGGCTGTCAGATCGAACGGAGGCGCTCGGATACCGCATCGCGCATACCACGATCTCGGAGCTGGAAGGTCACCAACGCACCTACGTGAGCACCGCCGAGTTGGCCGTCCTGGCCAAGGCGCTGGATACGGCACCGATCGCGCTGCTGTACCCGCCGTCGCACAGCACCGAGCTCGAGGTGTTGCCGGGAACAGATGCGACGAGTTGGAGTGCAGCCGAATGGTTCTCGGGGTTGACCGACCACCGGCAGCGGGTGGTCGAGAATGTGCGGGCGCTCGCTGAGGACTCCGAGCTCGCGGATCTGACCTCCCAATGGATCAGGCGAAGCCTCACGAACCGGTACTCGTACAATTTCGAGTGGCTCGGCCGGCCGATCATCCAATATCCACAGGACATCGTCTGCCTGCAGGAGTTGATGTGGTCGGTCAAACCCAACGTGGTCGTTGAGACAGGGATCGCGCATGGTGGTTCGCTGATCCTCAGCGCCTCGATGCTGGCGTTAATCGACTTGTGTGAGGCGATCGCCAACGACACAGCGTTCGATCCGCGTACCCCCAGCAGGCAGGTCATCGGGGTCGACATCGAGATACGCGCCCACAATCGCAGCGCGATCGAAAACCACCCGCTGTCCCGGTACATCACGATGATCGAAGGGTCCAGCGTCGACCCGGCGACCGTTCGGCAAGTGCACGATGCAGCGGCCGGTCGCGGGGCTACGCTCGTCTGCCTCGACAGCAACCACACCCACGACCACGTCCTCGCGGAACTTTCGGCATACGCACCGCTGGTGACACCGCAGAGCTATTGCGTGGTGTTCGACACCGTCGTCGACGACATGCCCGACATGTTCCCCGACCGGCCGTGGGGTGAGGGCAACAACCCCAAGACGGCGGTGTGGGAATTTCTCAAGTCGCATTCGGAGTTCGAAATCGACCAGCAGATCCCGCAGAAGCTGCAGATCACCGTCGCGCCTGACGGGTTTCTGCGCCGGGTGCGCTGAGCCGCGTCCGAGTCTCTGTCGCCGGATACCTCGGCGATAATCGCGTCGATGTGCGACCATCGGCATCGCCGAGTGCACGCCGGTCCGGAATGGTGAAGTGACCGAAATCGACCTGCTGACAGGGTTTGAACGTGAACGTCGTACTGAAATTTTCCCCAGTCGCGCGACGCAATCGCTATCGGGGTCGAGACCGAATGCTGAAATCACTGGCAGCAGATATCGCTTCGACGACCACATGGTCGGCGGTGGACACCCGACTCCACCGGGAGATGGCTGAGGTGGTCGACCGGACTCCGCGAGTCCACAACCTGCCTGATCACTTGTCGGTCTACGAATCCGTGGTCGACCGAACCAGGCCGATTCGGTTGCTGGAGGTCGGCAGTTTCTACGGGGACTCGCTACAGATGTGGCAGGAATATCTGCACCCCGATTCGCTGATCATCGGTGTCGACGTCGACTCCAAGTTCGTAAAGATCGCGGATTCAGAAGGTATTCGGGTACGCATCGGTGGCGGACAGAGCCATTCTTTACTACGAGACGTGGCCGAAGAATTCGGTCCGTTCGACGTCATCCTCGACGTAGGAAGTCAAGCGTGTCACCCGATGACGGAAAACTTCCGTAGCCTTTTCGAAATAGCGTTGACGAAGCACGGCGTATACATCGTCGAAGACGTTCACTGCGATTATTGGACGATCTACAACAGCTTTACGCTCACCGGCCTGCTCCGGGCGTTCGTCGACGTTTTGCACGGTCATTACCAGCTGGCCACCAGCCCGGCCAAGTTCCGAGACGGTCACGTCCTCGTGGTCCGCCGTACCGCCGCGAGGTAGCTATGGGCCATGCCACCGTCGCGCGCCGAAGCGATGATCCATGATGTTCGACATGGATAGCGGCGCCCGCGACATTGTGAGCATGCCCCGAGGGGGGCCGGATGCCTCGTGGCTGGACCGGCGTCTGCAGACCGACCGGCTCGAATACCTCGACCGCGACGACGTCGACCACCTCAAGCGCAAGGTCATGAGCGCACTCGACCGCGCCGGGAGGCGACGGTGGATCGGTATTCACGGGAAGTGTGCCCGCATGGTGCTGCGCGAAGTCGCCGACGTGCCCGCTCCGAAGATTCTGGAACTCGGGGCCGGACTCGGCGGGCTGTCGAGCAAGGTGCTGGAGGACCATCCCACCGCCGAGGTGACGGTCACCGATATCGACCCGGCGTTTGTCGCAGGCGTCGCCGAAAGTGACCTCGGCAGCCATCCACGCGCCACCGTCTGCGAAATGGACGCCACCGCGATCGACGCCCCGGACGGCTACTACGACCTGGCGGTGTTCGCACTGTCGTTGCACCACTTGCCGCCTGAACTCGCGGCGCGAGTGTTTGCGGAAGGGACCAGGGCGGCAAAGCAGTTGTTGATCGTCGACCTGCCCCGCCCGCCCGCGCCGCTGCATCTGATGTTGCTGGCGGTGGTGCTGCCGCTCACCAGGCTGTCACCGTTGCAACACGATGGCTTCATCAGCTCGCTTCGCGCCTACAGCCCGTCGGCGCTGCGGGCCATTGCTCATCATGCCGACCCGGCGATCACCGTCGAGTTCCGGTCGCGGCGCGGTTTCGGTCCGACGGTGGCGGTCGCCCGTCGGGCGCGGTGACGCGGCCATCCGGGGTGGGTGGTGGGGAGCTCAGGCGAGGATGCCGTTGACCACCGAAATCAGCCCGACCACGGCGAAGATCGTTATCAGCACCTGCCTTCGGTGCCTCAGCGCCCAGTTGTGCAGTGGTCGCAGTAGCGCAAGGGTTTTCGCAGGCGCGACCAGATAGCTGACGAGGGTCATCTCGACCACCGCGAACATCGCGACGACGAACACGAGGACAGCGATGAACTGCGCGCCCACCGAGGCGCCCGAGGACACGATGGACGTGACCACGATGAAGACCAACATCGGTGGTGGAAGCCCGCCCAGGCCGAACACGAACGCCACCCACAGGGCCCCGCTGTCCCACGCGTTTTGGAGTCGGCGTAGCAGCCGCCGGAAAACCGAGCCACCCTCTGCCGGCCCGTCCTGTGCAGTGCCGAACGGCGATGTCACGGCGTGCGGGGCGTCGGATTCCTGGTCGGGCACCAGCGCGGGAACGTCGCCGGCCGGTGCGGGCACCCGAGCCCGCTCACGTATCGAGCGCACCACCAGATACGCGGCCACCGAAAGCATGACGAGACCCATGCCGAACTGTATGAACCGGCCGACAGCGCTCTGCCCCGGCGCGGCCATGTCCTTGGAGAAGGTGGACAACGCCGGGGTGTAGTGCAGCACCAGCAGCGGGACCAGCAAGCCGAGAAAGTTCACGATCATGCTGCCCAGCCAGTAGGCCAGCAGATTCTGCACCGGCCGGGGCCGCGAGATCATCAACACGATGACGGCGAGGAGCACCGGGTTGACCGCGAACATAAAGGCCAACGCCAGCAAGGGACCCCACACGGGCCGAAACACTACCGACCGATAGGCCCCATGACGTCACATGGGCGAAGAACTCATGATTCAATGTCGCGCAGCAACTGACAACCTGGACACTGTTTTCGATCTGACGTCTCGTCTGTGCCAGGCCGGCTTACCCTGGAGGACCTTGTGATGGAGCACGGCGTTCGTGTGCTGCGCGCAGCGTTCGGGGCGGAGATGCGGCCGTGACGGTCGCCGCAGGCGGCGCTGGTGCACGCCCGGTTCTGGTGTTCGTGCTGGGCGTGGCCCGGTCCGGGACATCGGCGCTGGCTCGGGTGCTGTCGCTGTGTGGCGGTGCGCTGCCGTCGGCTCTCGTGGGCGCCATGCCCGACAATCCGCTCGGCCATTGGGAGCCGCGCGCCGCCAACGTGATCAACGAAAAGATTCTGCGCCGCATGGGCAGCAGCGGCTTCGATCCGACGATGCGTGCGCAGGAAGAAGGTGTGCTCGACGCGGCAGCCGAGGCCGCCTGTGTCGAAGAGATCCGGACGTTTCTGTCCACGTTGCCCGACGCGCCGTTCGTGGTGATCAAGGATCCGCGGGTATCGCTGCTGACCGGTATGTGGTTCGAGGCCGCGCGCCGGGCTGGATTCGACATCGTGGCCGTGAACGCGGTGCGGCATCCGCAGGAGGTGGTCGCGTCGGTGGCACAGCGCAGCGAAGTTCCCGCGGAACTCTCGAGCGCCTTGTGGTTGAAGGTCAACCTGCTGACCGAGGCGCATACCCGCGACGTGCCTCGCGTGTTCGTCGAGTATGTCAACCTTCTCGAGGACTGGCGCCGGGAAATGAAGCGGGTTTCATCGGCGCTCGGGATCAACCTCGAGACCCGCGACGAGGGCGCCATCGCGGAGTTTCTCAAACCGGGCCTTCGCCACGAGCGCCACCAGGGCCCGGTGATGGACCTGTTCGGCGAGGACTGGATCTCGGCAACCTACGAGTTGTTGCGTGCCGCCGCGCGCGACGAACCGTGGGACCAGTCGTCGCTGGACCGCATTTTCGACGCGTACCGGGTCAACGAGCGCGATTTCCGGGCGGTGTTCGACGGGTATCAGCGGATCGAAAAGGTAAACCGCTACTTTCGGCCGTCCGTCATGAAGATGATTTACGAGGTCCGCGCGATCGCCAACCGGCGCCGGGGGACCTGGGCCTGAACCAGAGTCCCTCTCGGCCAACACAACTCGAGCAGGCAGTGTTGTCGACTCGGCGTGACCGAAGAGCCTGTCGTCGTCGCCGCATCGAAACCCACTGAGCACGAGCACCTCTCGGTTGAGCATCTGCCCTGGCAGGGGATTACAGGTAGCTGGAGGGCCAAATTTTCGACCAGCGAACGGGCCCGGATACCTCTTGGCATCGAGAATCGCGACAATAGCGCCGAGCCCCATCTATTCTGCCCTTATGACCCAGAGCCGAATCACGTTGGAGGACCTTATGGCGGGGCGCCGCGCTCCTGCGCTGCCCGCGGCACGGAACGTGAGGTTGCCTTCGTGACCCACGCGGGAAAGAGCGGCGCGCCAGCGCGCCCGGTTGTGCTGTTTGTCATGGGTGCGCCCCGGTCTGGCACGTCCGCGCTGACCCGGGTTCTCTCGCTGTGCGGCGCGGCGCTGCCTGCCAAGATGGCCGGCGCGGACCGGAACAACCAGCGCGGCTACTGGGAACCGCGGGAGTCCATCCACCTCAACAACAAAATCGTGCGCCGCCACAACAGCACCGCGTTCGACCCGTCGTTGCGCTTACAGGAGGACGGTGCGTTCGGCGCCGAAGAGAAGGCCGCCTGCATAGCCGAGATCGGGAAGTTTTTCGCCACGCTGCCGACCGCGCCGGTGGTGGTCGTCAAGGACGGGCACGTAACGCTGCTGTCCGACTTGTGGTTCGAGGCGGCGCGACAGGCCGGTTTCGACATCGCGGTCGTCATCGCGGTACGCCGCCCGCAGGAATCCATCCCGTCGGGTGCGGCGGCCTTCCACATTCCGACGGAACTCGGCAGCCCGGTATGGCTGAAATACTCGTTGCTGTCCGAGCGGGTCACGCGCGACCTGCCGCGCGTGTTCGTCGACTACGCCAACCTCCTCGATGACTGGCGCCAAGAAGTGAAGCGGATCTCGGTGGCGCTGGGCGTCGAGTTCACCAACCGGGATGAGGGCGCAATCGACGATTTCCTCACGCCGGACCTTCACCGCCAGTCGCGCACCGGCCCAGTGGAAGAGCCGTTCGGCACAGACTGGTTTTCCGTGGTCGACGAAACGCTGCGCGCGGCCGCCCGTGACGAGCCGGTCGACCAGGCGACCCTGGATCGCGTGTTCGCCGGGTATCGGGCCAGCGAACAGGGCTTCCGGGCGGCGTTCGAGACCTATCAACGCTTGTACAGGATCAACCGGGTCATCCGGCCGTCGCTACTGAAGCTGCGCCACGAGATCGTCGCGCTCGCACACCGGCGCCGCGGGACTTGGGCTTAGCCACGCCGCGGGGCGCCGGAACGAAGGCTGGCCTCACCACGCCTCTATCCGACCGGGTCTGCGCAGAAGTGCGCGGGCGACGGCGCGCGCCTCAACCATCGCCAGCGCAGCGTGAGGACCAACGTCGCGGTCTCGAACTGCCGTGGAGCGACCGACCTTTGGCGTAGATGGTCGACGCCGGATCCGCGCCAGCGCGGCGTCGCGCAGATGCGACCGGCACCTGAGGCGGCCGACGGCCGCCGGGCAGGTCGTCACGAACCGGAAATGAGGGTTTCTCAATTTGTGCGTTTGCGCGGACTGATACGGTCAGCCGGTGACTAAGAGCGCCGAGAGCGCGACCCCGGCGCCCGTCGAACGGACCCCGGTGCAACCTACGGATCCTTCGACTTCGCTGTGGTCTCGCCAGTTCGTTGGTGTGGTCATCGCGATCGGCGGCGTGCTGCTGATGGCGTTCATGGACGGCCCTGTCGCGGTTTATGCGCTTCCGCAGATCCAGGACGAGTTGGGCTTGTCGAACGCCGGGCGCAGCTGGGTGATCACCGCCTACGTAGTCGCCTTCGGCGGCCTGATGCTGCTCGGCGGGCGCCTGGGCGACACCTTCGGCCGCAAACGCATCTTCATCTTCGGGATCGCCTTGTTCACCCTCGCCTCGGCGTTGTGCGGGTTCGCCTGGGATGGACCGGTCCTCGTGGCAGCGAGGTTCCTGCACGGTGCGGCGGCGGCCATCGTCGCGCCGACGGCGATGTCGCTGATCGTCACGACGTTCCCGAAGGGGCCCGTCCGCAACGCGGCAGCGGGGGTGTTCGGCGCGATGAGCGGTGTCGGTGCGGTGGTCGGGCTGGTGGTCGGTCCCGCGCTCACCGAGGTGTCGTGGCGGCTGGCGTTCTTGGTGAATGTGCCGATCGGGGCGTTGGTGATCTACCTAGCCATCACCACGCTGCGGGAAACCCAGACGGAGCGGATGAAGCTCGACGCCAAGGGCGCCGTGCTCGGTACGTTGGCCAGCACCGCTGCGGTTTTCGGCGTATCGATCGGACCCGAGCAGGGTTGGGATTCGGCCATCACGATCGGTTCGGGCGTCGTGGCGCTGGTGGCTTTCGTGGTGTTCCTGTTGGTGGAACGCACGGCCGAGAACCCAATCCTGCCGTTCAGCCTGTTCTCCGAGCGCAACCGGTTGGCCATTTACGGCGCCATGTTCCTGGTCGGCGGGGTGAGTTTGACGCTGGCCGTGCTGGTCTCGCTGTATGTGCAGACCATCATGGGCTACAGCCCGCTGCGCGCGGGGATCGCCTTCATCCCGTTCGCCGCCGCGACAACCGTGGGGGTGGTGGCGGCGTCGCGGTTGGTCTCGTGGTTCCCGCCGCGAGCCGTGGTGGCTACCGGCGCCAGCCTGGTGGCGGCCGCGCTGCTGTACGGTTCGACGCTCAGCGGCGACGTCCCGTACTTCCCGAACCTTCTGGTCCCGATCGTGCTCGGTGGGATCGGCATCGGCCTGATCAACGTCCCGCTGACGCTGTCGCTGGTGGCCAGCGTCGGCTTCGACCGGATCGGGCCGGCATCGGCGGTGGCGCTGATGCTGCAGACCCTCGGTGGACCGTTGGTGCTGGTCATCGTGCAGGCCGCGGTCACGCTGCGGACGCTGGCCCTGGGCGGCACGAGCGGGCCCCCGGAGTTCATGAACGCAGCGCAGTTGAACGCGTTGGACCAGGGTCTGACCTACGGCCTGCTGTGGCTGGTCGGGGCGGTCGTGCTGCTCGCGGTGGCGGCGCTGTGCATCGGTTACACCGCGCAGGATGTGGCGCGAGTGCAGGAGGCCAGGAAGACGGCCGACAGCGAGACCGTCTAGGCAAGACCCGCGCAGCCGACCGTACGGAAGATGAACTCGCGCAACAGAGTTCCGATCCGCGGCGCGAAAGCTGTTGGCCGTGTGGCTAGGGGTTTGCCAATCCTCTCGATTCCCAGTCAATACCGCTGGTATCGGGTTATGCTGCCGGGCGGCTAGGTTGGAGCGCGGACTCTCGTGCTCATCGGAGCGGACCGCACGGGAAGCAAAGGTTGAAATCCCGATGAAGTTTGTGTTGTCGTTCTACGGGACGCGTGGCGATGTCGAGCCCGGCGTTGCCGTGGGCCGTGAGTTGGTGCGGCGCGGACACGACGTGTGCATGGCCGTCTCACCCGACCTGGTCGACTTCGCTGAGGCGGCCGGACCCGTGGCGGTGCCCTGTGGGCCCGATGTGCGGGTATGGCAAGACGTGAACCGGGACTTCTGGGCACGGTTCTTGCGCAAGTTCTGGCGGAACTTCTGGCGCATCGGGGATCTCAAAGATCTGCTGCGTGAGGACTGGCGGCTGCTGGCCCAGTGCTGGGATGACGTCAGCACGACGCTGACGGCGCATGCCAAGGACGCCGACCTGTTGTTCACCGGCGTGCTGGGCGAGGAGGCCGCGGGCAACGTCGCAGAGCATTACGGCGTTCCGCTGGCCACCCTGCACGTATTTCCGATCCGGGCGAATGGCCAACTCGTCCCGGGGCTGCCCGCCAGGGCGGGCCGATCGGTGATGCGGGCGTCGGAGTGGCTGGGGTGGCCCCTGATGAAAAAGCTCGACGATCGTCAGCGTCGTGAACTGGGTCTGCCGAAGGCTACGGGTCCCTCGCCGTGGCGCATCGCCGAACGTGGATCGTTGGAAATCCAGGCCTACGATCCGGTGTGCTTCCCGGGGTTGGCCGAGGAATGGGCGGAATGGGACGGCCGGCGACCCTTCGTCGGCGCGCTGACGATGGGGCTTCCTGGCGACGCCGACGATGAGGTCGCCTCATGGATCGCCGCCGGGGCACCGCCGATTTGTTTCGGCTTCGGCAGCATGCCGGTGGACTCTGCCGCAGACACCCTCGCCATGATCAGCGGCGCGTGCGCGCAGTTGGGTGAACGGGCGTTGGTGTGCGCCGGGTCGAGCGACTTCAGCCACGTGCCCGAATTCGACAACGTCAAAGTGGTCGGCACCATGAACTACTCTGCGGTCTTTCCGGCCTGCCGCGCCGTCGTGCACCACGGCGGCGCGGGGACCACGGCCGCGAGCCTGCGCGCGGGGATACCGACGTTGGTGCTTTCGACAGACCTCGACCAGACGTTGTGGGGAGCGCGGGTCAAGAAGCTCAATGCGGGCACCGCTCGGCGGTTCTCGGCCACCACCGAGAAGTCGTTGGTCGCAGACCTGCGCACCATACTTTCGCCCGAATACGTTGCCCGGGCCCGCGAAATCGGCGCCAAGATGATGCAACCCGCCGAAAGCGTCGCGGCCGCCGCCGACGCGCTGGAAGCGTTCGCCCGCGTCAATGTGGCCTGAGCAGGCCCGCCGAACCGAATGAGCGGTCAGATGCTGCGATGAAGTTCGTGCTGGCAACGTATGGAAGCCGCGGTGACATCGAACCGATGGTTGCCGTCGGCCGCGAATTGCTACGCCGCGGGCACGACGTGCACATGGCCGTCCCGCCCGACCTGATCGGCTTCGCCGAGGCGGCGGGTCCTACTGCGGTCGCTTACGGACCCGATCTGCAGGCCGTTTTGGATGCGCACCGAAAGTTCTGGACGCACTTCTTCCGCAACTTCTGGAGGGTGCGCGACCTGGCGAGGCGTCGGCGCGAAGTCGTGGAGCCTTTTCTGCAGTGCTGGAAGGACATCATCGCGACGCTGACAACGTTGGCCGACGGCGCCGATCTACTGTTCACCGGGGTCAACTTCGAAGACGCCGCAGGCAACGTCGCCGAGTTCTACGACATCCCGTTGGCCACGCTGCACTTCTTTCCGCTGCGAGCCAACGGCCATTTCGTACCATTCCTGCCTGCACCATTGGGTCGTTCGGCAATGAAGGCGGGCGAGTGGTTGGCGTGGCGTAAGGCGAAGAAGGTCGAAGGCGTACAGCGCATTGAATTGGGTCTACCGAAGGCCACCGGACCCTCGCCGTGGCGGCTGACCGAACGCGGTTGCCTGGAGATCCAAGCCTACGACGAAGTGTGCTTTGCCGGGCTGGCCGAAGAATGGGCGCATTGGGCTGACCAGCGTCCGTTCGTCGGCGCACTGACGCTGGACCTGCCCGCCGACGCCGATCACGAGGTCGCATCGTGGATCGCCGCGGGCACACCGCCGATCTTCTTCGGTTTCGGCAGCTTGCCAGTTGAATCCGGCACCGAGACGCTCGAGATGATCAGCGCGGCATGTGCCCAGTTGGGCGAGCGGGCGCTGGTGTGTTCGGCCGGAACCGAATTCAGCAGGCTCCCCGATGCCGGACACGTCAAAGTGGTTACGGCGATGAACTACTCGGCAGCGTTTCCGGCCTGCCGCGCAGTCGTGCACCACGGCGGCACGGGCACCACCGCAGCGGGTCTGCGCGCCGGGGTACCCACGTTGATCCTCTCGACGGATCTCGATCAAACGCTGTGGGGGACTCGGATCAAGCGACTCAAAGTGGGTACTGCTCGACGCTTTTCGGCGACCGACGAGAAAACGTTGGTCTCCGATCTGCGCATGATCCTCGAGCCGCAATATGCGACAAGGGCCCGCGAAGTCGCCGCGTTGATGACCAAGCCGGCCGAAAGCGTCGCCACCGCAGCCGACCTGGTGGAAAAGCTCGCTGCTCGAGGGCGTCCGCGCTGACGCAAGGTTGGGGTGGGCAAACGTTATCGCACAACGGGTTCAGGTTGGACCGGGCGCCTACTTCGATCCCGAGTTGCTCGAATAGGTGTCGTCGGTCGTGACCGGGCACCCCGACGCCGATGTTCCTTGCGAACCCGATGCGCTGTCCCTGACCGCGCGGACCTTGATGCGCGCGCCGCGGTGCGGCACGAAGGTGACGTGCTTCAACTTCTGCTTCTCGTCGGGATCGGTGGTGGTGCACAGGTCGACCCGGCGCAGGATCTCCCGCAGCACGACGTGCGTCTCGACCATCGCGAACGTGGCTCCCAGGCAGCGGCGATTTCCGCCGCCGAACGGCAGATATGTGGTGGGGCTCAGCGAGGCGCCCAGCATCCGGTCCGGGTCGAACCGCTCTGGATCGGGATACAGTTCGGCGCTCGCTTGCACCAACCCGATCGACACGTCGACCGTGGTGCCCGCCGGTAGTAGGTATCCGCCCACCTCGGTCGGCTCGGTCAGCACCCGGGCGGTACTGAATATCACCGGGCGGATCCGCAGGGTCTCCTTCACCACGGCGTCGAGGTATTCGTCGCCGGCCGGATCGCCGGCAGCGCTGGCGTCTGCGGCGCGCACCGCCTTGGCCAACGCGTCGGGATGGCGGGTGAGCCGCTCCAGTGCCCAAGCCAGCGACGTCGCGGTCGTTTCGTGCCCGGCCAGGATCAGCGTCAGAAGCTGGTCGCGCAGTTCGCGGTCGTCCATCTTGCGTCCGTCTTCGTCGGCGGCGCGGACCAGTATGGCGAGTGAGTCGGTGCGTTCGGCCAGCTCCGGGTCGGCGCGGCGGTCGGCGATCTCGGCGTAAAGCAGCTCGTCGACTTCCGCGAACCGTTGGCGCAACGCCCGCCACGGTCGCCAACCCTGCAGCTTCGGCTTGGCAATCGCCAGCGTCTCCCACGGGGTCAGATACAGCAGCCGCGGCACAACCTCGCGTAGTGCGGCCAGCCGCTCCGGCTTCGTTGCGCCGACGACGGTACGCAGGATCACCTCGAGCGCGATCTCGGTCGTTCTGTCCGCCGCTGCAAAGGTCCTGCCCACCGGCCATCCCGCGATGTTCTCGGCAGCGATCCCGATCATCGCATCGGTCTGGCGTGCGACCGCATCGCGCGCGAACGCAGGCATCATGAGGCGACGCCGGTCGCGGTGTTCGTCCTCGTCGATCACGAACAACGAGCTGTCGCCGAGCACCCCGCGCAGAATCTCGTGTCCTTCGCCGGAATGAAAAACCCTGGGGTCGCCGACAAACACCGTTTTGATGGCGGCGGGGTCCGCGGCATAGACCACCTTGCCCACCAGTGGCTGGCGCAGCGTGAAGATATCGCCGTAGCGGCGCTGACATGCGCTGAAGTAGTCCAAGCCGTGACGCAACATCAACGCCGACTGCGCCAGCATGGGAAGCCGAGGGCCAGGGGGTAGGACAGTTTGCGTGGTTTCGCTCATCTGCGGTCCTAGCTACTAGACGGTTCGAAAGCCGACCCACCGAACACCTCGAACTGCAACCGGCGTGGATTTGCCGTCCGGCGATCCTCGCTGCGAGCGGATCCACTGGTGCAAATCAGGAGGTTCACGGTGATTACAACATAACGAGTATGTAATCGAACGTACATGCTCCGGAGGCCAGAAATACCGCCGATGAAAAAACGGGTCGGTTCAGTGAGGTGGCAGTCCGCATCTTGGTGCGAAATGACCGAGGTGCCAACATAATTGGTGCGAACGCCGTGACGATACACAATCTCGGGGACTCGTCGACCGCGGCGGCGGCCACAACGATCTGCGACGGCCGGCGATCGTTGACCGGCTCGTAACGCAGGCCCATTCCACCTCGCCTACTGCTCAGGCCACGTCGGCGCCGGGCTAAGCGCCGACGGTCGACACGGCGATGAAGCGCGAGGCCGGCCGGCTAGGGCTAGGCCCCCTGCACGCCGACTGACGGTCGCGTTATTATGGGGGCTTCCGCGGCATCAGTCACCGTGGAAGCCGAGCCAATGTCGAAGGGTGGACGCCGTTTTGAACCCGAGGCGGTTGCGGCCCTACCGAGCAAGCTGGGACCGGCACCCCATGACGTGACATCGAGTCCGTTGAACGTAACGCTCAGGTGAGCAAACGTCATGGTAGACGGCGTAGCAAAACGTCGAATGACGCCGAAAACGCCGCTGAACGACAACCGGCGAACCGCCGCGAACTGCTGTTCAACGGTCGCTCGACGTGAGCTTCGCGGACCTACTCGATTTCCGGATTCGGAGGTCGCGGCGCGGCCATTTTGCTTCGCGCAGCTCGTTACTATAATGCGACGTAGTTAACATCCAAGATTTTGTTCAAACCACGAACCGAGTCCGTTGACCTCGGATAGATTTAGAACATGTTCCACTTGTGTCGACTAGATGACCTGGAGAACTGTTGAGCATCAATCCTTTCGACGACGACAAGGGCACCTTTCTGGTGTTGGTCAACGACGAAGAGCAACACAGCCTGTGGCCGTCCTTTGCCGATGTTCCAGCGGGGTGGCGGGTGGTGTATGGCGAGGCGGACCGCCCCTCCTGCTTGGAGTACATAGAACAAAACTGGTCCGATATACGACCGAAAAGTCTGCGTGAGAGGTTGGCACAGGGCAGGACTATTGATAACTAAGCCGCGGAGGCAGTCCGATGGAAAGGGATAACAGGACACTTCCGCTCACGCGAGGCCAGCTGGATATTTGGCTTGCCCAGGAAACCGGACGGTCCGGTGTCAAGTGGCAGCTGGGAATGCTTGGGCTAATCGAAGGCCCAATCAAGCGCGATTTGCTGGAGCGGGCAGTCCGTCATGTGGTGGGCGAGGCCGGGCCGCTGCGCGCTGCGTTTTTCGAGGCAGACGGCCAGGTTTTCCAGCAAGTCATGGATTATCCGGACACCGAACTCGCGTACTACGACCTCACCAGCTCATCGGACCCTGCCCGCGACGCGTACCGGACAGCGTCAGCGATCCAACGCGTCGTGATGCCGCTAAGCGGTCCCCTGTTCAAATTCGCGCTGTTCCAGACACGGCCCGAACAGTTCTATTTCTTTGTCTGTTGCCACCACATAGTTATCGATGGAATCGGCATGGGCATTGTCTGCCATCGAATTGCTTCGGTCTATTCTGCAATGGCCGTTGGCGAACCGATTCCACCTCCGATTTTCGGGTCACTTCGCAGCCTCATTGATTGCGAATTGGATTACGAAGCCTCCGACGATTACGCCGAGGATCAAGCCTATTGGGCAAACAACATTCCACACGAGGCCGAGGCGTCGCACGGTCCGGTGCCCAACATCGCCGATCGAGCCAACGAATATGAGCCGTCGGCACCCGTCCAGTTGGATCCCTCGGTCGTCGCCGAAACCCGCGATTTATCGCACGCGCTGGGGGTGCGCCGGGCGTCGGTGATCGCAGCGGCGTGCGCGCTTCTTGTGCACGGCGAAATCGGCGGGTCTGAAGTCGTCCTCGATTTTCCGGTGAGTAGGCGCGTGCGTCCAGAAGCACTGATGGTGCCCGGCATGATTTCGGGCGTCGTGCCACTGGTCTTGAAGGTCTCCGCGCAAACAACGGTCGCCGATTTTTGCGCACACGTGGACAAACAGATACAAGAGGCGCTACGGCATCAACGGTTCCCGGTCCGCGCTATTGAGAACAAGGGACGTTTCGACGGCGTCGGTCAGTCGTCGAACCGGGCGGTTATCAATTTCATCCCGACCACGCGGCTTGCCGACTTTGCCGGTGCCGCCGGGTCGGGAACGGTCACCCACACCGGCCTGGTGGATCAGTTCGGGCTGGTCATCATCCGCAACGATGAAGAGCTGTTTCTCAGCACGTCGGGTGTCGGGGAGCTGTTCGCCGACTGCGACGCTCGCGACTTGGCGGACCGATTCGAACGTGTGCTGCACTCGATGACCGCCGACCCCGCGCGAGCGCTTTCGACGCTAGAAGTCCACGACTGGGTCGAGCAACCCCTTCTCGATGAGTGGGGTAACCGCGCGGCGTTGGATTCGACCGTCGGCGGTGCCTCGATTCCGGCGTTGTTCGCCGAGCAGGTGGCCCGTGACCCTGCCGCGGTGGCGGTGCGTTGTGGTGCAGCGTCGTTGACCTACGGTGAGCTCGAGGCGGCCTCGGATCAGTTGGCGCGGTTGCTGATTGGCCGCGGCGTGGTGCCGGGGCAGCGGGTGGGGTTGTTGTTGTCGCGCTCGATTGAGGCGATCGTGGCGATCCTGGGTGTGCTCAAGGCCGGTGCGGCCTACGTGCCCGTGGATCCGGCGGTGCCTGATGCGCGGCTGGATTTCGTGCTCGCCGACGCCGGGGTGACGGTGGTGGTGACCGCTGGTGGGTTGGTTGAGCGGTTGGCAGACCGCGATTTGGTGGTCGTCGATGTCGGCGCGCTCGATGGCGGCGTGGCCGATGGCGCCGGTGTTGAGCTGCCGGTAGTCGACGCCGGTGACGTCGCGTACCTGATCTACACCTCGGGCACCACCGGCACACCGAAAGGTGTGGCGGTGCCGCATGCCAATGTCTCGCGGTTGTTGGAAGCCATTGAGCCGCAGCTGCGCTTATCGGCGGATTTGGTGTGGGCGCAGAGTCATTCATTGGCGTTCGACTTCTCGGTGTGGGAGATCTGGGGCGCGCTGTTGCGCGGTGGCCGGGTGGTCGTGGTGCCCGAGTCGGTGGCCCGCTCACCGCAGGAGTTCCATGATCTGCTGGTCGCCGAGCGGGTCAGCGTGCTGAGTCAGACGCCGTCGGCGTTTTATGCGT